>NZ_LR733630.1:0-648333 GCF_902506275.1 Exiguobacterium sp. 8A | reverse complement strand
GAAACTCCGGTATCCGCTCATCGACATGCATGGGAACAACGGATCGATGGATGGTGACCCGGCGGCGGCCATGCGTTACACGGAAGCCCGTCTCTCGAAGATTGCGGGTGTCATGTTGACGTCAATTGCGAAGAATACGGTCGATTACACGCCGAACTTTGACGATTCAACGGAAGAACCGCTCGTCTTGCCGTCGCTCCTCCCGAACCTGCTCATGAACGGAACGACAGGGATTTCAGCCGGTTATGCGACGGAGATCCCACCGCATAATTTGACAGAAGTCCTCAACCTTGCCATCGCACGTTTGAAAGGCCAGGTCGATATCGCTAAAGATGCGCTCGAGTATGTCACAGGTCCTGACTTCCCGACCGGGGGGACGGTCATGGGTAAAGACGGTATCCTAAAGGCGTTCGAGACCGGTAAAGGGAAGGTCATCATCCGGGCGAAGTCCGAGATTGAGCAATTAAAAGGTGGCCGTGAACAGATCACGATCACAGAACTTCCGTATGAAGTGAATAAGGCGAACCTCGTCAAAAAAATGGAAGAGCTCCGCCTCGATAAAAAGGTCGAAGGCGTCGCAGAAGTCCGTGACGAAACAGATCGGACGGGACTTCGGGTCGTCATCGAATTGAAGAAAGAGGCCGACGCAGAAGGTGTGCTTCACTTCTTCTTGAAGCATACGGACTTGCAACTCGCCTATAACTATAATATGGTCTCCATCGTGAACCGGACGCCGAAGCAGATGGGAATCATCCCGATCATCGATGCTTACTTGAAGCATGTCGAAGAGGTCGTGACGCGCAGGACGACGTTCGAGCTCGAGCAGGCGAAGAAACGCGCTGAAATCGTCGATGCCTTAGAACAAGCTATCTCAGTCCTCGATGAGACACTTGAATTGATCCGTTCCGCCAAAGACAAGGCGGACGCGAAGAAGAAACTGATGGAGCGGTTCTCATTCACGGAACGACAAGCCGAAGCCGTCGTCATGCTCCAATTGTATCGACTCACGAATACGGACATCGTCGAGTTGCAAAAAGAAGCAAAGGCGCTCCAAAAAGAGATTGCCCGCCTTTCAAACATCCTCGACGTGGACGCGACAAAACGGAAGTTGATCGTGAAAGAACTTATGGCATTGCGTGACGAGTTCGGAGATGACCGTCGTTCGGTCATCGAGTCGGAAGTTGAGGAATTAAAACTGAAGACGGAAGTTATGATTGCTGTCGAAGAGACGATGGTATTCGTCAGCCGTGACGGGTACGTCAAACGTGCCTCGATGCGTTCGTACGGAGCGTCGAGTGACGTTTTACCGGAGATGAAAGACAAGGATCGTCCACTCCTTACGACACAAGCCATGACAACGGACCACTTGCTCGTCTGGACGAACAAGGGCAGCTACCTCCTCATCCCGATCCATCAGATTCCAGAATCGAAGTGGAAGGATTCCGGACAACACGTGGCCAACCTCGTTCCGATTGAAGGGGAACAGGTTATCTCGGCAGACGTCGTCTCGACGTTTGATACGGACGCCCATTGCCTCTTCGTGACGAAAGACGGGATGGTCAAACGTACACCGTTACGCGACTACGACGCGCAGCGGAAATCGAAACCACTCATGGCCTTGAAGCTGAAAGGTGACGACGAGGTCGTCTTCGCCGGGATCAGTGACGGTCCAGGGCAGTTGTTCCTCGTTTCAGAGCGTGGATACGGGCTCTGGTTCAAAGAGGATGATGTCCCTGTCGTCGGACAGCGGGCAGCCGGTGTGAAGGCGATGAACCTGAAAGACGGTGACCTCGTCGCCGATGCCTTCTCCTTCTTCACACCACCATTATTCGTTCTCGTGACGCAACGGGGAGCGGTCAAGAAGATGAAGCTCGAGGACCAGTTCGACTGTACGAACCGCAACCTTCGGGGGACGATGCTCATTCGTGAGGTCAAATCAAAACCGCACCAAATCCGTCGTGTGCTTCCGGTACATGGGGATGAGACGCTTCATATCGTTGGGAAAGAAAAAGCAAAGCAAGTGAAGACAAAAACCCTTACGCTACTCGATCGCTATGCCAACGGCTCGTTCGTCTTTGACGAAGACTCGTTCGGTGAAATCGAGGACGTGTATCTCGATTAATCAAAAGACCTGTGATTTGGCTGATTCGCCGTTCACAGGTCTTTTTGTCGTAGCCATGTCTCTAGATCGTGTTGTTGTCGTCGATGGTGCCGCGTGTGCATCTCGATGAGTTTGAACCATTCTCTCGCATTCAGCCAGCCGAACCCACCGTGAAGCGTCTTTCGATTGTCATCTGCATCATTCAAACAGGATTCCAACGTATCCATCTTTAAGATTAAGATGGTCATGCGTTCTCGCAATCGATCTTTCGAGTCAGTATTGTTCGGTGGTTGATTCATCTCAGGTGGGAGCTCGATTTTTATCGGTGGAAAGTCTCCCCGTTCGAACAACTTTTCTCCAAAAGACGTCTTCTCTCCACCGAGTTCACCCTCACCACGTAGGCAGCGGTCGGCCTCTTCTAAATACTCCTCTGCGACCAAAATGAGATGGTCAAACATTTGGCCAATGGACCAGATGCTCGGGGCATGCTTGTATCGCAAGTCGGACATGGTATAACGTGCGAGATCTTTTCTGAATCTGATTAATTCATAGCGTATCCTCAACATCTCACCTCCATTTTCTTTTAGTATGCGTGATTGAAAACTGATGTCAGAGAATGTGAGTTATGAAAAGGAAGAATGCATCAATTTGCCGAAAAAGACATGTAGGACAAAAGATAGGGGGATCTATATGTCTCAATGGCTGACGTGGGCGAAACGGATTCAGGCGCTGTCTCAGGCCGGTCTGACGTTCACGCGTGATCAATATGACCGAGAACGGTACGAAGAGTTACAAGAAATCGTAAGAGAGATGTATGAACGGCACTCGGACTTATCGAACGAGGCCATCTTACAACTCGTTCATGTGGACGGTTATCCGACTCCGAAACTTGATGTGCGAGGCGTCATCTTCAAAGATGACCGAATCCTGCTCGTGAAGGAGCGGTCAGATGGGTTGTGGACCTTACCCGGCGGTTTCTGTGAAGTGAATCGCTCTCCTGCCTCGAATATCATCAAAGAAGTAGAGGAGGAGGCTGGCCTGGATGTGATTCCAGTACGGTTGCTCGCCTTGTTCGATATGCATGAACATCCACACCCACCTCTCTCGGAGCATTATTACAAGCTTTTCATCGAGTGTGCATTGATTGGTGACGGGGAGGGGAGCGCCGGCGTGGAGACGAGTGACGTCGGTTTCTTTGAACGAGACGATTTACCTGAGCTCTCCCTTGCCCGCAATACGATCGAACAGATTCATATGTGCTTTGACGCGCATTGGCAAGAAGAAGACTGGACCACTTTATTCGACTAGGAGGCTCAATGATGCAAGTAAGACGATATGGACATATCCATCAACTGACCTTTTACGCTCCCGTACTACCAATCAACGTTCAACTGTTTGAGCATGAGCTCGGACTCGTCTTGATCGACACGGCGCTGGAGCGGAACGCGACCGATATCCTGTCGTATATCGCCGAGCTAGACAAGCCACTCCTCGCGATATTGTTAACGCATGCTCATGGGGATCATGTCGGTGGGGTGGACACCATCAAAGCAGAGCATCCGCTCGCTGAACTCTTCATCTCCCGACGTGATGCCCGCCTCTTATCGGGAGATCGGTCGCTAGAGGAAGAAGAGCAGAATAAGATTCGTGGTTCTTTGCCGACGATTCGTTCTACACCGGATGCGGTACTAGAGATTGGTGAGCGGTTATTCGGTTTACGTGTCCTCGATGCAGCGGGTCATACACCAGGATCGATTGCGTACTATGACGAGGTAAATCGGGTATTATTTGCAGGTGACGCTTTTCAAACTCAGGGAGGGGCAGCGGTGGCTGGAGATGTTCGGCCGTTATTCCCATTACCAGGACTCGCGACATGGAATCGGTCCGTTGCGGTCGAGAGTGCGGAGCGGCTAGTGGACTTGTCACCACTCCTTACTTTCGTCGGGCACGGTCCGCCACTCAAAGGGACACACCGGCTCTATTTGGCGTTGAAACGGGCGAAACGGAAGCAGGCGAGAAAGTTTATCCGTTAACGGGAGGGTTGCACCATGCAGCTGAAAGAAGTTGCCATTCATCAATTTGAGCAAGCCCAACAGATGCTCGAGATTCAACGTAACGCTTATGCGGTCGAAGCGGAACTGCTCGGGTTTGACGAAATCCCGGCGCGCTATGAGACGATCGATGTCATTCAAAACTTACCAGGCACGAGTTATGGCTTATATATCGAGGAGCGGTTGATTGGGTTTGTCACGGTGGAAGCATCTGAGAAAACTGTTGAAATCACGAAACTATGTATCGACCCGACATACTTTCGGGCGAGACTGGCGACGACGTTACTCGAACACATATTGAGCATTCACAAAGGAAAGTTGATTTACGTGCATACGGGCAAGCATAACGGACCGGCGAAGCGTCTGTATACGAAACTTGGATTTGAACCGAGTGCCGAATTCGAACCAGAACATGGCGTCACATTGATCCGATATACGCATACGTCTTAAATTCAAATCTCATCTCACTATCATAAGTATACTAAGATAATGAGATGAGTTATTATTTTTACTGATAATATATGTTATGTAAACTAGTGAAAAATAGAGCAAAAAATTGCTCTGACTGAAGTTCCCTATTCCTTAAAAATCTTGTACCAGTACAAGGTCAATTCAATTTGTGGATTTGCATATTGTTTTGTTGAATCGACGCCACCAAGTTGAAATCCCTGTCTTTCATAGAAACGACAAGCAATGAGATTATCGTTCTGAGCTTCAAGCGACAAACCAATCATCCGTTTCTCTTTTGCCCACTGTTCGGCTGTTTCGATCAACATTTGTCCAATCCCACGTTTACGATATGTTTGACGGATCGCGATATTTTCAATGTATGCAAAGCGACTCCAATCCTTCACGAGTCGGATTTGTCCGACACATTCATCAGCGTCCATCGCTAAAAAGACGATTCGATTGTCATGTTCGATATACTGCGTCCAATCAATCCGGTCTTCTGGAAATGAGGTTTCTTTCGTCACGACATCTAGCTCTTCAACATAAGACCATTGACCGTTTATGTAACTGGGAACTATCCGTCCGATGATTGGAAAAGGATCATTTGCATCATTCACAATGTGAACATGCGCCTCATCTAGGGCTCTGATTCGAATCATACTCATCCGCTCCGCCTCCTCTATTGCGTATTAGTTCTTCATTCATCTCTTTTAACTAACTTTCAATCATTATTTTAAGGTCCATCGATTCTGTCTCACTTGAATTTTACTTCTGTATCATTCGTGTGAATTTAGCATTCATCGGAATGATAACGCTTTATGAATAAACGTTTCAAATTTTAAATTCACCTGTTTAAACTATGTTTCACAGTTGCTAGACCGCTGAAGTCATGCTATTTTTAGACAGATGAACCATCTTAAGGAGGAATTCTTGTGAAACGAACGACTAAAGGTTTGGCAGCAACTTTATTTTTAGCAATCCCACTTGCCGCTTGTGGTGATGATAGCACGAATCAAGCAGACACGTCACTTTGGGAAGAAATTCAAGAAGAAGGGACATTGACAGTCGGCACTGCCGGCACCCTCTACCCCGCTTCTTTCCGTGAAGAAGAGAGCGACGCGTTGACAGGTTTTGACGTCGAACTCATGAAGGAAGTCGCCAAACGCCTTGATCTCGAAATCGAGTTCAAAGAAATGGCATTTGACAACATGTTAACGAGTGTTCAGAACGGTCAAATCGACATCGCTGCAAATGATATCTCGGTAACAGAAGACCGTAAAGAGAAGTTCGCCTTCTCAAAACCGTATAAATACACTTACGGGACTGCTATCGTTCGCAAGAGCGACCTCTCTGGAATTGAATCACTCGAGGATTTGAAAGGCAAGAAAGCCGCTGGTGAAGCGACGACTGTCTTCATGGATGTGGCTCGAGAGTATGGAGCAGAAGAAGTCATCTATGACAACGCCACGAACGATCAGTACTTGCGCGACGTTTCAACGGGACGGACCGATGTCATCTTGAACGACTATTATCTTCAAACGTTGGCACTTGCTTTCTTCCCTGAGTTCGATATCACGATTCATCCGGATATCGCCTATAACCCGCAAGAAGTAGCATTTTTGATGGATAAAGAAAATGACGAGCTCCAGGAGAACATCGACCGTGTACTAGATGAAATGCTTGAAGATGGTACAGTCAAAGAACTATCTGAGCAATTCTATAATGGTGCCGATGTTTCGGTAGAACCTGACGTAGACGCAACAATCGTCGAAACGAAGTAATGTTGGCATGTCGTTCTCAGATGTCAAATGGGACGCCATCTTTGACGTAGACCTGGCGATCCAATCGTTTCCTTACCTGTTGGGCGGGTTACCGAATACGCTTTGGATCTCGTTCATCAGCATGTTTTTTGGTCTCCTGCTTGG
Organism: Exiguobacterium sp. 8A; assembly: GCF_902506275.1. Classification (GTDB taxonomy): domain Bacteria; phylum Bacillota; class Bacilli; order Exiguobacteriales; family Exiguobacteriaceae; genus Exiguobacterium; species Exiguobacterium profundum. The sequence goes on along the minus strand of NZ_LR733630.1, from coordinate 641,806 downwards.
TCTTTTGCTGGCGCTCGGGAAATTGTCTCCGACACGACTCCTTCGCTATCCGTCGACTTTCTATATCTCGTTCATGCGTGGAGTCCCCATCTTGATCATTCTGTTCATCCTCTATTCGGGATTCCCGTTCATCGGAATCGAGTTCGCCGCTTTGACGGCAGCCATTCTCGGATTTAGTCTGAATTCTGCCGCCTATATCGCTGAGATCATCCGCTCCTCGATTCGCGCGGTCGATGACGGACAGGTTGAGGCGGCTCGTTCACTCGGGATGGGGAAATGGTTGACATTGAAGGGGGTCGTCTTACCGCAGGCGACACGGATCGCCCTTCCGCCGCTCTCGAACGTTTTTCTCGATCTGATTAAAGCGAGTTCGCTCGCTGCGATGATCACGGTACCTGAGATATTTAATAAGGCCAAGATCGTCGGTGGACGAGAGTTCGACTACATGACAGTGTATATCGTCGTGGCGTTGATCTACTGGGCAATCTGTACGTTCATGTCCTTTTTCCAAGAATGGCTCGAACGTCATTTTGAACGATACTTGGATTCTCCAAAACGTTGACTGACTGGCTTATGCCGGTCGGTCTTTTTTAGTGAAATGGATTTTTGATACATCTCCTGAACCGATTATGCTATGATTTTCTTAATTATCAGAAAAATATAGGGGGATTTTGAATGAACCATCCATGGGTTTCACATTTGAATGATCAAGTCATTGGTCAATCGAAAGCCATCAAGCTCGCTTCGATTGCATTACTATCAGGAGGTCACGTTTTACTCGAGGACCGTCCCGGTACGGGGAAGACTACACTTGCCCGTAGTTTGGCAAGTTCGATATCAGCGACATTTCAGCGTGTACAGTGTACCCCGGATACATTGCCAAGTGATATTTTAGGAATGGAGTTATTCAATCCGACGACCGGAGCGTTCGAACGTCGGACGGGTCCGATTTTCACATCGATTCTACTTGTCGATGAGATTAACCGGACGACGCCACGTACACAATCTGCGTTGCTTGAGGCGATGCAGGAACGTCAAGTGACACTCGGGGAAGTGTCGCTCAAGCTACCGGAACCATTCTTTATGATTGCCACTCAAAACCCATTCGATGGACAAGGGACGTTTCCGCTCCCGCAGGCTCAATTGGACCGTTTCTTATTCAAATTGACACTTGCTCCCCTCTCGCGAGATTCCGAACGACGACTGATTCGCAATGAGCACCTCGCTTCAGAATCTTTCTCTCTGCAACAGGACGAATTGTTGAAGATGCAACAAGAGGTACGAGATGTCCGATTCCACGAGGCGATGGAGGATTACTTACTGGATTTGATGGAGTCACTTCGTCATCATCGTGACATCGAGGTTGGACCAAGTCCACGTGCGACGCTCGCGTATACGATGGCGGCTCGGGCTCATGCCTATATGGAAGGACGCGACTATGTCTCACCAGAAGATATTCGGGCACTCGCGCTTCCGATTTTAGGGCATCGAATCGTCTTGACGGTCGAAGCGTCGCTGAAGACGAAGCCGTCAAAGTTGATCAAATCTGTACTCGAGACCATCCCGGTCCCCTCAGAGGTGTAAGATGCAGTTAGTCAGCCCACGCTATCTCGAGTCCGGCTATATGTGGCTCCTGTTCGTCGTCGGGGTCTTTACGGCACTTTATGGGAACGTCTTGATTGCCAGTCTATTGATTGGATTCAGTCTCTATGCACTGGTCATGCCATCTTTTATGTTTCGATTGGCAGAACAAATCCATGTCGACCTCACTGAGGAGATGAAACTTTTTCCGAATGACGAGGCCGTCTATGTCTTGAAACTTGTCTCGACGGCAAAAGTCCCGCTTGGCGTTGTCCGCCTATCCGGCTATTTGCATCCCACCGTGGAATCAGAAGGACATGCGTTTTGGCGGCAGGAGAACTTTGTCGAGACGAATGCGACTGTCGACTTCACAATCCCGCTCCATGCGAAGAAGCGAGGTCCTATCCGCCTAGAGGCTATCGGGATGGAAATTCGGGATCCGTTACGCATGTTCTCGCTCTATAAAGAGGACTCACTCCCACGCATCGGCTATGTCTTCCCAGAGTTTTCGCCCTATCCGATTCCGAAACGTCCCCCTACTCTCCCAGGTGAGGAGATGGTTCGTCATAGTGCCTATCGTGACCCGGAGACGTTCCAATCGGTCACTCCATATCATGGGCAACCGATGCGACAGCTATATTGGTCTGCCTATGCGAAGACGGGCGAACTGCTGGCCCGTACCGAGCAACCGGTACAAGCAAATGAATATGTCATCGTCCTCGACTTGTTGACGAAGGATGGGCGTGCCCTCACCTATCAGATGGAGCGCCTCATCTCGCAAGCTGCCGCATTATGCCGTGATTTCGAGAAAGAAAATGCGAGTTACGGTCTGATTGTCCCGACGCTTACGAAGGATGGAATCACGTATGACCTTCAACCGGGAAGTGGTGAGGTACATTTTCGGAAGATTATGACGACGTTCGCTTGTCTGTCCGAGAGTGATTTTCCGCTTGCTCGCTCCTTGTTTGAGCGAAAGGTCGCCAAATACAGTGGGAATCAGTCGATTCTCCGCTTGGGGGGTGACGGTCAATGAGATGGTTATGGTGGGTCTTCGCAGCATTTTACATCGGGCACGTGTTTCCATTGCTCTTCTTATTGACACTTCGTCTCCCTCGGAATACACAACTGATTGTACAGACGATCATGAGCGTCGGTGCCCTTTATTTCTCTTATGAGATGAGCATCATGCTTTTGATATTCACATACGTTCATGCATTCATTCGGACGTTGGATTGGACGGACCGTTACGCGATGGCGAGCGTATTGTTTTTGGTGGCGGACTGGTTATTCCCCCCGGCATCGCAATCGCTCGCGATGGTGCTCTTTCCGTTCATCTTTTTGATTTGGCAACGAAACCTGTATTACCGTCGCGACTACAAGCGGATGGTGACGATGTTGACCGTCGGCCTAGGCATCGGTCTGATTGTCTCTCTCATCATTCGTACGATTAAAGAGCTATTGTTTGGTAATGTCGTCGCCTGGATCACTCCATTCTTTTTGTGGATCGGGAGCTGGTTTGATGGAATCGTACTCGACCCGAATGATCGCGTAAACCGCTTCCTCGTACCGGATAATCCGAACCTAGATGCGGAGACAGTGGCGCAAGAGACATTGCTCGCGTCCGCATCGAATAACTCGCTGTTCTATATCGGAGTGTTTGTAATGATCTTGCTTCTTGGGGTAGGATTGTTCTTCTATCTGCAGAAGCGAAAAGACATCCAGGAAGATGGAATGATTCCTAGGAGTATTCACCACCCGACACTCTCAGATAAGCGGATCGTCCGCTCGCCTCGCCAGATTCGCCTTCTTGAGACGGGACGAAAGTTAGAACAGCATCACCCACGTCATCGAGAGGAGACGGTGGCTGATTGGTTGCAGCGAATCGAGTTCACGGACCACAGGCTTTATGCAGATTGGTTAGAGGCCGCAGAGTATGGGGACAAGGAAGCGCCACAAGCAATCAGTGATTCATTCGAACGACTCGTTGAACAAGTGAATAAACGCTAAAAAACATCCGGCAGAGGAGTTCCTTCTGACCGGATGTTTTTCATTATAAAATTGGACTGAGAAGGCGGGACACGCTCTCTTTGAAGCGAATCCAACGTGTCCTCGATTCATATCGTTCGATGGTTAGCCGCTCAGCGCGTGCCTCGTCTCGCTCGAACGCATCGATGACGGACTGAGCGACGTCTTTGTCGAAGACGAGCGCTGAAATTTCAAAGTTGAGGCGGAAACTTCGGGCGTCGATGTTCGTCGTCCCAATTGATGCGACTTCTCCGTCGATGACGAGCGTTTTCGCATGAAGGAAACCTTCCTCATACGTGAACACTTCTGCCCCGTAACGTACGAGCTCCGCAGCGTTCGCATAGGTCGCCCAGTAGACAAACATATGGTCGGGCTTGTTCGGGATCATCAGTTTGATCTTAGTACCCGCCATCAGGGCGATTCGACAGGCATCAAGGAAACTTGCATCCGGGATGAAGTAGGGAGTCTGGATATAGATACATTCTTTCGACTGGGTGATCATTTTGACGAGCATATTCTTTAAATGCTCCGTCGACGAGTTTGGACCCGATGTCACGATTTGAACCGGGGACGCATGACGAGCAATCCCTTCGATTGGCCAAACAAAGTCGTCTTTCTGTGCCTTCGTTCGTGTCGGGACAGAGCGATTCCAATCCAGGATGAATCGTTCGAGCAATTCCTTAACGGCGTCGCCTGAAATTCGTAAGTGAACATCTCGCCAATAACCGAAATGCTCATCCTTTCCGAGATACTCATCCCCGACGTTGAAGCCGCCGATATAACCAAGTTCTCCGTCAACGACGCAGAGTTTTCGGTGATTTCGATTGTTGACGCGGAAGTTGATGCCGAGTTTGGACGGAAAGAACGATTTGACTTCCCCACCGTGGGCCAGCAGGTCCTTAAAGTGTTTGTGCCTCAGTCCCCTCGAGCCGACCGCATCGTAGAGGAGTCGGACACGTAATCCTTGTTTTGCCTTTTCGGTCAATAAGCGAATTAACGATTGACCCAGCGCATCGTTTTGGATGATGTAATATTGAATGTTCACTTCTTTCGTCGCCTGTTCGATATCTCGAAACAGTTGATCAAACTTCTCTTTTCCGTCGTGAAGGACGTCGATATCGTTCTGGAAAGACATCATCGCATTCGTCGATACGAGATTCAATCGTGCGAGTCGTCGGTGCTTCAATAGAAGTGGATGATTGAACGGTGCCATGGATTGGTCCAATTGGTCAAATTGCTCCGCCACATGATGATGATACGCTTCACGTTTCTCTTCTTCGACTTCATAAAAGTTTTGAGATTTGATCAATCGACCGAAGAAGATGTAGACGAAGAATCCGATGAGAGGCAAGAAGAAGAGGACGAGTAACCACGCCCAAGTCGTTCCAATGTCACGCCTTTCAAAAAAGATAATGGTGATTGCAAACGTGAGGTTAAGCAATAAGATGAGCCAAGTCATGATGACGATAATGAGTCCGATAGTCACTTCCATGGTATCCCTCCCTTTCTTTCAATTCTTACCCGAAATCAGACAATCTTAGCAAATGTTTTTCCTGATTTGGGTATACATTAATGAAGAAGTGAAGAAACGGGGGGAAGCTTATGGAAGACATGATGATTGGGTTCAGCTTACTTGTCCTCATCGGTGCACTTTCGCAGTTACTCGCTTGGCGATTTGACTTTCCAGCCATCTTGATTATGACGGTTGCAGGGATTCTAGTCGGACCGATTTTCGGTTGGTTGGAGCCGGATCGGATACTCGGTGAGCTTTATAGCCCACTCATCTCCATCGCGGTGGCGCTCATCCTGTTTGAAGGAAGCCTCAGTCTCGAATTCAGGGAGATTGACGATTTGCGGAGATCAATCTTTCGTCTCGTCACGGTCGGGGTATTCGTTTCTTTTATCTTGACCTCGATTTTGCTCATCATGGTTGGAGATTTTCATTGGTTGCCAGCATTTACGCTCGGTGCCATCTTTGTCGTGACCGGACCGACCGTCATCATTCCGTTACTTCGACAAGCTAACTTGTCCGCACGCCCAGCTAAAGTCTTGAAATGGGAAGGGATCATCGTCGATCCTCTTGGCGCCTTGATTGGACTCTTTGTCGTTCGAGTGGGATTCATCTTCTATCAAAACGACGGGCTCGCGAGCCACTTGCCATTTTTTTGGTCCTGTATCGTCGCCGTCGCCTTTGGGATTGCCGTTGGACATCTATTAATTCGTTTGTTCGGGAATGAGAAAGTCCCTGAATATTTAAGAACAACCCTCACGTTCTCTGGGGTCCTCCTCGTATATTCAATCAGTGAATGGGTCATGAGCGAGGTCGGGCTATTGGCTGTAACGGCAATGGGATTGACGATGGCAAATTCAAAGCATGGACATATGCATATTCTGAAACAGCTTCGTGAGTTTAAAGAGAACATTTCGATTTTACTGGTTTCGACAGTCTTCATCATTCTGACGGCAAGTTTGACACGTGATAGTTTACTCGCCATTTTCGACTGGCCTCTCCTCTTGTCTATTCTCGGAATCTTATTTTTTGTCCGACCGATCTCGGTGCAGACGTCGCTCCTCGGTTCTCCGCTATCCGCTCAAGAACGGGCACTCATCAGCTGGATTGCCCCTCGAGGTATTGTTGCGATGACGGTGACCGGTTTCTTTGCACAAGAGATTGCCGAACTGGGAATTGAAGATGCGGAACGGATGTTGCCAATCACACTCGGTTTAGTCGTAACGTCTGTCGCCCTACATGGATTGACGATTAAACCACTCGCGAAGCGACTCGGACTGACGAAAGTGAAGAATCCTTGGGAGAAGGTATAGACAAAAAAAGACACCGCCCGATGGCAGTGTCTTTGATCAGCTTGAATTAGTTCAAGACTTTGATTGTGATTGATTGGCGACCGAAAGCAAGTGCTTGCTCTTGTGTCGGCATCAAGATATCGATTTTGTTTCCTTTGATGGCACCACCAGTGTCTCCTGCGATGGCTTCTCCGTATCCTTCAACCCATACTTTAGAGCCGAGCGGAATGACAGAAGGGTCAACCGCGATGACTTTTTGGTTCGGGTTCGAACGAACGTCGATTCCTGTCGCTGTGATACCAGAACATCCTGCACAATATGGTGTATAAGCTGTCGCTTCAACTGTCATTGTCTGACCTGAAGCCGGAGCTTGGGTTTGCGTTGTAGACGATGCAGTTTTTGTTACAGGTGCTGATGTCGATGTCTTCGGTGCTGTTGTCTTCGCATCGTTCGCTACAGATGCAGCGGCTGCACCTTTCACGGCGAACTCTTGTCCAGGGAAAATAAGATCTGAATCAAGACCGTTCCAAGTCATCAATTGATTGACAGAGATCCCGTGGTTCAATGCGATACGATAAAGTGTATCACCTGATTTAACTGTATACGTTTTAGATGCAGTAGAAGCTTGTGATTTTGCTTCTGCCTTTCCAAGTTTCAAGACTTGGTTCGGATAAATCATATTTGAGTTTAAGCCGTTCGCTTGTTTGATGTCGTTTACAGAGACGTTGTTGTTCACGGCGATACGATAGAGCGTATCTCCAGACTGAACTGTGTGTGTTGATGCTGCCGAAGCTGGAGCAGCGACTCCTAAACTAAGGCCAGCGAGTGCCGTTAGTGTCAATAGTGGTTTTTTCATAAGAATATTCCTCCCTTTTCTAACGCCCCCTTACTGTAACACCTGTATATTTCACAGCGATTACAGGACGATATGAGAGTGTTATCAGTTCATTTACAGAACAATTCACGAGGATGAGAGGTTTCTGAAAATTGTTTCAATCTATTGAAACGGCTTCACAGAGCCAATTTAAGATATACTATAGAGAGAAAAAAGGAGGTTTTGGTCTTTGGAACTATTACTGCTATATTACATTGTGACTAATTTACTAGCGTTTGTGTCATATTTTGTCGATAAACGACGGTCTCGTGTCGGAGCTTGGCGTATTTCTGAGCGGACATTGTTGACGATGGCATGGATCGGTGGAGCGTTCGGTGCCTATTTGGCGATGCGCGTCTTTCGTCATAAGACGCTAAAACCGAAATTCCGAATCGGAGTGCCTGTTGCAATTCTCGTGCATGCTGCTTTTACCGGTTGGCTGATTTTTTAAACTCTTATATAGAAGAAACTCGATTGTATCTTTTAATGAACGATGAATAAAAATGTCAGATTCGTCCCAGTTCATGCTCATTTCAAAGTGTTTCTCCGTGAACAATCGAAATGAAATGTCGGGAAATTTCCGAAACGAGGAGGATGGCTCTTTTGAAGAGTATCGAGATGATTCGTCACGGATCATTGACATTAAAGGTGACTGATCACTTCACTGTTCTTTTTTGCAAGTCTGGGACGTCCGTGATTCGAGTGAACGGAGAAAGCATCACCCTTCATCCAAGAGAGGCCGTTCTCTTGGCACGAGGACAAAGTGTCATGGTTGAGAAAATCGAGGAAGCGTCACCGATGAGGTTACTCGAGTTTGATCCGACTGCTTTGTTCCATCCCGAGTTGGCGAAGCGATATGTGACGCCATATCTAAATACTGAAAAGTCCATACATATGATAAAACCGGAACGAGGTCATCAATCTATTATTCAGACGATTGAACGGGCCGTTCAACATTTATCTGCGGACGGTCCACTCGCATTGATGGATGCGACACTTCAATGTACAGTCATCTGGCGCTACTGGATTCAGCAAGAGACTGAAACGATGAAGAATGAGAACAAACGGGAAAGTCTTCGTCATATGCTTGCTTATGTCGACGCTCACATAGAGGACAGACCGACATTAGCCCAAATCGCTCATGCGGGCAGTGTGAGTCGAAGTGAGTGCTCTCGTTTGTTTGTATTCTTTGGAGACACATCTCCTATTGCGTATGTACAGATGAAGCGAATGGAGCGGGCCGCCACTTTATTAGAAGATTTGACGGAAGGTATCGCAGACATCGCCAATCGCCTGAGCTACTCAAGTGTCAGTCACTTCGTACAGACATTCAAAGCACATCATGCAATCACCCCGCTCGCCTATCGAAAACAATACCAAAAGAAAAGAGCCGAATAACCAGCTCTTTTCTTTTATCTTGCGGTCCACCCACCATCGGCTTTCAAAACATCTCCATTCACGAAGCTCGAATCATCCGATGCTAAAAAGAGGGCGACGTTCGCTATTTGCTCTGGTTCTCCCATCGGGGCTTCCCCCGCCCCTTGAATGGCGCGCATCCCAAGTTCGCTCGGTGCTGTGATGGTTGATCCAATATTCGTATTGACGCCACCCGGTGCGATGGCGTTTGCTCGAATCTTACCGAGCGTGCCATGTGTCGCCGCGATGTTCTTCGTCAATCCGATTAACGCATGTTTTGAGGCCACATACGCTGCACCACCTCGTGTACCGAATAATCCTCCGACCGATGCATTGTTGATGATGACGCCACCCCGGTTCTGCTTCTCCATCACTTGGATGGCGGCACGTGAAAGTTTCATCGGTCCGGTCAAATTGACGCCAAGGACACGGTCCCATAATTCATCCGTCACTTCTCCCACCGTCATGAAGTTGTCCATGATTCCCGCGTTATTGACGAGAATGTCGACCGACCCGAACGTGTCTTTCGCCGCATCGACAAGTTTGTCAATATCCGTTTGAGTCGTCACGTTACCAGCAATGCCAAGAACTTCCCCACCCGCTGCTTTGATTTCATCAACTACCGCCTGCACAGCATCTTCATTCAAGTCGAAGGCGACGACTCGTGCGCCTTCTTCCGCAAACAGTTTGGCGATGGCCCGCCCCATGCCTGAACCTGCGCCAGTGACAATTGCCGTTTTTCCTGAAAGCTTCATTCCTCATTCCTCCTTTGAAAGGTCAGAACGTATACGACGTGATGACAGTAATCTGCCTGTCACTATGTTATACCCACATTTGGTTGCGAGCCTCCTGAGAAACATGGCGATTTTTCTTCAATTGACTCCCAGCAATCTTTATACTTGAATGGAAAGCACTCCATTATATAAAGGAGAGATGACGTGAGACAATTCCATGCAACCGTCCATGGTCGAGGTGAACCTGTACTTTTCCTTCCCGGTGGAGGATTCACTGGGTCACAAGGCCAATTATTTACCGAAGCATTACATAACGATTTCGAAGTTCACCTGTTAGATCTACCTGGGTTTGGTGAAAGTGAGGGACTACATACATTCGCCACGTCCAAAGTACTCGCGGACTGGGTCGAGACGTATCGAATCTCACGACACCTTGAATCGGTTCGACTAATCGGTCATTCGATGGGAGGTGCCATCGCCCTGGCTTATGCAGTCCATTATCCAGACCAAGTCAGGCATTTGATACTTCTCGACCAAGGACATAAACCGAACGCTATGCTACCATATCGGGAATATGGCATCTTCGGATTCGCCTTCCCGCTTTTACGTCTACTGTATCACCATTCACCACGACGCCTCTTGAACTGGATTGAAACGAAAGTGAATAAGAGTGACCCCATGTTTTCTGAAGAGCGGTTCCAACTGTTCTGTCGACGAATCGGGGTCGAGCCGACGTTATCGATTCGTTCTGCTGTCGAGCAATCGGCCCGTCTTTCGACCGGTGGCTTACACTTGTTGTTTGGTTATGATGGATTGGATTTTAAGGACTTGTTACGACGCGTCCAAGTCCCGACGCACCTGTATTATGCGGATTTCACGGGAATTGATTTGAAGGAGGCGAAGCGAACGCTCCATCATGTCAAACGAGCGGAACGACTGCTTCATCCTTCTGTACAATTGATTGCCGTACCAGGTGGACACTTCGTTCAATGGAGCCGTCATTTCTCGATGAAAAACGTTGAGCGGTTCTTACATACATAAAACAAGACAGCGGAGAGGTTTCCGCTGTCTTGTTCGTCATGATGCCCAGTCGTGGCGCTTTAGCCATTCGTGAAGTTGATGCTGTAGCTCAGGATGGAGCGGTTCACTGAGTTGTGAACGATATTGTTTTTTCACGTCCAAAATACTCATCTCACCATCGAAATGTTTCAACATATGGTCCATGTCCTTAATCTTTTGTACCTCGATATGCTCTACGTGAAGTGCAGCGAGCTCATCTAGATGCTCGACGTCCGTTTGAACGTCCCGGTCTCCTGTCAGTGCGAGCGTCGGAATGTTCAATTGAACCAATCGTTCTCGAAGTGACACGTCTGTGTGTGCAAGATGCTCCCGTAACCATTTGGCAGGGAACTTCATCAGCTGGATCCGCATCGTATCCTGATCCGTTGCTGTGACGCGCTCGAACAGTTTTTGTTGTTTCCCGACGACCGACTTCTCATTCAAGCTAAAGCGAAGCAGTTTACCCTTGATCCCTTTCGTACGTCCCACTTCTTCGAGCAAAGCATGTGCCTGTTCCTGCATGCTCGTCTTCAAGGCAACACCGGCACCAGACAACAGGATGAGACCAGAAACGGATTCACGTTCTGCTGCGAGTGTCGCGACGATACATCCTTCGCTATGGCCGAGCAATAAAACGTCTTGTGAGACATGGTCATGAGATTTCAGATAACGGACGACCGCCGACACGTCATCAACGAGTCCTGTCAGACCGACGCTATGTCGATTGCCACCACTCTTGCCAATCCCCCGTTTGTCATAGCGTAATGTGATGAATCCTTGTATCGTCAGCCATTCTGCTAAGTCTTTATACAAGTTTGACTTGAAGCCGGTACCATTTCCGTCACGGTCCAATCCTCCCGTCCCTCCGATGAGGACGATGGCTGGAAAGGACGACCGTTCCTGATCGGGTGTCGTTATGGTGGCAGCAATGGTTGTTTCCCCTTGAATCAATACATTTTCTTGTTTATACATCATCCATCTCCTCCTTTTCTTCTACCGGCATGAACGCGTAGGAGAATTTCCGCAACGTACGTTCTTCAGATGGTTCATGCTCGAGCACTCCCTCTAAGAGATCGTAGAGACCTCTTAGGAATCGATCACTCTCGGCATCAGACAGATAAAGTGGGATACTCCGAAAGCCGACCTTGTCTCCTTGAAGGTCGATTTTGTCCCGCTTTAAATAGTCTCCGAAATCCATGAGCAGTGACATCGCGAACGTGTAACATATTTTATATAGTTGTTCACGATCTTCCTCTTCGACGACTTGATTGACAGCGGTCAATGGATTGTTTTGAATCGCGTACACTTTTTCATACACCCCACGTACTTTGTTCTCACTTGCGACAGATAAAAACTCGTCTTGTACCATCTTGTTGATATGGCGATAGAGGCTCGCTTGGGGCACATCGGGAAGCAACTTTGCCAACTCTCCGGTCGTCACTTGCTCGTTCATGAGAACGTGCTGAAAAATTTTCATGCGAATCGGGTTTAACAGACTTTTTAAAACGTCTTGATTCATCATCTTCACCTCATTATTATCATATTTGATAATATTATTACTTATGATAATATCATGCGTCCGAATATGTGTCTACGTCCATATAAAAAGCCGCCCTCATTGGCGGCTATATACATGTTCTTATCTCTCACAGGCGATTCCATCTTTGTCGCGATCACGTGCTTTGTTCGCGTCATATAGTGCTTTACTTACATATGGTGTGTAACGTGTCTTACCACCTTTATTTTTCGTCGTCTTTGACTTGGCTACACCACCTTTATACGTTTTGTTTAACTCTGTACAGTTTTTAAATGTCTTGACCGCTGCATCTACTGATTTTGTCGGTGTTGAAGACAATCCGATGACTAGAATGAATGTTGAAAGTGCTAGCATGACTTTTTTCATGAAATCCCTCCTCTTAGATGGTATATCGGGTAATTTTGTGTGAGTTGAATCATTCTCAAAACGACATAAAAAATCCTTCTCATTTTCTATAGAAAACAAAAAGGATATGATTCATTATTTCTTTTCAACGACACCTCGGACAATCGCGAAGAATACCCGGTTCGGAAGATAACGCTTGAGGGCAATCAAAAGGCCCGCTTGTTTACCTGCTGGATAACGGAGTCGTTTCTTCCGTTCGGTCGCGGCTCGCCAAATCGTCTCAGCGACAACGTCTGGACCTTCGGCGTTCGCACCAGCGGCATTCGTGTTATGGAGCGCAACCTCTGTGTAGTCATCATATACATCGAGCGGTTGGTCACGGACGAGTTCTTGGGAACGACCGTAAAAGTCTGTCTTAATCGGTCCCGGCTCAATCAATTTCATGTCGATATTGAAAGGTGCCAACTCGAACTGGAGCGATTCGATGAATCCTTCAATCGCCCATTTTGAACTGTGATACAAGCTGTAAATTGGGAATGTGATCTGTCCACCGACGGAGGAGACGGTCACGATCCGTCCGCTCCGCTGTTTACGGAAGTATGGCAGTGCTGTCCGGATCACATTCATGACCCCGAATACGTTCGTATCAAATTGCCGTTGAATCTGTTCGGGAGAGGCTTCCTCGAAAATCCCTACCGCTCCATACCCAGCATTGTTCAACAACACATCCATCGTTCCGTGATCCGAGACGATTTGTTTAAATGCCTCTCGGATACTCGTCTCGTTCGTCACATCTAGTTGATAGAGAGACACCCCTTTTAGGTGAGACAGTTCTTGATGATCTTCAGGTCTTCACATCGTAGCGGCGACATGCCAGCCTCGTTTGCTGAACAGTTCGACCGTCGCTCGGCCAATTCCGCTCGATGCTCCTGTGATGACAATCGTTTGTTTTTGGTTCATATTCATTCCCTTTTAATGTTTATATGTTTAAACTTTTAAACTCATTGGTGAAAAAGAATCCTTTCTCCCTGTTTCCAAAAAGAAAGGTCAAAGGATGCATTCGTCTTCAATCGCTCGTGTCAGTGCCTTCAGCAGTCCGACCGCGTTCTCGAGCGTCAGGAAGTAAAAGTTCTCTGTCCCGACTTTCTCTGATGAGACGATGCCCGCTTGTCGAAGTAGTTTGAGATGATGCGAGATGGCCGGTCGAGACAACTCAATCTTCTCATCAATCTGATTGACGTTTAAGCGTTCATGTTTGGCGATCTCGACGATGATACGTTGACGATTGACGTCGGCTAATACTTGGAACAATGGAATCGCATCTTCAAATAAAGATAACGAGACTTCGGGTGTGGCATCTGGTTGTTTCATATTCATCACTCCGTTTAAAAGTTTAAACGTTTAATCCTGTACTAAGAATACTAGGTGATCCGCCTTCTGTCAACGAAGTTGTTCGTACACTTCACGTAGAATGCTTGCAATCATGTGTCTCGAGTCATAATCCCGCTTGGAGATTTTGACGAGCGGCGATGGTTCGGGGAAGAGCTGGGCATTGATGTCGTCAATGTTGTAGCCCGCTGCAGTTTTTGTTATCACGTTATCAGTCAAACGTTCTAGATAATCGAGCTTTTTGGTCAGTTGCTCCCTTCCCTGTTCGAGATGCCCGGCGTGTTGGCAATAAACTTCCTCGAAATTAAGACTCAGAACACGTTTGAGAGAACGAATCTGTTCAGGTACCGACTCCTCCGGAATCATCACCTTCGGATAAGGATGGACGAACAAATCACCCGAGAACAGCCGACCGTTCTCCTCGTCGTATAAGACGACGTGATTCGGTTCATGACCAGGTGTATGGATTACCTGATAAGTATGATGTTCTGATGTGATCTGATTGTCATAATAGGCAATCGGGTGAAACGGTTCGGGGTCTCCTGAGAAGCGTGCCCGATAATCTGGGATATCTAGCCCCGTCCGGCACATGTCCCTGGCGGATTCTCGTATGTAAATTGGGACACCGTATGTCCGTTCAAGCCAGGCTGCCGTTCCGATATGGTCTTCATGGGGGTGCGTGATGCTGACAAGATCGATTGGAACCGACTCATAGAACATTTGAAGTTCGGGTAGCATCGTGCGTGTTCCCGTATCGATGAGCATCCCGTCGATATAATACACATACATCGACATCTCGAATGGACCGTTCTTTACGTTGGCACAAACAGCCGTCACCGGTCCATAGTTCTTTATTTGCATCATGCGTCCCTCCAATTTTTCACTTTTCTTCATTATATCGAAAAAGAGCAAAGACCTGCAGACATTTCACAGTTCTTTGCTCACCCTTATTTAGAGATTCTCTCCATTCGTCGCAATGACCTGTTTGTACCAGTCGAACGAGTCTTTCTTCATCCGCTCCATCGATCCGTTCCCTTCATTGTCACGGTCGACGTAAATCATCCCGTATCGCTTCTTCATTTCTCCCGTCGTGAACGAGACGATGTCGATGATGCCCCAAGGTGTGTAACCAATCAAGTCGACCCCGTCATAAATGACGGCTTGCTTCAATTGTTCGATATGGGCCTTCAAGTAATCGATTCGGGCTTTGTCATGAATCTTTCCGTCGACAATCTCATCGACGGCACCGAATCCATTCTCGACGATGAAGAGCGGAATTTGGTACCGGTCATAGAGTCGGTTGAGCACATAACGGAGTCCGACCGGGTCAATCGCCCATCCCCAGTCACTCGACTGGATATACGGGTTCTCGACCCCATTCGGCAGACCACCGTTGACGATATCGCCACTGTTGTCCGCGACGACGTCACTCTTCACGGTCGTCGACATATAGTAACTGAAACCGAGATAATCGACCTTTCCGTTCTGTAGGATTTCTTCGTCCCCTTCAAGGATTGGGATGTTATACCCTTCCCGCTCGAACTCGTTCAAGGCGTAGCTCGGATAGAAGCCTCGTACTTGTACGTCCGGGAAGAAATAGCGTTGACGCATCATCTCTTCGGCGAGCATGACGTCATCTGGGTTTGATGAATACGGATAAATCGGTACGTGAGAGACCATCGCTCCAATCTCGAAGTCAGGATTGATGGCTTTCCCTTTGGCAACAGCGAGAGCGCTCGCAATCAGTTCATGGTGCCCAGTCTGATACATGACTTCGCGGGCGTTCTCCCCTTCTTCTAAGAGGACTCCCGAATTCGTCCATAAGAAGAGTGGATTGTTGACGTCCATCTTGTTGTTGATTTCGTTGAACGTCATCCAGTATTTGACCTTGTCTTTGTAACGGTCAAAGCAGACCTCAGCGAAGCGGACGAAATGCTCGACGACTTCACGATTTCGGAATCCCCCGTATTCACGGGCAAGATGGAGCGGCATCTCAAAATGCGACAGTGTGATGATCGGTTCGATGTCGTGTTTGAGTAGCTCATCGAACAAGTCATCATAAAATTGGAGACCCGCCTCGTTCGGTTCTGCATCATCACCATTCGGGAAGATGCGGCTCCATCCGATGGAAGTACGTAAACATTTCAATCCCATCTCAGCAAAGAGGGCCACATCTTCTTTATAACGATGGTAAAAGTCAATCGCCTCATGGTTCGGATAGAACTCATTCGGTTCGACCTTGTCTGTGATCCGGCGAGCGACGCCGTGTGCACCTGCCGTCAAGACATCGACGACACTCGGTCCTTTGCCATCAGCGTCCCAACCGCCCTCGAATTGATGAGCGGCAAGCGCGCCTCCCCATAGAAAATCGTTCGGTAATGTCTTCATTGTAAGTCCTCCTTCACATGAATCGTACACGTCAATTATAATTGTACCGGTACAATTATACAAGGTCGGTACATTGAATTACTTTTGTTTTTTTCATGATATAATAGAACCAGTGACGAAAAAGTGAGGAATGACGATGCTAAAATACCAACAAATCGCAAATGAAATCGAACAATACATCCACGAACAAAACTTAAAACAAGGCGATAAGCTCCCTGTCCTTGAGCAGATGATGAATCAATATGCGGTGAGCAAAAGCACCATCACGAAAGCTTTAGAGCTGCTCGAACGAAAGGGTGTCATTTTTCAACTGCGGGGAAGCGGCATTTTCGTCAGACGACATAATCGACCTGGCTATATGAGCCTCTTCTCGACCCAAGGGTTCAAGAGCAATCTCGGAGACCGTGTCTTGACGTCTGATGTGATTGATGTGTCTGTCGTGAAGCCAGACGCGACGGTTGCGGAGAATCTCGGGATTGACGTGTTGGACGATGTGTATCGGGTCGAACGGGTAAGGTATGTGGATGGAGAGGTGCTCTGTCACGAGGAATCCTATTATGTGAAAGCTATCGTCCCCTATTTAAATCGCGAAATTGTGGCAGACTCTATTTTCGATTATGTCCAAAGCGCGCTCGGCGTCACGATTGGATTTTCTGACATGTATCTACAGGTCGGGCGATTGACGGAAAGTGAAGCGGAACACCTCGGATTGCAAGAGAATGATCCGACACTTCGCATCGAGACGATTTTCCATCTCACGAATGGGAAACCATTTGACTATTCCCGCATCACCTATCATTACACACATTCACAGTTCGTCATTCAGGCGAACGGGCCCTATATGTAAAGACAACCCCTCATGCGTGCATGAGGGGTTGTCTAATCATTTACTATGCCTCTTTTTAGTCCGTCGATACGTCCAATATCCGAATGGCAACATCGCTAAGAAAGCAAAGCCAATCAATCGATTGGTGCTCGATATTGGCTTGTTTGATTCTGCTCCATCCGAATAGCCATCCGCTCCATCCATCATCCCTTCTTCGGCATTCCCTTCAATACTTTCATGTTCTTCAATCAATAAGGTTTGAAACGCCTCAGTTGAAATCGCATCTCCGCTAATCATCTGTTTTGAATTAGATGTCAACGCTGTCAACATGTCCCCATCATAATCAAACCACGCCGATTCTTCTGTGTACTTCACGAGATCGCCTTTTACGTTCATCAACGCTTTCGGAGTTTCTTTGTCAGAACCGAACGTTGAGAACGCATATGTATTTGCGGATTGTTCATACGTTCCGATCATGTTGACCGGTTCATCATCTTGAAAGACGGTCGCCACAAATTCTTTTGTTGGGACGAACGTACACGTTTCCCCCGTTTTGTAGCAAGAGGATGACGGGATATACGTCTCCAACAACGGACCGAACGTGATGTTCTCGCTGTCGTTCATATGATAGTAGGTCGGGTCATCTCCCTGGATATGATCCATCACAATGTCATAAAAATGTTCATCCGCAAAACGTTCAGCAGAGGATTCCGTCATCTCGGCTGATACGGTTGTCGTACTCGCAAGTAGTCCGATACAACATATGAATATGCTCGTCATTCGTTGCATGTGTTTCTCCTTTCATCACCCTGAAGATTTCAAAAACATCGCGTAATTGATGTGAATCAATTCGGTATGCGGTTGCTTGTGACGACTGACATATGACGTGAATCGTGATGACGCGACAAATGCATTTGATTCATGGATCATCGCCAGTCGTACGAGAATCAGGCGTAATTGTTTTCGTCCTTCTCCAAGTACAATATGGTCGATTTGGTTGTGTTTGTCGAGTCGGTTGATCAAGAGCTCTACTTTGCAGTCTTCTTTGATTAAATATGAGACCCAATACGCCGTCTGTTGAATCAAGTCTTCATATTGCGCATGGAGCCCATTGCCGAGCGGCCCGCTCAAATCGAGAGAGATCGTGAACGTGTCGAGGTTTTGTCGCTCGTAGACTTTTGCCTGGACATGGCTGGTCTTTGAAGTGGCGACCCAGTCAATCTGTTTGGCCGGCTCTTTCTCATATCGTTTCGCGCTTTGAATCATCAAAGGGTCTTTCAGCGGAGAATGTTTGACGATGCGGTCACCCATCCGAATCATGCGCGATTCGGATATCGGCGATTTCGTGATGGCGGGCAACACGATCCATGAGGGAAGCGTTATCCCCTCATCCGTGAAGAAGAGGGTTCCCAAGTGAAACGGTAAGGTGACACGCATGACACATGTATGAATCGAAGCGGGTCCTCGCTTCACAACAGAGACGGACGCATGATGAATGTCTTCTTCAATCCGTGAATCATATGCGCCTGACCCGTTCTCAAAAGACATCCGTTCATCCCCCTCCAATCGAATCGATAGCGGGACGCCGAGGGCAATGATTCGCTCATACCCATCAATGTGAATGACACATGTCGTCTTATCGTCGATGAACAAGAGGTCTTCTTTCTGTCGGATGGAGAATGAGACTTCGTTTGAAAGCACTCGAATGATTCGCTTCCGAATGATCATGACGATCAATAATGCCCCGCATACGTAGGAAATCGGCCACACATAGGGCATCCACATCGTGAGTAGACCGAGACTGACATAAGCCGGCCAGAGTTGGTCCTGAAGGATGGACGGCGAACTGATTTCGACCTGTCGCATCGTTACACCTTTTCAACCGGGACGGATACGGACTCGAGTACGTCCGCCAACACTTTTCGCTTTGTCGATTTGATATCGCCTTCAAGGGTGAGGGTCAAGCGGTGCGAGAGAACGTGTGGCGCGACGGCTTGGACGTCTTCGGGTGTGACGAACTGACGGTCGTTCAAGTACGCATAGGCTTGTGAAGCTTTGACGAGCGCGAGCGTCGCCCGTGGACTCGCCCCGACTTCGACTAACGGATGTTGCCTCGTCTCTTGGATTAGTGTGAGCAAGTAAGTGACGACATCTTCATGAATCCGGATATTCTCGACTTCTTCTTGTGCTTCTAAAAAAGCTTCATTCGTCATCAAGGCATGCACTGTCTGTCTCGTCTTTGAAATCGTCTGCAGAATCAAGTTCCGCTCTTCGTCTGCCCCTGGATATCCGACTTGAAGGGACATGAGGAAGCGGTCGAGTTGGGCGTCCGGTAGCGCGAACGTCCCCGCTGACTCGATCGGGTTTTGCGTTGCGATGACGAAGAACGGTCTCGGTAGCTGATAGGTGACGCCACCGATGGAGACTTGGCGTTCTTCCATCGCTTCAAGCAAGGCGGATTGCGTTCGGGGAACGGCGCGGTTCACTTCATCGATGAGTAAGATATTTGTGAAGATAGGTCCGGTGCGGTTTTCGAACGTCTGAGTCTGCATATTGAAGAAATCTGATCCGATGATGTCGGATGGCAGCAGGTCTGCTGTGAACTGGATTCGAGCGAAGTCTGCCTCAAAACTTTTGGCGATGCTTTTCGCGAGTAATGTCTTCCCGGTCCCAGGCACGTCTTCTAACAAGATATGGCCGTTCGCCAATAAGGCTGTGCAACATAATTTTGTGATTTCCGGTTTACCGAGGTAAATGCGGTCTAATTGGTCCAATACGTGTCGGATGGTCATGAGTTCGACTCCTTTTGTATGCGTAGTAGGTATTCATCAAGTTGTTGGGTGAACGCTTCTTCTCGTTGTGGTGAGATGTTTCCATCATCATAACGTGTCTCTAAATAGGTAAGTAAGGATGCATCGAGCTCGATTCGTTTCGCCCATGTCGACAACGTCTCATACGGGCGGCGACGTTTTTGTGGTGGCAGTGTTCTTTCGAATTGAATCAACTGCTGTCGAATCGCCGAGTCTGGTACCCGATAATGCACTCGGTTTTCATGTTCGGACGAGCTGTCAGAAGTCACAACCGAGTAATCGTCAAATTCCAAATCATCCTCTTTGTTTTGTTTGTTCGACGGGCGTCGTCTCTTCCAGAGAAACCATCCGAGCAAGAGGAGCAGCCCGGGAATGATGTATGGTAGATAAGAAATCTCGTTTGACTCATTTGATTGGGGATTGCCGTAAGAAGGTGATAGATCTTGGATCCGCTCTTTCGGTGTACCACCTGATTCTTTTTCTGAGTCGATCATCGCTCCGTCTGGACCATTTCCTTCCGGTTCTTCATATGGTGCATCCCCACACCAAAAATCGACATCCGTCACTTCAAAAATCCCTAAAAACTTTCGTTTGTCACGACAGTCTGTGACCCAACTCGTGATGTCGCTACCCGAGATATCTAATGATTGGTAGTAGCGGTATCCTAATTGACCGGAATAGGAGATGAGGGCGACGAGTAGTAAAGAGAATAGAATCCCTGACAAAAAGATTGTTTTGGCTTGTTTCATTGGTGTTTCCGCTTATGTATATTCGATTTCATCTCAAGTGACGGCTCCTTCCATAGTCTTAATCCTTTATTTGGAAATCGGATTAACAGGATTATACCATGCATCTTAACGGAATATTCAGTTATTTTCAGATAAATAAAAATGCCCGTTCATTGAACGAGCATCCACACTTCTCTACCTTCACCCTCTTCATCGAATATCCACTCTTCAAATCCATACACGCGGATATCCTGGTCACTCCGAATGCCCCATTGGTTTATAAACGTTCTTACATAAGGGATTGGAATCCATTTTTGGTGGGGTGAATCACGCCGCATAAACGATTGTAACACCTCTTCATCTTGAAACACGAGAAGCTCAGAGTTCCACAATGTAGGGAGATCCAGTAACACGACAACTCGCATTCGCTCATCCACACGCCGCTTTGCTAGTCGTTTCGCTTCATCGAATAGGATATCGATGATTGCCTGTTTGATTTGTTCATTGTGTTGAATATCCAGTAAAAAGGTTTGTCCGACCGGAATCTTGGCATACCAATAACCATCATGAAACTCAGTTGGCAAGTCATGATGATTTTCTTGCATATTGCGCTGAAGATGACTTAATTTTCGTTTCAGACCACGCACTTTCCGATGTCTCATTTCAGGATCGACTCGATTTGCTTCATATGATGTCGGTCATGCTCGATGAATTCTTCGATGATTACGTGCAGTGAGTATGGAACACCTTGATGCGGATCATGGGAGACTCCGTTCGCTGACGTCTTAAAAATCAACGTCTCTTCACTTAAAGACTCGAGCATGTTGACGAGCGTTCGTCGACTGCTAAGCGATTCTTTCAAAACCGCGTCACCTGTCAATTTTTCCGCCCTTTTCGTTGCCCGTGCGTTAAACGAGTCAAAGTCAGGGAAAATCATTCCTTCCCCGTTCTTCACCGATGGGATGATGACATTCAAAAGATGGTTGTCCCAATGGGCGATATGTAAAACGATTTGCTTTATGGACCACTTCTCCGAGTTTATCTGTTCATTCCAATCGGATTCACTCAGATTTTCTAACGAATCGAGCCATTCTGTGTACGATGCGAATTCTTTAATAACTTGCATCCAATCCCCTCCCCGTTCTTTTCAAATTACTGCGATTATAGCACGAACGACTCTTTTTAAAATCAAAAAACGGCACCGTTCGTTATGAACGATGCCGCGCGTGTCTCTATAACCAGACTGGTAATGAGAAGAAAACTAAGAACAATACGGTCAAGACACCGACGACCGGACTGAGCGACCGATAGCCCTTCTTGAACAAGACGATCATCGTGTAGGCGATGAATCCGAGCCCGATGCCATCGACGATGGAATACGTGAACGGAATCATGATGATGACAAGGATTGCTGGGAAGGCATGTTCCCAGTTATCGAGCGGCAAATGCTTCACGTTCTGGAACATCATCATTCCGATGATGATAAGAACCGGTGCGATCGCCGTCACAGGAATGATTGCAAAGAGCGGTAGCAATAAGAGCGATACCACATACAATCCAGACGTGACGAACGAAGCAATCCCGCCTCTTGCCCCGACAGATATCCCGGCAGCCACTTCGACCGTCGAGACCGTCGGGCTTGACCCGAACATGGCCCCTGCCATCGTCGAGAGACCTTGTGCGACGAGACCTTTCGGCGCCTCTTCTTCTTTGCCGATTGCCCGTGTCTGATTCTGAATCAAGCTGATGTTTTCAATCAACAAGACGAGCGTCAGCACACCGACCGCGACGAAGAAGAGTGGAGATGTCGACTCGGCGAACGAGATGTTCCCAAATACCGTGCCGAACGATTCGAAGAACGGTGTCAACGCGAAGCTTCCCGTCCAATCGAGTGTTCCCATCACGGCACTGAGTCCGACACCGAAACCGATCGTCCAAAGGAAGCTGCTCGGCCCCATCTTCAAGAACAGTAAGATGGCGACGAAGAGTGACAGGAATGCGACTTGGACGTCACGCTCCCCGAGATCACCGATGTGAAGCAATGCCCCACCCCCGCCTGAGACGATCCCTGCCGCCTCGAGCCCGATCAAGATGAGGAAGAGGCCGAGACCGACCGTCAATCCGTCATGAATGATCGGTGGGAACGCGTTCGCCAATTTCCTCGCCACTTTGGTCACCGTCAATAGTACGACGAGTACACCTGAGACGAACGAGACGGCGAGCGCACTTTGCCAGCTCAACCCCATCTGCAGGACGAGCGTGTACGTGAAGAGCGCATTAATCCCCATTCCCGGTAACAAGAGAAGCGGCAAATTGAAGAATCCCGCAATCAATGTCCCGATGATGCTTGTCAAAATCGCTCCGACGAGCGCCCCCTCGAACGGGAGTCCGGCTTGTGTCAAGATTGCCGCATGCACGGCCGGGATGTATGCTGTCGCCAGAAAGTTCAGCACGCCCCCGTATGTTTCTGTTTTCCATTCTGTTTGTTTTGCCATAGGAATCAATCCTTTATTGGCACCCTCACCCACCCGTGTATACACACGAGATTGATTATATCCTGTCAGACATCTAACAAGCAAGAGTGATTCGACTCAATTCCTTCTTTGGACCCATTCATGAGACCGATTCCATCAAAAGATTCATTTTATAAAACAGGAACGTTTGTTCTTGTTTTCGGCGCATT
The DNA here is from genome assembly GCF_902506275.1 of Exiguobacterium sp. 8A. Lineage (GTDB taxonomy): Bacteria > Bacillota > Bacilli > Exiguobacteriales > Exiguobacteriaceae > Exiguobacterium > Exiguobacterium profundum. The sequence goes on along the minus strand of NZ_LR733630.1, from coordinate 618,609 downwards.
TTTGCGAACAAATCTGTTATAATGAAGAAGCAGGTTAACGCAGCAATAGTGGGGTCAGCCGCCAAGTCCACAATGGAGGAAGGCGGTGGTGCGGATGGAACAACTTTGGACCTGGGTTGGGGATTATGTCATGATCCCAATCCTCGCTCCGATCATCGTTCACTTGGTGATTCACCGAACATCCGATCGTGCAACGTCTGAACGCACAAAAAAATGACCCCCTCGGCGCAATGAGATGGGTCACTTTCTGATTCACTAACCATTGTGGCGGCTGGGACCACTCTTAAAGTGGTAGCCTGTAAGCCAGAGGTCGGTGTGTCCAGCACCGGTCTCTTTCTACTTGCATCATACCATACTTTATCCGCGTTTTCAGTAAGAGAAACATCATTTGATATGAAAATCACAAGAAACTGAATCGAGAAAGAGGGATTCTTGTTCAAGAATCCCTCTTTTTCCATAATTATAATCCTACTTTATCGACACCATATGTTGCTTCCTCTGTCGTAAACCCTTCGAACTCCAATTGCTCGATTAGACCACTTCTTGAGAATCCGCTTAAATCTAAATAGCTTTGAGCTTTATCAGCAGCTTGCTCTTTCCAATCTACTTTAATATTTTCTACCGCAAACGAAGCTTCTTCAGTGGAAAATCCTTCAAACTCTAGTTGATCGATTAATCCACTTTTTGAAAAAGCAGAGAATTGTAGATAACTTTCAGCTTTACGAATCGCATTTTCTTGTGCTACTGAAAGTGCAGGTTCAGCAGGTTCTTCTACTTCCGCAGGTTCTGTCACCTCTTCAGTTTGTTCTTCTGTTGTAGTCGCTTCAACAGTTGAAGCTTCATCGACCGTATTTTCTTCTTCGGTCGTTTCAACAGAAGACGGTTCTGAAGTCGGTGTTTCCTCCTCACCGCCAGAAACTCCAATCAATACAATTACTGCTAATACCCAAACCCACCATTTCTTATAAAAAGGTTTTTTAACTTTTTCCTTAGACATATAATTTCATCTCCTAAAAATATAATCTCTTTTTTACTTTACTGTAATAAACGTAACATAAGAAGATAATTTTGGGAATATATTTTTTAAGAATAATGTAATTTATTTATATTTATATCGGACTAAATCCAAAATTTAAACGGTTAAGTATAAAATATACCATATAAGTTTAGGGAGGAAGTGAAACAAAAAAACACCCGACCAAATGGTCGGGTTAATGAGAGTAACGTGAGAACCAGACGAGCATCGCGTCTGCATCTTCTTTCGGAATATCATCGATGGTCTCAACAGATAAGAATCCTCCACGTGTCGAGAATTGCACCGTACATAGTCCAAAACGACGTTGCAAGAGCGATTGCTTCACTTGAATCTGTTCGATCCGTGGTTTGTCTGTCAAAAATGATTGGACGTTGAATGCTCCAGTCCGTAACTGGATGAATTGATCCGTGCGGACATATTTTGTGGTGATGTAACTGAGGACGCGTCCCCCGATGATGATGGCCCATAAGAGCAGGAGCCACCAGGCGTAATCTCGGAAGAAGTAAAGGACGATCCCTGATATGATAATCCCGAACCAGCTGATTCGGAGTAGCTTGATTCCTAAGGCACGTCTCGGTAATCGATGAAGTTCGTCCGACCATGTGAAGTGAGTGAAATGTTCACGGAGCACCCGCATCGCTTGGTCACGACGAACGAACGGGAGAATCGTCGAGGATTCATCTTTCAATTCATCCATCGTTCCTGCTGCGACGAGTTCGACCCCGACGATGTGGAACCAGCGACGAATGAACGTCTCTTTGATGCGAATCGCTTGAATCTTCTCATATGGAATTTCTTTCGCGCTTCGATTCAACAATCCCTTCTCGACACGAATGCGTTCCCCTCTCCGCTCAAGTCGGAAATTCCCATACTTCAAGAAGTTGATGATCATGCCGATCACGACCGATAGCATCAACACTCCGATGACAAGAAGACCGATGGCGATGATGGACGCATGGACGACATAATCTTCGACCTGGTTGAATGCCCCATCCAAGTTAATGAAATCATCGATTGATGAGATGATGGTCGAGGCGACCGGGAAGATGGCGAAGACAGAGAGCGACGTGATGGATGCCAATACGATTTCACGCGTGGACAAGGCATATAACAGACGGCTTGGTAACGGCTCTGTCTGTTCGGTTGCAACCTTTTCCTCTTCAGTGTCGCCTTCGGTTTGTGTATTCTGTTTACGATGACGGACTTGCTCAAGGATTTCTTCAAGTCGTTTGGCTTCGGTCGGAAAGACACCTGCCAGTTTGAAAGAGGCATCGTCACTGTTGGCATTCGTATCAAACGTCAATTCGACCACACCAAGCAATCGATAAAGGAACGGGCTGTTCGAATGGACACTTTGAATCTTATAGAGCGGAAGCGACTTCTCTTTTTTCAACCAGTTCCCTTCAATGACATAGACGGTTTTTTCGTCCAGAGCATAACGAAAGTTTAACCACCCAAAGAATTTCTGCACAATGTCGAGCAATAGGAAAAGTAAGATCCCGACTCGGATGATGATACCGAATGTCGAGTCCCAGTCGTTGTTGAGCACGAAGAGTAAGACGATTGGAATGGCGAACGACTTGATGACTTCGAGAATACGCAGCACCAAAACGCGACTTGGAAGTCGATGCCATGTTAACGCGGTCTCGGTCATACGACATCCTCCTCTTCGATACGTGCATAGATGGCGATTTGTTCGCGGAGTGTCTTGGCGAATGACTCTTCGATTGCATAGATGTCATGAGATCCAGCAGCTGTCCCGATGGTGATGGTCTGTAACCCATATTTACGAAGAAGCGGACCTTGTGCAGCATGGACATACTGCACTTTTGTCATTGGGATGAGCACATCGTGTGTCGTGATGATCCCATGATGAATCCGAATCTCGAGCGGCTGGACATCATATGTGAAACGTTCTTGTTTCCACTTTTGGAACCAGATGATATCAACCAAGCTATAGACCACATCGATTACGAGTAGTACGATAAAGCCAATTTGTAGCCAAGTCGGCCAGTTAAACCAGTATGCGGCAGCAACAAGCGCTCCCGTGACGAGAAGTCCAATGATATAAAAAATCGCACTTGATAGCCGGAAGACAGCACGTGCCTCGATTGGAAGTGTGCCGCTGATTCGTTGTGGTGTGACACCTTCTTCTGGTGTCGGTGTTGTTTCTGACATGGTGAATCCCCCTATCGTTCATATGTATCTGTCTTTATTGTATACGCAGTTCTTCTCAAAAAGTTTCAGGATTCGATCGGGAATGTATACAATCGCTCATATACCTCTTCGAAAATTGCCTGATCCTCTTTTTCGAAAGCCTGTTTCAATCGTTGAATGGCCTCTAATCCTTCCGCTTTCAAGTCATCCGTCAACTTTCCTGTTAGTTTAATGGAAGTGAAGGCACCAGCGACGATGACTTGGTCGCATGTATAGGCATACTCATACGTGGCCCAGTCTTCTGGTGCATATACATCTCGATTGATCCAACTTTCGATTAGGGCGTAGGCATAAGATAAATAGCAAAGGTCGCTGTCTTTTCGTATCAACTCTTCATACATATCCAACGCATCGGCTCCAGCATCATTTCCGAACGGTGCATATTCTTCCGTACAATCCACATAAAAGTCATCATTGAAAAATGCCTGATACTCCGGATGTGAGGTCAGAAAACTCGGTCCTACTTCCGGGTCATTCACATAAATATGGTTGTCCCAATCGAAAAGAGATTCAACATATCCTTTTTTCAACTTTTTACGAATGAGTTTCTCCACCTCGTTCATACATTCCAACTCGGATTCAAAAGACTTTACTTGTACCTTTCCGATGGTCCCAATTTTTCCGTAGTTTACAGCAAACTCATCACCTTCAACAATGATGTTCCAATACTTCGTAACCTGCTTAAACGACCTTTTGATCATTCAGATTCCATCCCGTCTCAAAATTTTATGGAGTAAGATCATTGTACCTCGGATCGGATGAATCAGAAAAAACGAACCTTCTCAGCGGTTCGTTTCCCTTATCATTTCGTAACTTCTCGCGAGTATGATCATAGATGATAACTTTACTTCGGCTCGTAGCGGAATCGTCCGATTTTTTCGTTCGCTCTCGCATAGAGTGTTTCTAGTGAAAATCGACTCGGTCGAGAAAGTTCTTTGGCGTAAACGGCTTCAATGGTTTTGTCGACATAGCTATTTTCTTCTTGAAGATATTCCATAAGTAACATTTTATAGTCTTCAGAAGTCGCGTCTTTATGTTTCAAACCATCCAGTTCATCAAGATAAACATCATTTTCTGCTTTAAATCCTTCTAGCTCTTTGACTGCCCCGGTCACATCAACATTATCCATCGGTAAACTTGATAACATTAGCATTTTTATCTGATGATTCTGAGCATCCGCGAGAATGGTTCCGGCATCAAAAGAGATAACCGGTCGAGGATCAACTTCTTCTGTGGAGGATATCGAATCGCAACCAATCAACGATATCATTATTATTGTCATCAGGATGAATGTTACTAAGATCCTTTTCATGTTCATCCCTCCTGCAAAAATTAAATCATAAAGTCAACATTCCCAATGATTTATCCAGACTAACATAATTTACGTTTATTACCAAATGTATCGTTAGAAATTTATTGCTTTATAATCGGGACTCATCCTTAGTAATCGACTGATGATCAATTAAACATCGCTACAAAAAAACCATGAAGGCACACACGATTCTGTGTACTCATTCATGGCCCAATGACATGTTGGTCTTAATTTTCTTGACGGTTTCGTTCTTTAATCCTCGAAGAACCACTTCTTACGTGGTTCTACTTTTAAGTTGTCCCCATGTTTCTTCATTTCAGTGACAAGATAGCGTTCAAGTTCATTCATTGCCTTGACCCAGTCAGTCATCGTCGCCACGAGCGGCACGACAATGAGAATGAGTTCTTCCTCTTCTTCTCGCATGCGCTCAATCATTAGTTTCGCAAAGTCAAAGTTCTCATGGATAAGATCCTCTTCCCGGTCGATGAGATGCTCGTTCTCAAGCTCATAGGCTGAAAATAATCGTTCATGTCGACGCAACAAGTGACGAATATGGCGATACAACTCTTCGCTCAATTGGGGAGGAAGTTGTTCAATCGTATGAAAATCATGATCGAGCTTCTCGATGACGTGGAGCGCGGCACGGTTCGTCTCAATCATTTTAGACTTCAGGACAGCTCGACGGAAGATCGGTGTCTTCTTCTCAAGCCAACGATTCGCTTTAATTTCTTCTTCAAAATAGGCATACGTTTGTTTTGAGTCGCTATGCAACTTCTTCGTCTCAGGTAACGATTCGAATGAGGAGCGCCCACCCTCTGTTTCCGCAAATAACCGTGCGATTCGAACAACCATTTGAAATGTGTCGGTGATTTGTGCTTCGAGTTTCCGTTCATATCGTGGTGGGAACAGGAGCGCATTCACAATCAATGCAACCGTAATTCCCATCATGATGAGTAAATAACGCTCGCCTGCAAACACCCACACCGGCATATCCGACTGGCTCGCCCCTTCCATGATGAGAATCGTCGTCAAGATGACGGTCCGTGTCGTCGATTCTAAATTTAAAAAGAGAAGGATGGAGATGGCAATGATGATGACGAATCCGATCGCAATCGGTGTCGGATTCGGAGTGAGTAGCAAGGAACCGACCGCAAGCAATGCTCCAATCAAGTTCCCTTTCATCTCTTCAATCAAGCGAAGTCCAGTCTGATAAACTGAGGGCAGGAGCGCGAGTGACGCAGCGAGTGCCGGGACGACGATTTGTTGGAATTGAAATGCCTCGGCAATCAGTAGGACGATTGCGACCGATAGCCCAGTCTTAATTGTTCTAGCCCCAAATTTCATGTAATGGTGCCTTCCTCTCTTACACCTGTCATATGTATTTTTTGCCTTCTTCCTCAATTCTAAAACGTACCATATTCTTTTCAAGGGGAAATGAACCATTTCAGGCAGTTTTGTGAACGCTTCCGTGTTATGATGGCGTTGGATATTTCTTTCATCTTGATGGGGAGGGGTTTACTTGTCAACAATTGCTTTATTCGGTGGAAGTGGCCGTACTGGGGAACGGGTGCTTGAACGCCTACTCAAAAAGGGACATCGTGTCACACTGCTAACGAGACAATCGCTTGGTTCCAATGAAGAAATCGATGAAATTTTAGGAGATGCGACCGATCGAGACGCTGTCTTTGAAACGGTTCGATCTGCAGATGTTGTCATATCGGCATTAGGGACGGACAAACAAAACGTATTATCAACATTCACACCACTCGTGATCGAAGCGATGAAACAGTTTAATGTGACACGCATCATCACGGTCGGGACCGCAGGCATCTTGCAGGCGCATGACAGCGACAACTACCGCTTTGAAACGAAAGAATCGAAGCGTACGATGACAACCGCAGCCGAAGATCACGCCCGTGCTTATGAGTTATTACGGGATTCAGGCTTAGCCTTCACGGTCATCTGTCCGACTCAACTGATCGATGAGCAATCTACCGGTGAAATCATCGTGTCAAAAGAGGTATTGGGGACGAAACATTCAGGTCCAATTTCGAGAGATGACGTTGCCGATTTGGTGATGGCTTGTTTAACGGACGATGACTATGTCGGACACCGTGTCGGCATCACGACGGAATCATAATTAGGGGATGGGAAACATGCACGAACAACAAGAACAATTGGCACGACTCGCTTTGACGTTTGAACAAGAGGAGATGACGGACGCTGCACGACTCGCCCGTACCGCCCTACAAAAAGTAACAAATGAAGAAGTTTGGATTGCCGTCTGTGGTCACTTCTCAGCCGGAAAGTCGACATTGCTCAATGACTGGCTAGAGGAAGGGTTCCTTCCGACAAGTCCGATTCCGACGAGTGCCAACATCGTCACATTACGTGGTGGCGAATCAGCGGCAGCCGTCGCTATCAATGATACGGATTGGATTTCATTAGATCCTTCTTCCCTATCAAACATTAGCGACTATTGCAAAGTCGAGGAAATCAAGGAAGTCGAGTATACGATTGACCGATTCCCATTTGATGAACACGTCGTGTTGATGGACACGCCAGGGATCGATTCGACGGATGAACGACATCGCCAAGCGACGGAGCGCTCGCTCTTCTTGGCTGATCACTTGTTCTTCATGATGGACTACAACCATGTCCAATCGGAACAAAACATCGGACTGATGAAACAATTTAGCCGGGAAGGACGTCCCTACTCCATCATCATCAACCAAATCGACAAGCATGATGAGCGTGAACTCTCTTTCGTGGAGTTCAAAGCGTCATTGACGAAAGCGTTCCGACATCATGACATCGTCCCAAATGACACATTCTACATTTCACTTCGTGATGGGCAACATCCGCATAACGAAGTCGAGCGCTTGCGGTCATATGTACGTCAAGTCATCAACGAGGCAAAACAGCAACAAATCGAGCATGCGGATGCATTGATTCATACGCTAGTCCGCCGCAACGAAACATCGATTCAATCGATGTTGGACCTATTGACAACCTATGAAAAGAGCCCGAAGGAAATGCAATCTCGTCTACATCGTCTTGAAAAGAAACGGGCATGGTGGACCTCATTCCGTCGCGAATTCTTCAAACATCAGGCACCAATCGTCGAAAGTGCACCGATCATGACGTATGAGTTCCGTGAGTTATTACGCTCTTATCTCGAGAGTTGTTCTCCTTCTTTCAAGGTCGGACTTTTGTTCTCGAAAGAGAAGACGAAGCAGGAACGAGCTCGTCGTGAGGAAGTGGCGGTCAAAGAATTCAACCGTCTGATTGATATGAACTTACGTCCACATCTCGTGAAGTACGCGGAAGACATCATCCGAGATTTGAAACTTCCTGAAACGTTGCTACCAAAAGGAGATGTCCTCCCGATTGCACCGAGCTCACTCATCACCGAACAAGTGAAATCCGGTGCATCCCTAAGTGGTGATACGGTGTTGCAGTTCAGTCGTGACATCGAGACAGCCCTCGCGTCCTGGGTAACGAAAGTATCTGAACCTTGGGTCCACTCGACGGATACCTATATGAAAGCGGAAGTCGATTTACGCTTGGAACAATTTACGACTGAAGAGGAAGCGTTGTATGAAGCGCTCGATACGGAGGCGTTACGGATTCGTCTTTCGAACCGTTTGGACTCGATTCGAAAATATAAGGAGTTTCAACTTGATTCGAATCAAGTGAATCTGTTGGCCGTTCGAAACTATGTCGATGCAACGTATCTCCCGGAAAAACAGTCGAATGTTGTTGAATCAGAGGTTGCATCGACGTCGATTTTGGAAGATGATTATCACTTATTTGATTTTGATTTTTCTTATGAAAATGCGGTATGTGAAATATTAGAGAATCATCCATTATTCCGCTCCCGTGTCTCGACATTACGCAAGAAAATCGAGCGTGCGAAGCATGAACAGTACACGTTCGCCATCTTCGGAGCATTTTCGGCTGGAAAGTCCTCGACTCTCAATGCGCTATTCGGTGAGACGGTATTACCGACGTCCCCTAACCCGTTGACGGCATCCATCACAAAGATCGTCCCGCCGAACGGACGGACAAATCGAACGGCATCGATCACCTTCAAATCACACGATGAACTCGAAGTGGAGTTACAAGGTTATGGGACTTCCCTCGCCTCTCTCGATGTCGATCACCCGTTCGTCAATGCCGTAAAATCGGCACCGCTCGAGTACCTCGGACGAACGGAAGTCGTCGACTATGACACGTTCTGCGCATTCGTCGCACAAGAAGAGAAGAGCTGCATCGTGAAAGAAATCGAACTTTATCTCGACTCACCGTGGGCAGATCGTGGCATCGTCTTCGTCGATACGCCGGGGGCCGATTCACAGTTCAACCGACATAGCGAGGTCCAGTTCGGTTATATGCGTGATGCCGACGCCGTCTTGTTCGTCACCTATTACAACCATGCGTTCACCGAAGCAGACCGGGAGCTCGTCATTCAGCTTGGCCGTGTCCAAGGGACTGGAGATCACGAGATGTTCTTCCTCGTCAATGCGTCTGACCTTGCGACAGATGAAGAAGAACGGGATGCTGTCACGGACTACGTGGCACAACAGTTGACCGCGCTCGGTGTTCGGAGACCGACCGTCCTACCCATCTCAAGCCGAAACGCCATGCACGGCGATGATGCTGGGTTTGACCAGTTCGTCTCAACACTTGAACGCTACGTCGACAAAGACCTTCGCCTCGCCAACGCGATGCGCATACAGGAAGAAACGACAGCGCTACTCGCTACATTTGATCGTGTATTGAACGAAGCGAAAGAAGACGCGTCGGCGAAAGAACATCGTCGCCAACAATTGATTGCTTTACTCGAGAACCCACCGGCACTCGATATGTCAGCACTCATTGCCCTGTTTGATCGGGAAGCGAAAGAACTCCTCGCCCACCTCGAGACGCGTTCGCTCCTACGCCTCTCGGACTTCGTCAAGGAGACGTTCCATCCGGTCGAGGTCGACGGATCGAGAAAGAGCCTGGAGCGCGCACTCGGACGTACACTCGACAAATACGCCTACGATATCCAGCAAGAGCTCCAAGTGTTCCAGTATCGGTTGGAGCGATATGTTAAACGCGAATTCGTAGCCTTGGTCGAACGCATGACCGAGCGTCATGCGTCGCTCCTTCCGACGCTTGAATTTGACCATGACCTCGACGTGGCATGGTTACGAGAGGCTGTCGAACCGATTCATCTCGAGACATCACCTTATCAGTCGGTATTGAAGCGCTATAAGAATGCGAGTCAATTTTTCGAGGGAGACGGACGGACGCAACTGAAGGATGAGTTGACCTCACTTCTTCGCGATATGATTCGGTCGCGTCTTGAAACGATTCATACGAAGCAAATCGAACAGGCCAACACGGAAATCAGTAAAGCTGAAGTCGAGATTGAACGAGAGTGGTCGACTCAATTGAAAGAACTTGCCGATGCAGAGCTCAGCATGTTGACGGACAACCATTCCTTTGATGAGATGCATGAACGACTCGAATCGCTCAGAAAGGAAACGGTATGAACACATTACTGCTCATCGGACTCATTCCCGCTGTCGTTATGACGATTGTTCTGGGGCTGTTTCTGAGATATCTCTATTTGAACAAAGAATAACGGGAACGGTCCTCGATGCGCACATGACATCGAGGACCGTTTTAAGTTTGTATTTATTTGTCTGCTGGATAGACCACGCCAAGCTGTGTTCGAACGTTCGTCATCACATCAGCAAGACGAATCATGTCATTTGCTGAATGTACAACTGTTTCCGAAGCACTAGCTTCGATCGCACGGACGAACGCTTCGATTTCATATGACATTGGAGCATTCTGTGATTCTGATACGATTTCTGACGTGCCATCTCGCAACTCTAGACGGACTTCATCACACGTCGCAATATCGTCGATGACGATGCGTCCTTTTTCCCCGATGATCTCAGAAGGAGTCGATGTCGCATGAATCTTTGAATGCATGATGATCACATCCAAATCGTCATAAGAGAGAATGACCGTTCCGCTCCCGTCCACTCCCGATTCCAGTTTCACACCGCTCGCCTGGATATCATTTGGTTGACCGAACAGTTTTAAAGCAGGACCAAGAAGATACACACCAAGGTCCATCAACGAACCGTTCGAGAATGCAGGATTGAACGTATTCGGGTTCTCCCCTTGTTTATAGAGGTCGTACCGTGAAGAATACTGTGATTTATTAAAGACGGCCCGACGCACCGGAGCAATTCGCTCCATCGCCTGTTGAATCCGTTCAAAATTCGGCATGAACAAGTTTCGAAGTGCTTCAAGTAAGACGACCTGGTTCTCCTTCGCCACTTCAACCAAACGAGTCACTTCCTGGACGTTCGAGGCGAGTGGTTTTTCACAGAGGACGTGTTTGCCATGCTGCATGAACAAGATACTCTGTTCGGCGTGGAGTGAGTTCGGACTCGCAATATAGATGGCATCGATGACATCACTCTTCGCCATCTCTTCAAGTGACGTGAACGTATGTAAGATGGAGTGACTCGCTGCATATTCGTTAGCACGCGAATCCGTGCGCGAATAGAGAGCTGTCACTTCTACGTCATCCAACTGATTGATTGTGTCAATAAACCAGTCTGTGATGAAGTTTGTACCAATAATGCCAAAACGGATCATGTGAATTCCTCATTTCTGTTCTTTCAGTTTTTTGATGAGTAAAATTTCATCCAATAAAGGAATCTTATCATATCCGACATGTGGGATTGTCGCTTTCAGTTTTCTTGCCCGCGTCACCGCATCATGAATGATTCGTTCTAGACGATAGCCACGACGTTGATAAAAGCCAAGCGCTCTCAAATTATCATTGGTTGTGATGACGATTAATTGCTTAACTCCGTGCTGCATACCAATTTCTTCAACAGCATGGAGTAAGTGAGAGCCAATCCCACTATTCTCTATCAGACTATCAAGAGATATGATTTCTACTTCTTCATCTCGAATAACATACGTAACAAGACCGTGAATTTGATTTGTATTCATGTAGACAAATCCTTCGACCTCTGCACAATCGTATGTTCCCGAAGAAACGACCATTTGAGTTGAACCCCAATGTTTAACAAAAAAATTGCGAATATCTTCTTGCATACTAGTATTGATTGGTACGATCACTTAGTTCATCCCTGTCTATATATGATTAAAAAATACGGTATTTGAAATATATTGAAAGCTAATATACTCTCTTATTATTTGGTTTCATTCTGAAAGACTTCGGCACGTCTCCTCTCCTTAAACGGCCAACGATAAATCTTTTCCTCATTTCCGACATAGGCTACACCGTTTTCAATAGTCAACGAGGAACAGTCAAGGAGATGACGTGGCATCGGATAAGAGTCAATCCGTCCGTCCACTTGGACATGAACGAGACGACCGTCGATTGAAGAGATGACCCACACCCCCTTCTCTGATGCACACATCACGTCACAATCATGAAGGACCGGGGCCTTTCTGATCTCTTGATTATAGCGAAAACGTACGGCTCCCTCTGTTGATAAGCAGACGAGTGCCTCGGTCGAGACCCCTTCTCCAAAGATACCCTCGTCCCCATACCCGATCCAGATTCCCGTTTCATTTATAACGACTACTGCAATCGCGTTACCTGCGTGAAATGAATGTTTGATGTCTCCGTCTGCATCTAACACCCACGCATTGATTGGTTCCCCTTCTAACGTAAATGCCCAGATGAACAAGTGATTCTCGTCAATGATTCGAATACCCGCCACATATTCATGACGTTTGAAGTCCATAATCAACCCATTCCAATGGATGTAGAATTGATGATTGGTCTTGACCAAACGAGCGGAACCCAATGACTTGCGCGCATCGGAATCAACCACCTCTATTTCATCGTTCATACACTATCACCCCTTACCGTCTTCGAATCGCTTAAACTCCAACGCTGCTCGAAATCGTCTAGATTCTTCATCACTCACCACTACATCCATATATCTCGATTTCCAATATGGGGAGAGGTCCACTTCTTCCACGCCAATTCGCTTGAACCAATCTCTCACCGTCTCATTCGACTGGTGTCTTGAGGAAATCGGCAAGTCCAGATTGAACTGGATGAGCGCATTCCGAATCGCGCTATCGGTCCATTGAATCTCTTTAGATTCCATAAACCCTTTTGGCTTAGTCGTTCGATTTCCTCGCTTTACAGCGTTACTCGAGAAATCAATAGTCGAGATGACACGCTTTCTTTTCCGTAGCATGCTGAGCATCAAAATCAGGAGAACAATCAAACCTCCAATAAAGAACCACAACCAGACCGAATTTCCCGACTCGGTTACCGTTCCATCTGTTCCGAACGTATAGTCTAAAAAGACATGATTCAAGTTTTGAAAGTCCTTATCATCTTTCAGACGAAACTTCCCTTCATAATCACCACTGCTGACTCCGTCCTCTCCAGAAAAGAGAAGCACGATCCCACCTTTTGTCGGGTCGTGAAACCAATCCCAAAACAGTCGAGCCAAATAGATGAATCCAGTCACCAACATCAAACTACCTAACATGACCATCAATAGTCGGATTGTATATCGCATCGTAACCTCCGTCACACATTATGTACTATCGTATCACGACATACGACTAATTGTCAGAAAAATCCAAATAAAAGGACCGAAAGATTTTCGGTCCACTATTTTACAAAATTGCTTCTGCGAGCAGACGGTCGAACTTACGCACATCCACTTTCTTGTTCAAATTAATTTTAATTGTACCGGCGCGAGTGAACAGCTGGACTTCGGAATTAAAGTCGAACATCCTCCCCGCATTCTCCGTCGAGTACATATTGATCGAGTCGTACGGAAGCGAGTAGACCTCAATTTTTTTACCCGTCAGTCCTTGCGCGTCACGGACAATCAGACGTTTGTTCGTGAAGACGGCGACGTCACGGACTGTCTTATAGGCCGCGACCGCCCGCTCCCCATCGATGAATGACTCCGTGATATCACTCGGCACCTCACATTCGGAATAAAACGTCCAAGATAACTCTCCAATCAGGTTTCCCATATTGATTCCTCCCTGAATAAATGACATGTACTACCACCTATATTCCACATTTTTCGTTTGATTAGACCTCGAATGGGAAGATAATGTATAGCATGTTGATTGTAGAGGAGGGCGTCGTCATGATTGCGCAGCAAATCATCACATTACTACTGATTGGCTATTTCATTTATTTGATTGATTCCAAACGAAATTATTTTCCGGTTCCGGTCATCTTGGTATTGATCGGAATAGCGCTCTCATATATCGCTTTTTTTGATTCGGTATTCATTTCAAAAGATATGATCTTCGAGGTGTTCCTACCGGCACTTCTGTTTACATCGGCTTATCAGTTCAAATACAAAGATTTGAAAGACAATATCGGGATCATCACGATATTGAGTACGGTCGGTCTTGTCTTGACTGCCATCTTGATGGGATATGGCACGTTTTGGATCAGTGAGTTGTTTACACCACTCAGTTTGACCGCCTCTTTCTTATTGGCGTCCATCTTGATTCCGACCGACCCTGTTTCTGTGACCGCGATCTTAAAGCGGAGTAAAGGAGAGAAGCGGATTGCGGACGTCGTCGAAGGTGAATCGATGGTGAACGACGGGACGAGTGTCGTCATCTTCACGATTTTTCTTAGTATGTTCGCAACGGGAGAGCGGTTCTCCACGCTTAGCTTTTTAAGTGAATTTTTGATAGTGTCTGCTGGAGGAATCGGGATCGGCTTCGTCTTTGGATTTGTACTTAAAAAATTGATGATTGTCAGTTTTAAAAAGCATGAACTCGTCATGTTGACGATCGTCATCGCGTACGGGGCTTTCTATCTTGCCGACGCGCTGGAAGTATCGGGTGTCCTTGCGACCGTGACAGCAGGCATGATGCTCTCCCATGAGCTTGGCATGAAAGAAAATTATGAATCGGTCCAGCGTCACTTGGATGGATTTTGGGACATTGTGATTCCCATGCTACTCGCTCTCTTGTTCTTGTTGATTGGAATCGAAGCGACCAGCTACCTGTCTATATCGCTCTGGACGTTCGCAGCCCTATTATTCTTCCTTTCCATCCTGACCCGGTTCATCGTTGTCGGCGGTCTCGTCTATTCCGTCCCTGTCTGGCGAAAGGAATTTAAAGACGATTTGACAGCGACTTCTCTCCTTACTTGGTCCGGGATTAAAGGAACAATGTCGATTGCCCTCGTCCTCTGGCTAGAGGCAGAGAACATTGACGGATCGAGCGAAATGATTTCTCTCGCCTTTGCCGTCATCCTCCTCTCTCTTGTCTTACAGAGTATTGGTGTTTATCCGCTCACTACCTATTTAACGAATAAAGATGACACGTGAAAAAATCCTTCTTCGGGAGGATTTTTTTATTCGGGAATTGACATCGACTACTTTAAGTGTAAAATTACACTTGTAATATACTAGGAGGTGATCTGTTGGAAAACACTTCAACACCATCCGCTGCCATCTCTACTGGGATAGTGACCGTCGCGCTTGCACTCGTCGCTTCATTTCTTACCCCATCATTTTTGAAAGTCGGAATCATCTGGGATATGGTCGCTTTCTTAGTGATTGGGATTGCGACATTCAGTTTTACATACCATTATTATCAATCA
This sequence comes from Exiguobacterium sp. 8A, assembly GCF_902506275.1. Classification (GTDB taxonomy): domain Bacteria; phylum Bacillota; class Bacilli; order Exiguobacteriales; family Exiguobacteriaceae; genus Exiguobacterium; species Exiguobacterium profundum. The sequence continues at coordinate 603,384 of NZ_LR733630.1, read as the reverse complement.
AAACGGTTGTCCTATTGGCAATACATTTGCTGTTATGTCATCGTCTGTCTCTTTTTATTCACCGTGTTTCTCGGAATCTCATGGTTACTGATTTTCATAAGCTCGGCGACGCTCTGAGTCGAACAAACAGGAAGGAAGAACCGATTATGAAAAAATCCGAATTTATTGGACAAGTCTCTCGAAAAATGAAATTGATTCGCATCGAATCCCAGTATTCACAGGAAGAGATGGCGAACTTACTTGGGATTTCAAAAAAAACACTCATCCAAATCGAGAAGGAGAGAAATGAAGCAAGCTGGTCGACGATTGTGACGCTATGCGCGCTGTTCAATGAAAGTGAGATTCTCGTACACTTGATTGGCGACGACCCCGTTGAATTCGTCAAACTGATTGCAACCGAGAACACATACGAGCCGAAAGAAAAAACACTCGGCGGACGTGTCTTTTGGCATGCGATCAAAGAGGGGTCCCACTTCATTCTTCAACAGAACATCATCAGCGGACATTACCGCATCATCGATCTCGATCATGTGAGATGGTACAGCACGTTTGATGCGGAAGATGCCGAACAGGTGCGGTTGAAGTTGGAACTTCATCGTGAGGAATCAGATGACACGAAAGCATAAAGATTTGATGATGGCTTTCAGTCTAATCGTCATAACGATCGTCTACTTTTGGCTGATCCCAAACATCGCGTATGACTACATTTGGTTCGTTGGCACAATCATTTTACTCGTACTCTCGTCTTTATCAATCACGCGCTTGATTCAATCATACCTTCCACTTTCTATGATGAAATTCGTCCTGATTAGCGTGATTTTTTTCCTTGTACTCTGTTGTCTGTTGATTATCCTATTTTATGTCGTAGCGCTTTACCAGATGAACCATTTGTGACGAATTGGAGGTCTTTGTATGCGATTTTATGTCGGTTCAAGCTTTTCAAATATCGAAGAAGTACGGTTCATCCGTGATCGACTGATTGCGCTCGACCACAGTCATACGTACGACTGGACCCAAAACGAACGTGCCGCTTCAATCGATGCGTTACGTGCGATTGGCGAAGAAGAGGTTGCTGGAATTCAAACAGCGGACTTCGTCGTCATCCTCTTGCCTGGAGGAAAAGGCGCACATGTAGAGCTCGGGATCGCTCTAGGAACGAACAAGCCCGTTTACCTATATGATTTGGGTGACCAGATGATGAATATGGAGGAGACGAGCACGTTTTATCATGTGGATGCGGTACAATGCTTGGAGGGATCGTTCCACGACCTCCCCCACCAAATCCAATATCAATTGGAGCTCTCTAATCACGTTTGAGCTGATGTCCTTTATTCTCACGAAATCGAGCCGGGGTGCAACCTACCCATTCTGTGAAATGTCTGTTCAGCTGAGCCGGACTATTGAATCCGACTTCCTGGCTGATTGCGAGTAACGTAAGGTCCGAATAGCGTAGAAGTGATTTCGCATGAATCAGGCGTTGTCTCGTGATGTATTGATACGGTGTCTGACCGATTCGCTCTCGAAAGCTCCGAATGAACTGATATTTGCTTTGATGGACGATTCGACTCAAGTCTTCAATGCGAAGCTCCGTATGATAAGAATCATGAATGACACGCAAGACCGGTGCAAATATGTCTTCATCCACAATCGAATCGCTTAGATGATGGCGAATGAATGTCATGACATCATCTGTCGAAGCATTCCCCAATAACTCTCGACTTGACCACTCCCCTAACAGCCTTCTTGTCGACATGACCGCTATCGAAGGAAACATTGGATTGATCCTGTTTTTAAATCCGCTCAAGCGGCTAGCAGTAAACCGAAAACTCACATAAGTCGTTTCAGTTGAATCCGCGAACAATCGAAAGGACTGATTCGGTTGAATCACAATCGATTCGCTGTCTTGGAGACGATATTCGAATACATCCACTTCAATCCCGATTTTCCCTCCCAACACGAGCACCCAGACGATGTCTTCTACGCTCTCTTCTCTCTCTGTCGTCCAATCTCCAATAAACGACACGTAATGAATGGTGACGTCAGGCAGTGTAAGTAATTGTTCCATACATCCCTCCAGATTATTGCGCCAAAATCGAGCAATAAAGTGCACGATGATTCACTTCAAATCACGCATACTGTTCATAACAGTCAAGTGGCCACTTCACTGACCTTATGAAAAGATGGTGATTCACATGTTTCAATCGCTTCATCCTAACCTAAAAGTTAGACTTGGCTTGAACTTCATTCAAAAGCTGACTCAAACCGCGGTATTTCCTTTTTTGACGATTTATTTCGTTCGACAATTCGGTGCGACGGAGACCGGACCGCTCATCGTCTTGACGATGATTGCCTCATTCATCGCAAGTCTCTATGGAGGCCATCTGTCCGATTGTTACGGAAGAAAACGAATTCTCTTCATCGGAGAAATACTACGTTTCGCATGTTATATCGGTATGACAATCGCAGGTTCCCATGTAATCGACAGTGCCATTTTATTATTTATCTTTTTCTTTTCTAGTAATCTTCTGAGTAGTGCCATCACGCCAGTAAACGAATCCATCTTGATTGATGATAGCCGACCCGAGCAGCGAAAATATTTGTATACACTCAGTTACTGGCTGATGAACGGTTCCATCGTCATCGGTAGCTTAATCGGCGGCTTCTTCTTCGAACAGCATCTCTTCTACTTGTTAGTATCGGCAGCCATTCTTTCATTCGGATGTGTCTTCCTGATTTCCTTCAAACTCAAAGACAACTATAAACCTTTACCGCGTAAAGGACAGAAGACTACTAATGTATGGACAGGATACCAGACGGTCATGAGGAACCAACTCTTTTTGAAATACCTTGTCGCAGGTATTTTGACGTTGTCGTTAGAGTTGCAGCTTACGCATTATCTCGCGATTCACTTTGCTGAAACGTTACACGCTGTCCCGTTCTTTCATTTCTCACTAGATGGGACGAAGATTCTCGGACTGCTTCGAGCGGAGAATACGATTCTCGTGTTACTGCTCGGTCTTGTGTTGATGCGTTGGACCAAATCTATCTCTGAACGTGCGCTACTTTACACGGGTGTCACACTGTTCAGTCTTGGATTCGCCATTTTACCGGTTTCAAATGATTTTTCAATGCTAGTGCTCGCTACGGCTTGTTTCACGTTCGGAGAGCTGCTATATGTCCCCATTCATCAAGCCATGCTAGCTCGACTCGTCGAAGACCACCTCCGCGTCAATACTTGGCCGTGAACGGTCTCCGCTACCGAGGTGCGCTTCTCATTGGCGCAATCAGCGTCTCGACTTATGATGTCGTGTCACCTGGTTGGATGGCCATCACTTATATTTGCTTTGGTATATTGGCAATCTTCTTATATCGTTCAATCTTGAAAGAACTGGATAAGTGCCAACCTTTAGAAATGAAGAAAGCGTCCTAGATCACAATCATAGTTTAGTATCTTGAAGGGGATATACATCTATCTACCAAAAACGTTTCCAATATTTGCACAATGTGCTATCCTTACAAAAATGATCTGATAAACGCGATGAAGAGAAGAGTAAATCCATGAATCTTTCGTAGAGAGCCCCGCCGGTGAAAAAGGGTAAAGAAGATGGATCGAAACAAGACTCCGAGCAGCGCCATGGAACTCACCCCGAGGGATATGGCGACGGGCACTCCCGTTATAGAGTTGAGGTATAGTCCGACTCGTTCGGCAGTACCAAACAAGGTTCGTACGGTGACGTGCGGACGAACAGGGGTGGCACCACGATGAGAATCTCGTCCCCAAGACTTCGTTCTTGGGGGTGGGATTTTTTTGCGTTGCGAAAGTGATTAAAAAATAGAAGGAGTGATTGACTTGAACTCGTTTCGAAAAACCTCTACGCTACTGCTCGTCAGTGTCGGAATCTCAAATCTCGGTGCTTGGGTATACTTTATCGCGCTCAACCTGATTGTCCTCGAGATGACGGGATCTCCATTCGCCGTCTCGATTCTCTATGTATTAGTCCCACTCGCTTCAATCACGGCGAACCTTTGGTCAGGTAGCCTGATTGACCGGGTCGATACGAGACGACTGATGATGTTGCTGGATGTCCTGCGCGCATGTCTCGTATTCTGCTTGGGCTGGATCGATTCTTTATGGTTCATCTATGGAGTCGTCTTCATCCTGAATCTGATGAGTTCATTATTCGAATCATCAAGCCTGGTCTACATGACGCAACTCGTACCTGCCTCGAACCGTCAAAAGTTCAATGCGATGAAAAACTTTGTACAGTCATCCGGTTTCATTTTAGGTCCGACGATTGCGGGTCTACTCTTTCTAGTCGGGAGCCCGACATTTGCGATTTTTGTGAACGCCTTCGCACTCATTGGATCGGTCGGTATGCTGATGCTCCTCCCATCTCACCTTCGAACGAATGCGCCTGTTGAACCATTCTCTATGCGGATGATCATTGACGATTGGAAGGTTGTCATCCGATTCGCTTCGAATGCCAGATATGTGATGCTCATTTATGGCTTGTTCTGCGTCATGACCATATTCATGTCTGGACTCGACTCGTTGGAAGCGTCATTCGCGACCCAAGTCCTTCACTTATCTGAGAGCCGCTACGGATTTCTCGTCAGTATCGCTGGAATCGGGATTATTGCAGGCTCTCTCATTAATTCAAGATGGAGTCACCGCTTATCCTTATCGTTTTGTATCGGATTCGGGGGCATCATGACACCAGTCGGCTATCTTCTTTTCGCAAGTTCATCGTCATTCATGATGGCCTCAGTTGGATTTTTTGTCCTGACATTCGCGCTTGCCTTTGCAAATACCGGATTTTTATCATTCTATCAGCACCATGTCCCGGTCGAAATCATGGGTCGGTTCTCTGGCGTTATCAATGTGGGAGAATCAGTACTCGTCATCCTACTCACGTTCGGGATTGGACTCCTTGCCGAAATAGTTGGGATTCGCCCGGTCTATCTCGCATTCTCCATTCTCTTCTTCCTCATCGGTTGTTATACGATGTACGTCATGCGCGACCGTTCGAAACGGAACTATTTCACTTACAATCAAACTGAAGAAGCATCTTAATATATTTGCCGGTCGCTTATATGCGACCGGCTTGTTCTAATCGATGAATCGCTTCATTGATTTTTCATCATACACTCCACCGTTTAATCAGCTCAAGATCTTCTGGAAATGCAAGTTCCAATCGCTCCAATTCATGAATCGACCACCAATTGACTTTATCCATGTCCGAGTCGATAGTTGCGGTCACCAACCGCTCCTTACACGTTGCCAAGAAATAATGTGTCTCGACCTGAAAGTTTGATATGATGGCTCGTTTGATATTTAGTCGTTGATCAACAGAAATGCGATAGCCCGTCTCTTCTAACACTTCGCGCCGACAACACTGTTCCGGAGTTTCTCCGTCTTCTAGACCACCTGATGGCAAACTCCATTGTTGTATGTCACGATTCTTTACGAGTAGGACTTCCTTCTCTTCGTTGATGCATAAAGCAGCTGATCCAATCCATTGTTCCATAGTCTTAATACTCCTTTTTCATTTTTCTGCTTGCAGGTGACGTTACGTCACCCGATATGATGGGGCTACAACCACATAAGGAGGAAATATGATGTTGAATCAAATGCAAAAGAAAATATCTCCCATTTGGACATGGAACCAGTTCGCAATTACGATGGTTCTTCTATTCGGAGTGACGCCCCTACTCATCGAGCAACACTTACACAACTTTTTAGAGCGGTCATGGGGAAACACCCTCTATTCAGGAACAAGTATCGGCCTGTTATTAGCCATAATATTTATGACCGTCCTCTATCTCGTCGCAATACGTCCTCGGACCTTATCGCTCGAAACGTTAGGACTTCGCCGCATCTCATGGAAAGACTCGGGGATGATCTTTCTATGGACAATTGTGTTAATTGTACTCAGTATCATCATCGTCGTAGTCCAATCATATTTCAGCATCGGTACGTCGAATACAAAAACAGAGAGTTTGCAAAGTGACTTGTCGATTATCTCCATACTAATTGCGTTTGGATCGGCGGCCATCATATCACCATTCTATGAAGAAATCTTTTATCGTGGGTTCTTATACCGCTTCTTTCAAGAACGATTTGGGGTTTGGATCGGGATGCTAATAAGTGCTGGAATATTCACTCTCGCTCATTTACCGACGACAAACACGTTACTCGTCAATTTTGTATCGGGACTAGTATTTGCTTGGGTATATGAACGGACCAACTCTATATATTCCAGCATGCTCATCCATGGCACCTTTAATGGGCTAGCCGTTCTATTGACTGCATTGGCGTGAGGGAATCACTCTTGATATAGTGAATCAATATAGGCAAGAATCGATGCATCGATTGGATACAGTCCTAATTCATTCGATGCATCAGTTGATTTTCGAATCATCCAAAATGATTCAATCAATTGTTGATCTTGTCCAAATGTCTCGTCTGTTAACCATGTCAAATCTTCTTTAAGAATTTGAGCTTCTTTTGAGGAAGGGGCGACCCCACGTTCCAATAAAATTTCAATTCTCCGAATCAAGTTGATCCACTTTTTCGTATCATGCTCACCGTCTTCTAATTTAGGTAAGCTTGCTTTCAATGAATCAGACTCTTCTTCCGAAAAATAGTCCGTCCATTGTCCCCGGTCATTTGATTTAGCTTGAATAGTTTGTAGTTTCGTCCAATCGATTTTTTCATTTTCAAGCTTCATGGATTGAAGGAGTGTGACAGTATGGTTTCTGGCCTGCTTCAATTCCTCTATCTTTCCTTCTAACGAGGACAGATGTGCGGACAAGATGCTTGTAAGTGATTGCTCATCTAAGATTCTCCGAATCTCATCAAGCGGCACGGCCATCGATTTTAAAAGCATGATTTTTTGAAGGCGAAACATTTCGTCGTCACTATAAAATCGTTTCTGTACATCGTTTGTATACGATGGAGTGACCAAATTGATTTGGTCATAGTATCGAAGCGTACGCACTGACACGTTCAGTTTTCTTGCGACATCTCCCGTTGAATAGTGTCTAGCCAACGTGTAGCCCTCCTTATAATACGTTATGTGTATGCCCTTAGTAGCTGTCCGATCAATCCTTCGAGTTGATGAACCCCTTCATTCCGATTTGACAAACAAATGAAACCTGTTGGAGAGTCTTTCTCCATCACGAGCAAACATTGAAACCCGATCCCCCAACCGAATGAGAATCCCTTACCTGGCTTGTTGGGATTTATAAATAGACCATGTCCTACTTCGGCATTTGTGGAAGATGGTGTGAATAAAACCCTTCTTGACGCGTTACTCAAGAACCCTTCTTTCGTAATTGCGTTGACGAGTATCGCTAAATCGGAAGCCGTTGTCCAAAGACCACTCGCTGCAGGGTAAGGATAATAGCATGACTTTGGAGAGACGACTGACCCGTTTGGTTCAATCCCGATAACGCCATACTTCTCTATCCTCTCTAAATCATACGAACTTGAGTTCATATCCAGCGGTGCAAAGATGTATTCAGTCATGATTTTTTCAAATGTAGAAGACATACATTGCTCAATCGCATGTTGGAGTAAACAGTAACCAGAATCTGAATAGTGGAACGTCCCAACTTCCTGTGACTGGATAAACACCGGTCGCTCATAATAAGGTGTGTTACCCAATATTATCTCTTCCATCGAAGGGATCTCTGTACATTGATCCATCGTCCCGAACTGATCAGGCAAATCGATTATGCCAGCCTGATGTTGGATGAGCTGTCGTATCGTGATTTGTGAAGGAATCCCATTTTCATCATTCAACGTGAAGGAAGAGAAATAATCATTGATTTCCGAGTCTAAATTTAACTTCTGATCTTCAACGAGCTTCAAAATGAGAATCACCGTTACAAATTTACTAATCGAACAGGCGGCGAACATCCTGCCTTCACAAGAGACGTCTCCCAATTGAAATGCGGACAACTCCCTTCTTTCAGTGATAGTTGCCAAATCTAAATTTGATACATGGTGCTTCTCCATCCATTCGCTAATCGTTTCTCGAGTGAACATTTATGTCATCCTTTCGTGTACCAATCAATCGATAGTCGTCTTGGTTCTGCATAGCATCGTGAACACCTTTCACAATCTCGTCGTGTGTCAACCAACGGACAGATGCCAACTTATGCATTTCACCTAATTGGACTTGCCGATACAGCTGTTGTTCATTGAGACATAGACATGCCTTCTCATATTCCGGATTCGCCCGGCTACCTAAAATATGTATCACCTCTGCAGTTTCCGAATGATTCAAAATGAGTTGCATCGCTTTCCCTGAGCCTCGGTGCACCCACGCGATGACTCGATCAAATGGACCGTTTTTTTGCACTGCACGCTGTAGTGCGTTTGAAAGTGCTTCCTCATCGCAATAATCAACAATCAGCGGATGACACGTTTCAGGATTTCTTTGTACGACGCTTGCCATTTTTTCTTTATTTCGTCCAATGACCGTGACATTATGTTCGATTGCCAAATAAGATGCGAGTCCTGCCAACATCCCCGTCCCTCCGACGAGCAATATATGTTTTCGATTCATGCTATCACCTCTTTTTCCATTATACACCAATCATTCGTACTTCTTTTTCTAAAGAAGTGTTCGCAAACATTCACGTCTTTTCAAAAATAAGCCTTTTAAAATAGAGTGAATCACTTATAATGAATCAAGTGTTCGAATCGGTTTGAACAATCACTATTTCGGAAAATGGATAATAGTGTTATCATTGCAATTTATTTCTTTTAAGAGGAGGATACCTATGAGACACTGGACAACGATGTCCATACAACTAATCGCACTCATCGTTGTATCGTTGACATGTAGTATTCTACTTTCCTCTGTGCTGATCCTGAATCATCTACCCGTTTGGTGGATGATCTGTATTCCGATTCTTTATCTTTCAACTTTGCTCATTCACCGAGCGTCTGGTGTACTCATTCTGTTAGGATTCGCTGCTTACTTTTTAATCACGATGCCTGTGTATGAGACTGCCGCTACTGCGCAACTATATATTTTATTACTATTAGCGATTTTGACGGGGTTGTCTTACTGGCTCCAAGTCAAGCTGTTTCATGCCCAGTTTGCACTAAAGGTTGCGGAAGCGAGGGTCAGTCAGTTAATTGCGGTCGACCCAGAGACCGGTTTTGATAACCGTGATCGTTTTTTGATGGATATAGAGGCTGAACGGGATCGGTTGATTCGCCACGGTGAAACGTTCGTGGTGTCATTCATCACACTGCCCATTCTCGATCATTTTGAAAAACAGTATGGTTCATCCGAATATGAATGGTTCTTATACTATTTTAGTGACGAACTTCACGAAGCGACTCGACGAACGGACAAGAAGTATCGGGTTGCGCAAGACACATTCGCCATGATTTTCCCTCGAACTTCAATCGAAAATGCACAAATTGTACATGAACGAATCAGACCACTACTACTAGATTATTCACGTCAGAACGGTGATTCGCTCACTGTTGAATGCTCAGACCAATCGTTTGAAGTGAACTTGGAGAACGCAGTCATACGATTAGAAGAAATTCATCGGTATGTCGAATCTAAAGACTAAAAAATGAGTTCAATTGTGAACTCATTTTTTGATGGAGTGAATATGAATTTCGTGTTTCTCATCCATTTCGACGATGTATCGTTGATCAAGTACCATCTGAATTGGGCTCGGAATCGACAGTTTTGGTGAAAACAGCCACACACGACCTGGAGGAACTAATAAAATGTATGTCTCGCTATTCGGTGCGCCTAAAAAGTTCAGATGACGCTCATCGATTTGGTTACCGTCTCGGCGGTGGATCTCGATGTTTGAAAGTTCTTGTGCGACATGTAGCGGATCTTCCACAGTCAAACTCATCTCGCCAATTCCAAGAAATTCATTCAACGAAAAGGACTCGATGTTACTTTCTGGATTAATCGAATGTCGAGAAATCAACTCGACGACATTCTCGTCCGTATCGTAAAAATAAAGCGATGATGCATCGATTCCTTCAAAATAGATTTCGTCCTCCCCGTCTTCAGTTAAAAGCGGGACACGTGACATCAGCCATTCTTTCGCTTCTTTGAATCGATTAGCCGGAATATTGATAGCGAAATGGTATTGTCGCTCTTGCTCCGTTTTAGCCTCTTGAAATACCAACGCATCTTCACCTAGATTGATTCGAAAACTGGTCAGGTCTTCTTCACTGACTGATAATCCAAGTCGTTCCGTATAGAAACGTTTCATTTCGTCAAGTCGGTTCGTGTAGAGTGTCGTTTCTGTGATTCTCATGATTTCTTCCCTCGCATTCCTTATCACTATTCTTAATTCTTTCATTTGATCATTCGCTTGTACTTTTTATATTCTGTCCAACTCATATCCATCCCTAACAGCTCGTTACAAACATCCCTCTGCCAAGTGTGTGGATTGAAACCAATCACTGGCTTTGACTTTTCACCTGAATCATCAAAAGTCAGAACCAATTGAGCCACACCTTTTTCCATATAGGTTTTAGCCAATCTCTGATTAAACCGGCTGTAATGCTCACCTAAAGAAAAGGTTGGCTGCACTGCCCACGGACATCGCTCGATTGCCATTTGAAGATACTCGCGCTCTTTATGTCGTAGCACTTTTGACATGCTTAGACAAATCAATGCAGAAATTTCAGGTGTTGCTGCTTCGATCAATCGATTCGCTACCTCAATGACTTCCTCGTCCATCTCGAAATCATTCCATCCTATATCATATAACGCCAAGGCAAAGTAGAAGGGTTTATCTGGATGGTATGAAAAAGCTGTTCGGCAAAACGCGTTCACTCGATCATAATCTTCAATCCGATCCAACCGTTCATAACCAATAAGCAGATCCCAGCGATATGAATCGGTCGGATCAAGTAGCACATAGTCAATTAACAGCTGCTCGATGTCCGGAGTGTCGCGCATGAAGTGTCCAAGTTCTTTGAATCGTTTGTCGTGAACAAGTAACTCGATTCGCTCCAACATCTTCTGCTGAATCGAAGTGAGCACTTGATTTCCTGTGTACAAATCGAAAATCAAAGATGACTTCAATTGACTCACCCTGATCTCCTCCTTTATCCATTACGTTCAACGAGTCGGAATATATCATCGACCCGCAACCTGGTGATACCATTACGTTGCTCCATTGCAAGAGGATGATTCGTTGGTTCGAGTTCAATCAATGGACGTATTCCGACTGCACGCATATGTACATTTGTCTTTAGATTGATGGTATCTGGATAGATAGGAAGTTCCGTCGATAGCCAGCCGAACGTCGAATCGAGGTCAATACGCGTTGGTTCATCCCATAAATCGATGACTTTGAAAAAGTTATTCGGACTGAGTGATACCCAGACATTCCAGATGAAAGGATCGTCTTCTCCAATGATTGGAATTTCGAGGCATCCGTTGATAAAGAAATGAGCTTCATCGAGGACGCATAATCATCTGTCAAGACGACGCGTTTCTTCATTTCCCGTTTCGACAGCCCTTCTAATATTGCTGGCATGATTGATCCAAAACCGACTTTACTTTCGGTTCTCGTGCCACATGTTGAGCAGTTGTAATCACTGTTGTGCTTTCGTTTGAAAAGATATCTCATAAGTACTCGCTTTCTAGTTCAAATTCAAATTGTGGTATGTGAAATAAATATACATTCTACACGCATTTCATTTTAATTTAAGGATGTCACAGTTTATTAGACGAATATTGTAACTCTTGAAACAGTCTCTAGCACTCGCGTTTTCGTATCATTTTTCGATAGAAACACTTCTTCCCCCTTTTCATCGAAGCAATATGCGATCGGAATGGAGATTCCACAATTTCGATACGACCCATCTGCATGACTCGTTCCGATGATCATCGCTTTTCGTTCCATCGCAATCTTTCTCGCTTCTTCCGTCCACTCCATGAATTGTTCCTCACTAAACATCCCGACTCCGATTGGATTAAATATGATCGACAGATGCTCATGCGTTTTCAAGCCCTCATACCCCATAAAAATCTCCCTGCAAAGTAAATAACCGTATTCTTCCGCTCCATCCGTGACACTTGATGGCATGAACAAGAGCTCATTCTCTGGTGTTTTCCGTCGCGTTAACAACGTGTCACCTTGCTTGTTTATGATGAGGACCCGATCTTTATTCGTGTCATCTCGATACCCTAAAACAATCGATGTGTTGAATTTGATCGCTAAGTCACTTAGCCCATCTAATTCTGTATATGTACAATATCCCTCTGGATAGAGAATCAAGTCCACCGTCGGGTTCGACTCAATCTCTCGCTTCAGTTGCTCGAGATTTCGCTCTATCTTCGGTTGCCCAATCAATATATTCATGACTATTCGCTCGCTCTCATGATTTGTCTAGTTGATGAATCCATTCATATGTAAGTGAGGTTGTCGACCAAACCCCACGATAAAGCAAGAATTTGATACTTCTCTTTATACTATCATTTTATTTATTCTGCATTGATGCTCACCATCACATTTCCCACCTTTTTCCCTTGTTCCACATATCGGTGCGCTTCGACAATCTTATCGAGTGGATATACCGTATCAATGACGGGTTGCAATGCTCCTGATTCAAACAATTCGTTCAAAAATATCAAATCCTCTTTGTGTTCACTGGCTGGTCCCTGCCCCGCGACAGAACTGAAGGCCCCGTTCTCGCTCACATGGGCTTTCGCTAATCGTTTATCGATTTTCCCTGAGGCATCAAAGACCACATCATACGTATTTAATTCAAGGTCGTACCCCTCTTTCGTGTAATCGACGACCACATCAGCCCCAAGTCGCTTCACAAGTTCAACGTTCCGCTCGTGGCAAACTGCTGTGACATGCACACCGTAATGCTTCGCAATCTGTACGGCAGTCGAACCGACAGCACCTGCGCCACCATAAATGAGAACGTTGTTCGCCCGGTCGATGTGTGCCTTCCGCAAAAAATGTAACGACGTCGTACCTCCGAACGGTAGAGCAGCCGCCTCGATAAAGCTGGCATGCGTGGGCATCTGAAACACACATTTCGATTCGTTCACACAAGCGAATTCTGCATATCCGCCAAACCGCATCCCAGTTAGAGCATAGACGTTGTCTCCGACCTGAAAGTTTTTCACACTGTTGCCTGTTTCCACGACGATGCCTGCCAACACGACACCGAGAATCGGTTGACGTGGCGCCTTGAACCCAACAACCATTCGCATGGGGAGTCTCCCCAATGGAGGGACGTCTAGTGCTCGGAGGCGTCGATCTCCCGAGTGGACGGCCGATGCATGGACTCGAACCAGCAACTCATTGCTTTTCGGCTTCGGTTGATTCACTTCTTGAATGACAAGTACTTCAGGTGGCCCATACGCGGTACAAATCACAGCTTTCATATTGATTCACTCCATTCATCAATTGTCACCTTAATCTGTTATACACGTTCCCTCAAACAAGACAGTTCAGTCCATTCGACATAGAAAAACCGGATCATATCATACGATATCATCCGGTTCTTTCCTTAATGACATGGTTGAATCAACGAGGGTGAATGGATTCGAAAGAGAAGCAGCTGCCGCTTCCGATTCTGCTAGACTTACCTCGGTCACCACCGGTTCTTGACGTCTGAGTTTAAATGCTCGCTCGAGACGGTTCGTCAACAAGTTGAAGATAAAGATGAGCGCAGCAAGTGACATGGCCGGAACGAGAAACAAGTGATTCGTCATCCACGTCATCGCGGTGAACTGTCTGAAATAATACCCGAACATCGAAGACCATTCATAGACGGTCGGCATGATCCCTTCATGTAACATGACCGTTCCTCCGAAGAAAATCCCAAACAGCGAGAGATGAATAAGCAACATGAGCGTTTGGACAAACTGTTGCATGAAGACGATCACGAGGGTTGGAACGAGATGTGGGAATAGATGCAATCTCACACGGTGCCAGACACTGCCACCAAGCGTCTGAGCCACGATCATGAACTCTTGTTGAAGCAATTGTCGAATCTCCGTGATCAGGTATAACGTTACGGCAGGCAATCCGAGAACGACTAAGACGATTAGTTCAATCTTTACACGATCAAATAATGGAGGCACTTGTGTCGAATCAAAAAAGGTCAGTGTTCCTACTAACATCATCAATGCGATCAATGAAATCGGCAGAATCAAAAAGCCGTCCAATAACGTTTTAAAGAATTGATTTAAGCGAGCTCCCCTGAAAGCAAGAGGGATGCCAATCATTAGACCGATGACCATCCGTCCGAATGCGACGAGCGCACAGATGCCAACGGTCCACTTAAATCCTTCCACGAGCATTTGGAATAAATCATATCCAGCATTGTCCGTCCCGAGCCATTGATATTTTGACGGTTCTAATGGTGGTATTCCAATGAGTCTCCCTTCATCAGAGTAGAGCATGAGGGTTTGATCAACATTCCCATCACGAAACACGGTATTTCCAAAACTCATCAACAATAGCCCCGCTACGATAACAAAACAGAAGATGAAAATCGGGTCACGTATTAATACTCGGCGCATCAAATCCCTCCTTTCCATGCATTCGGAATAATCCATTCAATCAGTAAATCCAACAGAAAAATCGGGATATAGATGACGAATAAGATAACCAGTAATATCTCCATCTGCGGGTTGTAGACGGCGAATCGAAATAACCCTTGAACGTTAAATAAGTATTCGACAATCAAAAGTGTCGATAAGATGGTAATGATGTTCGAACGGAAAAAGAGGTAAAAACGATAGATGATATTCGGTAATAAGTGTTTCCAAAACAGTCCACTCGGTCGAATCCCTTTCGCTTGCGCGAGTTCGAGATACGGAATGGCTTCTTGTTCATGAATATGAATCGTCAACCATTTGATAAAGAAGAATAATGTCGTCAGCGTCAATGTGACGATTGGGAGAAACCGTATATATTCTGCGAATCCTCCGGCAACTTCAATGCGATCGAACCCTGTCGACTTATGGATTGTAATCGCAAGAAATTGAGAAAAAATTAACCAGAACAAATCTGGTACCATCTCGAGCGTCTGACTCGTTTGGTGCAAAACGGTACGAACGCGTCTCCCGCTCCGATAGTAGAAGTACGCATACATTAATCCTAGCGAGGTCGATACCGCCAGTGCCGTGGTAAAAATGATGACCGATTCTTTGACGAGCGGTCCAAGTGCCGGCAAGAGTGGCAAGTAACGTTGCGCGGTGATGTTGTAATATGTAATGTCCTCTAGTTTCTGTAATTGGTCCATCTGTTGTTGAATGCCGTTCCAATAATTCGTCAGACTAAAATCCGTCTGAACGACGAGCGACGGTAGCGCACTAATCGCAATCAAGATGAAAAATGCGACTATCAGATGAACTGATTTTCGAGCAATATACGTCATAGTTCGATCTCCTTTTGAATGCCAATCTCTCAATCAAAAGTGTGAAAGGATGTCCGTTTGATTGTTCATTTTCTAAAGGGAATAATATCCAAAGACACTTTCCACTGATTCTAGCATATTTATTATGCAAATAGAAACAATTTTCTGAAATTTATATGGGTTAATTTGTATGATACAATGTATAGATAGAAATATTTAGGGGGTTAAAGGATGTGGATTATTTTTGGATTGGCGGCGATCGGCGCAACGCTTATTAATTTGACCGTATTTATGATGGAGAAGGACTATAAGCTGCCGATGGCGATTGCCCTATCATTAGTTGCTCTCACGTTATGCGCCGAATATAGTTTGCTCAACATGTGGGTCGAAGCAAAAGACTGGGCTGCCATATTGGATGTCGTACCCGGTATGTCGCGTGCGCTGTGGTTCTTAACGGTTGCGGCAATCTTTATGAATATCCTTCCAATCTTTTTAGAGAGAAAACGAAACAAGATGAAGGAATCGAAATGATTGGTAGGACGTTCAAGAAATTCCGGTCATATGGTGCATGACAATGAATCATAAACTTATTGCGATTCTCGCTAATCCATTTGGTGTTTTCATTTTTGTCGTAATTTCACTGTCTTTGATATGGCAGGCCATACTCAGTCTCTTATCGTCTCAGCACATCTTGTTCATAACCAATTTAGTCGGAGGACTGGGTTTTATCGTCATGATGTTGCTTTTATGGCATACATACAGGAGTCAATAATAGTAAAGCGTGTTCGAAGCTATAAAATTAGCTTTGAACACGTTTTGTTTTTGAGTTTCACGCAATCAATCATCTGAACGGGTTGAATATAATAGCTCACCGTCAAGTGATCGCAACTCATAATCGATTCCTGATTGCATCTGCTTTGTCATTATTGCGCGACACGTAAACACATATCCTGGACCATATGCAACGTCCGGAATTTCCTTGAAGCCGTATGACCGCTCTCCGAACCATAGCGTCACGTTCGATGAACCCTTCGATGATCGGTCATCGACGACATAACATTCTCCCGTCTCGACGATGTGATTCGTCGTCATGCGGTCGTACGTTTCCATGCCTGCCATTCCAAGTACAAGAAACGAACAAAACATTGCGAGACAAGCTTGTCCTAGTTTGACTCGATTCCGAGTCTTTCGCCACTCTCTCCAATAGATGACAAGAGATCCTAGACACAATAATCCAATCAACCAAGTAAGTACAATTTCCAACAACCGAATCACCTCGTTTTACAATACGACTTTCTTCAAAAAAGGATTCGTGTCCCCTCACAAAAAAACTCGACACATGTCGAGTTTAAGGTAATTCATACTCCAATTTTCGCTTTTGCCAAGCGACAAGGAGGATACTGATGATGACGAGTAGGAACCAGGACGACAGTTTTCCCAAATCGACGATGGCCCAACCGTTCAATTGGTCCGGATACGCCCAGCCGTTGTAGAACGTGACAATATTTTCAGCGAGCCAGATAAAGCAGGCAATCAAGAAGAATGACAGGACGACCGGCATCTTAAATCGTCGATCGTCGAGTTTATACGAGACAACCGAGCGACCGAACGCCAAAAAGATGAATGCGATCAACAGCCACCGTAGGTCTAACCAAACATGGTGCCAAAAAAAGTTGAAGTATATGGCGATGCCAAGTCCGAAGGCGATGATTGGGTGGGGCATCTTCGTAAATCGTAAATCGAGACGACGCCATGCCTGGACGACATAACTTCCAACGCTCGCATACATAAACCCTGCATAGAGCGGGACGCCCCACACTTTTGTGAACGCCTCATCCGGATAACTCCATGACCCCATCTGCACCTTGAACAGTTCAAGTCCGAGACCGATGACATGGAACCAGCTGATGACCCTCACTTCTTCCATCGTCTCAAGTCCCGTCTTCACAAGGATCACTTGGACGAACAGACACCAGATGAGTAAGACATCATATCGCGGGAGCGGTAACTCCACAAATTTCGTGACGGCGAGCGCGCCAAAGATGGCGACCGGGAAGATACAACTAAGTGCCTGTTCGTAAGCAAAGATAAAGAGATAACGTATACGTCCCATCCGTTGCCCTACCTTTCGATATATTCATATAAAAATGAGGACTCTCCGTCATAAAAACGTGGGTCAAAGACGCCGAGTCGTTCTTCGTTCGCCACGATGACGACGAACGGTGACCATTTTGTCAATGTGCGTGC
Organism: Exiguobacterium sp. 8A; assembly: GCF_902506275.1. Lineage (GTDB taxonomy): Bacteria > Bacillota > Bacilli > Exiguobacteriales > Exiguobacteriaceae > Exiguobacterium > Exiguobacterium profundum. Next base: position 585,740 of record NZ_LR733630.1, on the reverse strand, counting down.
CTCTTGATTCACTTCAAACAATGGCTCAAGACTCGTCTTTTCGGCACTCGTCAATTCGTATTGCAAGGTCGCTTCTTGATATATCGAATCTTGAAAGAGCGATACGTCCTCGTCAGTCTTCGTAATGACCGTGAAATGTGTCGGGATAAATGAAGCCGAGAGCGCCACTTCGTCATATTCTTTTGAATAAGACTGATATAAATAGGCGCCTTGTGCACTTTGAAGCGCGACATAAAGAACGAGGGCAGCCCATGCATACCGATACGTCTTATACCGGACTTCTTGTTTACGTGCGACGAGCCAGGCGACCAAGAAGATTCCCCAATAGACAAAATCGACAATCGGGATCACACCGAATGTGATCCTCACGTCCGAGATCGGTTCGAAATACCCTGTCCCCCATGCATTGAACAAATCGGATGTATTGTGTACGAAGACAGACAATAAGGCCCACCAAAAATAGCGGATGTCCGTCACTCGAAAGAGAAGACGAACCAGTATGTAGATGAGCAGTGCAAAGAGCGGAACGAGGAAGATCGAGTGAGTGATGCCGCGATGCCACATCTGATACATGCCTTCCGTGTCCCATAGCCGTGAAATCACATCACTGTCAGGGATTTGGCTCCCGACGAGTGTCGTGACGAATAAGGCTCGTTTTTCATGTTGTTGTAAATCACGCTTATCGGCTGCACCATATAACGTCAAACCGAATAACGTATGTGTAATCGTATCCACGTTCTACCTCCATAGCGAAAGAGACATCTCCCAATCCTGGACGATGTCTCTTCCTATTAGTTCTCTTTATCCATTTTCATGGCGCGTCTTGCGACGATCGTTACGAAAATGACAGCGACAATCGGAATGATCAATGGCATCCAATTCAACATCCGCCTGTCCCCCTTCATCTAGTGTCGCAAGCAGTATAGCACATCTGCTTACTCGATGGAGGAATGAATGCTTGTATGTTCATAAGTAATTGCCATCTTCTCAATCGTTGCTTTCATATGTTCACGAAGCGTGAGTGGTTCAACCACTTCTACTTGTGAACCCAAAGACAGCAACCAGTAAATGAATCCGTCAGATACGGCTGCGTCGAAACGGATGAGGAAGCGTTCTCCATGTTCGGACACGGAAACATCTTCTCCTAATTTGTCAAAGATGACCGGGAGTACCCGTTCGTCGACAGACAAGACGATTTGTTCATCAGATCCGTTATACATATTGAATGACTTTTGATAGTAATCATCAGGTAGATGATGTTTCGGGCGAATGGTGCCGTCTTCCACGATCTCCGAGTTGACGATGCGATCGACCCGATAGTTCCGCACCTCTCCGATTGATTCGTCGATTCCGATCAAGTAGTACTGCTCGTGATTCCAATGCAAGTCGATCGGATTGACGACATAACGTTCTCCGTCACGACGAAGTGGAAACGTTCGCTTCGTTACATCGAATCCGACGACGTCTGTATATTGGAACGAGATGGCTTTCCGTTCATGAATGGCCCGTTGAATACGATCGATATGGTAAGGAATGTGTCCGTGTTTTTTCTTCGGCGTCTTGATGATCGATTGTAGCGTCTTCGCTTCAGGGATACTCGTCAGCATTTGAAGCTTCTCTACGATTTCCTCGGTCACGTCTTCCGAGATAAATTTCGCTGCGACAATCGCATCGACCATCATCCGAAGTTCATGAATCTCAAATAAGCGGGCCGAATGCCAATATTTTTTGGCGAGACCATTCTTCTCCAATTCATCCTGCACTTCAAACCCCGAATTATTCAGTGCTTGGATATCGTCTTTCACCGATTTTTTTGCTAACTTAGAAGTATCTCCAATCGTTGACAAGTACTCGAGCAAATCTTCTAGTGTCTTTGGATTCGCTTCGTCCGTGTAACGTTCGAAGAAACGTCGAACTTCAAGTAACCGCTCTCGGTTATTCACGGTTCTATCCCCTTTCGTCTCTCTGTCTAAATTATGTATAAACAGACATTATCATTTTATTTCCACGAAATAAAGGTATTTTCCATTACAAAACGTTTAAGGAGGCGCCATCTAAGTTGAAATATTATGCACACGTCGACGGCTCAAAAATCGAATATATAGACCGCGGTCACGGTCCCGTCATCGTACTGATCCATGGGACCCAGTCATCGAGTTTAGAACCATACCATGTGGACCAACTCGTTTTATCCGGTTTCCGGGTCATTGTCCCATCTAGACCCGGATATGGAGAAACACCATACTCTTTTTCAGCATCTCCTCAATTGTTTGCATCCCGACTGTCTCACTTGATGCAAATGCTAGATATTGATCGATATCATGTCTATGGCATCTCTGCCGGAGGACCGACCGCGATCGAGCTCGCTTCACAGAATCAGCGTGTCCTTAGTTTGACCCTCGCTGCCGCCGTGACGAGTGTCGTTGATTTCCCGTATCGGGACACGGTCAGCCGAAATGTCGTCCAACCCGCATTTATCGCACTTCAATACATCATGAAACAGTTTATTGCTCGTGCCATTCATAAACATCCATTCGAAGCGACGGCCCGTATGATTCAATCGACAAGCGTGTTGGCACTCGAGACGATTCGAGAAGAGGTGTCTCCTTATGATATTTTCCTCCTGAAACGCGTCGCGAATCAGATGGCGTTTGGACTTGGCGCACAGTTCGATTTGAAACAGCGTGTCTCGAGTGAGGTGTTACTCGGTGTGTCGTGCCCAACCTATATCATTCACTCGAAAAACGACAAAGCAGTTCCTGTTCGACATGCCCATTACGCGAAGCGCTTGATCCCACATGCGCAGCTTACGATTCTGAACAGTCCCGGTCACTTGATTTGGGTCGGACGGCAAGCAAGAAAATCAGAGCGACAAATCGAACAATTTATCCGTTTTAACTCCTAAAGCATCTCAAAAAGAGGTGCTTTTTTACGCCTCTAATCCGAGGGCATCAATCAATTGATTCGTTGTATGTTCCGGGATTCTCCAGATAACGTCTGTTCGTTCAAATTCTGTGATCACACTTGGATGGTCCGGTTGTCCGAGCCAAAGCTGATAGCGCTCTTGCTCTCTACCTTTAAATTGTACGATGAGGTCAAAATCGGGTGCTACTTCGATTTCGATGTCTTCGATTTCTTCTGAACTTCGTAGCATTTCCGCGAACACTCTCACTTGATCCAACGAGTGGAATTCTAGTGCTATTTTTTCATTAAACGAACCCAGTCCTACCGATTCTGCCACCATCACACGTTCAACTTCTTCATTCTCAATTTCTCCCACTGGATCCCCAAATGGTGCGGTAATCGTTCGAATCGCATCAACCCACTTCATCATTTTTTCCATTCTTTCACCTCTCTCTTCTCTATCTCAATACGTAGATCCAATCAAAACGGTTTCAAAATATAGAAATAAAAGAAAAGCCGAGCAAACGCTCAGCTTTTACATTCATTCATATTTCCAACCGACTAAACTTGCCTCGTCTCCGACGTAGCGGACCCGTTTCTCACCCTCACTCGGGAAGACGCGAAGGGTTGCCACAGCATCACCATCGTTGACGAAACACTCGACACTCGACGAGTCGACATACAAATGAAGGGACGTGACCTCAATCACTTTTGTCCGGGTCGTCCCAAACTCCGTCGCAAACGGTTCACCCGCGTTTGTCCGATCGATGGTCAATTCGCGTGTATCTTTCTCGTACCGAATCACGAGCGACTCATCTTCCGTCTTCAACAGTTCAAGTTTGAAGTCTTCTCCGGCCGTCGACAGTTCTAATTCAAAACGTTCGGGTGAGACCACGTCAAGCTGTGTCCCTGATTCGTTGACAAACTGGTCTTGTCGTAGTTGCTTCATTTCTGGGACAGGTCGTTGTTTCAATACACCATCTTCCACTGATAGTTCACGTGGCAGTGTTAACGCATGTGCCCAGCCGTACCGGTCTGTCGGATATTCGATTTCCGGTAGTCCCATCCAACCGACTAGAATACGACGCCCGTCATGCTCCGTCGATTGCGGTGCATAAAAGTCAAACCCGAAGTCGAGCTCTTCAAACGACTCATGTTTGAAGACGAGTGTCTCCAAATCAAGCGTGCCTGTGACATATCCAGATTGGTAGATGTTGTGGTAGCGATGACCTTCCGGCTCAATCCCTTGCGGAGAAAAAATGAGCACGTGTTTTCCTTCAATTTCAAAGACGTCAGGACACTCCCACATGTAACCGAACTGCTCGAGCCCCGTCTTCACTTCACCTAAAAATGTCCAATCACTTAAGTCAGTTGAACGATATAAGACGACACAACCTGTCTCATCTGTGCGCTGCGCCCCGACAATCGCATAATATGTGCCATCTGCTTCCCATACCTTTGGATCTCGGAAGTGTTCCGTATAGCCTGCCGGGATATCCGGGATGGCCACGTTGCGGCGCTCGATTATCCCTTCACGCAGTACACCGATGATTTGCGAGGCGTGACGCGTCCAATCGTCCGTACGATGATTCCCTGTATACATCACGTGAAGGGTGTCGTCTACAACGAAACCACTTCCAGAATAGGCACCGTGGGAATCTTCTTTCGTTTCAGGGACTAACGCCACCCCGCGGTCGGTCCAATGGACAAGATCTTTCGAACTGACATGATACCAATGTTTGAGACCGTGAACTGGCCCGAGCGGGAACCATTGATAGAATAGATGGTACTCTCCATCGTAATAGGTGAAGCCGTTCGGGTCATTGAGGAGGCCCGTCGGCGGCTGGATATGGTACCCAAACCGCCACGGGGATGCGGCCGTCTTTGCACGGAGCACCTCCATCTCGAGGGCGCTCACGTCACGGAGTGAACGATAACGTTCGGCCTTCGTCCAATTCATAGTGTCACTTCCTTTTTCGTTACGCGGCTTGTTTGACCGCTTCTTTTTTTGCTTGTCGTTTCGCAAGGATGAATGTCAATCCGAATGTCACGGCAAAGGCGATGGCCATACCAATGATATACGAGATGATCGAACCCGGTGCGATTGAAATAATTCCCGGTAATCCGGCAGCACCGAGCGCTACTGCCAATACGTCGTTTCCAACGATGAATGCAGAGGCAACGGCTGAACCGACGATGGCTGCGATGAATGGATAACGAAGTTTTAAGTTGACCCCGAACATGGCAGGCTCTGTGATCCCAAGTAATGCAGAGATTCCTGATGCTGAGGCGACACCTTTCATCTTCTTATCAGCAGTCAAGAAGAAGACGGCAAGGGTAGCTGCCCCTTGTGCGACGTTTGACATCGCAGCGATTGGGAAGATGAACGATCCCCCTGTTTCAGCGATATCGGCGAGAAGCTGTGTCTCAATTGCGATGAAGCTATGGTGCATCCCCGTGATAACGATTGGAGCGTAGAGAAGACCCATGATCAAGCCACCGACGAACCCGAGTGAATCGTACGTCCATACTAATCCATCAATGATCAAGTTCCCTGCTTCGCGTGTGATTGGACCCACGAAGGCGAACGTGATGAATGCTGTGAAGAGAAGTGAGAGCAATGGCGTGAGCAAAATATCAAGTGATGCCGGCATAAACTTCCGAATGTTGATTTCAAGTTTCGATAAAATATATGTCGAGACGAGGACTGGTAAGACTTGTCCTTGGTATCCTAACTTCTCAATCTCAAGCCCAAAGATGTTCCAAACCGGAATCTCCTCAACGCTTGCCTGAGCGTATGCATTGATCAAGTCCGGGTGAACCATGATCATCCCGAGTGCTGCACCGAGATATGGGTTACCACCGAACCGCTTGGCTGCGGAGAACCCTATGAGTACAGGTAGGAAGACGAAGGCGGCGTTTGCGAACGTATTGATCATCGCTGCTATGTCTGCCATGCCTGGATACTGGTCAATCAATGAACGTCCTTCAAAAAACAAATCCGGTGCTGTCAATAGGTTGTTGATCCCCATCAAGAGACCTCCGGCGACGATGGCCGGAATGATTGGGACGAAGATATCTGATAACATTTTGACAAATTGCTGGAGCGGGTTCATCTTTTTCGCTCCGGCTGACTTCACGTCTGTCGTTGACATGTCTCCAAGACCTGTCAATTGTAAAAATTCGGCATAAACCTTGTTGACCGTACCTTGTCCGATGATGATTTGGTATTGTCCTCCTGTCGAGAACGTTCCTTTGACGACGTCAAGTTGTTCGAGTGCTTTCTCATCGACCTTTGACTCATCGTTCAATACGAGACGAAGACGAGTCGCACAATGCGCCGCTGCCGCAACGTTCTCTTTACCGCCGATTGCCTCTAATATCGAAGCTGCTTCTTTTTTGTAATCCATTTTCATTTCCCTCCTAACGTTTCATTTACAAGCTGTCGTGTTGGAATGGCTGGAATGGCTCCATAAGCCGTACATGTCAATGCACCTGTTACATTCGCATATTCAATGTCGGAACGTAAGCGCTCCGGGTCAAACCCGAGTGTCGCCAAACGATACAAATAGGCACCAACGAATGCATCACCTGCACCCGTCGAATCCACACTCTCAATCGCAATCGATGGAACGATTTCGTGGTGAACCGTTGTCGCAATCAATGTGCCACGAGATCCGAGTGTGATTGCCACCTGTTTAGCTCCTAATCGGAGAAGCGCTTGAACCGCTTCTTCAAGTTGCTTCTCACCCGTTAACAAGTGGGCTTCTTCTTCACTTAGTTTGACGAAGTCTGCTTCTGCGATGAAATGTCTCGCGTCTTGTTTAAACTGTTCGAGGTCAGTGATCAGTGCATCCCGATAGTTCGGGTCGAACGAGATAAACAAGCCATCCCGCTTTGCAAATTGCAATAATTTGAAGTACGCATCTTTCAGTTTTCCATCAAGTAGTGCTGTCGCTGAACCAAAATGAATGATGTCTCTTGACTCAATCACTGATAAGTCGATTGAATCGAAGGCGTACTCTCCGTCACTTCCGCGACGGAATGTGAAGTCCCGCTCTCCATCCTCTTGAATTGATACGAATGCGAACGTCGTGTCTCCAGACTCCACAAGGTTTTCTGTTCGGACGCCGTTCTCGACCAACGTCTGTTTCAAGAAGAGACCAAACGGGTCATCTCCGACCTGTCCGAGGAAACTAGATTGCCCCCCGTGCTTACTGACGACTGCCGCGACATTCGCAGGTGCGCCCCCTGCTTTTTTGACGAACGTTGTCCCTTTAACGAGATTGCTTGAAGCATCCTCGCATACCCAGTCAATCAACAATTCGCCGATACAATGTACGGTGTTCATATCGTCCACCTCCAAAAATCATATGAGTTCTTTATACAATTGGTACCGGTTCCAAAATTAAGTAAAAAATGTTGCGGAACCGGTTCCGCAACACAAATGTAAACGATTTAATTTAACTTGTCAACGCTTTCGCGCACTTTTAGTTCAAAAATTGTGAACGTTTTCATTGAGACGTGTTCACCTTGCAACAGCTGTAGCATCATGTCGGCAGCTTTCGCACCAGTTCGGCGATAAGGAAGGTGTACCGTCGTGATGGATGGATGCAGGACTTCCGTGAAATCATATCCTCCAAATCCACTGACAGAGATATCCCTCGGGACAGTGATTCCTTGATTCGCCAATCCTTTCAATATTCCCAAAGCAATGTTGTCGGTCGCACAAACGATTAAGGAAACAGAGCCGACATTATCCGCCAACTGTTCACCGATTGGAATGGCATCCTCAATCTTAAACGTCGTTTGAATGACTCTGACATTTGCCTCCGACTCTTGAAACGCCCGCAAAAATCCGTCACGGCGTGCTTGACCGACCGCGATATCCGATTCATACACCCCGACATAGACCACGTTTCGATGACCCCACTCCGTGAACTGTTTACCGAGCGCATAGGCCGCATCATAGTCAGGATAGACGAGACTATGGACATTGTCATGTTGCTGACCAATCAACAAGACCGGGATTTGAATCGCCTCAATCGCCTCAAGATGACGTTCCGTGACCGTCGTCCCAAGCCAGATGATTCCGGCGACTTTTTGTTTGGCCAAATTGTATAGCTGTTCGATTTCTCGTTCCGTCTGTTGTGCTGTATTGACGACGAGCATTTGATATCCTCGTTCCGTGAGCTGTTCATCAATCCCCATCATCGTCCGTGAGGCGGCATACGAATCGAGCCGTGGAACGATGACCCCAATCATCTTCGTCTGTTTCGACTTGAGACTTTGCGCGAACTGATTCGGCTCATAGTTCGTATCTCGAATGACCCGGTCGAGTTTTTCCCTTGTTGCCTTTCCGACCGATCCACCGTTCAGATAGCGTGAGACCGTACTTTTGGCGACACCAGCGAGCTCGGCAATGTCTTTAATGGTGACTTGCTTCATCCTTACCCCTCCATATGAAAAAAGCTGACGTGCGAGACGCCGTCAGCTTAATGGTTTACCACATATCGTTTCTTAAAATTTAAATAATACAGACCGTTCCGCTTTTCGAACCCGTTCTGAATGAGAACATGATGCATCTCTTGTTGATGTGGGCTCGTCGGTGGGATGCCAGCCCGGACTGTTTGTCCATCCATCAATTTTGAGTCCAGTAAGGCAAGACGCAAACCTTCTGTCGCATATCCTTTGTTTTTGTACGCATCGAACACCATCAGGTCGAGTTGGTATACGCGGGCAAGCTTGAGTAACAAGACTTTACCGACCAGTTTGTCATCGACCATCAAGTCGTAATAGAAGTCTTCTCCATAACTATGCTCTTCTGCGTGATAAAGTTGCTCCGCCCCCATTTCCTCGAGGATCCCTTTTAACTCTTCAGCAGAAACGCCATATGCACTTTCTCCGTATTTTTGAAAGTGTTCATATTCAATCTCATCAATCTGGCGAATAGGTTGACGCACGATGTTCATCCCGTGCCCTCCTTAACTAGTAGTTCAATATCTGTCTGCGCTTATTATAAACGAATCCCTTCATGAAGCGCAAAAGATAACCGAACATCAAACCGGTTCGATATGAATATGCACCGAATCGACCGCATGCTCTTCATCTAGTTTCCGTTCGATATCGTCACACAATTCATGGGCCGCGTCCACAGTCAAATCGCCATCGACTGCAATCGTTACATCGAGCATCACGTGATTCCCAAGATGACGCCCTTTGATTTCCCGAACTTCTTTCACACGCTCAAATTGTTCAATCGTTTCCTCATAGGACTCGACGAGATGTGGAGGGAATCCGTCAGAAAGCTGATGGGTGGCATCTAAAAAGATTTGAATCGCTGTCCGGATGATCATGCCGGCAATCACAATTGCTAAGACCGTGTCCATCCAAGGCAGTTGAAAATAAGCGAATAGCACACCAAGTGTGGCTCCGACTGAAATCATCGCATCGGCCAAGTTGTCTTTCGCCGCCGCTTTAAGTGCCAATGACTTTGTTTTTCTCGCGAGGTTCAAGTTGAACCGATACACCCCGAACATGACGAGCGCACTGACGAAGGCGACGACCGCTGCCAACGGGTTCGGTTCGGTATACTCGCCCCCAATTAAGTTCGATAGACTGTTTAAGAAGACGAAAATACCGACCGCAATCATGATCAATGAAGCGATGAGAGCAGAGATCGTCTCCATTTTCGCATGACCATATTTATGCTCGGCATCCCGTGGCAATGCAGCCACCCGAATGCCAATATAGACCGCGACCGATGCAATGATATCCGTCGTATTGTTGAATCCATCGGCTAGGACCGCTTCAGATTCATATAAGTACCCGAAGAATACTTTTAGTATAGATAAAATCAAATATGCCGTAATCGACACAATCGCTCCTTTGAGCGCTTTTGGTGGATGATTTGTCGTTTCCATCCGCCCACCTCCTTATTAGCTCAGTTAGTATAGCAGGTGACATTCGTGTGGGGATAGAGAAACAATGTTTCTTACAGCCAAAATAAATGGAATATATTCCCGGTAGTTTCGTTTAACTAATTTTATGGTAAAGTAAACAGGAAGAGACCTTAGGGTTAAACCGCAAAAAGAGGTGAAACAGATGTTTACAGAACGTGATGGGATTAAATTACGATTGGAACAAATTGACAGATTGTTAATCGATTTGAATCGCGAGGCAAAGCAATTGATGGCACGTCTCCGCGAATTAGATGCTTCTGGCGAAAATCCGCACGAAGTATCTCTGAAACCTGAAGAACGTGATACGTTGAAGTCGTCAATCGATGAAACGCTTGAAGCGCTTCAAAGCCGTTCAAAACGTCCGATGAACGTGAACGATGAGAAGAAGAAAGAACTCGCTTCTCATAAAGCACTTATCGATGAATTATCAGACTTACTCAGTAAGAAAAAATGAGACGCAACTGCGTCTCATTTTTTATGAAGGAGCCCGGATTATGTATATTGTCACTACTTGTTTGCGCCCTACAGATGATGTCTTGTCTCGAGCGCATACGCATGCCACAGAATACAAGATGAAATTTGTCGACCGACGCAAACTTTCCATTGATGAGTTGAAGAAGCGTCATCAACAAGGTGTACTTATCTTTGATAAACGACGTGTCGAGTTCACACCTTTGCATAGTACAGAGCCGTTCTTTTTTCACCCATCGAGCTCTGTCTTTCGGGTAAAGCAACTGAGCCGAGGTGGATCAGATCCACTCATTGATGCCATGCAAGCAAATCCAGGTGATCATGTTCTAGATTGTACACTCGGACTCGGCTCGGACAGTATCGTCATGAGCCATGTCGTCGGTTCAACCGGTAAAGTAATTGGCCTTGAGAGTCAATTCATTACGGCACAGCTCGTCCGGGAAGGCATGTCCGTATGGGTCGAAAAAGATGAGCAGGTCAATGAGGCGATGCGACGCATTGAGGTCGTTCACTCCAACTCTCTCGACTATTTGAAAACGTGTGCGGAAAATTCGTTTGATTGTATCTACTTTGATCCGATGTTTGAAAAGACAATTTCAGAATCGGTTCATCTGAACCCACTTCGCACAATCGCCGACACTTCCCCTCTCACAGAAGAGTTGATTATCGAAGCCAAACGAGTAGCCAAGAAACGAATTGTCCTGAAAGCGCATTATGAGAGCGATTCCTTTAAACGGTACGGTTTCACTCACATAAAACGTAAAACGTCGAAATTCCATTACGGATATATCGACCTAGAGTCTAAGTCTATTTAGTTAAATTGAACTAAATAGGTCTTTAGACTCTTTTTTCGTGTATTATTTTCTGAATATTGACATTAATCAGACACAGAGAGTACATTTACAACAAGCTCACACATTTTCCCATTATTTTTTAACAGGAGGTTCACACAAATGAAAAAACGTTCCATCCGTCGAACGACACTCGCGGCTCTCATGACATCTGCCATGACGGTCAGTATCGTTCCGGCAGCTGGTGCTGCTCCCCTCTCGGTTGCACCATCGGTTCCGACAACGAGCGAGCTCGCTCCGTTCGACCACAATATCATCGATGAAGAGCGCCTCGCGAAAGCTCTCGAGAAACGTGGCGTCATCAAAAAAGGATTGTCTTCATCTGAACGCATGAAAGCAGTCGATGCGTATATCGCGAAAAAGCAAGGCGAAGCGAAAGATCCACATAAGCATGACGACAAAGTGGACGAGAAGGCTTCAAAAGCAAAAGAGAAGATACATACTCAATTCGAAAAGGAATCAAAACGAATTCTTGATAAAGCGAAAAAAGGGCAAGGAAATTACCGTAAAGGGAAACCGAACGGTCAAGTAAAAGTATCTCCTGCCCAGCAATCTGCATACAGCGGCTCGGTACGTGAAGATAAAGTCCTCGTCCTCCTCGTCGAGTACAGCGACTTCAAACACAACAACATCATTCAAGAACCGGGCTATATGTACAGCGATAATTTCAGTAAAGAACATTATGAAAAGTATATGTTCGGTGATCAACAATTTGAACTCTTTAACGGTGAAAAGGTTCAAACGTTCAAACAATACTATGAAGAACAATCAGGCGGAAGTTATACAGTCGATGGTGAGGTTTCGGAGTGGTTGACCGTTCCAGGAACCGCGAAAGACTATGGTGCGGACAAAGGCGATGGTGGACATGATAACGTCGGACCGGGACCACGTCAACTCGTCAAAGATGCGTTGAATGCTGCGGTCGCATCTGGAATCGATTTGAAAGAACATGACCAATACGATCTATACGATTTGGATGGAGACGGTGACTTCAATGAGCCGGACGGTCTCGTTGACCACTTGATGATCATCCACGCTGGGACTGGCCAAGAAGCGGGTGGCGGTGCGCTCGGTGACGATGCGGTATGGTCACATCGCTGGGTTCTTGATGGTGTTTACCCAGTAGCCAATACAGAAGCTGCAGTTCCTTACTGGGGCGGAAAAATGGCTGCGTACGATTACACGATTCAACCAGAAGATGGTGCGGTCGGCGTTTTCGCACACGAATTCGGACATGACCTCGGTCTTCCCGATGAGTACGATACGCAGTACATAGGTCAAGGCGAACCGGTTCAATCATGGTCAATCATGAGTGGCGGTAGCTGGGCCGGTAAAGTCGCAGGTACGGAGCCAACAAGCTTCTCACCACAAAACAAAGAATACTTCCAAAAAATCATGGGTGGAAACTGGGCAAATATCACTGAAGTCGACCTTGAAGACATCAACTCTCAAGGATTCGTCGCACAACTCGACCAATCTGTGACGAAATCAAACAACCCAGGCATCGTCAAAGTCAACCTTCCTGATAAGAAGATTAAAGGAATCGAACCAGCTTATGGCGATCGCTACTATTACTCGACAAAAGGTGACGACATCCATACTGAGATGGCAACACCAGCTGTGAAACTCGGTGCGGACGGAGTCCTCGCATTCGATTCATTCTATGAAGTCGAATCTGACTATGATTACTTGTACATCAAAGCCCTTAGCGGTGGTCAAGAAGTCGTTCTCGATGTATTCGGTGACGAGGTCAACGGCGCGAACGAAGCAGGCTACCCTGCTGAGACGACAAACGGTGCATGGGTCAACAAATCATACGACCTCTCACAATTCGCTGGTCAAGATGTTCAAATCGTCTTTGAATACGTGACAGACGGCGGCGTCGCCATGAAAGGCTTCGCAGTCGACAACTTGTCAATCAAATCAGAATCCGCAACACTCTTCGCAGATGATGCGGAAGGCGCTGAAGCCGTGACGCTCGATGGATTCGTCTCTTCAGACGGATACGATTCAAAACCACACTATTACTACCTTGAATGGCGTAACCACGCCGGGTCGGATATGGGACTTCTCAACGGCCGCGGCGTGAAATACAACACAGGTCTCGTCGTGTGGTACGGTGATGACTCGTACACAGACAACCGGGTCGGTGTCCACCCTGGTGAAGGGTTCCTCGGTGTCGTCGATTCACATCCTGAAGCGCTCATCGGTAACTTGAACGGTCAACAGACAGTCGCAGGTAGTACACGTTACCAAATTGCTGATGCGGCGTTCAGTCTCGATAAGACGCTCGCTTGGTATATCGATTCACCGAGTCGTGGCGTGTATGATTACAAAGCACAGCCTGGCGTGAAGCAGTTCAATGATGCAAACTCTTACATCAACTCGCTCATTCCAGATGCAGGACGCAAACTTCCGCAATACGGTCTCGTCATTGACGTAGTCGGTGAAGCGAAAGACAACTCTGCAGGTGCCGTTTGGATCCGTACAAAATAATGATGTAGCATTCGACCTCCAGTCTTCCTTTATCGAAGATTGGAGGTCTTATTATTCTAAAAAAGCTTGAAAACGACGAATAATCTGTGTAACATAGTTGGTGTAACGCCTCTGTAGGTTAGTGGCAGACCTCAGCAATGGTAATGCTGCAGCACGAGTTCGATTCTCGTCGGAGGCATCATAAATATCGCTTAACGAAGCGGTTTAGAGCACTTCCTGTTTATGACAGGGGTGCTTTTTTCGTTTATTTCCACTTTCATATCTCAATCAAAATTATGTTTTTATTATGTAAAATATTTTTTAGTGGCGTCGATTCTATTTTTGTTCATTTTAAACTTTATTTAACAAATATCGGTATAAATAGAATTGGTGATATAATAGATGGGACATTTTGAAGGGAGTGGAGAAAGTGTTAGACTTTTTGTTTCTTATAAGTTTTCTTGTTCTCGCAATCTCGTTCTTATTAAACTCAGCTGCTAAAGGTGAAATGAAGAAAGATTCTTGTATGCACATACAACCTACTGTGAAGATGTTAAGAATGCAACGAACGACTCGGCAATTGATGGGCGTATCTGGGGCCGGTCTACTGATTCTGTTCGCGATTGTTTCGGCTTTTCCGCCGAGAGAAGAAGAACCTGTAGCTAGTGCTATTAAAATAGTCGGAGAGGAAAATAGGGAAACTTCAAATAAAGACACGCTTACGGTTGATACTAATTTAGTATTGGACGACCTTGCGTCTTTGCCAGAAGTGCCTGCCAGATACACAGACCGATACAACGAAGTAAATGAAGTTATTGCGCGGACCGACTCCCTCCTCACCCTCATCAAGAAAAATATGAGCGAATGCGATGGCCCTTGTAGCGACCTCCCTCTGGAAGAAATCCAAACTCGTTTCGATGTGATGGAAGAATTAATCACCACTTCTCGCAACCAATTACAGAAGGCGTCTGAGATTGTGAATGAGATGGCGCTGGAAGAACCCACCGAATTGCACACGCGAAAATTATTCGAACTTGAAGAGAACTTGCAAGCAACCTCTTATTCACTCGAAACAATGCAGATTGCGGAGTCGTGGGAAAGTTGGGATGAGCCAATTAAATATATAGAGAATACACGCAAGGAACGCTTATATAAAATCCCATTAGAAGATACAATTCTTCAAGTCGAAAGCAGAAGCGAGTTTGATGACGGGGTTGCATACTCGCAAGATGAAATGAACAGCGCATTCCACATCACTAGTTCTATTGATCGTATGTTATTTGATATTTCCTCTGCGAAAGACTTCTTAAGAACACACGAACCTAGTTATGTTCCTCAATCTATCGAAAATGTATTTCAAATCGCAATGAAATATGAGGACGACTTAAAATATGCGATTGAAAACACAGGGGATGAACGAGTTACGAAAGAATACAGCATCGCACTCGAAAAAGTAGAAATCCTATTGGGTTCATTGCAGGGTTATGAAGAATTAACTTCACAGTACTCAGCTACTCAATCTGAACAAGATAAACTTATTACGTTACTAACGGATATGGAATCCTCTTTAGCCTTTGAGAAAGTTTACATTAAGTCAGTCTTATCAGATACTCCACTTACCTACAACTGATTCTGTGCACAGCATTGTGAGCACTTACCACCCATGCACAGTCGAATGCAAAGTTTTATACACCGATAACTTACAACGACTATTTTGGCAATAGTTCAATCACACCATACCTTTCATGAATCTACTCCCACGAAATCCTAAATAAGAAATGATAATGCTGCAGGGCGAGTTCGATTCTCTTCGAATGCATCAACTATATCCTTCAATCAAGCGGTTAAAAGCACCTACCGAACTTTTCATTTGACCTTCGGGACCTAAGTTAAAGACAAACGGCCGCCAGCTGACGATCGTTGCGTTGCTCGCCCGTCGACGCACCGACTCCTGCAGGAGAGCAATCCAACGGAGACCCAGCAGCGACACAAGTCGCGATGCGGCTCCGGGATTGCCTGCGGAAAGCGCGGGCGTCGGAAAGGCGAGCGATAATATTCATGTTAGTCAACAAACTGCACTTCCTGAATGCTTCAGAAGGTGCTTTTTATTTGCTCGTCCACTATCATATGAATTTCTTCATCCCCCCTCTCCTTGACATCATTTCCGTTCCTCTATAAACTTGAAAAGTTGAAATCATTGAATAGTTAGAGGAAGGAGCATGATTCATGCTAAACGAATGGTTATGGATTCCTTCTGCCATCCTTACACTCGGACTACTCGTCCTCAGTTACAAGTTATTCGGACGAGTCGGCTTATATGCTTGGATTGCGATGGCTTCGGTCGTTGCAAACATCCAAGTCACGCAACAGATTGTAATTGGCGGATACATTTTCACGCTCGGTAACATCGTTTACGGTTCGCTCTACTTGGCAACCGATATTTTGAACGAAAAACATGGGCGAGCGGCTGCCCGTAAAGGCGTATGGCTCGGATTTTTCATCTTGATCGTCTCAACGGTACTCATGCAATACGCACTGTTATATGAGCCGTTTGAAGAGGCACTGTTCATGCACGAAAGCTTCGAGGCACTCTTCTCGATGCTGCCATTGATCACACTCGGTAGCCTTGCTGCCTATTTGGTCTCTCAATTGTTCGATGTCTTCGTCTATTCGAAGATTCGCGCAAAAACTGGCGAGAAGAAGCTTTGGCTTCGTACGACAGGTTCGACCGTCTTATCTCAACTGATTGATACGTTCACGTTCTGTATCATCGCATTCTGGGGAATGGAATGGGACATTTGGTGGAATATCTTTATCACGACATACGTGGCCAAGTTTGTAATCGCGTGGATGGCGACACCGTTTATGTATTACGCAAAACGGACAAATCCACAAGACGAAACCGAACAGGACGCCGCATAAGGAAAAGCCGTAACTTCATGTTGAAGTTACGGCTTTTCTCATGGTCGTTCGATCTGGATACGCACAGCATACGGACGGGCTTCTTCAATCGACGCCGACTCTCGACAGACGGTAATCGCTTTGAATGCATCAATCGCGACCGCCTCGATGGTATGATCGTTCGTTTCGACTTCAAGAATGGTATAAGCAGGTAAGCGCTCGAGTTTAACCCACTCCCCGTTACGTTTTTTTTCATAGATGACTGGTGTTTGAATCGAGTAACGTCGGAGTAAATCATGTACATTCATCTGATCTCCTCCCTATTCAAATCGTACACCTATTATAGAAAGCGCTTTCACTTTTGTAAAGCGAGTACACTATAATTTTATACAATCTTCCACTTCATTTTAAATTCAATTTTGCCGATAAAAGAAGTAAAGAAATGGGGTGAATTGATGCGTTATCGCCGACAGGAGACGTTCCGCTATATCCTACCGAATCCCCGTACCATCCCTTATCGACTTGTATGGGAAGAAAAAGAACTCTATGATGGGGAAGGATTGCTTCTCAATGTAAGTTCTCATGGATTAAAATTGCGATCGGACTACCTCTTCCCGCTCTCTGATGATTTACAGGTCCATTTTCTTTTCGACCTCGTTCCGACGCTTCAACCGATCGAACTCATTGGACATGTCAGACACCGTGGCCAAACGGGCTCGCTGTATGATTATGGGATCATGCTTGATGTGAAGGCTGACGAAACTCAGCAACTCGTCACGATGATTAAAACGTATGCACGTGAAAATAAATGAGAACATGCGTCAGGCATCTTCTCATTTTTTCGTGTCTCCAAAAGAGGGTATACTACAACTATCAACCATTGACGAGGTGTTCGTATGACAAGAAAATTCTTATTGATTCCTTGGGGACTGGCAATTGCATTCGCCGTCATCGGTCCAAATGTCCCGTTCGACGGACGCTTTCTTCTCGATTTTGTGACTTATAATACCGAGGCGTACGAAGGCTATTCTCTATCGCTCTTTAGTATCTTAGGGGTGTTTCCCCTGGCGATGTTTCCACTTCTTTGGTCAGAAGTGAATCAGCTCAAACCGAATCCACTCATCGCCGCTGTCACCAGTTTTTTCGTTGGGGGATTTCTACTCGCTCCTTATTTGGCTTTTGCGAGACAGTCACCTTATCCGACCCCGGTCAAACCACTGCCGACCCGTATCCTCGGCGTTGTGCTTTTACTGGTGACAATCGGGTTGTTCATCGCTGCAGCCAATACCGGAAATGTTGCTGAATACTGGTCATATGTGGAGAACAATCAATTTGTTCGAACGATGACCGTTGATTTCTTCTTGTTGGCATTCATTCAAATCACGTTAATGAATCGGGACGCGAAACGCTATAAAATGAGTTTATGGCCGCTCCCTTACATCCCGTTGTTCGGTCTCATTTTTTGGCTCATGATTCGTCATCAAAAACCGTTCAACGAAGCACCTCCAAAGCGTGAACGGGCTGAAATGAAACATTGAGCACCCATTTTTCATCAAAAACGGCTATACTAGAAATTAGTTTTTAATGAAGGAGACCATCATATGCGTTATTTCCAAGTCACTTCTTACGTGACTGTCAAGAATGAAGAACTCGAATTCAATGAATATGTAAAAATTCCAAACCAAAAAGTCGATCAGTTTTTGAAAGACACATTGGAACTAGATTTATACGATGACCAAGTGACATTGCGTGAATGTGTTGTCGAAAAAGGGAAATGGGAATGCCCAGTCGGTGATTTTGTCATCACGGAGCATATGAACGAGAAGACATTCAATCGGCTACAAAACAGCCGCTCTGTAAAGTCAACATCATAAACCAACTCAAAAAGATCCTGCTAGCTCATTGTGCTAGCAGGATCTTTTGACTGTTACACGATTTATTCGTTAGATTCTTCCTCTGGATCAGGGTCAGGATGCTGTGTCGGAGCCGGTTTTTTCGCCGGATCCGACTCGTCATCCGGTAGCGGATCCGGGTGAACCCCTGGTTGTGATTCGTCACGCTTCATCGTATCCCTCCTTCATGTTTACTCCACTTGTTTATCCTTTTTTCACATGAATGAAACGTATCAGTGTATATTCCGGTTGCCGATGACACGTCTGGAGATCGCCTTTTCAATTTCAACGATGATAAAGACGACGGCACCAAATGCCACAGGATAAATCCAATCTTCCCACGTTAATGGAGCGGTACCGAATAACGTATGCATAAACGGTACGTACGTGATGAACAATTGTAGGGCAATGAGTAAAGCTGATACGAGAAACGCAATCTTATTGTCAAAGAAATGACGGTTGAATGCTGGTGCCAACTCCGTACGACAGTTATACAAGTGGAAGAGCTGGGCCATGACGATGGCATTCAAGGTGATGGTTTGTAATTTCTCGGTCGAGTAGTCGAAATCCCCCAGCATATAGTTGATCCATAAACTACCGCCCCCGATAATAATTGAAACGAAGGTGACGCGGAAAATATAGTATCGGCTGAGTAGCGGCACATTGGCCGGACGTGGCGGTCGTTTCATCGTACTCTCTTCGAGTGGTTCGAAAGCGATTGCTAAAGAGAGAGTAATCGCGACAACCATGTTGACCCATAAAATCTGCACAGGACTGAGCGGTGCAGCCGCTCCGAGCAAGATACTCATTGCCACAAGCAACGCTTGACCTCCGTTTGTCGGAAGCAAGAAGAGAATGGTTTTCTTCAGGTTATCGTACACCCGTCGTCCTTCTCGTACGGCGTTATAGATCGTTTTGAAGTTGTCATCGACAAGAACCATCTGAGATGCTTCTTTCGCTACTTCCGTCCCTTTAATCCCCATTGCCACACCAATGTCAGCACGTTTTAAGGCAGGTGCGTCGTTCACACCATCTCCTGTCATCGATGTAATCAGACCGTTCTCTTGCAATCCTTTGACGAGACGAAGCTTGTCGTTAGGGCTGGTCCGTGCGAATACATCGTTATGAACGGAAGCCTCTTTGATTTCTTCATCTGTCATATCTGTCAATTCACGACCTTCGAGGGCGCCTTCCACTTCCATGCCCAGTTCTTTTGCAATCGCGACAGCGGTATCTTTATGATCACCCGTGATCATTTTAATTCGGATTCCAGCATCACGACACGCGGCAACCGCATCGATGGCCTCTTGTCGAGGTGGGTCGACGATTCCAAATAAGCCGAGGAAAGTCAGACCATCTTCAACATCCTCATGGTCGATTGACGCTTTTGAACTGTCGACACGTTTTAGACCAGCACCGAGAACGCGTTGACCGCGGTCGGCAATCTCTTTTCGTTTTTCATCCCAATAGTCTTGTTTAAAGTTTTCAGACGACGCCATATCAAAGAGTCGGTCCGGCGCCCCTTTGACAAAAATCATTCGCTCCCCTTTGTAATCGACGAGCGTCGCCATGTATTTATATTCAGAATCGAACGGAATCTTCGAGATAACTTTTAAACGTTCAATTGGGCGTTCAGCTTTCTCAGCGACCGTCAACAGACAAGCCTCTGTCGGATCGCCGTTGATGACCCAGTCGCCGTCTTCTTCATTCAACTGAGAATCGTTACACGTCTTCCCGACGGTTAACAGGTCAATCATGGATTCATCATCATCCAAGTCAAACGGTTGACCATTCAATTCGAGATCTCCATTCGGAGCATATCCGCTACCCGAGACTTCGATATCATGGTTCGCTGTCACGATTTGTTTGACCGTCATCTCATTCTTCGTCAACGTACCCGTCTTATCCGTACAAATGACAGATACAGCACCAAGCGTTTCGACAGATGGTAAACTTCGAACAATCGCTTTTTGTTCAGCCATATTCCGGACACCGAGTGCCAAAATGATAGAGATGACGGCAGGCAACCCTTCAGGAATCGCCGCAACGGCAAGACCGATTGTCGTCAGCATCAATTCGACCGGCTCATAATCTCGTAAAAAGTAACCGAACGCATAAATCACGACGGAGATGATTAAGATGGCGATGGACACCGTTTGACCAAACTTTGTTGTTTGACGAATCAGAGGGGTTTTGACGGTCTGGACTTCTGAGATTGAAGCGTTGATTTGACCGAGTTCCGTACCTTCACCGATGGCCGTCACGATGGCTTTGGCACTTCCCGTCGCGACACTCGTGCCCGAGTACACCATGTTTTTTCGGTCAGCCAACACCGCGTCTTCTTTCACGACGTCCGATTTTTTCTCGACAGTCGTCGCTTCTCCGGTTAACGCCGATTCCTCAACCTTAAATTTTTCAGCTTGAACGACACGGGCATCGGCCGGCACTTTATCTCCGGCAGCAAGTACAAGGACATCCCCCACGACCAGGTCACTTGAATCAATCTCAGATTGCTTGCCGTTTCGAACGATGGTCGCCTTTGTTTCTAATAATTTTTTGATTCCTTCGAGCGCTTCTTCTGCCTTATTTTCTTGAAGGTATCCGACGACGCCGATAATCGTGACGACTAAAACGATGACGATCGTATCGATGTACTCCCCTAAGAATCCTGTGACGACGGCAGCCGCTAATAAGACGTACACGAGAACATCATTGAATTGTCTTAGAAATTTTATAATTTCAGGGGTTTTCTCTTTCTCCGGCAATACGTTTTTGCCGAATTCGTCTTGACGACTTGTGACACTTTCTGTTGTAAGACCTGATTCAAGATCAGTCTCCACATGGGTTCGCACCTCATCTACTTCGAGCGCATGCCACGGTCTGTCTTCGTTCTGCATGATTCATCCTCCTCGACCAATACTTTTTGAAAAGTCTTTCCCCTATCTGTTCCCAATCTCATGCGGCTCGACACGTGCAAACTTGTAGAATTGATGTCATTTTTCAAAGAAAACGCTTTCTTGATTTGGAATTTCTAATTGTAACCGGTATCATTGTTCAATTTTAATTTTTCTTTTGAATATGGCTTTACAGAAGTCTTTCTATGCATGAATATAGAATAAATTATGAATAAATAGAGATAGAAAGAAGGAAGAGTTTATGGTCATTATTCAAGGAATCGCACTTTTACTGCTCATCCTCGCCTTGTTCACATTATTTAGTTATAAGGCGCCTTTTGGAATGAAGGCGATGGGAGCATTGGCCGGTGCTGCAATCGCGAGTTTCCTCGTCGAAGCGTTCAACGCGTATGCAATCGGCGGATTGCTGCCACTTCCTCTTTATGAAGAAGTAGGTCAAGCGGCTGGCGCTTTGTCAGGTCCTGCCGCTGCGGCTCTTGTCGCCATCGCACTTGGAATCAACCCCGTCTATAGTTTGATGATCGGGTTGTCTGTATCGGGATTCGGAATCCTTCCTGGCTTTTTTGCAGGATATCTTTTGGCTTTGGCTGGCACTCGAATCAATCGCTATCTGCCGACCGGCGTCGATATGATTTTTTACGTCATCGTGATGGCACCGCTCGCCCGTCTCGTCGCGACAGGGGTAGACCCACTCGTGACAAACACACTTGAACAGATTGGAGCTGTCATCGAACTGGCAGCAACACAAAATCCGGTCGTCATGGGTCTCGTCTTAGGAGGGATTGTCACGGTCGTATCAACGTCGCCTCTCAGTTCGATGGCCTTGACGGCGATGCTTGGTTTGACAGGTGTACCGATGGCAATTGCCGCGCTTGCGTTGACTGCGTCCATCTCAATGAATTACTTGTTATTCCGTCAATTGAAAATCGGAACAAAGAAAGATCAGCTTTCTGTCGCCATCGAACCGTTGACGCAAGCTGACCTCATTTCCGCTAACCCAATTCCAATTTACAGTGTCAACTTTGTCGGTGGAGCCATCGCCGGGTTGATTGTCGCCATGACCGGTATGATCAACGATGCACCGGGTTCGGCAGCCGGGATTCCGGGACTTCTTGTCATGTATGGTTTCAACGATTGGCAAACAGTCACCTTCACAGCCGTTGTACTGTTCATCCTCGGAATCGGTTTTGGCTTGATCGGAAGTCGTTTGTTCAAAAATTTCCCGATTGTCCGTCATACGGAAAAAGTCGAATCGACAGAAGAAGATGCAGCCTAATCAAAAAATCGATGCACGTTCGAACAAAATGTTCGGCGGCATCGATTTTTCATTTTCACACGTGGGATTATCCTTACAATTCAAAAGCATCAATCGGTTCACAAAGAAATCATCGCACGTTCTTTTCAATTGTGAATTTGATTGTCGAAATTAGCGATTCCATACAAATCCATGTCAATTTACTGAAATGACTCTACCCGCATCACTAGATTGACGAGCAAGTTCAATCAAGTAGGTTGTCAATGTTGCATCTTTTAATGAAACGACGGGTTTCCGTACCTCATAACTATAAGCTAACTGTTGATAATACGCCAAATAGCTACCTTTCTCGATTTGAATGGACGAAACCTCTTCTTTGGATAATACACCAGTCTCTATAAGATCACTTTCTAACTTCCCTTGCTTCAGAGCCTCTTCTTGAGGATCAAGTCCATATTTCAAGAAACTTCCTTGCGTGCCGTGCACTTCAAACCGAGGTGTTTCTCCAGCGATGAACGGGTTCGAACGAAGGTATATTCGCTTTTCACCATAATAGAATGTCAGATGGAACCCATCATCGGATTGTCCGCCATCTCGTTGAATCATCACATCTGCTTGAATACGATCTGGCTTTCCAAACAAGGCGAGAGTCTGATCAATCAGATGACTTCCTAAGTCGAATAAAATACCTGAACCTGGTCCTGCATTTTCACGCCACCGATCACGTACATTCGGACGGAAACGATCAAATCGAGATTCAACCACCTTCCAGTCCCCTAACTCGTTCGAGTCAAGTAACGACTTAACCGTCAAGAAGTCTCCGTCATAACGACGGTTTTGATAAACGTTGACGACGCCTTTCGATTTCGCTTCAAGTTCAATCAACTCATATCCTTCTTTCGTTGTCAGGAATGCTGGTTTTTCAACGAGCACATCTTTTCCTGCCTCAAGACATGCGACAATCATCTCTTTATGTAAATGCGATGGTGTCGTGATGACATATAGAGAAGCATCCGATTGAAGCGCTTCCTCTAATGTCGCATATACCGTGGCACCAGGTAATTCAGCCTGCACTTCTTCCGGGCGCGAAGACACGACGCCACTCACTTCAAATGAGTCAATGGCCTTTAAGAACGGCAAATGGAACGTGTTCGCCGAGAATCCGAATCCTACCAACATGGTTTTAATCATATAAAACCCTCCTTTTCGCTTTTGTTATTATATCAAAAAAAGGGTCTAATGACCCTTATGCACTCATGCTCTCATCCAATCTGTATTCGAACGTATTGTACCCGTTTCGTGAATCGACAAAGACGAAACCGAAACGTGGATAATAATCATTTAGAAATTCATTGTCAGCGACACAATCAAGACGAATTGGTTCATCTTCATCGGCTTCCTCTAAGACATGCTCCATGAGCTGCTGTCCGACGCCTTGCCCTTTTAGCTTTTCGCTGACGACGATTCGATGGATATATTGCCCTCGCTCACTGTCGTCCCATAAGTTATCATCCCACTCATCTGGAGGTAACAATGCGATTGAAGCTAAAATTTGTTGGTCATCTTCAAAGACATATACACTGCCTTCTACAATGTCAGTGCGCACACGCTTTACGAGGTCCTGTTCCAAATATTCGGTCCATTGGTCGCTTCCTTGTTCATTTAGCGCTACGGCTCGTTGTTCGATTAGGTTCGCGATGTGTTGGGCATCGCGCTTCGTCGCGAGTCGAATCATAACGTCCTCCTTTAGTTATACAGTATTTGAAATACAAATATAACGGAGAACCGCATGCCTTTCAACCATCCTGCTCACTCATGAAAATCAAACGGAGTGACGTCTCCATCGTTCAATTGATAGCTATACGTCAACGTCGCATTCAAGCTATGCGATACAGAACAATAACGTTCAACTGACAATTCGATGGCCCGCCGAACTCGTTCTTCCGATAACTCGCCTTTCAGGATATACAAGATGTGAATGGCTGTAAAGCGTTTCGGGTGATCGGTCGCCCGCACCCCATCGATTTTCATTTCGAATGCTTCGATTGGCTGTCGCATTTTATGCAGAATCGATACGATATCGATTCCTGTGCAAGATGCGGTCGCGTGAAGCAACATTTCTGTCGGACGAGGTCCTGTATCGAGCCCACCGACATCATCCGCCGCATCAAGGATCACCGTGTGCCCTGATGGCGTATGTGTTTCAAACGCCATCCCTTTCTTCCATACGACTTCCATGTTCATCATCTTCTCCCCCTATTTCATTTGATAGCATCCTATTCCCTCATTTGATGTATGATTAAGCTATGAATCGATTATAAAGGGGTGTATGTCGTTGGATTGGTCTATGATTTTCAGTTGGGGACTCTATATCGTCCTCGGGTTAAACATGTTGTTCGCACTCGCCGTCATCTTCGCCGAAAGACGTGACGTTGGCGCGACCTGGGCCTGGCTGCTTGTCCTGTTTTTCTTACCAGTGCTCGGCTTTATCGTCTATCTCTTCCTAGGGCGACAACTTAAGAAGGATAACTTCTATAATTTAAGTGTAGAAGAACGTTCCTTCCATTCGCTTCAAGTCGAAGCGCAACTTGAACAAATTCATACGCGCCAAACCCAGCTCGCGCAGCCGCTGTTTGAAAAGTATGACCAACTGCTTCAAATGAACTTACGATCTTCTAAATCGTTGATCAGTGTACATAACCGTTCCCTCATCTTGCACGACGGCGAACAAAAGTTCAAAGCGCTGATGGATGACATTCGCTCGGCCGAGACGGAGATCAATATTCAATATTACATCATCCAGCGTGATGCTCTCGGTCAGGCACTGTTGAAAGAGTTGATCGAGCGTGCGAAAGCCGGTGTCAAAGTTCGACTCCTCTACGATGCGGTCGGCTCACGTAGTCTTCGGAACTCGGACTTTAAAGAGTTGATTGCGAACGATGGCGAGGTGCGTGTCTTCTTCCCACCGACACTCGGGATCATCAACTTCAAGTTGAACAACCGAAATCACCGAAAGGTCGTCATCATCGATGGGAAAATCGGCTATGTCGGTGGATTCAATGTCGGTACCGAGTATTTAGGTTTAGTCGAAAAATTTGGCTATTGGCGTGACACGCACCTGCGTGTCGAAGGAGATGTCGTTTACAATTTACAACACCGATTCATATTGGACTGGAATTATTCTGGTCACCGTAAACATGATCCTGAAAATGCCTTCTGCTTTGCGCGACATGACATTAAAGAAAATTCTCCGATGCAAATCGTCACGAGTGGACCAAACTCGGATACGGAACATTTGAAGAATATGATGATCAAGATGATCATGTCCGCCAAACGACGGGTCGTCATTCAAACGCCATACTTCATTCCAGACACAAGCTTTATGGACGCTTGCAAAATGGCACTCCATTCTGGCGTTCAGATGGATATCATGATCCCTGGAAAACCGGACCATCCATTCGTCATGTGGGCGTCCCTCTCGTTCCTTGGGGAACTCCTCGACTACGGGGCAAACGTCTATCTGTATGATGAAGGGTTTCTCCACGCGAAGACGCTCGTCGTCGATGATGAGATTGCGACTGTCGGGACGACAAATTTGGACGCCCGAAGCTTCCGTCTCAATTTTGAAGTGAACGCACTCATCTATGATGAGCGGGTCGCCCTCGAACTCGTTTCTTTATTTGAGACCGATACGGCGGTCAGTCGCACTTATACAGTGGAAGATTATGAATCCCGTAAATGGACGGTACGCGCCCGTGAAGGCGTGTCCCGCCTTCTAAGTCCAATCCTGTGAACTACTCACCACTTATTTGCTTCGCAAATTGAAGGGGGAGCTTCTTGGGAAGACCGTACTTTTACCAGCCACAGTTGTTGACCAAGCTCGTCGGGCAGTCCCTGCCCTGAATGGTTATCAGTCGGCCAGCCTCAATAGGTTGATGCTCGCGTTGATGTCACGGTCATGATGCGCGCCACAGGCACATGTCCATTCACGGACATTCATCGTCTTCCTCTGACCTTTCTCGCCACAAGAAGAACAGATCTGCGTCGATGCGAACCATTGATCCGCCTTGATGAGCGTCCATCCGTAGAAGTTTGATTTGTATTCGAGTTGACGGACGAACTCGTACCAACTGACGTCCCCGATGGACTTGGCGAGCTTATGGTTTTGCATCATGTCCTTCGACTTCAATGTCTCCACGACGATGACTTGGTTCTCGTCAACGATCCGTCTCGACAGTTTGTGAAGGAAGTCCTTGCGTTGGTTGGCAATCTTTTCGTGTTTCTTAGCCAAAAGTAATTTGACCTTTTCACGGTTCTTGCTCCCGATTTTCTTTCGCGACAGCGCCCGTTGCGCCTTGTTGACCTTCGCTTCGGACTTCCTGAGGAGTCGGGGGTTATCGACCTTCTCCGAGACCATCGCGTCGTTCGTCATGACGGCGAAATGTTCCAGGCCGAGATCGATCCCGACCTTGTTCTCGGCTGGGATCCATGGTGCATCGTCCTGTTTGACGAGGAGGGAGATGAAGAACTTGCCCGTCTTGGTCATCGAGACCGTCGCCGACCGGATGACGCCCTCGAACGGGCGATGTTGTGTGAACCGCACGAACCCGACCTTCGGCAGACGGACTTTGCCCGCCTCGATGCGGATCGTGCCGTGCTGGTTGTTCGTCGTGTAGGAGGCGCGCGACCGTCGTCTCGATTTGAAGTTCGGGAAGCCGCCCGTCCCGGCGAAGAACTTCGCGAACGCGTTGTCGAGGTTCAGCTTCGCGTTCGCGAGCGCGAGGCTGTCCGCCTCGGCGAGGAACGGGAATAGGGGCTTGTAGGAGGCGGGTGTCGCCGGTTTCCGTCTCGTTCCGTTCCCCGCTTTCGCATCCTCGCGGATGGCGATGCGGTCCTCGAGCAGCTTGTTGTAGATGAACCGGGCGCAGCCGATCGTCTTGATCAGGAACTCGGCCTTGCCGGCGTCGGGTGGAGCCTGTATGTATAGCCTTTCAGCATGTCCGTCCCTCCTCCCCTCAGAAGATTGTGATGTGTCTTCCTCATACGATACCCGCGGGGGTGAGGAAGAATCTGACAGAATAACAAACATTTGTTCGTAACATCTGTCACAGGGAAAAAGAGTTTTGGACCGGGCGATTCATCCCCCACCTACGCCGGGCTTCGCTCCGAGACGCTTAGAGGAGGGAGAATTCTCGCCTACTTTTGTTAAAAAAACATGAGGCAGAGCGCTCCGCTCTGCCTCATTGTCGTTTACAGTTTGAACCGCGAAACGAGGTCTTGTAACTCCTCGGCCATGGTCGCGAGTGCTTTTGCTGACTGTGATACTTCTTCAATCGATCTCAATTGATCATCGGTCGTCGCCGCCACTTGCTTCGAGACGCTCGAATTCTCATCGGCGATGTCGGCGATTTGTGATGCCGTCGCTGCCACTTCCTGAACGTTTGCTGCAATCTCCTCGACGGTTGCGGTCACGTCTTCAATCCGTGGTGTCATCGCGACTGTCCGCTCCTTGATTTTCTCGAAACGGTCTGCCGTCATCTCAGATGACGCCAACCCGGCTTTCGTATGAGTAGATACTTCCTGCATCAACTGTACAGACTGTTCCGTCTCATGCTTGATTCGATCAATCAACGCTGCAATTTGTTTCGTCGACTGTTGCGACTGTTCTGCGAGTTTACGCACCTCGCTCGCAACGACCGCGAACCCTTTGCCGTTCTCACCTGCACGTGCTGCTTCAATGGCAGCGTTCAATGCTAACAGGTTCGTCTGTTCAGCGATTCCATTGATGACCGTGACGATTTCTCCAATTTCGTTAGAGCGATGTGCCAATGAGTGAATGACGCCCTCGAATGTCACGACAGACGCATCGATTGCCTGCATCTGCTTCACATTCTCCTTCACGGTCGTCGAACCGTCTTCCGCTTCATTTGAGGTTTCGCGTGAAAGTTCAGACACGTCCATGGAACTTTCTGAGATTCGCATGATTCCTGACGTGATTGCTTGGAGCGATGTCGCATTGTCGTCAAGTTGTCGCTTCGAGCCATCGGCACTGACTGCCATTTGATCAACTGCACGGGCAATCTGTTCTGATGAGGCAGTATTGTGTGCCGAGTTGGCCATCAATTCTTGAGACGAGGCGGCAACTTGACTGATTGAATCATCGAGACGGAGTAACACCAAGCGAAGTGAATCGCTCATTTCATTAAAACTCTCTGAGACAAGCCCGATTTCGTCGTTCGATAAGACGGTAATCGGCTCCGTTAAATCTCCTGATTTGATTCGTTCTGCTCCTTCTGTCAATAAACGCAACGGACGCAAGATTGAACGGAGAACGAAGTAGAGAAGAATGGCTGCAATTCCGAACATTCCGATGATGACGAATCCAGTTGTCCAAAGAATGCCGACCGTCTCGTCTTGAATCTCACCGTCATATAACGTACCGGCAATCTTCCATCCGGTGATTGGGTTCGTCACGAATGCTTTCTCCACGCCTTCCCCATTCTCCGATACAGACAGAGTCCCTTCTTCCTTGGCAAAGAGCGATTCTGTCCAAGATTCATCAATCTTTTCACCGACAGCCGTCGACGGATGAATGACGACTTGTTCTGCCTGGTCGAAGATGGCAACGTATCCTTCTTTCCCGATTTGAATGGTGGATGCCACTTCAGCGATATCGTTCACATCTACGTCAACAGCGACTACACCACTACCGTCTGAAGTCTTCTTCGAAACCGTGATCATCATTTTTTGAGAGGCGGCATCGACGTACGGATTCGTGATGGCAACATCTTGTCCACTTGCTTCAGCCGCTTCATACCATGGACGAGTGCGTGGGTCATATCCTTCTGGCAATTCCTGCTCAGGATAGATCGTCATCGCACCTTCTGCAGAAGCGAAGTAAATGTTCGTCACTTTTGGATGTGTCTCTAAATACTCAGTAAACTTCTCTGCTAACGCTTGATTCGCTTCTCCCTCTTCATAAATGGAACTATCAATCCGATTCGCAAAAAACGAGATGTCCGTTTGAATCGGTTCGATGAGGTTCGTGACCTCATTGTTCATCCGGTCTACCCCCGAATTGGCGGACTGGATCATTTGAGACTCGATTTTACCTTTCGCCTGCGAATAGGCGACGATTCCAATCAATGTGGCTGGAATAATCAATAATAGAACGGATAAGACAATCAATTTTTGCTTGATACTAATCGTGCGCTTCTGTTTCATAAAACATCTCCTAACCCGAATAAAATGTTCAAGCGAGTTCGATGAGTCGAATCCCCCTTGGGTTATACATCATATCGGTCAAAAGTCATCAAATCTGAAGAATTGATTGAATTATTCGAAAATTATTTTTCGGAAACTGAAATGGAGTTTCACCGTTGTGTTCGATTGAACAAATCATACTATTCGTATTTAGTTAAAATTTGAGTTACCATATCGGAAAAGGGGGTCAAATGATGAATTCATTATTGGAAGAAATCAAATCCTATAAAGATCAGTTCAAACAAAATGCACCTGCCGAGAAGCAACGATTGATGGCTCAGGCGACACAAGAATTGAGAGACTCCGGAATTGCGTCAGGGTTAACAGTCGGGGATCAAGCGCCGATGTTTGAATTGCCTCATGCGGATGGGACAGCAGTCGATTTGAAAACACTGCTTGAAAATGGACCTGTCATCGTCACATTTTACCGTGGTGGATGGTGTCCATATTGTAACCTCGAACTCCGCACTTACCAGCGCGAATTGGCAATGATTCAAGAAAAAGGAGCGACTCTTGTCGCCATCAGTCCTGAGACGCCGGATTATTCCCTTTCGACGAAAGAGAAGAACGAACTTGATTTTTACGTGCTGAGTGATGTCGGCAATAATGTCGCACGTCAATTCGATCTCGTGTTTGACATGCCGGATTACTTGATTGACATTTATAAAGCATCTGGATTAAATGTCGATGCACATAATGGGAACGAGGATTGGCAGTTGCCGAAACCGGCCACGTTCATCATCCAATCCGATGGGACGATTTCGTTCAGTGATGTGCCTGCTGACTATACAGAACGTATCGACCCTAAAACGGTTATTGAAAAATTGTAAAAAAAGGAGATGACACGCGTCATCTCCTTTTCTATTCACTTATTCCGTTTATTGTCTTACAAACTCCTCGTGTAACATCGCGTACACCATGCTATCGGTCCATTCATTCTTATTCCAATAGTCTTTCAAGAAATGAGCTTCTTTTCTCATTCCAACCCGTTCACATAAATTCTGGGAAGCTACATTTCTGGCGTCGAGATTAGCTTGTACCCGATGTAGATTGAGATTCGCAAACAACTCCCTTAGCAATCCGCTCACTGCCTCCGTTGCATATCCTTTTCCCGAGTGTGAATCAGAAAAACAATACCCGATCTCTACCGTATCTTTCATACCCGTGTACCAAACCGTGAGATCCCCAATTACTTCATCTTGATGTACGACTGCTAAATTCAACGTACTAGTCTCGGTAAGAGTAGAATTCATTAGTTTTTTAGCAAATACTTCATTCCTGTTTTCAGACGTCCATGGCTCATGCAAAAGATATCTGCATATTTCTGATTTTCTATACATTTTGAATGTAGCTTCCAAATCTTTCTCCATAAATGGTCTGATTTCTAAACGCTCAGTGGTAAATTTCACGTCGACTCCTCCCATACAGATAATAGTAATCACAATATGAAACTCTCCACCGGTTCACGACCTATGAGGAAGTGATAAATTGCTCAACTCGCTTGAGAAGTGTTTCAAGTAGCCGAAGTGACTGGTATGTGTTACCTGTGTACTCGAGGCTATGATTCATCTGCTCAACAATCTCGAGTTCAGTCAATGCTAGTTGTTCGAAATGCTGGATTCGTTCTAGTACATAATGTTGGTCCGCCGTGCCCATGAGAATGAGCTGTTTTCCTTTAGAACTTTTTGTTCAATTCAGTATAGAAGAGATTGGTTAATTGAACAACAGTATTCCATTTTGATTCAAAGGGACATTTCTTAGTACTCTTTGTAAGACTGATTGAACATAAATGATTTCTTGATCAATATCTATCACTTTTTCTGCCCCTTAAAAGAATTATTATCTATTAATCATTTTGAAAGGATGATTTGAATACCGTTCGGATCAGTTGAACTGATCGTACAATCACTCATCAGGTTTACATGCGTCAACTGTGTGTGATCCGATTCAGTTGCTACGATTTGCGGGACAGGACAATTGAATAATTGTTGCAAAACCTCTTCAAGACCTGCCGTTTTCGTTTCAATATTTAATTGGTGGATGCGACTCTCAGAACGTGATTGAATAGCATCGAAATGGTCCTGAAGTTCGATTCGAAATCCGTATGGTGTATGGATGAACGTTCTTCGTTCATTTGACTGAACCGTCAATCCTATTTCCTCTGCTCGTTCTAACACATCCACTTTTTCCTCTTCAGATACTAAAAAACCAATATGATCAAACATCACTTTCTTTCCGTAACCGAATGTGATATTCGTCGCTCCCCGCTTCATTTCTATGATTCTAAACTGAATAGATTGGTCCCTAAAGTCGTCCCAATCGAGAGGTGGGGCAAAAGATTCGAATTCTCCATCTTTCTTTCCGATTCGTTGGGACACTTGAAATCCTAGACTCGCATAAAATTTCTCCGTTTCTTCGACATGTGGTGTCCATAGATGATAATGGAATAGCATATTCTCTCTCCTTTATTGAATCAATTATGTACATTCTTTATTTTTTAACCACTCTTCGTACGGAATCACATTAGCAGTTTCATCTGCGTTTGTTCCTATCAACGTGATGAGTTCAAGCGAATTTCCGTCCGGGTCTTCAAAGTAGATGGCCGCATGCTCGTACGGGGCATTCGGAAGGACGAGTGGTTGCTGTTCAGGTGTCATCTTGAACGCAGTACGAATTTCAATTCCCTGATCCTCAAGCCATGCTTTAATCGCATCCAAATCCTGCTCCTCGATTCGAAAAGCGATGTGTCGGATTGATGGATGATACGTTAAATCGACTCGATCAGATTTCCATAGCCCAATCCAGCTCTCCCCTTTCATAATCCACAGGAAAGCCAATTTCTCATTTTGGAATGCCAACTCTAATCCTAATTTCTCATAAAATCGAATTGATTCAGTTAAATCACTCACCGGTAAGTGCGCCTCGTATATTCCTTTAATCATTCACCTTATCCTCGTTTCTACATTTATATTCATCCATATTTGTCCTTACTAGACATAGATTTATTGACAAGTTCCCATTGTAAAATTATTATAGATAATTCCATTATAGAACTAGAGAGGATGGAACGGTGAAAATATCCCGTGGGAATTTACGTTGTTGGCTGCAAAGCTGAATCAATCTTGAATGAAAAAATCGGTTAAAGCTCATACATTAGACACAAAAAAAGACCGTAGATCATTCTACAGTCTCAAAGCTTAGGCTCCCATGATGGAGTCATGACGGGTCGTTTCCCATCCATACGCCACTTCTCGAAGCATCAATTCACCAAACTCTCGATCTTTCTGGTCGATGACCTGCCCTTGTTTTCGCTCATAGAATGTACGGAACGGATTCATCTCAAGTGCCCAGATCAAGAGCCCTGCCTCACACATCGATTGCACGGCATGTTCAAGGAGAGCGGACCCGATTCCGTTCCCTTGATGGTTCTCTAAAATATAAATGGCATAGACTTCATTCGTGTGGTCTGGGTACTCTCCTGTCCGTTCTTCTCCGTATAGGATGAAGCCCACAATCTCGTCCTCGACAATCGCCACAAAGCCGGCTACTTCTTGCCGACGAAGGGCGGTCCGCAAACGTTCTGCCCATTCGATGGAACCGGACGAAACTTTCAATAAATACTCAGTCGGCACGATTCCCCGATAGGTCGTACGCCATCCGTTCACACGCACTCTCGCAATCCCATACACATCATCTGGTTTGGCGACCCGAATGTCCAATGTGACCCCCTCCTCACCCGAAGCTTTACAAATAGTTTACCACAAATCCCCAACCTGCAATCCGAGATTATGTGAAAATTGAACGGACATCCACAACAAAAAAGACGTCACCTTTAGATAAAGGCGACGTCTTTTATCACGTTATGCAACTTCTTTAGATTGGACTGGTGTAGAAGTTGTTAACGGTTTTTTCAAGAACGAGAGGAGCAATGCTCCGACCACCGCACCTGCCAAGATGGCGAGTGCATAGAGGCCCATACTCACCGCGACGTTTCCAGCTCCTTCAAGAAGTGGGAAGACGAAGATTCCTCCGTGTGGCGCTGGTAATTGAATCGTGAAGAATGCGGATAATCCTCCTGCGATGGCAGAACCGAGAATCGCTGATGGAAGAACGCGAATCGGGTCCGCAGCGGCAAATGGGATCGCCGCTTCCGTGATGAACGAAGCTCCCATGATATATGCTGTTTTTCCTGCTTCGCGCTCTTGTTTCGAGAACTTTTGACGAGCGAAGACAGTTGATGCGAGTGCGACGAGGAGTGGTGGTACCATCCCTCCAGCCATGACGGCTGCCATGACTTCTTGGTTACCTGCTGTGAGTGCTGCCGTTCCGAAGACGTATGCTGTCTTGTTGATCGGACCACCCATATCGACTGCCATCATCCCACCGACGATGACTCCTAAAAGGATAGCGTTTGCGCCGCTCATACTGTTCAACGTATCCATCAACCATGTCATAAGTGCAGCAATCGGTTCATTGACGACGAGTAACATGACCATACCTGAGATAAATGATCCAAGTAAAGGATATAAGAGGACCGGTTTGATTCCTTCAAGTGAAGCTGGCAACTTCGCAAGTGCCTTTTTCAAGAAGAGGACGACATAACCTGCCAAGAAACCAGCGATGAGACCACCGAGGAATCCGGCGTTCCCTTGACTTGCAAGTACCCCTGCCACGAGACCTGGTGCGAGACCTGGGCGATCGGCAATCGACATCGCGATGAAACCGGCGAGAATCGGAACGAGGAAGCCGAATGCAGCTCCACCGATCGTCATCAACTGTGCTGCAAATTCATTGTAAGACGGGTCATCCGGGTTAGCAGAGTTGATGCCCCAGAAGAAGCTGATTGCAATCAAGAGACCACCTGCGACAACGAGTGGAAGCATCGCAGATACCCCGCTCATCAAGTGTTTGTACACGCCTGTACGTTGCTCTTTCGAAGCGCCACCTGATGTTTTCGAAGCCTCATATACCGGCGCATCTTGTTTCACCGCACGATTGATGAGTTCTTCAGGTTTCCGAATCCCTTGTGCGACCGGAACTTCGATGACTCGTTTACCAGCGAAACGATCCATTTCAACAGCTTTGTCCGCTGCGACGATGATCGCTGTTGCCCGGTCGATATCCGCACGTGTCAATTCATTTTTTACGCCAGTCGATCCGTTCGTTTCGACTTTAATATCGACGCCCATCGCTTCCGCTTTTTGTTTCAAGCTGTCTGCCGCCATATACGTATGAGCGATGCCTGTCGGGCAAGCCGTGACCGCCAAAATGAACGGTGCATCTTGATTCGTCGGTTTGACGACTTCTGGCTTCGCTTCTGCCATTTCTTTTTCTTCGATGGCACGGATGACATCGCTTTCAGAAGTTGCTGCATAGAGACGTTCTTGGAATGCAGGGTCCATCAAGTAAACTGAAAGTTTAGAGAGTGTTTCAAGGTGTTCATTATTCGCATTTTCTCCTGCCGCAATCATGAAGAAGAGGCGACTCGGTTGTCCATCTAACGCTTCGTAGTCGACGCCTTCCGAGCGACCGAACGCGATTGCTGGCGTTTTAACCGCACTCGTTTTCGCATGAGGGATGGCAATCCCTTCTCCAAGGCCAGTCGTGCTCTCGCTTTCACGTTTTAGAATCGCATCGCGATAACCGTTGCGGTCCGATAGCTTACCAGCACGATCGAGGACATCGACAAGTTCTTCGATGACCTCACGCTTAGAATTCGCGCTTAGATTCAATTGAATCGTGTCGCGTTGGAGCAAGTCCGTGATTTTCATGTTGTTTCCTCCATTCGTTTCAGTGGTGTGAGTTGTACTTGATCGATCAAGCGATCAATCTCTTGCTTTGAACATAAGCCGAACGTATAAGCAGATGCGCTTCCTGTCGTGACCGCGTATCGAAATGCTTCTTGTTCACCTTTTTCTTTCACATTCGCGACAAATCCGGCGACGAGTGAGTCTCCTGCACCAACCGAGTTCACGAGTTTCCCGACCGGTGTGTTCGCTGTGACGGCTCCGTCCTTGTTAACGAGTAGCGCCCCGTCTCCCGCAAAGGAGATGATAACGTTTTTCGCCCCGCGTTTGACGAGCTGTTCGGCATAAGGTAGAGCTTGTTCAAACGTTTCAATCTCGGTATCAAACAATTCACCTAATTCATGGTGATTCGGTTTGATCATGAGTGGTTCAAGCGTGAGCACTTCGAGCATGGCGTCTTTCGTTGTATCGACGACAAATTCGGCACCTTTTTCGCGAATCGATTCGGCAATGGTCCGATATAGCGAGTCTGGTAGGTTGCTCGGGATACTACCAGCGAGGACGACGATATCACCTTCTTGAACTTGGTCGAACTTGGCCTTCAACTGTTCGAGCTCACCATCCGTGATATTCGGTCCGCTCGCATTCAGTTCTGTTTCCTCTTTCGCTCGAATCTTGACGTTGATCCGGGTGTTCCCGTTCACCTCTACGAAATCGGTGTGTACACCGTGATCGACGAGTGACTTTTTAATGAAGTCACCGGTCGTCCCACCGATGAAACCAAGTGCCTTCGTTTCTTGTGCATATTCCCGAAGAACGATGGAGACGTTGATTCCTTTACCGCCTGCACGCTCCGTCGTCTCTTCGATTCGGTTCACTTCTCCTAGATGTACTTCAGGTAATGTTACGTAGTAATCAATAGAAGGGTTGAGTGTTAACGTGTAAATCATTTCGCATTCACCACCTTTGTGATTGTTTGGATGGAACTCATTGACTCACTGCTTGATGTGATCAACTGTGCGGCATCTAACGTCGCGACTCGGCTGAACGTTCGTTTCCCGATCTTCGATGCGTCCGCGAGTACGAACGAGGTTTGTGCCAATTCGATTGCCGTTTTTTTGACAAGCGCTTCTTCTGGGTCCGGGGTCGTGTAACCCGCTTCAAGGTCGATTCCATTCATTCCGAGAAAGGCGAGGTCGACACGATAATTCATCATGCTCTCGCGTGCGTTATACCCAACCAATGCCTGGGTGGAACGCTTTAATTCTCCGCCAATCACAAACGTCTTAATATCAAGATCAAATAATTCATTCGCAATCGGTAGACTGTTTGTGACGACGACAATCTTTTTCCCTTCTAAAAACGGAACCATCGCCTGAGTGGTTGTACCGGCATCTAAATAAATCGACATCCCGTCTTCGATGAACGTTGCGGCCTTCCGTGCAATCGCAACTTTTTCATCTACGAACCGGTCTCGCTTTTCTTCAAATGTCGGTTCCTCATCTGGAGTCGCAATGAGCGTTGCGCCTCCGTGAACCCTTGCCAGATACCCTTCCGCTTCGAGGTCCGTCAAATCTCGACGAATCGTCGACTCGGATGAATCCGTCAAATCAACCAATTCTTTTAATTTGACGACCTTCTGTTCAGATAAGCGTTGCAAAATCAACTGATGTCGTTGTTTCGTTAACATCTTGTTCCCTCCATACGTCTAATATAAAGCGTTTTCATTATAAAAACAACTAAAATCATTCAAAAACATTCAGTTTCATTCAATTTGTCACAATTATAACATAAAAAACGGTCAATATATGACCGTTTTTCGAGTTTATGACTGTTTTTTTAACCATTCATCCAATTCTCGAACGAGTTTTGGATGAATCGGCGCATCGATTGCTTCTCGATACTCTTTGTGCAGCATGAGAAGCGAATGGGGTGACTCCCGTGTCACGAGCAGATGATTCATATCATCAATGATCGATGAGGTGACCTCACCTTTTGTTTGAATCATATGGACGTGCTCTGGTGGGACTTGCACATCACGCCCTCCCGTAATCGCAAGAACCGGGACGGTCACATGCTCTAATCGCTCTCGGACGTCATAGGATGCATGTTCTCGAATCCATTTCGCATTTACGACTTGACCTCGATATTTGAAAAACGAGACGTTCGTCCGTAAAGAACGCTCTAACAAATCGTCCTGTCGCTGCCTAACTTTTTTGGCAACGCCCGTCAACCGGTAGAAGAGACCTTTTATCCCTTTCACATGTTCGATGTCTTTAGCGAGTGCATCTGCTTGGTATAAGAACATCTGCTTGGACGATTCATGGAAACCGGAAAGTAAGATGAGTCCATCAGCCTTCGTCTCAAGTTGAACGGCAGGAGCAAGAACGGCCCCTTCACTATGACCAAGTAGATATAAGCGATTCACATCGGCCAGTTGTCGAATGGTGCGCACGACAAGAATCGCATCGTTAATCAAATCATGTAAACCGACTTTATTGAAGTCCCCATCGGACTTGCCAATCCCTTGTTTGTCATATCGGAACACGTTGTATCCGCGGTCGTACAACGCTTCTGCCAACTTGGCATACGTATTAAAACCGACACCACCCATATTGCCGTCACGGTCACTCGGCCCACTTCCGCTCAACATGACGATTGTCGCCCGGGGCTCCTCATGGGAAAGAAAAGTTCCTGCAATCGTTCCGTATGCTGTCGTAATCGTCATCTCTTGTTTCATCGTATCGCCTCCATTACTATCATACCCGAAACTGTCATCCAAAAAAATACGTCGCCGTCAAATGAGACGGCGACATCTATGAGGTCAGTGAGTTAGCCAATCGTGTAACCAATCAACCGCATCCGTTAACCCACCTTCCGACAGGCGTTCGAACGTATCCTTCTCGGTGAACACATGCCAACTTCCTTCTAATGAGTCACTCAACATCAGATAAGGAATTCCCGCTTCATCGTAAGCGTCACCCGGTGAACTTGCCAACGAGCGCACTTCTAAATCAGAGAATGGCGCCTGTTCTAGTACTGGGTAGGATTTCATTCCTTTGGTCCGAACGTATAACGGACCGTCACCAGTCCCAAGAATATCGAGCATGACGACCGTTTCCACTTTTTCTTTTTGTCCCGCTAGCCTTTCAAGGAAATCGTCACTCGCTTCTCTGGAGTCACCGTTTCCATTCAAAAAGACATATCGAATCGTATAGTACGGTGTCTCGTTGTCCATCATCTGTATGAGGTGATATAAGACCGAAGACGGACCGACGGAAGACAAATAATGGGCCCCGTGCCAGGAAGAATCGAGTCGTGACATGAGAACAATCTCTTGATCCGTCTTGCCTTTTTGGACAAATTCGACATACGGGATTTCTTCATTATAGGGCTTGACTTGAATCGTTTCCCCGTCCTTCAGTTGTTCAGCTGTATCCAAGTCTACCCCTGTACCATTTAACGGCATATAGGATGACGTGAAAACGAAACCCGTCTCATATGGGTCGTCTTCAAAAGGGGTGATCAGGTATCCCGCAGCTCCCTTAGATGCGAGCTCTGACAAGTACGCGTTCGCTTCCTGGTCATTCAAAATCTCACCTGCGTAATCGACGGTATACGCATCCTCGATGTTGTCATATGAAAATTTTGTCGTCGGTAAGACAATCACTTTCTCTTTCACGTCCGGAATATCTTGTCCCCACGTCATATGTAAAATCGTACCTTTGAACGGTTGATCAAACGTCATCGATGAAAACCCCTCATACGTTTTTTCCCCCATTTCAATCTCAGTCCAGCCGGTTATCCGTTCTGTGTAAAGGAGGTTTCTGTCCATGTCGATGGGTAATTCGGTTCCGAATGATTCAAAAAAGTCGGCACTCTCCCAACTATCCGCATTTCGATCGACTGATGAAATATATTCAGCGGTCTCGAGCGGCGTCGGATGGATTGGATTGAAGAAAAGAAAAACTGTCGCGATTGAACGCAACAAACTAATCAATATGAACATTACACGATCCCCATTCATCAATAAATTACTATACATACCATTTTTTATTATATACAGCTATTTATCGTCTGACTATTCAATTTTTTATCAATTTAAATATAATTTTAGAATCAGAATATCATATTCCGATCACAAGAAAAGCCCGTTCGAGTTGAACGGGCCCACTTGTAAATGTTGATCCTTATACGCCTTCGTATGCTGCGTACATGATCTCTTTCAATTCTTCAACAAGCGGCATTTTCGGGTTCGCCGTTGTACATTGGTCTTCGAATGCGTCGACCGCCATCTTGTCAATCTTCGCATCGAGTTCTGCTTTCTTGATGCCTTGCGCCTTGAACGAAAGTTTGATGTTCAAGCGTTGACCGAGCTCGATGATCGCTTGGACGAGTGACTCGACACCTTCAGCTGTCGTGCTTGCTGGAAGACCGAGGTAACGTGCGATTTCTGCGTAACGTTCGTCAGCGATGAATGACTCATATTTCGGGAACGCCGCAAGTTTCGATGGGCGTGTCGCGTTGTAACGGATGACGTGTGGCATGAGGATTGCGTTCGTACGACCGTGTGGTACGTGGAACTCCCCACCGATTTTGTGAGCGATCGAATGGTTGATACCGAGGAACGCGTTCGCAAATGCCATACCCGCCATCGTTGAAGCATTGTGTACTTTCTGACGAGCTTCAGCGTCGCTACCGTTTTCATACGCTTTTGGTAGATAATCGAAAATCATCTTAATGGCGCGGAGGCAAAGTCCGTCTGTGTAATCATTCGCCATGACAGAAACATATGCTTCGATTGCGTGTGTCATGACGTCCATTCCTGTATCAGCCGTGATTGAAGCTGGGACGGTCATGACGAACTCTGGGTCGACGATGGCGACGTCTGGTGTGATTGCATAGTCAGCAATCGGATACTTCACGTTACGTTTTTTGTCAGTGATGACAGTGAACGGTGTCACTTCAGAACCTGTACCAGACGTTGTCGGGATGGCGATAAACATTGACTTGTTACCTAATGTCGGGAACTTGTACGTCCGTTTACGGATATCCATGAATTTCTGGCGTAGGTTAGAGAATTTCTCTTCTGGACGTTCGTAGAAGAGCCACATGCCTTTCGCAGCATCCATCGGTGAACCACCACCAAGTGCGATGATCATGTCTGGTTGGAAGTGACGCATCGCTTCGGCACCGCTCATGACTGTTTCAACAGATGGATCAGGTTCGACCTGGTCAAAGATGCGGTACTCGACGCCAGCAGGCAAGTTTTTGATGACTTTGTCAGCGAATCCGAGTTTGACCATCATTTCATCTGTGACGATCATCGCCCGTTTCTTCGTTGTGAGCGATTGAAGGTATTGTACTGAGTTTTTCTCGAAATAGATTTTTTCAGGTACTTTGAACCATTGCATATTCACGCGACGTCTCGCCACCTTTTTCACGTTGAGTAGATGTTTCGCCGTCACGTTTTCTGAGACGGAGTTTTTACCATAAGACCCACAACCGAGCGTGAGGGATGGTGTCATTTCGTTGTAAAGGTCACCGATTCCACCGTGTGCTGAAGGCGAGTTGACGATGATACGGCAAGCTTTCATACGGAGACCGAATTCAAGGATGGCATCGTCATCTGTTGAGTGGATGACCGCTGTGTGACCGAGACCACCAATCTCAAGCATTTTTTCAGCGATTGCGAATCCTTCTTCACGTGATTGAACTTTATACGCACCGAGAACCGGGCTTAATTTTTCGTGAGAGAGAAGTTCTGTTGCGCCAACTGTTTCGAGTTCTGCAATCAAGATTTTCGTATCAGCCGGTACTTTGAGACCTGCCTGTTCAGCGATCCATGCTGCCGGCTTCCCGACGATTTCAGGGTTGACCGCACATGTATCCGTCCGAATGACGAGCGTTTCAAGTTTTGCTTTTTCTTCTGGTGAGCAGAAGTAGCAACCGAGTGCCGTCATCTCTGCTTTCACTTCTTCATATACTTCTTGGTCGACGATGATCGCTTGTTCAGACGCACAGATCATACCGTTGTCGAACGTTTTTGAAAGGATGACGTCTGAGATGGCGCGTTTCACTTTCGCAGTCTTATCGATATAGGCTGGTACGTTACCAGGTCCGACACCGAGAGCCGGTTTACCAGTCGAGTAAGCGGATTTGACCATTGCCGCCCCACCCGTCGCAAGGACCATCGCCACGCCAGGGTGGTTCATGAGTGCTTTCGTCGCATCGAGTGACGGAACTTCAACCCATTGAATCAAGTTTTCAGGAGCACCTGCCGCCACTGCTGCGTCACGAAGGACACGGGCCGCTTCACTTGAACATTGTTGCGCTGATGGATGGAACGCGAAGATGATCGGGTTACGTGTCTTGATGGCGATGATTGCTTTGAACATCGTTGTCGATGTCGGATTTGTGACCGGTGTGACACCAGCGACGACACCAACTGGCTCCGCGATGTATGTGATTCCGTTTTGAACGTCATCTTCAAGGACGCCGACCGTTTTCTCACCACGGAGTGAGTTATAGATATATTCTGTCGCAAAGATGTTTTTGATCATCTTGTCTTCAAAGACACCGCGACCTGTTTCTGTATGTGCTAATTTCGCGAGTGCGACGTGTTGCTCGAGTCCTGCAAGCGCCATCGCCTGTACGATATGGTCGATTTTCTCTTGGTCGAACGTCATCAACGTATCAAGTGCTTTATGCGCACTGGCTACGAGCGTGTCCACCATTTGTTCTGCCGTTGTTTCCACTTTTGCTTTCTCTTTGACTGCCATGTTAGGTTCCTCCTCATAAGTGAGAGCTTTTAATGAACATATTGACTTGATGGAAGCACATTATGATGACTGTTTTTTAGAGATTGTGCTTTCCTTCACATTCATAGAATACAATGTTTTTCAGGTTTTGTGGGTGACAACAATGTGAACTCTTTCACAATATTTTTTTATCTATTGTTGATAGCTCTTGATTTTTGTATGCGTCCTCAGTAAAATCGAATGCGTTTTCATGAAAATATATCAAACCTTTAATGTAAACGCTTACATATTTTGTGTCGATTCAATCTCTACTATGATGTATCAATCATCACATCAACCCGTTTTTAGGTTCAACTGCACCTAACTCGTGTATAATGAAAATAGAACCTAACTAGGAAGTGAATCTATTATGCCGAAACAAGATGCAGCGGACCAGTTTGTCAAACTGATTCCTTTAATTCGTCGTAAATTGTTACGTCGATCTGATTTTCCTCAAATTCCAAACCTGAACTTCTCTCATTTCCATCTATTGATGTTGATTGAGGACGAGGGGGCTGTCACGAATGGACGAATCAGCGAGACACTCTCCATCGCGCCACCGAACGTTACCCCGCTCATCACGAAATTGTTGAACGAGGGGTATATCACGCGGGTACCAGACGAACGGGATCGCCGCGTGATTTGGAACCAACTGACAGAGAAAGGTGAACGGATTTTACTTGAGCGCAGAGACTCATTCCGTAGGCTATTCGAGGAACGTCTCGCCTTTTTAAATGAGGACGAAACCGACCGACTCATTGAGAGTCTGAAGACACTTACAGAGATCGTCGAGAAGATGGACAAAGGTGACGAGTAAAACTTTTCTCGTCAATTCTCACAACTTCTTATATAATCTGTAATGAATCTACGTACAAATGGAAAGAGAGATGACATGTAATGGGTCGTAAATGGAACAACATTAAAGAGAAGAAGGCGTCAAAAGACGCGAACACGAGTCGCGTCTATGCGAAGTTCGGTCGCGAGATTTATGTGGCCGCCCGTCAAGGGGAACCTGATCCTGAGTTGAACCAATCATTAAAATTCGTGGTTGAGCGTGCGAAGACGTATAACGTCCCTCGTGCGATCATCGATCGTGCCATCGACAAAGCCAAAGGTGGCGATGAGGAAAACTTTGATGAGCTTCGATATGAAGGGTTTGGTCCGAATGGTTCGATGGTCATCGTCGATACATTGACGAATAACGTCAACCGTACGGCTTCAGAAGTTCGTGCCGCGTTCGGTAAAAACGGAGGCAACATGGGAGTCAGTGGTTCGGTCGCATATATGTTCGATGCAACTGCCGTCATCGGTGTCAATGAAATGTCGGCAGATGACGTCCTCGAACTCATGATGGAGCATGACCTCGATGTGCGTGATGTCATTGAGGAAGACGAGACGATCATCGTCTATGCCGAGCCAGAAGCGTTCCATTCCGTTCAAACTGCATTCAAGGCTGCCGGAGTAGAAGAGTTTGCCGTTGCGGAATTGACGATGCTCCCGCAGAACGAAGTGTCACTCGATGACGCATCGCAAGAACAATTTGAAAAACTAATCGATGTTCTCGAAGACTTAGAAGATGTGCGCCAAGTGTATCATAACGTCGAGATGTAACATGTAGCGATAACTTTCACGAGTTATCGCTTTTTTCATATTCGATTTGACAAGGGTCACATCATATGTTAAATTTCAAAAAGTCTTTATCATATTAAAGTGATACCAAGAGAAAGAAAATGCGAAAGGTGTTGGATCGATATGAACGCAGTATTACTTGCAGTCATCGTCTTATTTGCGCTCGCCATCAGCCGAGTGCACATTGTATTATCATTAATCTTAGCGGCGCTTGTCGGAGGGCTTGGCGGAGGGCTTGGGTTCAACGATACGTTGACCGCCTTCAGTGACGGCCTTGGTGGTGGAGCGAGCATCGCACTCAGCTACGCGCTCCTCGGCGCATTCGCTGTCGGGTTATCGAAGACGGGGCTTCCGGATGTCTTAGCGGAAAAATTGATTGCGATGTCAGGTCGTGACGTGTCAGGCAAGCGTGTGATGTACGTTAAAGCATTCCTGTTGTCACTCATCTTATTGTTATCTATCAGCTCTCAAAACGTGCTTCCGATTCACATCGCCTTTATCCCGATTGTGATTCCGCCGTTACTCGTGCTGTTCAATGAGTTGAATGTAGACCGTCGTCTCGTAGCGACCATTTTGACGTTCGGTCTTGTGACACCATATATGTTGTTACCTGTCGGGTTTGGTGGGATCTACTTGAATGAGATTCTCATCGCGAATGTTGAAGCGAACGGATTGACTGTCGGAGACGTCAACATCATCTCAATCATGGGAATCCCGGCATTGGGGATGGTCTTCGGATTGATAGCTGCGTTCATTCACTACCGTAAACCGAGAACGTATGAAACAATCGCACTCGGACCAACT
Organism: Exiguobacterium sp. 8A; assembly: GCF_902506275.1. Classification (GTDB taxonomy): domain Bacteria; phylum Bacillota; class Bacilli; order Exiguobacteriales; family Exiguobacteriaceae; genus Exiguobacterium; species Exiguobacterium profundum. The sequence goes on along the minus strand of NZ_LR733630.1, from coordinate 540,871 downwards.
GATTATGAAGTACGTCAAATGAGTGGTTTGAAGATGATCATGACACTCGCAGTCGTTCTCATCGTGTTGATTGTTCAGTTGCAGACCGAGTCGATGATCGCCTCTGCGGTGACTGGTCTGATCTTACTCTCAATCTTCCGCCTGATTCCATGGTCTGAGGCAGATGATATCTTCACAAGCGGCATGCGCATGATGGCATTCATCGGGTTCGTCATGATCGCCGCAAGTGGATTCGCTGCCGTCATCCGCGAGACAGGTGCGATCGAACCGCTCGTCAACGGAGCGAGCGATTTAATGGGTGACTCTAAACTCATTGCCGCTCTCGTCATGTTGCTCGTCGGCCTTGTCATCACGCTCGGAATCGGTTCAAGTTTCTCGACCGTTCCAATCATTGCTGCGATTTTCGTCCCGCTCTGTGTACAATACGGGTTCTCAGTCGAGGCGACCATCGCCATCATCGGGACTGCAGGAGCGCTTGGGGACGCAGGTAGCCCAGCGAGTGACTCGACACTCGGACCTACGAGTGGATTGAACGCTGACGGTCAACACGATCACCTACGTGAAACGGTTTGGCCAACGTTCTTACACTACAATATTCCACTCATCATCTTCGGTGTGATTGCCGCGATGGTGCTTTGATCATTTTTTCCGTCGTGAATAAATGGTTGCTAATAAAATGAGGATGAGAATAAACCAGATTCCCGTATACATGAGGATTTCGGTGAACATAAAACTCCTCCTAAACAAAAGATAAGGAGCGACGGCTGTCGCTCCTTTTTATGATGAGGTTTTTAATTCGGTCTTGCAAGTATCGAGATACGCATCGACGACCTCTGCCACTTCTCGACCTTCCCGAATCGCCCATACGATCAAGCTTTGCCCTCGCTTGGCATCCCCAGCGACAAAAACGTTTTCCGTTGCCGTCTGGAAATCTTTCGTCTTCTCGACGCCGATTTTCCGCAACTCATGCTCCGGTCGCTCAAATCCGATGGCGACGAGGACGAGGTCCGCCGGATATGTCTCCATCGAATCCTCTTCCACGAAGAACGTCGCTTGACCATCGGGATTGACCACTTTCGTCATCCGTTCCGTTTCAATCCCTGTGACACGTCCTTCTATCGTGACGATTTGGTTGGAGCGAATCAAATACGTTCTCGGGTCTTTCTCATAGACCGCAAGCGATTCCGCATACGCATAATCGGTCGTATCCGTATCCGGTTGAAGTGGCCATGGTCGCTCAGGAGCCCTAAACAATCCTTTCGAAGGGTGCTTCCCAAACTGGATGACAGATTTCGCTCCTTGACGAATCGCGGTCGCCACACAGTCGGCCCCTGTATCTCCACCCCCGATGACGATGACGTCTTTGCCTTTGGCATCATGTCCTGGTGATCGAGTCAATCCTTTCCGTTCGTACATGGATGCCGTCAAATAGTCCATCGCCATTTCAACACCACGTGCATCATCGCCATCAATCCCGAGCGTGCGCTGTTTCTGAGCTCCTGTCGCGAAGATCACCGCATCGTATTGGTTCCGAAGCGCCTCGACTGTCACATCCGTACCGACCTCTATGTTCGTCTGGATGACAATCCCCTCTTGTTCGAGCAACCGAATACGGCGCCTCACGACGTCCTTATCCAGTTTCATGTTCGGGATTCCGTACATGAGTAGCCCTCCCGGTTCATCCGCCTTCTCGATGATGGTGACGGAATGTCCGAGTTGGTTCAGTTGGTCAGCAGCCGCCAATCCAGCCGGCCCACTTCCGATGATGGCGATGGTCATCCCGGTTCTTCGATGGACAGGTCTTGGTTTCACCCATCCTTCTTCAAATGCCCGATCGATGATGGTTCGTTCAATCGATTTGATGGCAACCGGATCTTCACTGATTCCGAGTGTACAAGACCCCTCACATGGTGCGGGACAAACTCTCCCCGTGAACTCCGGGAAGTTATTCGTCTCCATCAATCGGTGATACGCTCCCATCCAGTCCGATTTTGTCACAAGCTTGTTCCACTCCGGGATATAGTTGTGAATCGGACACCCAATCGTCTCCTGTCCAATCATATCCCCGACATGACAGAATGGAGTGCCACAGTCCATACAACGTGCTGCTTGCTGTTTGACCGATTCGTCATCCATTCGCGTCGCATATTCCTCATAATCCTTCACTCGTTCATCCACCTGACGTTCCGGTAATGTGGAACGTGGAATGTTTAAAAAGTTATGGTTCATGCGTTACCCCCCTCAGTCACAACCCGGAACAATTCAAGCGCTCGGTCCGCTTCACTCAACTCCGGTCGATTCGCCTCGATTCGACGCATGACGTCCAATACATTCGCATAATCTCGTGGAACGACCTTTACAAAGCGAGAGCGAGCTTGTTCGAACGACTCTAAAATGGTCCGTGCCTTGACACTGTCTGTATGAAACTGATGCGCCTCAAGAAGTGCATAAATTTGTTCCACGTCTTCATCGTTCAATTCTTTTATAACGGAGACGAGCTCCTCGTTGACGAGTCGATCGTACGCTTGATCCCCATAAATATATGCGATGCCACCTGACATACCGGCTGCGAAGTTCCGTCCGACGTCACCGAGGACGAGAACCGTTCCCCCGGTCATATACTCACATCCATGATCGCCGACTCCTTCGACGACTGCCGTCGCCCCAGAATTTCGAACGGCAAAACGCTCGCCGACATGACCGTTAAAGAAGGCCTGTCCGCTCGTCGCTCCGTACAAGCAGACATTACCGGCAATCATTTGTTTACTTTCATCAAACGGCGCATGTTTTTCAGCGATCAATGCTAATTTTCCACCGCTCAAGCCTTTCCCAATATAGTCATTGGCATCACCGATGACGGAAATGGTGATCCCTCGTGGTAAAAATGCTCCTAGGCTTTGTCCGGCTGATCCACTGAGGCGAAGCGAAATGGTATCATCCGCTAAACCGACCTGACCGTGAACTTTCGTCACTTCAAACCCCAACTGTGTTCCGACGGCGCGATCGGTGTTTCGGATGCGACCAACGAAGAATGTCGGCTGCAACGAGTTGATTGACCGAGAGACTGCCGGAATCAATTTCCGGTGATCATAGGAACGATATGCCGGGTGAGCGAGTTCTTCACGTTCAGGAAGTGGTGTCGGCATCGAGAGCATCGGTGCTAAATCTAACCGTTTTGCTTTCGGATGACTCGTCTTCCATTCACTCTCTTCAAGAAGATCCGTTCGACCAATCACTTCATCAAGTGAGGTCATACCGAGTGACGCTAAAATTTCCCGTACTTCTTCGGCCAAGAACGTCATCAAGTTGACGACATGTTCTGGTTTCCCCATAAATTTCTGACGAAGCACAGGGTCTTGTGTCGCCACACCGACCGGACATGTATCTAAATGACATGCGCGCATCATAATACATCCAAGGACGACGAGCGGTGCTGTCGCAAACGCAAACTCTTCCGCCCCGAAGATGGCAGCTAGGACGATATCTCGTCCCGTCATGAGCTTTCCGTCTGTCTCAAGTGTTACTCTCCCCCGCAACCCGTTCAACGTGAGCGTTTGATGCGTCTCTAAGAGACCAAGTTCCCAAGGAAGACCTGTGTGCTTGATTGATGTTTTTGGAGAAGCACCGGTCCCACCATCATATCCACTGATGACAATCGTATCCGCGTTCGCTTTCGCCACACCCGCTGCGATTGTCCCGACGCCTGACTTCGAGACAAGTTTGACACTGATTTTCGCCTTCGGGTTCACATGCTTTAAGTCAAAGATGAGTTGGGCCAAGTCCTCAATCGAATAAATGTCGTGATGTGGAGGCGGTGAAATGAGCCCAACACCTGGAACGGATCCGCGCACTTCGGCGACCCATGGGTACACCTTATTTCCGGGAAGTTGACCACCCTCACCCGGTTTTGCCCCTTGCGCCATCTTGATTTGAATCTCATCGGCATGGTACAGATATTCTGCCGTCACCCCGAATCGCCCGCTCGCGACTTGCTTGATGCGGCTGATGCGTTCGTTCCCAAACTCATCCGGGACGAAGCGTGCTCGGTCTTCCCCACCTTCGCCCGAGTTACTTTTCGCACCAATCTGATTCATGGCGATAGCGAGGGTTTCATGCGCCTCTTTCGACAAGGACCCGAATGACATTGCTCCCGTCTTAAAACGGCGAACGATCGACGTGATTGGTTCCACTTCTTCGAGTGGCACAGGACGTTGCGTTTTAAATGCAAACAACTGTCGAATGAACTGTCCTGATGATTCATGTAGCTTCACATAAGCGTCATAATATTTTCGTTCCTTCTCACGACAGGCACGTTGCAACAAATGAATCGTCTTCGGATTAAATGCATGTTCTTCCCCATCTGCACGCCATTGGAAATCACTTCCCGCTTCGAGCGGCCGATTCGTCGCATAGGCGGACGTATGGAGTGTTTTCGCCTCGTCTTCTAGCTCTTTAAATCCGATCCCAGACAGTTGGGACGTGGTTCCCCTGAAATGCGTTTCAATCAAATCACGGTCTAGTCCCACGGCTTCAAAAATTTGAGCCCCGCGATAACTTTGAATGGTGGAGATACCCATTTTCGACATGATTTTGACGATGCCTTCGACGACTGCTTTTTGATACGAGCGAATAGCCTCTTCAAATGAATGCGCGATTTGTTCACGTTCGACTAAATCTCGAATGGTCGCATAGGCCACGTAAGGGTACACCGCATCTGCCCCATACCCAATCAAGGTCGCTGCTTGATGCACTTCTCGTATCTCACCGCTCTCACAAACAAGACTACAGCTCGATCGCAAGTTCTCTCGAATCAAGTGTTGATGAACTGCACTCAGTACGAGGAGAGACGGCATCGCAATCTGTTCGCGATCGATGAGCCGGTCAGATAGAACAATCACATTTGCTCCATTCCGAACCATCTCACTGACTTGTCGCAAAAGTGACTCAAGAGATGTCTCTAAATCATCCATGAACGTCGTATCGACTCGTTCGACCTTGAGCCTCTCGTCAAGTTGCTTGAGGGCCGCCCCATCAATCATCGGATGATCTAACCACACACGTTTTGCATGACCTCGTCCGGTATGGACCGGATCTCCTTGCGGACCAATCCAAGTAAATGTAGCCGTTACAATTTTCTCCCGCAACGCGTCAATCGGTGGGTTGGTCACTTGTGCGAAGTGTTGTTTGAAATAATGGAACAAGGAACGGGGTCGTGTCGAGAGCACCGCGATTGGTTGGTCATGTCCCATCGAGCCGATTGGATCTTTCTCATCTTTGATTAACGGAACCATATACTGTTCAATGTCTTCTTTCGTATATCCAAACGCACGTTGCACACGCTCGAGTTCAAGCAGTTCTTCTTCATCGACCCCTCGATCCTCAAGAATCATCATCTGCCTAAGCCATTTGTGATAAGGCTCTGACTTCGCAATCGTCTCTTTGATCTCATGATCTGGTATCAAACGATTTTCAATCAAGTCGATCAATAACAACTGTCCTGGTCTTAAACGCTGTTTTGATTTAACGTTCTCTGCGTCAACCGGAATGACTCCTGTTTCAGATGAGAGAATCAATTCCCCGTCCAATGTTTCGACATAACGCATCGGACGCAAGCCGTTACGATCTAAAATTGCTCCGATCTGCCTTCCATCCGTGAAGACGACTCCAGTCGGTCCATCCCACGGCTCCATGATGGATGAATGATACTGATAAAAGTCGCGCTTGAACGGTTCCATCTGTCCTTCGACAAATGGTTCAGGAATCAACATCATCGCCGTGTGGGCAATCGAGCGACCCGTTCGTGTGAAGAATTCAAAAGCGTTATCGAGCATGGACGAGTCGCTTCCATCCTCTTGAAGCACAGGGAACAAGTGTTGAACGTCTTCAAATAAGTCTGTTGACGTGACCCCTTCCCGCGCTCGCATCGCATCGATATTTCCGCGAAGCGTGTTGATTTCCCCGTTATGGACTATCATTCGGTTCGGATGTGCTCGTTCCCAAGAAGGGAACGTATTCGTCGAGAAACGAGAATGAACGATGCCGAACGTACTCTTGTAATGAGGGGATTGCAAGTCCAAATAAAATGCTGCGATTTGATTTGGCGTCAACATCCCTTTATACACGATCGTTCTCGTTGAAAGGCTTGCGATATATAGGTGTAATGATTCGACCTTTTCGATTTTTCGACGAAGTTCATAGAAGACGCGTTCATTCGCATCCTCATCTAGGAATGGACATGAGATGAACCATTGATAGATCACCGGTTGTGTGACCCGTGCATGTTCACCGATTTGCATCGGGTCGACAGGTACTTCGCGCCATTCAATCGTCGAACAATCAAGTTCATCCGCCATCCGTTCCATCAAAGTGATCTTTTCGTGAAGCTGATTCTCAGACGGCTGAAAAAAAACCATTCCGACAGCGTAACGACCGAGTGACGGAAGGTTCATGGTTTGCGTAAACAATTCGTGTGGAATTTCAGTCATGATACCAGCCCCATCACCAGCATCGATGACACCTTGTCCTCCTCGGTGCTCTAAATTACATAACATGGAGAGCGATTTTTGGACGATTTCATGTTTCTTTAGCCCATGTAAATTGACGTAAAGTCCAATCCCACACGCATCTTTCTCAAATTTTGAATCATACAAACCAACTCGACTCATATCATCGACCCCTTTCACTCACAGTTTCGTAATTAACATTTTGTTCTAAATATTCTGAAAAATCAAGTGAGTTGCATGCATTTTTGCATAACAGGAATCTCAAAGAGTGCTATTGAAAGCGTATACATAACTGTTATCAATGGATTTATCGTTTTTAGTTATGTTCAATAAAGAATAAATATCCATAAATATTATTTATTTATAGGTTCTTCAGAACGCAAAAAAAGGATATCCTGAAGATACCCTTTTCTTGATTATTGTTCTACTGTTTTACGCGTATGATGCAAAAACGATTTCGGACGTTTCCACAAAATCAAACCGATATACCCAATCGCTAGCAATGCAAGGGCGCTGACAATCACAACATAGAGTGTGCCTTCTTCGATTCTAGCAAAGATTCCGATATACGCCCATACGAATACGAGTGGGTAGATGAAATCATGATGCCACCACATAAAGAGGAGGGCAAGGACTACACCGACCATCAGCATAAGTGAGGTCCAGGCAAGTTCATCAAGACCTAACAGCGACGTGATCTGTTCCGTCTTCATCACAACGAACGTGTTGACGATGGTCGCGACTGATACCCAGCCGATGTAGATGGAGAACGGGAACCGATCGAGCCAACTCGTAGACGTTCGAAAAGCGATGTAATACAACCAGCACAGCGTCGCCAGGAACAACACCATGATGACAAGTGAGACGACGAACCATTCGTTCGTGAATGCAAATAACCATAAACCATTCAACACGCAAGAGACTAAAAATCCAGCCTTCATTCGCTCGGCTTGACGATTCGCCGTCGTCCCTTTCTTCAACTGGAGCACCAGCCAGACAAGAAGCGCGACATAGATGACACCCCAAATTGAGAAAGCGTACCCTGCCGGCTTAAAGTAGATATCGATGCGGTCCGAAACCGCTGCGTTGTCGCCGCTCGCGAAGTAGTTGATGACGACGGTCGCTAAAAAAGCGACCCAGTTTACAATCGGCCATTTTGATAAGTCCATAATCACGATCTTCTAAATGAAGATCAAACACCTCCTTTTGTAACATAATATTCAATACCCGCATCCATGTGACTCTACACGTATAAAGGGGCTCGCATATGCGAACCCCTTCTCAATTAAAAGTCGATTTCGTCTGGATCTGGTCCGAGACGTTCCCCTGTCGCCACTTGATCGATTTTCGCCAAATCGTCCGCATCGAGTGAGAAGTCGAATACATCAAAGTTCTCACGGATTCGATGTGGTGTCACCGATTTCGGTAACGCGACATGACCAGACTCAAGATGCCAACGGAGAACTATCTGTGCCGGCGTCTTCCCATGTTTTTCTGCAATCTCAGAAAAAGCAGGGATGTCTAAAAACTTTCCTTGCATGAGTGGACTCCATGCCTCGATTTGAATCCCTTCATCTTGGCAGTAATCCAACAAATCCGGTTGCGGGAGTTGTGGATGAAGTTCAACTTGATTGATGAGTGGCGCCATCAGACCGGCTTCTTTCAATGTTTCTAAGTGGTGTTCTTTAAAGTTGGATACACCGATTGCTTTGATTTTTCCGGCTTCATATAAATCGATGAGATCTTTCCACGCATCGACGAACCCATCTACCGGCCAATGCAACAGACAAAGGTCCAAATAATCTGTCTGGAGTCGTTTTAACGAGTCTTCGAATGCCTCTTTCGTTTTGCCTTCACGAATGTCATCATTCCAAATCTTCGACGTGATGAACAATTCAGAGCGATCTACACCTGAGAGATGAATTCCCTTCGCAACGCCCTCTTCATTTTTATAGATTGCAGCCGTATCGATGTGACGATAGCCTGTTTTGATGGCTTCAACGACAGCAGCTGGTGCCTCGGTTTCATTATCGACCTTCCAGACACCAAAGCCGATCATCGGAATTTCGACCTTATTTCGTAATGTTGCGTAAAGCATCTCATTCATCCCCTTTTCATTCTAACGAGCTGATTGTATCATACCCGAGAATTTATTTCGGAAAACTAAATCGTCAAATCTTTTCGGGTGAATCGGATGAACGAGAGTGCTGAAAAGATGGTCAGGAGAGCGAGTAACCAGATGAAATGGATTCCCCAATATTCCTCACGCATGATGGCACCGGCGTCAAAGAGAGAGAAGAATGAGAGGTTTGACATCCAATCGAATTGATCGCTCACTCCTTGGATGATGTTCACCATGAGAAAGAACGTGAATATCCCTCCCGTCACCATATAGGATTTACTACTATCATCGAACAGACTCGCAATCACATAAGCGGCTACGCCTAGGACGAGCAACATGAGCGCTCCATTCAATTGAAGCATCCACAATACCGCATAGTCGATTTGTAAATCGAACAGAAGGTCCGCTGCCATTAAACTCAACCCATTTAGACCGACAAATAGCCCGACTGCCACAATCAACACAACAAAGCTTGACATCACATACGTGACTCGAGAAATCGGGGCCGCCATATACAGCATGATTTCTCCAGAATCGACCGGTTTGGCCAACAGTTTCGAGGCGAAAGTCAATGCGAATAAAACTGCGAGGACGTAGAAAATCAAGCCATAATAGTTACTCGACAATAGATTGAGGACGTTGTCCATCGCCATCGACGCATCGATTTGGAAGACATCGAGAAGCTCAGGTGGCAACGACTCTAATTTTGCCTCAATCAATCCTGTTTCTTGAATAGATGGGAAGATTGCGGCTAAGAAAAAGAGATATATGCTAGTCCCGACTGAATATCCTAGAATCCAACTGCGATTCTGTTTCAACATGGAGCGAATTAACATGTCATGTCGCCTCCCCGTAATACTGCATGAATAGATGTTCGAGCTCGTCTGTGCCACTTGTCAGTGATTGAACCTGAAACTCCGCCAATGTTCGGATGAGGTGGTTCAGCTCTATCGGTGTCGAGATGGTGACCTCAACATGCATGCCGTCCCGTTCACCAGAATCGGCCGCGAATCGAACGGCTTCCGCTTCCGTTGAAAATTCGACTCGATACCGTTTCACGCTATGTTGTCGTAATTGTTCCATGTCCTCTTCGATGATGATGCGTCCATCTTTAATCAACGCGGCACGGTCGCACGTCCGTTCCATCTCAGGGAAATGGTGAGAACTCATGAGAATCGCTTTCCCAGATTGCTTTTCTTCAATTAACCAATCGATTAGACGATCTTGCATGAGCGGGTCTAATCCGCTCGTCGGTTCATCCAATATATAGACGGGCACATCTTTCATGAAACAGGTGATGATGGCGAGTTTTTGCTTCATCCCTTTTGACATCTTCCGTACTTTCGTCGCCTCATCGAATGAAAACCGTTCACGTAGTTGCCGTTCACGATCCGAATTCGTTTTGTGCAAATGGCGCGTCAATCGAATGATTTCTTCTCCCGTCATGTTCTGGGGATAATTGATTTCTCCTGGCAAATAGCCGACACTCCGTTTCACTTGCTCCGTCTCCTGCCAACAGTCGAATCCGTTGATGGTCGCCTTGCCTTCACTCGGCTTCAAAAGACCCATCAAATGTCGAATCGTTGTGGATTTCCCAGCGCCGTTCGGTCCGATGAATCCGAAGATTGTACCTGGTGATACATGTAGTGAAACGTCAAAAATACCATGTGTGGCATCAAATCGTTTCGTCAATCGCTGAATCCGAATCATCTCGAACCCTCCTTTTTTGTAATATCTGAACGATATGATTACAAAACTAGTATATCACGTTCTTTTTTGAAATGGAAATGGTATATTGATTACAAAACTAGAGAGAGGAGCGCTTAAATCAATGGATGGATTTGCGAAACGCACCGAAGAAAAACAACAAGCGATCTTACGTGCCGCCTATGACTTGATGGCAGAAAAACAATCCCGATTCACAATCAGTGAGTTAGCGAGTCGAGCGCACGTCTCCCCCGTATCTATCTATAATTACTTTGGGTCAAAAGACCAGGTTATCGTGCAAGTCCTAAAGCAGATGACAGAAGAGCAGATGAGTTGGATTGAACATGCGATTGAATCGAACGCTCCATTCGATGCGTTACTCGTCGAGATCCTAACACGAAAAATCCAGTCGGCGGTTCTCTTTGACGAGACCATCACAGCAATGATTCAACAAGACCCGAACTGGGAACAGCTTGCGACTCGAGGATATACTGCTTTCGCCCGGTTGATTGAATACGGGAAGGCCCAAGGGTCAATTGATTCGACGTTATCCACTTCTTCTTATTTACGCTATGTACAATTCATGCAACAGGCTATCCTGTCCGATCCTCAGTTTTCAATCGAGAATATGAAGGAAACGATGGAAGTCTACTTTCATTTCTTTTTGAATGGAGTCATGAGACGCTAAAAGGTGACTGTCTCAAGCAAGCAGACAGTCACCTTTTTTATGTGTGATAGATAAAGTCTTCAATTGGATAGAGCGATAGATCCACTTCCGCGTCTCCTGTCAGAACGAGGTCACTCAACACTTTTCCGATGAACGGGCCGACCGTCAAACCGGATGATCCCAGACCGTTCGCGACCAACAGTTTTTCTGCCCCAGGCACCCTTCCGAGTACGGGAATTGAATTCGGTGTGACCGGACGGAAGCCGACTTTCGTCCCCACGAGTTCTGCCTCGGAAAGTCCAGGTGCCGACTCCAAACCTTTCGTCAGTACTTCGTGTACTCCGATTGCAGTCGGACGAACGTCGAACGCTTTTCCTTTCTCATGTGTCGAACCGATGACCACTTTCCCGTCGTCAAATCCGAGTAAATAGCGGCGTCGTGGCGGCATGACGACCGGCCAGTCAGATGCATCTGTATCCTTCAACTGGACGTGGACGAGCTGGGCCTTTTCCCCTTCGACTCGTACCGTATATCCAAGAGGCTGTAACAGTTCCGGTAACCAAGCACCCGTCGCAAGGATGATTTCATCCGCTTCATATCTCACTCCGTCACACTCCACACCAATCTCATCTCCGCTCGTCAACCGTGCTGAACCGTTGACAAATGTGACGCCACGCTTGATGGCGACTCTCTCAAGTGCAGCGCGAAAGCGTCCGCCGTCGACTCTAGCCCCTCCTGTCACGAAGAGTGCATCGTATTCATCGGATAACGGTGGGAAACGATGTTGTGCCTCTTCAGCAGTCAGTCGTTCGAGTTCACCGATTTCTGGCGCTTCTTCTCGACGAAGCAACGTTCGCTCCATCATCTGGTCGAGCTTTGTTTCTTCATGGAGCGCAAGCGTCCCGACACGTTTGTATCCGGTATCCGTCTCCCCTTCAGCCTCCAGCTCTTTGACGACCTTAGGATAATAGCTTGCTCCGCCTTTCGCCAGTGCATACCAAGCTTTGTTGCGTCGCTGCGCAATCCACGGACATACGATTCCTGCCGCGGCATCCGTTGCTCTTCCTTCTTCTTTCCGGTCAATGACCGTTACATCCGCTTTACCAGCTAAATGATAGGCAGTCGAAACACCGACGATCCCTGACCCGATAATCACTATTTTCTTCATCATAAATCTGTCTTGCGCAGACAGATGGACACATCCTTTCGTAAAAAAATCATCGACCCAACGGATCGATGATTGATTCTTATTCTCTCATCGCTAGACGATAAAGTAAATCTAACAACTCGATGTAGAGCCACACGAGCGTGACGATTAATCCGAATGCCGCGACCCATTCCAACTGTTTCGGAGCCCGAGCTTCGACTTGACTTGCGATAAAGTCAAAATCCAAGACGAGAGCGAGTGAAGCGACGATGACAATCACGAATTGAACACCGATCGCAAGTGGGCTTGAACCGGTCATGAATGCCAAGCCTGAACCGAACAAACTCATCACGAGTTGCACGAGATATAACAACATGACTGTGAACATGGCTGCCATGACACCGGCTTTAAACTTCTGTGTCACTTTGACAAGCCCTGTCGTATAGACAAACCACATCGCAAAGGCGACGACAAACGTCGTTAATACGGCACGTCCCACAATACCAGGGACCATCGCTTCAAAGAAATACGAAATCGAGCCGACGAAGACACCTTCGATAATCCCGTAAAGGGGTGCGACGACCGGAGCCGTATTTGGTTTAAACGTGATGAGCAAAGCAAAGATAAAGCCGAGGATGAGTGACCCGATCATGAGCGGGAACAAGAGCCCTTCTCCGATTGTCGGGACGACAAGCCATGTCGTACCGGCTGCCGCTGTCACGAGTAAAAGCAAGGTGAACACCTTAGACCATGTACCTGCTTTCGTCATCGGTTCGGCACTGTAAGCTGTGGACTGCATTGATTTACGAAGTAATGGATTCGATTTTAAGTTCAACGTTGAATAGCTCCTTTATGGTTCAGTTACTGTTTTGCGAACACGTCGATGAACGCACGCATATAATCTGGCAAGTCTGGCGGACGACGACTTGAGACGATATGTCCATCGACGACGACCGGCTCATCATGCCAAATCGCTCCCGCATTTTCCATGTCATCTTTGATTCCCGGCGTGCTCGTCACGTTCACCCCGTCTAGAATGTTCGCAGAAATCAACACCCAACCGGCGTGACAGATTTGACCGATTGGTCGTTTTTGTTCATCCATATAACGGACGAATCCTTTCACCGAATCGAAACGGCGCAATAAGTCAGGTGACCATCCGCCTGGCACGAGAATCGCATCGAACGATGTGATGTCCACATCATCAAACGCCACGTCAGATTTTGCTGGCACACCATATTTACCGATATATGCGTGGTCGGCCTTCTCCCCTGCGAGGATCACGTGCGCCCCTTCTTCACGAAGGCGATGTACCGGGTACCAAAGCTCTAAATCCTCGAAGTCATTACTGACAAGTTGAAGGACTTTCTTCCCTTGTAATTTCATCAAACCCCTCCTTTTGTTCATTCCCCATTATACCCGAAACCGCTTGTCACGAAAACGAAGAATCATGATTGTTTTTTCAGTATATGGATTCATCCTGATTCACGACACTATATCTTGTGTTTCCTTCCCACAATTGATACCTTTAGTGGTAGGAGATTGAGAAGGAGGAACATCACGTATGAAACAATATCATGACTTATGTCGACACATCCTCGACCATGGTGTCGTAAAAGAAGACCGGACCGGGACCGGGACAACGAGTGTATTTGGTTACCAAATGCGTTTCAATCTGCAAGAAGGGTTCCCCCTTATCACGACGAAGAAATTACATATTCGTTCCATCATTCACGAACTATTATGGTTCATCTCAGGAGAGACGAACGTCCGATACCTTCAAGATAACGGGGTCCGCATTTGGAACGAATGGGCAGACGAAGAAGGCAATCTTGGTCCAGTATACGGTTCACAGTGGCGTTCTTTCCCACGCCCGGACGGTTCTTCTGTCGATCAGTTGGCTCAAGTGATTGACCAAATCAAGACGAACCCAGATTCAAGAAGGTTGATCGTCTCGGCATGGAACCCAGGACAGCTAGAGGAGATGGCCCTGCCGCCGTGTCACCTATTGTTCCAATTCTATGTCGCTGACGGAAAGCTTTCGTGTCAATTGTATCAACGGAGCGCTGATACGTTTTTAGGGGTACCGTTCAATATCGCCTCATACGCACTACTCACGCATATGGTCGCACACGTGACCGGACTCGAAGTCGGCGACTTTGTCCATACCCTTGGTGATGCACACATCTACCACAACCATCTCGAACAAGTGGAACTTCAGTTGTCGCGTGACCCACGTCCGCTACCAAAACTCAACATTGTCCGAGACGTCCTTTCAATCGAATCATTCCGTTTTGAAGACTTCGAAATTCTAGGATATGATCCGCATCCGCACATCAAAGGAGAAGTGAGCGTATGATTTCACACGTCGTCGCATATGGATTAGGTCGTGAAATCGGAAAAGATAATGACTTATTATGGCGTTTGCCAGATGACTTGAAACATTTCAAGACCATCACGTCTGGCGGAACGGTCGTGATGGGAAGAAAGACGTTTGAGTCCATCGGTAAAGCGTTACCGAACCGACGCAATATCGTCGTCACATCAGATGTTTCCTTTTCAGCAGATCAAGTCGAAGTCTGGCATGATTTAGACCGTCTCGTCGAAATGAGTCAAGATGAAGAATGGTTTGTCATCGGTGGCGCCACGTTATATGAGCAGACGATGCTAATGACGAGCCGGATCTATGCAACGGAAGTCGCTGCATCGTTCGAGGCCGATACGTATTATCCCGAACGGATTGGGGAATGGTCAATTACGAGTACAATCGACCACCCGCAAGACGAAACACATGCATATGCCTTTTCATTCAAACAATACGACAAAACAGACATCGCATCATGATGTCTGTTTTTTTAGTCTGGCAATTTTTCCAGCCACTGTTCAATTTTTCTCGTGATGACTTCGTCCTGTTCTCCATCCGCATAATCGTCATAGATTGCTCCGAGTTCAGACGCCGTTCGTTTCGATACAGCAAGAATGTGACTATATTTGCCTCGTTGCTCTTTCACAGCAGACAACGTCCCTCTCGCTTCTTGCGCACGCGCATCATCCAAGACGAACATCTCGATATTGTCATTACAAGAATACGCCTCGTAAGGACGGTATACGACTTCATATCGACGGTGCTCTTTCGGGAGTCGATCAGCGAGCGATGTATAAGTATTGGCAGACATCGTCACATAGGCGATTCGCTTCTCCTCACGAACAGCAGAAGTGTATCGGACGACACGATTTCGACCATCTCGTTTCGCTTTATATAGTGCCTCATCTGCGTAGGCACACCACTCTCCGAGTGTATAGCCAGTTTGGCAGACTCGGGTGTATCCAATTGACACCGTCACCTGATGGTCGTATGGAAACTCCATCTCTTCGATACGTGTTCGGACTCGCTCGAGTACCGATTCGACGATCGCACGGTCTGAGACGTTCAAGAGGATTAAAAATTCTTCGCCTCCGTAACGGATGAGCTCATCACTAGAGCGAATGGCATGACGGATTTCTTCAGAAACGCGATGAAGAACGTCGTCCCCATACGAGTGACCGAACGTATCATTCAATTGTTTGAAGTGATCGATATCGAGCAGTGCGACAGCAAAACTCTCACCAGACCGCTCCAATCTCGAGATGAACCGAGAAAAGGTCGCCTTTAAATACTTACGGTTGAAAGCACCCGTTAATTCATCCACGAGTAACGCTTTTGATACGAGACGTGATTTTTCGATATGTAGTCCGAGACGCACCAATCGTTCCTCCATCGGCACCCACGATTCCCAATAATCGTCGAATCCGTATGAATAGGCCGCAAGACGATAATGTTCATTCGTTCCGATGACAATAAGTGGAACATAGAGCTTTCTCATCTTGCTAACGAAAGATTGGATATCTCGCTCTTTAAATTGTGGCCATAGTTCAACGTCCATGATGATGGCTTTCGGCACATCCTCATAATCGTATTCGACGGCCTCTTCTAGTGTCTGCAAAAATACCGGACGTGCTCCGAGCTTCTCGACGCGCGACTTGTAACGACTAAATGTAGAAAAGCTTGCGGATAAGATGAGGACGAGATCCTCATCCTCCTGTTCAATCCCTAAGACGGTATGGATATAGCGTTTCACAGGAGAGATCAAGGTCAAAGCTTCCGCATGTGTGAGGACGCTTGGCAACTCCTTCGCGTCAGACTCGACACGACTAAAGATTTCTAACAAATGCATCAATCGTCGTTGCCGAACTTCCTTCTTCATCCAATCGAGTAGAAACTCGATATCGCTTTTTGGAATTTGTCTCGACTCCGATATCTTTTTCAAAATCATATGTATACGCTCAGTGAGTTGACCTTGCTCCATTCCCGTCCCCCCTATGTTCGTACTCCCCGAATTCTCTTATGTTTCGATTATGCGACTTCTCAGGATGAAATACAACTATTTCCTTATTTATTTTCTATTGTTTTACATATTACTAGGACTTATGCCCTAAAAAAGACATACTAAAAGCGGTCTTGCGACCGCCTTGTGTTATTTTTTCACTTTTAAGTTCGGTGACGTCATCTCTTCCGGACGAATCCATTGATCAAATTGTTCTTCAGTCAATAAACCGGTTTCCAAGGCTGCTTCTTTTAAAGAAGTACCATTTTTATGTGCCAATTTCGCAATTTTTGCTGCATTTTCGTATCCGATATGCGGGTTGAGTGCTGTAACGAGCATGAGTGACTGCTCCACATTATGTGAGATCACTTCATGATTCGGCTCGATTCCGACAGCGCAGTGATCATTGAAAGAATGTAAGCTGTCCGTCAATAGACGACAAGTCTGTAGGAAATTATACATAATGACTGGTTTGAAGACGTTCAATTCAAAGTTCCCTTGACTCGCCCCGAAACCGATTGTCGCATCATTTCCGAGTACTTGTGCGGCAACCATCGTGAGCGCCTCACTTTGAGTCGGGTTGACTTTACCTGGCATGATTGAACTTCCTGGTTCATTCTCCGGAATGGTGATTTCTCCGATTCCTGCACGTGGTCCAGAAGCCAACCAACGCACGTCGTTCGCAATCTTCATCGCGTCCATCGCTAAGGCTTTTAATGCACCATGTGTGAAAACGAGTTGATCGTGACTCGTGAGAGCGTGGAACTTGTTGACGGCTGTCACAAACGGTTTACCCGTCTCTTCTGAAATTTTCTTAGCTACAACTTCACCGAACTCAGGGTGTGCATTGATCCCAGTTCCGACGGCCGTTCCTCCAAGTGCAAGCTCCGTGAGTGGTTCAATCGTGCGCTCGATCATCTGTTTTGACAATTCAAGCATCCGGACCCACCCACTGATTTCTTGACCGAGTGTGACCGGCGTCGCGTCTTGAAGGTGCGTCCGACCAATTTTGACGATATCCATAAACGCCTCCGCTTTTTGTGAAAGGGTTTGATAAAGCGAGTCGATTGCTGGAAGGACATCATCTTGTACGGAAAGGATGGCGGCGATGTGCATCGCGGTAGGATACGTATCGTTCGAGCTTTGCGATTTGTTGACGTCATCATTCGGATGAATCGTGATTGATGCTCCACGAGCCTGTAACTTTTCGTTCGCAAGATGCGCAATGACTTCGTTGACGTTCATGTTTGACTGCGTGCCCGACCCTGTCTGCCAGACGACAAGTGGGAATTCCGCGTCATGCTGCCCTGCTAAAATCTCATCGGCCACCTCTGCGATGATTGCTGCTTTTTCTTCCTCGAGTACACCGAGTTCAGCGTTTGCTAAAGCTGCACCTTTTTTCAAAATGGCAAATGCGTATACGATTTCAAGCGGCATCTTCTCCGCTCCAATTTTAAAGTTTTCGAGACTACGTTGCGTTTGTGCTCCCCATTTCGCCGTAGCTGGAACTTTAATTTCCCCCATTGTGTCCCGTTCGATCCGATAATCCATGTATAATTCCCCCTCTATAGTTGACTACGCTTTCATTTTAGCGAAAAACCATCTAAAAAGAAATGACTCCGTCAAAAAAGCGACCAAGAATGATCTCGGTCGCTTAATTCATTCCATTCAATGCGTCACGTGCAATCACGTCTGCCCGATTCTCCGCTCGTGGGACCCATTTCAAGAACACGGTCGGCAATTCATCATAGGCAATCAGCGCTTTCAGAAAAAGAGGCTTCGCAGAAGCATCTTTCATGAAACGTTGTTCTAGTGCGCGAACAATCACTTCGGCATCAGAATACAGCATGAATGAGGTTTCACCTTTTAATGCATGAGCTTGTTCAAGTGCATAAGCACATGCAGCCAATTCCGCATGAACGCTTGTCAATCCTTGCATGCGACGTTTAAACGTCGATACCGTACCGTCGGACGACTTGATCCACACACCGATTCCATTATCTCCAGTCGTCTGATTGGTGGCCGCGTCAAAATAGATGTGAACCAAACCGGTACGCCTCCCAATCTGTATTGACAGGAGCATGGATATCAATCTGAGACAGTCGTTTCGATAAGAGGGCGATTTCTTCATGGCCGTCTAGTTTTTTGGCATACTTTTGATGGGGCGCTTCAAGTGTTTCATTTTGAACATGCACATAAAGCGTCTCAATCGTATCGTAATGCTGAATCAAAATCGTCGCCGTCTTAGGACCAATGCCACGTACCCCCGGGATGTTATCCGAAGAGTCTCCCTGCAAAGCCTTCACGTCGACAAACTGATGTGGTTTCACCCCGTACATCATTTCAAAAGAAGCTTCATTGACGAGCTGCTCCTCACCTTTTTTCGGCATGATTTGAAACACGTTCGGAGACAACAACTGAAGTAAATCGCGGTCTGAAGAATAGAGGTACGATTCGCCCGGGAACGCTGTCGCGACGGCGCCCATCAAATCATCGGCCTCATATCCCGTCAACTCGGATTGTAAGATGCCTCGTTCATCCAAAGCAGACCTTAATTTCAAATAGTCTTCAAAGAGCGGCTCCGGAAGTCCGTTACGCGTTGCTTTATATTCAGGATACAGCGCGTAGCGGTGTGTGGACTCTCGTGTCCCGTCCCAAAAGAAAGCGATATGGGAAAAGTCTGTCGTCCAGGAATCCACCTTCCGAAGCAATCCTTTTACCGTCACTTCCGGATCTTGTGCTCGTCTTCGCTCCGTTGCAAAATAATAACGTGACAATAAATTAAATCCGTCAACTAGAATAAGCTTCATCTTGCTCCACCTCACATGCTTTTAATCCCCGTGCCAGTGCATCTTGGTCTAGTTCCTTCCCAATCCAAACAAATACGGAACGATCCCCTTCATGCATCTCATTTGCAAATGTTGCACCCATCAATTGATTCGTCGCTTGAATGACAAACTTGCGCTCCTCGTCCTGTAAGCGGACAATCGCCTTCATCCGATACATCTCATCCTCGTAGTGCATCAACACTTCACGAACGTAACGGGTCACGCGCTCCCGAGACAACGGACGCTCGGCACTCAACGTGATGGCACGAAGGGAGGAGACCGATTCGCTCGTCTCTGTCAGTTGACTCAACTTCTGTTCATCGACACGTGACAGTTGGAACGTATTCTCAAGTAATTCGTAATCGCCTTCTGTTTGAATCGTCTCTACAATCCTTACCGTCGGATTGAGTTGTTCGATTCGGCAGCGTGCTTGATTGAGTTCATCCGACGACACTAAATCGGTTTTATTTAACAAGATGAGATCGGCATAAGCGATTTGATGAATCCCTTCTTTGAACAGTTCACGGTCCATTTGACTGGCATCCACAACCGTCAAGATGGCGTTCATTTTAAAATGTTGACGTAAGTACTCGTCATAGTAAATCGTCTGAATGATTGGTGCGGGATCGGCGACACCGGTCGTCTCGATGATGACTCGGTCGAATGTTTCTTGCTTTGCCGCGAGTTGATAGAACGTCTTACTCAAATCATTTTGGATAGAACAGCAAATACATCCGTTTGAAAGTTCAATCTGCTCTTGGTCCATCTTGACGATCAATTGTTCATCAATATTAATTGCGCCGAGCTCGTTGACGATCAGACAAATCTTTTCATCCGTCGCCGCGAGTAAACGGTTCATATACGTCGTCTTGCCTGCTCCTAAAAATCCGGTCACTAATTGTACGGGAATCATGATACCACCCTTTTCTTACAAATCTTCGTGCGCGCGAGCCCATTTCTCATAACGCGCATCCAATAAATCAATCAAGTGAAGCATCCAAGCCTCCGTCGTCATCGGGAGGACACTCGATCCCCACTCACGTTTCCCATGATGTGATAAAATCATGTGCCAAATCCGGTGATGGACATCCAATGGCAGTCGTGTCGACGTCTGGCGTAACGTTTCTTCAAACAAAAGCCCACCGTATGGCATATGCCCGATCAATGTGCCCATCGGGTTGATGGAGATGCCGGTCGTTTCACTTGTGCCCTCAACGGGAGATAACTTTTCAAAACGATTCGGACTAGATAACAGATGGCTGTATTCATATATTTTTCCGATGTCGTGGAAGAGGATTCCAAGTGCGAGTTCATCCCAACTCAACGGTTCTTTCCGCTCGGCCATCGCTTCACAGGCGGCATACAGCGATTCAAACGTTCCTTTATATGCCTGTTCGATTTTAACACCGTTCATCGTATTCCAAAGGTCGACTTTGTGCAACTGCTCCGCTTCTTTGATTACACGAAACACCATCGCCAAATAGTCATCTTGCTCTTGAATCCGATAGCCGAGACGAAGCATACACACGGTATGCTTTAATAGACCTCCCGCATAATTATGGTGGTGATAGAGTGCCGCTGGCGATAGTACGAAATCATCCCAAACGAAATCCAGGAGGCCATAGGCGAGCTTTTGATAAGTCGGTGACAACGTATCAATCAAACTGAACAATTCTTCCGCAAACTGCTCCATCGTCTCATCCCCTGGCAAGCCTGGTAATAACGAGATCGCCTCATCTTTTGAGATAGGATGTACGCGGTCAATCGTAATCGATTTGGCGCCATCCGGTTTTGGATAGACATCGATTTTCCCGGACAATTCGATGACACCCGACTCGTAGATTGGAAGTAGTTCACTCTCATTTCCACGTAGCCAATGCTTCGCACGCATCATCCCGTTCGCCGTCGTGACACTTAGTTGAAGCCATTTCGCACCATTCTTCCCTTCTCTAACCTCGACTGTACTGACGAGCGCTTTTGTTTGGACAGGGGTCCCATCGGCTAACTGGTCTAAACGTTCCTTTGATTTGTCTATTTGTGGTATTTGAAATCGATCACGGTTCATCGATGAACCGATGACCGGATCAATTTGTTGATAATAGTTCATAATTATTCCCTCCTCGCATCTTATGACATTGTATCGTGTTTCCGTCTATTAGGCGAACATACTTTCTAGTAGGGTCTCGATTTTGCCATCATTATATTGAAAGCGCTTACGATTATTGATACGATAAAGGTAGTTCGATAAAGGGGGAAACGATAATGATTTCATTAATCGATACGTATGAACGTTTCATCGCCTCGGGGGAAGCGACACGTTATGCACAAGAGCAACAATCCATTGAACATATTCTGCAAGGGTCAACTTGTCCGGTAGGGATGGAGGACTTAGAACAGTCACTCACGCATCTTTCCGGTAATCCATATGCCAAAGATGCATCACTCGACAAAATCGTCGAGCATGAGATGAAAGGGGCTATGGCGGCGCTTGAGCTTTCTGGTTATCCTCTTCAGACGCCGTTAGCGAAGGCGGTTATCCTGTCTGCTTTCGCTCGAACGAACCGACTCAATATTGATAAACTAAAAGAACTGAGCCACGAAGATCTTCTCGTCCGAATCCAATCAGCAGAGCGTGCTTGGAAGCGAACATACGCATTGTTACACCGTTCAACGCCGACTCAGATTTGTGGTCAAATGGATTCGCTCCTCGGTGGATGCGCTATCCAGCGTGTTCTTGAGGCAATCAAACAACCCGGAACGACAAAAACGGCATAAGAAAAGGAGCGGTCCCCGGGCCGCTCCTTTTCTTATGCTCATCCTTCTGTTACTTCAACTGCATCCGGCTCATATAGTGTTACATTACGTGCCGGAGAGAATGTCGAAATCGCATGCTTATAGATCAATTGTTGACGACCTTCCGATTCGACGATGACAGTAAAGTTATCAAATGATTTAATGACACCGCGAATTTGAAACCCGCTTACTAAAAAAACGGTCGTTGGCACCATTTCTTTTCGGAGTTGATTCAAAAAATGGTCTTGGATGTTGTAGCTCGCTTTCATGCTGGATTCCCCCTAGTCTTTATCTCTTTAAAATAATCGGAATTTTCGAAAAAACCCCTCTACATCATCATAAATATTTTTATATGATAGTTCAAATGATTTTCGCCCCATATCCACCCAAATTCCATCAAATTGATGACGGAACCAAGTTAATTGCCGTTTCGCGAACTGTCTTGTGTGCTGTTTAAGCAAGTCGGTCGCTTTCTCTTTCGACATCTTTCCATCGATGAAGGGAATCATTTCCTTATATCCGATGGCCCGCATCGCCTGCGTATCACGATATCCTTGTGCCAAAAGTCGTTCGACTTCTTCGACAAGTCCTGCTTCCATCATCGCATCGACGCGTTGATTGATTCGGTCGTATAATATCTCACGATCTGCGTGGAGGACGAACAATCGATAATCATAATGTTCGGACGGCGTACTATCTGTCGTCTGCGTATCGCCTTGCATCGCTACTTCGAGCGCTCGCACGACGCGACGGACATTATTCGGGTGAATCGTAGCCGCACGTTCCGGATCAAGTTGAACTAATCTTTGATGTAACGCTTCACGTCCTTCGACTTCTGCCAACCGTTCGAGATCAGCCCGCAGTGCTTCATCCACAGGTCGCTCCACGAATTCATAGTCATATAAAATCGAGCGAATGTATAATCCTGTTCCTCCGACAATAATCGGTAATTTGCCACGGGCATAAATATCATCGATGGCGGCACGAGCCAACTGTTGAAAAGCTGCGACACTCATGGCATCATCCGGGTCACAAATATCGATCAAATGATGCGGGATCCCTTCGGCCTCTTCTTTCGTCACTTTTGCTGAACCGATGTCCATGCCCCGGTACACTTGAACCGAGTCACCCGAGACGATCTCGCCGTCGAACGCTTTTGCGAGTTCGATGCCCGTCTTCGTTTTGCCAACAGCGGTCGGACCGACGATGACGACGACAGGTGTTTTTTTCATACTTCTCACTCCTCAATTAAAAACCCGTCTCCTCGCGAGACGGGCCATCAAATTCTTCTTTTTATTCTATCATCAAATACGACGGCAAACAGCATCCAACCACATAAAAGTAATCCGAGTAATAACACGAGACCATCACTCATCTGCTTTCGCCTCCTTTTGCTTCCTCATTCCCACTTTTCACATTTTAGACACAAAAGCAACTGTAAAAAAGCACACTCAACAAAAAGTGCGCATTCCATCATCATCATCATCATTCAAAACAAATATTCAATCGTCATCTATTAACCTCTGAACCAATCCCAAAAATGAGCGCCTTGGGCGACAATCAAATAGTCGAACCAGCGTGTATAATCCATCGGAAGTTTTTCGGTGTCATCTGTGTAAGTCAAAAATTCTCCAACCCAAATGTAGTTTTCATGTTCATTGACGACCTCGCAAACAATCCATTCCCCATCTCTCCCGGCTCCGACGGGAATGAATTGTTCAGGACACTCCCATATTTCCCGATACTCGATCATTTCATCTACACTAAAAAGTCGGATTCCTCCACCGTATGTCGGGTGAACAAATAGGTCAGCGCCATTATGTGTCTTCAAGAATTGAATAATGTCGTTTGGAATCATTTGCTTCAATCGCTTGATTTCAACTTCCATCGCAGGCTCACTGAATGAAAAGTGTAACGTATCTACATATCCCTCTTCATTTTGTATTTCAATCTGATTATTTACGAGCCTACTTTTCAACGTTTCAAGTGCAATCATCAACTCAACCCCACTTTTTGAAATTAACGACATTCGTACCGTATTTTTCATTTTTATTTTTCTTATTTTTCTAAGTATAGTATATATCGATCTTTCATCGTTCAATAAAAAAGGTCGTCGGGCACGACTTGATCGCGCTCGATGACCTCGAATCATTTTCAATTCATCATGAAGCAATTTCTATCGTCTGTTTCGTACGTTTGACAGAAACGATGAAGTACAGGATTGCCGTACCGCTCGCCGCCCACCAAACCATGTCATACCATCCATTCATCAGTCCAGCCATCCCAACCATCGCCGGGACAATCAGCGTCAACCATGATAATACGAGGGCGACACGTGCTGTGATGGTCTCGTTCGGTTTCCCGAGTCCCATTCCAAAAAAGAACAGCGCCCAAAGGAATGACCAGAAGAACCACGTCAATGCCCCCATCGGATCACTTTCTGCAATCGCCATCACACCGTAAAAAGCAGCTGCAATCGAAACGAATAATGAGAACCAGCCAACGCCGCGTCCGTCTAAATTCAAAATAAACGTCACCCCTACATATAAATAAGTGAACGCAAATAGATAGATACTCGCAAGACCGAATTGCTCTTCTGGACTCGCCCCAATCAATAACCATGTGGCGATAAACGTTTGTAAGAGTCCCGTAAACAAACTAAAAAATCCTGCGCTCTTGCTATCCACTTTCCCGAGAAGAACGAGACTATTTAAAAACAGCGCGACGCCACCGAATAGTAAACTTACATTACCCACACTCATTACCCCTTTGTACAGATGTCTGACCTTTAATCCACTGTATCACTTTAGCTTGAATTCGCTTTCAGTGCAAGGGGATTTTTAAGTGTTCACGAGAACGCCACGCCTTACTCATTCTCAAGGGTTTGGATGGCCTCGTCGATTCGCTCTTGTTCCTCATCCGTGAAAGTCGGATAGTGTGGATCAATGCGTTCAAGAACTTCAATCATGACTGACGAAATAATAAAACGACTATACCACTCATCATCTGCCGGCAATACATACCAGGGTGAGACTTCCGTTGATGTGTGCGACAACATCTCGGCAAAGATTCCTTGATATTCTTCCCAATGCTGTCGCTCTTCGATGTCACTGAAAGAGAATTCCCAATTCTTTTTCGGATCCTTTAATCGTTCAAGCAAACGGTCTCGTTGTTTATCTTTAGATACATTGAAAAAGAACTTGATCACTTCGAATCCGTTTTCCTGTAAATAGCGTTCATAATCGTTGATTTGACGATATCGCATCTGCCAGACCTCTTCCTGGTCCATTTCCTCCGGAAGAACTTCGTCCCCCAACAAATCATGTACTCGAGGTGCAATGACCTCTTCATAATGAGATCGGTTCAAAATCCCGACCTGACCTCTTTCAGGTAACAAATCATGCATTCGCCACAGATAGTCGTGCTTTTTCTCCGTATCGGAAGGTTTTTGAAACGCATTCGTCTTCAGTCCTTGGGCGTTCAAATTTGAAAAGATATAGCTGATCGCTTCGTCTTTTCCACCCGCATCAAGCGCCTGCAAGACGACGATAATCCCTTTCTTACTCTCGGCATATAATCGCCAATGTAGTTCTTTTAATCGCTCAACACTGTTCGGAATGAGTTCAGTCGTCAAGGTCTCATCCTTCGGTTTGTCTGAAACTGTCGTTGGATAATCATCTAATTGAATCTTGCTGTTCGGTGACACAATAAATTCCTTCGTGTTCATACTCGTTCTCCTTTTCGCTCGACGTTCAACCTTGATTTACCCAAAAACTGCATAAGAAAATCCCTTCCGAAAATTTCGGAAGAGATGTTGAGAACTTAGTAGATTCCGACAGCGTCAAATGATTTCGCAGCTGATACCGCTTGCGGACTTGTCGCACCGTAAAGGTCTTTCGCAGATTGCACGACCGCTTGACGAAGGCTTGAGAAGTTAGATGTTGGTGTCAAGTAAACATTGAGGGCACGGTAGTAGATATCCCCCATCGCCATGACTCCTACTCCTTGCACCGATACGCCGTAGTGCGATCCACCGTTACCTAAGAGGTATGCCGCTTTGTTGACGATACCTGAGTTGATGTGAACCCCACCATTGTCTTGTGTGCCTGTGTAACGTTTCGAGTAGTGATCTGGGTCACCGTATGCAGCCGGGTTCGCCATCGAACGAAGTCCATCGCCCGCTACACCTGGTGTGTAGATGTCTTCCCCTACCAACCAGTCGAAGTTAGTACCGACGCTATATTCCGCCACTGTACCTAGGATATCCGATACTGCTTCGTTGATCGCCCCAGACTCGTTTTGATAGATCAATCCTGCCGTGTACTCCGTGACCGCGTGAGTCAATTCGTGAGCGACTACGTCAAGTGCACCTGAAAGATACGTGAATGTTTGACCGTCTCCGTCTCCGTATACCATCTTACTTCCATCCCAGAACGCATTGTTGTAGCTGCGGCTATAGTGAACGGTAGAGTTTAATGCAGCTCCGGCGTTGTCATAGCTGTTCCGTCCGTAAGTGTTTTTGTAGAAATCATATGTCTTTGTCGCGTTGACGTGTGCAGAGACAGCGGCACGGTCGTAAGTCGTGTTCAAGACGTTATCCACGTCAGCCCATAGCGAACCTGGGAGTGTCGTACGGTTTTTCGCATCGTACGTATAGATTCCCTTTCCACGCGTTGAGTCTTGAAGGTAATAGTAAGAACCGCTCTTCGTTGTCTTGAACGTTTGGCTGTAGCCGAGCACATCGATTCCCGTTCCCGTATAGGTCGTACCCGTCACACCGTTCGTCGGTCTCGCGTGAGCCAACTGGTCGAATTTATTGAGTACCTCACCCGTTCCCGCATCGATGAAGTATGTCCAACGTGATGGCTCTTCCGCTTCAAGGATCGTTCCGGTCACTTGATATGCATAGACCGACTTGTCACCTTTTGGATAGACAATCAATTCTGCTTCCGGTTCGAGCTCGTAGGCCCCTTTATGACCGACAAGCTTTTTGTAACTCGCAATGGCTTTCTTTTCAGTTAACTTGATTGACTTATGTAGATTTTTGACCGATTTCGCATCATCCACGACAGTCTTCAATTGACCCGCTTCATCTACGACACCGACTACCACACCACCGAATACGGGCACGCCATCAACTGTCTGTTGGAGTTTAACCACTTTCCCGACTTTGTCTGACTTCGACTCGATCGTCTTGAACTCACCTTTTGATTTGACGTACTCTTTTACAATCGTTGTCGGTGCACTTTCTGATGGTTTCGTCAGAGTGCCTGACTTCAATTCTGCCGCACCGACCAATTGTGGGACGAGCAAGACGCCTGCGATTAATGATGTAGAAACAACTTTTTTCATGTGTTTACCTCCTTTGTGATGATTCTTACTTTACACACTTTCCCACAAAGGCTGTATCCATCTTTTTAATTATTTTGATAATTCATAATATT
The DNA here is from genome assembly GCF_902506275.1 of Exiguobacterium sp. 8A. Lineage (GTDB taxonomy): Bacteria > Bacillota > Bacilli > Exiguobacteriales > Exiguobacteriaceae > Exiguobacterium > Exiguobacterium profundum. The sequence continues at coordinate 513,296 of NZ_LR733630.1, read as the reverse complement.
GAGTATTTAGAACCATTCATTCTATTTATGACCTAATTTTATCCAAAAAAAATTCGTGCTCCTTAGGAAAGGAGCACGAATAATTAATACACATCTTTTTGAGTAAAGTGGTAAAACGCATACGCCAAGGCTGCCATCGACCAAACGAGAATAACCAGTAGCGAAAACGGTAACGTCATCCCATCAATCGGAGGAGCCTGTCCTTCCAAATAGGTATGAAGACCGAAGTTGACGTTCACCAGGTATTTCGAGCTATCCCAGTTTGAGCCAAGCGATGTCAAGAGTGGCCCCGAGATGAGGACAGCCATCATAATTCCGATTCCGGTCGCCGTGTTTTTCACCAAGACGGAAATCATGAGAGAAATTGTCCCGACCACAGCCACGACGAGCCATGAAAGCCCCATCGACATAAGCAAGTACTCCCACATCGGCAACGTATGCACAAAGTCGGTCGAGAATGTTCCGGTCGGCGAAGCTTGGAAACCGGTCAAAATCGGAGCATTCCATCCGTCCCAGCCGAGAACAATACCGGATATGGCGTAACTGACGACGGCGGTCACAAATATTAAGATTGATGTATAGAGGAGCGTCGTCAGCCATTTGGCGAGCAAGATCTTATATCGCCGGACCGGTCGCGATAACAACGTCTTGATCGTTCCATCATTATGTTCTCCGCTCACGATATCTGCCATCAATACAATAATGAACAGCGGTAGGACAAGCGTAGTCCCTTGGGAGAAGAAGACGCGCATAAACGTCGGAGCTCCCGGATAATTCGGATTGATATCATTATCAAGATAATACTGATTCTGTTGGACTTGGAACTCAAGAATCTGCCGAAACTCGTCTTGGACGTTCGCGGAGGCGAGTCGGTTTTGTGTATCGATGATCTCTTGCTGGAGATCGACACGCCAATCAATCGTTCCTTGTTCTTCGCGTTGTTTCTCGATTTGACGATAGTTCGCATACGTGAACATCGAAACAAGTACGATCAGGATGATGGAGACGACCATCAATCTGCGTTTCCGATGAATCTTGAGCACTTCATTACGAATGAGACCGAGCATCGATGGATTAGGCAATGTGATCACCGCCTGTCAACGTGATGAAGAGGTCCTCTAACGTTTGGACTCGGCGCTCGAGTCCGAACACCTCGACATCTCTTTCCATCAAATATCGATTCAACTTCGCCGTCTCTTCCACATTCATGGAAATACGAATCGTTCGCTCGTCCACCACGTCCGCTTGGTCGATTCCTTCGTACCCTTGAACGATCGGCAATACTTCGAAGCTATTCGTTACATGTAAGTCGACCGTTGACGCGAGTTCTTCAATCAAAGCATGGACCGTCCCCACCTTGACAATCTTGCCTCGCGACATGATGGCGACTCGGTCCGCTAATAGCTCAATCTCGGCTAGGATGTGGCTCGACACAAGAACACTCAGCCCCGTTTCTTCTACGAGACGACGAATGAAAAGTCGTAAATCCCGAATCCCCATCGGATCGAGCCCGTTCGTCGGCTCATCCAAGATGAGCACCCGTGGATTGTTTAATAACGCTTGGGCAATCCCGAGCCGCTGACGCATCCCGAGAGAGTACGTCTTCACTTTATCATCGATTCGAGCAGTCAAATCGACGAGGTCAATGACTTCCCGGATTCGCTTATCATCGACGCCAGGTAACATGCGTGCGAACGCTTCTAAGTTCTCACGTCCGGATAAAAACTTATACAGCTCTGGATTCTCGACGATTGCGCCGATTTGATTCATCGCTTGGACAAATTGTTTGTCGACCCGATACCCACAAATCGATACATTTCCTTTCGTCGGTTTGATCAAGCCAACAATCATTCGAATCGTCGTCGTCTTCCCGGCGCCGTTCGGCCCTAAAAATCCGAAGACCTCACCCGGGTAGACGTCTAACGAAATGTTATCGATAATCGTCTTTTTCCCAATCACTTTAGTTAGTTGATGTAGCTTTAACGTCGGTTCCATTGTCTCACCTCTTTCTTTATTCTATCGGACAAAAGCGAATCTGTCCTATTCGAACATTCACATAGGGCACATCCATTTATATTTGATATGATGTTTATATAGAAAGCGAGGTCAGCCCATGAAACAGTCGAAATGGTATGCATTTTTAAGTGGCGCCGTTCTTTTAACGGGAATCGCCGTCTACGGTCTATGGATCGGCTATCAAGATATCGTCAATCCGCCGGAGCGAACACTTTCCGTCTCCGAAGATGAACGTCCCGAGCCAGAAGGAGACGTCTACGTCGCATTAGGCGATTCGTTGACACGCGGTGTCGGGTCAACATCAGGCGCAGGATATGTACAGCCTGTCAGCACTGCTCTTGAAGAAGAAGGCGTACGTACGCAAAACCTTGCCGTGTCTGGGGCACGAACAGAAGATTTACTCACACAACTCGAGCAACCTGAAGTGCGTCGGACCATCGAAAACGCACGATATATCACGTTGACCATCGGTGGAAACGATTTGTTCAACCGTGGAGAAAACGTCGATAACTTCGAATCCGTCGATATTCAACAAGTGGTCACGGATGCGAAGACGAATTTAGAAACGATTTTCACTGAAATTCGTTCGCTCAACGATTCGGCAACCATCGTGTATATCGGTCTATACAATCCGTTTCAAAATGATGAGAATGGACAAGCGTTCAATCAGCTCATCCTCGATTGGAACGCATCCGCGAAACAATTGGCGAATGCGCAGAATATCGATGTGATCGACCCGTTCGCCTACATCTCTGACTTATCAAGAGACCTTGCGACCGACCAGTTCCACCCGAGTGACCGTACGTATGAGAAATTCGCGAATGATGTACTCTTCGTTCTCGAATAAACAAAATCCTCGTCAGCTTGACGAGGATTTTGGCTGTCGATGAACCAAATCGCAATATGCGATTTGGTTCATTTTTTATGTACAACGAGCTTGAGGCGCACTTCCCGACGCTTACACAGCGTTTGTCTACTTACTTTCCCACTTTAGACCGAAGTATAAATCAAGCTAATTATTCGGATATCGTGGTCACAGAAAAGGACAGATGGCCGCCACAGCTGGCGACCATTCATGTGACTCGTCCCACGGCGCCCCGACTCCTGCAGGAAAGCAATCCGACAGAGACCCAGCAGCGACTTGAGTCGCGATGCGGCTCTGAGATTGCCTGCGGAAAGCATGGGCGCCGGAAGGACGAGTTCGAACATGTTATTGGTCAACAAGCTGAATCCTCGTCAGCTTGACGAGGATTTTTTACTTCTCATATCGAACAATCCACTGTTCCCCTTGTTTCATCATGCCCGTCCCGATCCAACCAGTTTGGAGTAACTCAACTTGTTTCATCCGTTCTTTCATCGGCACATCCATCACTTCTGATGTGGGATGCCACGAACGATGCATCTCTTTGTAAAAGATATAGCGGAGTTTCCCGCCATACTTTTCTTTCAACGCCCCGATTCGGAGTCCAAGCGTGAACTTGTCTTTCATGCTTGGAATATTGAACGGTGCGACAGTCGCACAGACGACATCGAATCGATCATCCGATTCCACTTGTGCCATCAACAGTTTGCCTAAATGTGTCTGTAGTCCATATCCACGGAAGTCTGGATGGACGTTCGTCACTTCCTGATACAGGACACGTTCAAGCGAATCCTCCGGCCATCCGATATCTCGCCCTAGATGCTCCGCATCAATCGGTGGGATGAGCATCGCTCGGAACGCGATAATCCGACCATCTGCTTTTGCCCCAATCAACGTCTGATCCGTCAACAGTTTCGTGAACTCTTCAACCGATAACGATTGATAGTGCTCCGGTTCAGCCAACGCCTGAATGACCGTATCTTGAACGGCTAACAGTTCCGGTAAATCCGACAAGCCTAGGACGCATACATGAAGTGAAAGGTCTTTGATCTCACCTTGCCACATGCGACTCATCTCCAACCACGTAAGATTCCGTCGTCAATTCACGTAACACGTCCTCATCGACGTCAATACCGAGTCCCGGACGATCGTTCAGCGAGATGATTGGTAAATCATATGATAAGTTTCCTACATCTTTCCCGAACCGGAGCGGACCCGTCAACTCGACCGTCTTCACGATTTTACTCGAGAAAGCGACATGGAATCCTGCACTCGATGCAATGGAGGATTCGACCATAGAACCAATCTGGCATTCGATTCCGGACATCTCCGCCATATGGACCAACTTCTTCGCTGGATAGATGCCACCGCACTTCATCAGCTTGATGTTCGCTTTATGGGCTGCCTGCATCATCGTCAAGCGTCTCATATCGTGAATATCTTTCAACCCTTCATCCATCATGAGCGGGACTGAGATTTTTTGTTTCACTTCGAGCATGCCTTCAAAATCTTCCGCCTTGACCGGTTGTTCGACCCAGTCGATTCCATACGGTTCGAGTAGACGCATGGCTTGAACCGTATTGGCCGCGTTGATCCATCCCTGGTTAACGTCGACTCGAATCGGCACGTCATTTCCTACCGCTTCCCGTACCGCCTTGACACGCGCCACGTCCGTTTGCACATCGACTCCGACCTTCATCTTCACTGCTGTATAGCCTCGTTTCATTTGTTCGAGTGCCTCTTGTGCCATATGGCTCGGCTCTCCGATACTCAAGACGTGAGTGACTGGGAATGATTCATGGTACCGACCGCCAATCCATTCGTAGATTGGTTGATTCAGCTTTTTCCCGATCACATCATGACACGCGATATCAAGTGCTGCTTTGGCAGCCGGAACACCACGAATCGCACGGTCCATCTCGTCATGAATATGCTCTAGGTGCATCGGATTTTTTCCGATTAAGAGCGGAGCCAATAGATGACGGAGTACACTGACCGTGCTCTCAGCGGACTCACCCGTCACATGCTCATCCGCCACGGCTTCTCCATAACCGACAAGTCCACATGCGGTTGTCATTTTGACGATGACAGAAGGCATATCATCATAATGGTGATAACTGACGATGAATGGTACCTTTAATGGAAAGCGAACCGAGAAAATTTCTATTTTTTGAATATTCATGTTCATCACTCCTTTACTTCAACTGTCCTTTCCTCTATATTGTCGTTATATAGTCGCTAAATTGCAAGGGGGATTTTACATGTCCATCCATATCGCCGTTGTCGGCTCACCATCGTTTATACAACAGGTACAGAACGGTTCTTCCTTACCCGATGTTCGAATCGAGGGATTTCCTTATGATGACCCGCGAGAAGCGAAAGACATCGCTACGCATCTCCTATTTTTCGACGGAGTGTTCTTTTCCGGTTCATTCCCTTATACGTATGCGACGGAGGAAGTGACCCTTCCATTTGCCCATCACGTCGTTCAAGATGATGTCGTGTTATTGACGTCACTCTTATATGTGACATTGACACAACAGCTCCGACTCGAACATCTCTCTATCGATCTCGTTGATGCGTCACGACTTGATTCGATTTTAGCATCGTTTCCAAGCCACATGTCGCCACCGCAAGTGAAAGAACTCAGTCCGTATATGAATTTCGAAGAGTTGATTTCGTTTCATGAGCAACTTCAACGAACTGGGACGACTCGATTCGCCTTGACAAGTGTCGAACGAGTCCATCGACACTTAGTGGAAAATGGTTTTGCTAGTCAGCTCATGATAGAGCCAGAAGAGAGAATTCTCCCCCACTTCCATGATTTTATTCAACAGATTCGTTTGAACAAATCGGACCAGTCACAACTCGCTGTGCTCTTCTACTCGGATGCAAGTGAAGATACGCTCAACCATACGACAAAACATCATTATTTCGGTGGTAAATTGATGGAGTCCACTCAAGACGGCATCATCCTATTATCGAGTAAAGGAAAGATTGAATCCGCTATGTCAAACGGTTTCATCTTGCCAGAGGAAACTCCTGGTCATGTAGGTATCGGGTATGGGTCCGATTATCAACGTGCCATTGAGCATGCCGAACTTGCACTTCATACGACAAGTAATTCCACTATACGAATCGTCGACGATTCAAAACGAATGACGTTCACCGATCAACCGGCACCGATTCATTTCCGTGTCACGCAAACGCGTGTCTATGACATGATGAAGCAGACGGGTATGAGTCCGATTAATATCGAAAAGCTCATTCACTTTTCAACGGACCATCTCGAGTTTACAGCGAAAGAGTTGACCGACCATTTAAACGTGACACGTCGTACGACAGAGCGACTCATCAAAAAATTGGTTGATGCAAAACTTGTTCATCGGATTGGCGAAGAGATGAGCTACAGCCAAGGTCGTCCGCGTACCGTCTATAAATTTCAATTCCCGGTCGATTGACGACCGGGAATCGTTTTATTGAGCCGCTTGTTCCGCGACAGGTTCTTCCTGTTGGATGACTGCCATGCGCTCAATCGTATATCCCGTAAAGGCATATACAATCGAGATGACTGGTACGATGAAGTTCAAGACGGCGTACGGTGCATATTCGAAAGCTCCGACCCCAAGTGTGCCGAGGATGAATACCCCACACGTGTTCCACGGTATAAAAACGGATGTCAACGTCCCTCCATCCTCGAGGGCACGAGATAAGTTTTTCGACTGTAGTCCCATTTTTTCATATGCTCCAGCAAACATTCTCGACGGGACGACGATTGAGATGTACTGCTCCGAACACGTCGCATTCGTTGCAATCCCAGCTAAAATCGTTGAAGCAATCAACGAACCTGCCGTTTTCGCCAATTTCAAAATTTGGTTCATAATAGATTGTAGCATTCCCGAATATTCTAAAATCCCCCCGAACGTCATCGCGACGATGGTCATCGAGACCGTGTACATCATCGCATCAAGACCACCTCTACTGAAGAGGTTATCGACCAGTTCATTTCCCGTCTCGATGACATAACCACTCTGAAGAGCGCCTACGCTGTCAGCGAGCGTTCCACCTTGAATGAACACTTGAGCCAAGAAGCCCAGTGCAATCCCGACGACGAGCGCCGGAATCGCTGGCACCTTCTTTGCAACGAGCAAAATGACAGCTAGTGGGACGATGAGTAACCATGGTGAGATGACAAAACTATCTTCAAGAATGTTAAGCGTCTGTGTGATCTCTGAAGAGTCCGTCGTCGAATCTGCGAACCGTCTACCTAGCCAAGCGTATACCCCTAGCGCGATGATAAGTCCTGGAATCGTCGTATATAACATGTGCCGGATATGTACGAATAAATTAGTATGAGTCAAGCCGGCCGCCAAGTTTGTCGTGTCTGACAATGGAGACATCTTGTCCCCAAAATATGCACCAGAGATGACAGCCCCCGCTACCATCGGCGCTGGTATCCCCATACTCAGCCCGATGCCCATCCCCGCTACTCCAATCGTCCCCATCGTCGACCATGAGCTCCCGATCGAAAGGGCGACGACCGCACAGATGAGGCAAATGGTTAACAAAAAGTATGCCGGCGAGATGATTTTCAATCCGAAATAGATCATCGTGGCAACAATGCCTCCACCGATCCATGCTCCAATCGTCAACCCGACCAAAATGATGATTACGACTGCCGGCAAGGCGAGTCGAATCCCCTTATACATCATCTCTTCAATTTCTTTCCACTTGAACCCGTGACGCCAGGCGACGATTGAAGCGACTGCCGTTCCGACGATGAGCGGGATGTGTGGTCCTTGACCGAGCTTAACGATTGAGATGAGCATGACGACGATCATCACCCCAAGTGGCAAGAGTGCCCACCCTAACTTCATGTCTTGCTTGTTCCCCGTTGTTTCCATCTAATTTCCTCCCCTATAGCGAAAATTCAGAATTGTCGTTATATTGTCGCTAATAACGTTATGATAGCGCTTACACTTATGTGATGCAATAACAAAATGAGTGGACAGACATCTGTCTATCACACTCATTCTGAATTATGTTGCTGCAATTCGGAGCGCATCCGCAAGTAGGCGTGCCCCATCTTCTAACGCGTCATGGTCAAACGTCATATGCGGATGATGAAGGCCTGGACCTAAATCAGCGCCGATTCCAATCATCGTCGCATCAAGTGACGGTTTCTCGACGGTATAGAAATGAAAATCATCGCTACCTGACGTGACAATTCTCTCGACGAGAGCCGACTGACCGAAGCGTTGCTCAATCGCCTGCTTCGCAATCTGACTTGACTGTTCCCCAACGACCGCTCCCGGTGTGAAGTCTTGCCACTCCCATTCCAGTTTCACACGATGAAGCTGCCCGACATGGAGTAGCATGTCTTCGACACGATTTCGCAGTTCGAGCAATTCCTCATTTTGTTGAGCACGGACATCAATCGAGAACGTCGCATTTCCTGGAATGATGTTCATGTTGTCACTTCCAGCATGGACTTTTGTCAACTTGACGGAGTGTGGCTCAAACGGTGACAAGTAAATGCTTTTGAGCATGTGTTGAATCGTGAAGATGACATCGAGTGCATTCTGCCCTTGATGTGGTCTCGCTCCATGGGCATCATCTCCAAGCACTTCTCCTTTTAGGAAGAAGGCAGCCCCATGTTGAATTGCCGCCGCGTATTGGCCTTTCTTCAACTCTTCTTGTGGACGTAAATGGATCCCAAACAGTTGCGTCACGTCTTCTAACGCGCCACGCTCAATCATGGCGAGCGACCCGTTTCCTTGCTCTTCGGCAGGTTGGAAGATGAAACGGATTCGCTTTTGTAACGCTTCGTCTTTCAACTGTTCGAGCGCACCGAGCACCATACTGATGTTCGCGTCGTGCCCACATGAATGGTTCGCTCGAAACGTACCGTCCACTTGTTGCCATAACGCGTCGATATCGGCTCGGACCGCAATCACCTCTTCTCCCGATCCAATCTCCGCGATTACTCCGGTCACGTTCTCAAACGTTCGATGGGGAATCGACCAGTCTGATAAGATGGATGCGATTGTTCGAGTCGTCTCGACTTCTTTCCAACTGATTTCTGGATGAGCATGAAAATGTTCAAACCACTTGAGTACGTTTGTCATATGTATCTCCACACCTTTAGATTTTTTTGACACCTTTGATAAGAATCCATTGAAGCGGGAGTCGTCCCCATGTAACCCATTTCGGAATGACTTTCCCACCGATTCTAGAAGGTTTGACCGCCATGTTGATATTGGCTGGGAAGACGGCGATAAAGAATGCCGGTAGCGTTTTCTTTACGAACGTCGTCCCCTTGTTCAGTAAGAGCATCGCCCCGAAGACGACTTCAACGACTCCGCTTAGTTGCACCATCAAGCGGCGGAACGGCCAAGATTTCGGAATAATCGACATGAACGCCTTCTCTTTGACAAAATGTAATACCCCTGCCCCGAAGAGTAACACCCCATATAAATTTCGTACCATAACTCATCCTCCTTTTGTATAAGCATAGCAAAAAAGGCGGGCATATTGCCCACCTTTTACAATGCAGAACCGTTCGCATTTTGAATCTCGACTTGAACCGTCTCCGTTTTTCCGTCCCGGATATATTCGATGTCGACCGTTCCGTCTGTATCTCGAATCAATTCACTACGGAGATCAATGAACGAGCTGACGTCTTTGTCATTGATTTTTACGATGACGTCACGTGCCTCAAGACCCGCTTTCGCAGCTGAACTATTTTGTTGCACTTCCACGATGATCGTTCCGGCAGTCACCGATTCAGGTAAGTTGATTTGTTCCGTCAAGTAACCTGGAGGGAACTCTGATACGTCACGAAGTGAGACGCCGAGTGACGGATGATTCACTTCTCCCGTCTGTTCAATTTGATTGATGAGCGGCAACGCGATGTCGACCGGGATTGAGAATCCGACCCCTTCAACTTCTGCTGTCGCAATTTTCATCGAGTTGATCCCGACGAGTTGTCCTTCTTCATTGATTAACGCACCACCTGAGTTACCTGGGTTGATGGCCGCATCCGTTTGAATGACCTCGGCGTTGAAGTCGGCCTGTCCGTTCTCATCTGTATCGACCGGTACGAGACGAGACGTCGACGAGACGACACCGCGCGTCACGGAGTTCTCGAATTGTCCGAGTGGATTCCCGATGGCGATGACCGTTTGTCCCGGTTTCAACTCACTTGATTTCCCGATTGAAATAACGGCCGGTACCTTATCAGCGTCTACTTTTAAGACGGCCAAGTCATACGTCGCGTCACTTCCCATGAGTGTCGCTTCCGCAGTCGTCCCGTCATTGAAAGTGACCGTCAATTTATCAGCCCCGTTGACGACATGATGGTTCGTCGCGATATATGCTGAGTCGCCTTCTTTTTTATAGATGACGCCCGATCCGACTCCAGCCTCGACCGCTTCACTCGAGAATCCGCTTTGGGCGAAGTTGTTTACAGTCACGACGGCCGGTTGAGCGGTCGCGACGGCATTTGTGACCGAAGAATCGGATACGTTCGATGACGTTTGGACCGGAGTCCCTTGCGAGGTCACGTTCGTGTCACTCACACTCGTCGCGGGTTGGTCGATGAACGGATATGCGATTGCGCCCGTCAACAACGCTCCGATGACTCCACCGACAAGTCCCGGGAACATACGGCTGACGAATGACGGTTTTGATTGTGTTCGTACTTTTGTCTCTTCTCGGTTGGATGAACCGAGTTCTGTATCTAACCAATCTTTTTGTTGCTCTGATTCATGTAATTGATCGTGTTCATTTGATTGATCGTGACGATCCATAATGATTCATCTCCTCTGTGTTATCTTCTACCCTTACTATAACGAAGAGGAACACTCATTTATAAAATGATAAATGAATTACAAGATTCTTCACATTTTACGTCATTTCATTCAGACAATCACATTTCTTAACGTACCGAGACCTTCAATCGTCACTTCGACCGTGTCTCCCGTTTGTAGATACGTCGGTGGCGTCATCCCGTGCCCAACTCCGGCTGGTGTACCCGTCGCGATGACGTCGCCCGCTTCGAGCGTCATGCCTTTCGACAGTGTACGAATGAGTTCATCAATCGGACGAATCATATCGGCTGTCGTCCCATCTTGACGCGTCTCCCCATTGACACTTGTTTTGATTTGGAGAGGGAACTGGAGCTCGTCCGGTGTGACGACGAACGGTCCCATCGGACAAAACGTATCGAACGACTTGCCACGGAAGAATTGGACATGTTCTTTTTGCACGTCTCGAGCCGTCACATCGTTTAGAATGGTGTAACCGAAAATGTGCTCCTCGACCGCTTCGATGTCTCGTCCAGACTTGCCGATGATGACGGCGAGCTCACCTTCATAGTCAAGTTTGTCCGTCAATTCAGGATGACGCTCAATGACCGCTTCCGGACCAACGACCGAGGTCGGTGCTTTCGTGAAGATGACGAGTTTCCCTGCTCCTGCTGTATCCATCTCTTTCACGTGTTCTTCGTAGTTCTTGCCGATACAAATCACGTTTTTCAATGGAAGGTACGGGGCGAGTAGTTTCACATCCGTCATTCGGTATGAGGGCGCCACGTCCAAATCGATATCTGGTTCGAACTCACGCGCGATCACTTCTAATAAATTTGTCGTATGTACTTGATTGCTGACATCAAAAACGAAATCGCCTTTGACAATCCCCACTCGTTGCTCTTCCTGCATCTCAAAACTACACCATTTCATTAAAACTCCCCCTTTTTCATCATTATACAAAAAATCGAGACATCTCTGCCTCGATTATACTTTATTCAAAAAGATGATCCGTTGATTACTCGATCCTCGAAAACGAAGTCCCATATCTCGTAGCGACTGCTCGTAACGACCGTCGACGAGCACATCGGCGTAGTCCAATACGGTTTGAATCGCTTCGTCGTGCTTCGCTTCCAACTGTTCGAGCGTATAACCCGTATACACCCACACATTTTTACCGAGCGACTTACATGCCGTGACGAGTTTTGCTAACGCTGACGATTGAAGAAACGGTTCGCCTCCAGAAATGGTCACCCCGTCCCAACCACTGAGCTTGACGCGCTGAACAAGTTCCTCTACTTCGACATCCTCACCCCCGGTTGGATTCCACGAGGAAGGATTGTGACACCCTTTACAGTGATGCGGACAGCCAGCAGTAAAGATGACCGTCCGAATCCCCGGTCCGTCAACGACGGATTCTTCAACGACGGATAGAATGCGCATCGTGTTTCACCCTCGCCCGCTCTTCTTCTCGCTTCGCCGTATTCCAACGGTCCATCGTCCCGACCAAATAACCGGTGATGCGGCGGATTCGTTCAATGTTTGTATCCTCGCCACACGTCGGACAGGCATCGTCAATCAGTCCTTCTAACCCACAATTTCCGCAACGATCGACCGGATGATTGATGGAACCGTAGCCGATATCATGCTGTCGCATCAAGCGGACAATCGATTCCACCGCTTCCGCATTGTGGGCAAGTGACCCATCGACTTCGACATATGAAATATGTCCCGCGTCACACAATGCGTGATACGGTGCCTCGATTCGGATTTTCTCACGAATTGATACAGACTGATAGACCGGCACGTGGAATGAATTTGTATAAAAGGCACGATTAGTGACACCTTCAATCATCCCAAACGTTTCCTGGTCTCGCGTCACAAATTTACCTGACAATCCTTCTGCCGGTGTCGCGAGCAACGAAAAGTTCAAGTCGTACGTTTCGGCTGCCGCACGCATGCGATTGGCCAAATGCGTGACGATGTCAAGACCGAGTCGCTCCGCTTCACGCGACTCAGCATGTGTACCTCCCGTCAACACCTTCAACGTTTCAGCGAGTCCGATGAAACCGAGTGAAAGCGTTCCTTGTTTCAATACGTCTCGGACTTCATCATGAATATGTAACTGCTCACTTCCACGCCAGACACCTTGTGTGTAGAGGAAACGAAATTCTTCAGCGCGACGCGTACATTGATATTCGAAACGCTCGACCAACTGTTCGATCCCGATGTCGACATATCGGTTGAGAATGCTGTAAAAATCCGAGATCGACTCCGAGACAAGTGCCATCTTCACCAAGTTGAGTGTGGAAAAGGAAAGATTGCCACGACCGATCGACGTCTCTTCTCCGTGTCGGTTTCCCATGACCCGAGTGCGGCAACCCATATATGCCACTTCAGATGCATGCGTCCCATCATAGTAAGCGGCATTGAACGGGGCATCGATGAAGGAAAAATTCGGAAATAGCCGTTTTCCTGTGACCCGACACGCTTCACGGAAAAGATCGACGTTCGGATCGTCCTCACGAAAGTTGATTCCTTCCTTCACTTTAAAGATTTGAATCGGAAAAATCGGAGTCTCCCCGTTCCCTAACCCACGTTCCGTGGCACGAAGTAGCTCTCGAATGAGGATACGTCCCCACTTTGATGTGTCCGTCCCGTAATTGATCGAGACGAACGGGACTTGACCGCCACCTCGTGAGTGCATCGAGTTCGCATTGTGAATGAACGCCTCACACGCCTGATACGTCGCCGAGATCGTCTCTTCTTCCGCGAGTGTCTCCAATTGCGCATCGTCCCAGTCAACGGGTAATGATTGAAGTCGGCTCAGTTGACGCTCATATGTCTTCTCGACGTACGGTGCCAAGTCGACGTCAAACATCGGGAACGCCTGCCCCCCGTGTTGCATATTTTGATTCGCTTGAAGGATGATCGATGCGAGTGCCATGGCGGAGCGAATGTCCTTTGGTGACCTGATTGTTCCATGCCCCGTATGGAATCCATCTTTTAATAATTGACCGAGTGGAATTTGACAACATGTCGTCGAGCCAGTGATGTAATAGTCGGCGTCGTGCACATATAAATAGTTATCAGTGACGGCCTGTTTTGATCGCTCCGACATCAAATACGTCTGCGATAATTCTTTCGACACTTCCGAAGAGAGTCGTGCTAGTTTCCCGAGCGGGGATTTGCCGTCCACGTTCGCATTCTCTTGTACCAAGTCTTGGTCTGGTAAGACACAGACGTCCTCATACAACTGCAGTAATTTCAAAACCCATCACCTCACTATATATGGATTCAAAACATTCATATTCGTTTTAAGAATCCTATATATAGATTATGGCATGTGTTTTTCTCGATGGTCACGAGTCGATATTGTGACAGTTTACGTGTGGTCATACGATAAAAAAGAGCCTCGTCTTCGGTAAGACAAGGCTCTACGTTATATGTGACAAACATCATTTATTTAACAGCTTTGACAACTTTTAATTCGACTTCTTCTTCTAATTCTTGTGCTTCACGGAGACCTTTCGAGTTCAACCACGTATAGATGGCTCCCATGAAGAGCGCTCCACCGATGATGTTACCGAACGTCGCAGGAATCAAGTTATGAATCGCACCTGCCATGCTGATCGTCTCAGGGTGTGGGACGACGAGCGTCAAGGCGAACAAGACGAAGTTGGCGATGACGTGGTCGAATCCTGAAGCGAAGAAGACCGCGACAAGGAAGATCATCGAGAAGATTTGAGCGAACTCATTTTTCATTTGTTTCGGTAAGAAAATAGCGAGACAGACCATCCAGTTACAGAAGATGGCGCGGAAGAAAATTTCGACCGTCGTATGGTGCATTTTACTTTCAACAACGGAGAACAACCAGTTGTTCATCCCGAGTTCTTGGATGACGCCAGTCGGTGCAAGTAGTAACGCGAATAGGATTCCCCCGAGTGCGTTCCCGACGAAGCAAAGCAACCAGACGAGCATCGTGTCACTAAGCGTCGTATAACCGCGAAGCGTCGACGTTGTGAAATACATCGTATTCCCCGTGAACAACTCCGCTCCCCCATAGATAATCATGACGAGCGCGATCCCGAACGAGAAGCCCCCGATGAGTGTCGTGAACGGAGATTCCGCTAAATACATACCGTTGACGACTTTCAACGTGAAGATTGAAGCAAAGCCGATAAAGATCCCGGCTAACATCGCCCGTAAAAAGTATTCCATTGGACGATAATGAATCATTTGCGAGGAAGCCTGTGCTTTTTTCCGTAATGATTCGAGTGCATGGATTTCCATTGATGCCATGTCACAAACCCTTCTTTCTGAATAATTAAATAGGAAAGTATCAGTTCTAATATGTGAAATCATTAACAATATAAACTGTACAGTCTCTGTTGGCAATCCTGTCTTGCATGAATTGACAGAGTGTTCACATCGTAATCGTTTACATATGGCGGATTTGTGACAAACGAAAAAATATATTTTTTAGTGGAAATGTAACATCTTCAAATCAAAATTGAATCAATTTCTTTGAAATAAAACTTCTGAAAGAACGTATTGACACTCATCCCAAAATATTTGCAGTTTATTTCCATTCAATACTCCATACTTGAGATGGATTATTTTGATAATGAACATAAGTATTGAAAAAAATGACTTCGGACCAAGACCGAAGTCAAATTATATTAGCTTTAAAAACATAGGCATTTAATTAAAACAATTCATTCGGCAGATTCAGTTTAAAATTTGAATGCTGATTTACGATGCAAACTCTATGCGCAAAAATAAATTATTATCAATCTGAATTATTGATTAGTCATTGAACCTATACTATGATCATTCAGAAAACTAATGTAAAATGCCTTCTATACTGAATAATCATAATGAAGAAAATGCCGGTTCAACTTAAAGTTCAAGCTATGATATAACTTTTGAGCTGCATGGTTTTCATGATGGGTTTCTAAGTGAACTGATCTAATTTCTTGCTTAGTCGCTTCTTCTAGAACTTTTAAAATCAGTGCCTTACCAATTCCTTTTCCTCTACCGCTCTCCTTTACAAAAAGGTCATTCAGTATCCAAACAGAACCTAAAGTTAATGTAGAGAAATGTGGATATACATTTACAAATCCTAATACTTCATCATTTTGATCATCGATGCAAATCCAAACCAGTGACTCCCTACGTAAAATTCGTGCTTGAATAAAACTCGAAATCTCTTTCTCAGGTTTCCGTATATTATAGAACATGAGGTACTCCTCATATAATTTGGTCAATTGAGAGAAATGTTGAATCAAGGGTTCCTGAATTTGCATGTGAATCATCCTTTTAATCAGAATAAAATCGGAATGAAGATGAGGTGCATACTGATGTGAGCAATCATATGAGCAAATATAGCTAACACCAACCCGTGCTTCCAATACAGCCATCCAAACAGGATGCCGCCCACTCCATTCAACAAGAGTGCCCGGAAGACAACCATCGTCGATAATTCACCGAAGAAGTTCAAGTTGGCTGGTAGATGACCGATTGCAAAAACTAAGCTTGAAATGAGAATGGCTACGATATACACCATATTGGATGGGGCCGCACCACGTTTTAGTTTGGTAACCATCCAAACAATCAGTGTCATCAAAAATAAACGAATGAGAACTTCTTCCCCTACACCACCGTACAGAACCCCACCAAGCATTGCAGACAGCGAAGATTCTGGCTGATATCCATTCATTGCCTCCAATCGATCAGCAAAATAAAGGGCATCTAACGCTTGAATGAAAAAACCAACTCCGACTCCGGCAAGTGCTGCTTTGATCCAGACAGTGCCATTAGATGATGCCTGATACAAGCGAAGTCCTGTCTTTGGCAACATATTCAAACCAAGGATTGATAAAATGGTCACCATTAAGAACGTCTGTCCGGTGAGCAATACGGTCGGTAACGTGAGATCTGTGTTTTCTGGCAATAGATTACTCAATGTCGACTCAGCAATAAAATAAATCCCAAGGGCACTTAATATCCCAAACAAAATTGAAAGTCTTACTTTTTTCATGATGGCCTCCTATATTTAATCTTTTCTTACTCTCACTATACCGGTCCTCCTATCACTAAGATTAGTCCCTTAAGTCACTAGAAAGTCATAATTAATTTTTATGTAAAAATGTGCTGAACCGTCTTATTTAGACGCTCTCAGCACATCGTGTCAAAAATTAATGAATTTCTTCAGAGTGACGCAACATAAAACTTGGCCATAACGTTGGTGCATAGATTAACGCTCCTAAGAAAATGATTGGATAGCTCAGTAAGCCCGGCAAATACACCATGAATGAAAAGAAACCGAACAGTAGCAACGTAATCGGTATAGAAATTGTAAGTGACCAGATGAAACCAAAGACAGATTGGGGTCGGGATGTCACGTAGATGACGATGCACATCGAACTGAGTAGCAGTGGCCATGCAAACAAATAATTCATGTTCGTTATGAATAGCGAAACCACCGTGAACAAAGCCAGCAATATGAGACTGCCGTTGACGACATCCCACATCGTCATTGCTTTCATTCGTTGCATATATCGTTTCCATTTATCATTCTTAACAAGGAACCAACCAATCGTCACAAGCACCATGACTGCCAATATGCCTCCGAGTACGGCGAACAAGGGATTTCCGAGTTGAATTTGAGCAATGATCAAGACTAGTGTAGAAACGACAACGACGATAGCTAGCATGGCACTTAAAATTGTCAGCGGCCATACAAGACTTTTCCGAATCGTCGAATGATTCCTGCGTGTCGACACCCGAAGAGCGAATAGTCCCGACAAGATGGCTAACAAACTAATCCACACGTCCAAATCTTGTGAATATTGAACGACATGATAGCCAAACAAGTTAAAGTAGTTCGCATTTCCATCGTTCTCAGAGACTCTATCCAAATTAAGATTTCCAAAGTGATTCACGAGCTCCATCCCATAAAATCCATTATGTTGGATGGAAGAAGGAGTCAAACTTTCAATCGTGTCATGTTTATTGTCATATACTTCAGAACCCCCCAAATAGGCGAGATTCAGTCCTGCAACGCCTTTTTCTTTGAACGGTGTATAGTCCGTATACGTCCCGAAAAGAGCCATCAACTCAGTAAAATCATTTGCAAACGAGTAGGCGTACGGCTTGCTCGTGGCTTCTAAAAATTCCTTCATCAAACCCGCATTCCCTGGGCTCGTCTCAAATAAGAGGGATTTCCCTTTCGACCCTCGTGCCTCGAGGTTGATGACAAGTTCCACGTTATCGAGAACGTTTTGTTTTACGAATTCTTTCGAACCGAGCCCCCCAAGTTCTTCACCATCTGTGAAAAAGAAGACGATATCATTTTTTAAGGGTTCTGATTTCTGCAACAACTCGATCATCTCTAACATAATGGAAACATTGGCCCCATTATCGTTTGCCCCAGGTGATTCTTTGTATGAATCATAATGGGCCATGACAATGATATCTCCAGTGCTATCCGTTCCCTTGATGCGGGTGGTGAGGTTGTGGATTTTCACCTGTTTCCCTTCTCGATCAGAATATAGTGAGTGCACTTCTTCTTTTACATCAAGCCCCTGCTCATCGATATGAGATTTTATATAGTCTCTTACTTCACCTAGATAGGCTGATCCTACCGGCCGAGGTTTTTCTGCGATTTGCCGAATATGTGCAATCGCATTGTCGGCGATGAATTCAGCACTCGAACCTTGTTCTTGGGGCACGGGTACTGGAGACATCATTATGTGATTGACGCCTAAAACAAGTGCAATGAGAACTACATAAACGAGCATCAGTTTCTTTCGTGTTTTTTTCAATTGTCACACCTTCTCTTTCGAAAATTCTACCTACCCATCACTGTATGAGAAGACTCAACAGGCGCTTTTCAACGTCGTGTCGGATTGTGTCTTCTTTTTCATCATAAGAACAAAAAGTAACGCCATATATATAAACAAAGTCATGATCGTGAATGACTTTTTAACAAAAAAAGAATCTGTCCCGTCCTTGGAACAGATTCTTGCTTCTTATTCTCGGTGATATTTTAACGGTAAAAGTGTTCGAACAGGAACTTTTCGGATGACTCCTTCGTCCTCCAATAACACATTACAAGCCGGGGCGAAGTCCGATATTAATTCGCGACAAATCCCGCACGGACTAACTACACGTATGATTTGATTTGACTCGTCCTCCGCCGGATGACGGACGGCGACGATGGTATCGATTGCCGACGTATGATGAGACTTCACTATTCCGATGGCGATTGCTTCAGCACAAACAGAGACTCTGCCAATATAAGCTTCTAAATGGACCGCAGAAACAATCTCACCGTTCATCAACCTGATGGCAGCTCCAATATGATGTTTTCCGTCCACGTAACGTTCTTTAATAATATGCTTTGCTGCCTCCATTAATTCTAGATCGTCCGACGTGATCATCTTATACTCACTTCGAATTCAAGAACTTCAACGGGACAACCTGACTGATCAAGGTTCGGGCTGCATGCGTACGGTCCAATTTTAACAGTTTCCGTTGCTGTGTTTCGGTGCAAGTGAGCGATTCGTAACTGTTCTTTCGTCCCATCCCGATGTAAAAAGAAGACTTGGACGTCGCCCTGGTCGTACTCGATTTCAAATTCTAAGATATCTCGCACGTCTTGATTTGAAAAGTCTCTGGTGGACCAATCTGAGTATCCGTAGCTCGTGACCACAGCCCCTAAATGAGATGGACCATCAGGTATAAATTCGACTGATGTCTTTAACCAATGATCATCATCGCGGCACAGATAAATCCCAGCCTGATCATACTTGTGTTTGGGCTCCATACGAATTTTAAGTCGACATGTGAATGCCTGAGCCTCAACTTCCCTTAAAAAAGCATGACCGTTCATGCGATTGAAGTGATAGTGTGTGTTTCTCCAGAAATCAGTATCTCGCTCCGTTTTAAAATAAAGTTGATTTTTTTCAATGACAACTTGCTTCGGTTTATTCGTCCACTCGTATTTCTCCCACATCAATAACGCCTCCTTAGTTTTTCGAATGGATTTATTGTATGTCATCTGATGGTCACTCGTCTTTGTACATAAGTCATTGGTTTGTCACCTATTTCTCGAGTACAACCTGTTTCATGATTCAATCATTTATACTGGGAACAAAGAGAAGGGAGATGTATGCCATGAAGCTGAATAAAGTAGGAGAAGGCAATACTGCTGAATTGTATGCCGTCTCTAATGAGCGGATTCGTAAAGTATTCAAGACCCACGTACCAATCGAAATGATTATGAAAGAATACCTGATTGGTAAATCGATCGAGGCCATAGATGTCAAAACACCAAAAATCTATACTCTATTTTGTTCAGATTCAGAACGGTATATCGAAATGGAGTTTATACAGGGAACAGATTTTCTTCATGATTTCACGGTCACCTCTTCTGAATCCTTCATCGCTCAATTGGCTGAATTACAATTGACAGTTCATCGTCAAACTGTGAAGAGCGTACCTTCGCTTTACGAGGTGATACAAGATAAGCTCGGTATGTTACCTGCAGACATGAAGCAACAAGGAGAAGACTTGTTCAGCCAAGTCATCAGTCATCCAAGCTCTTCATCCCATTTACTTCACGGAGATTTTCACCCCCAAAACATTTTAAAAACCTCCACGAACGACTTGGTTGTCATTGATTGGAATGATGCAACCAGCGGCCCCCCAATTGCAGATGTCGCACGTACGCTACTCCTGATGCGGACCGCTGGCGATGACTTACTGACTGATGAAACACGCGTCCGAATTTGTCGTCTCTACTACACCATTTACACATCTAAATCGATCATTCGGTTAAGTGAATTAGAAAACTGGATTCGACTATGTGCACTACTCCGTACGCAAGAACAATTGAGCTTAAAAGAAATCGATTGTTTATTGAAATTAGTAAACAAAGAAGACCTCCTTCGCTTCTTCTTTGAGAGTAAAGAAAAATGAGCATGGAGACTCAAACCCTGAGTTTCCATGCTCATTTTTCTACAGCAGTTTTTCACGACTTGCTTTTTGAATCGCTTCGATCCGGTTCGCAACGTCTAATTTATCATAAAGTCTAGACACGTAGTTTTTAACGGTACCAATCGATAAGAACAATTTCTCCGAGATGTCTTGATTGGTAAGTCCTTGAGCCAAGCACTTGAGTACCTCTTGCTCTCGTTGACTGAGTTGATAACGAACCATCCCTTTTGAGACACCATTTAACTCACCACTTAAATGTTCAGTGAACAAAATTTTTGCAACGTCATGATTGATTAACGTACCGCCACGGTGTACCAACTTGATTCCAGCAATCAAATCCTTAGTATCAATTGCTTTTAACAGATAGCCTGACGCACCGACCTGTAGGGCCTCGAGCACATATTCCATCTCTTGGAATGTCGTCAAAATGATGATGTTATGTGCCATCTCATGACTCAAAATATATTTGGTAGCATCAATCCCATTCATCACTGGCATATTGATATCCATTAAAATAACATCTGGTTGAGTGAGACGTGCGACATCAATGGCCTCTTTCCCGTTTTGTGCGGTTCCGACAACTGTGATCTCGTCATCGGTTGCCAATACCATTGAAAGGCTAGAGCGAATGAGTTCTTGATCGTCTACAATCATTAGCTTGATTTCTTCCATGTTATCCCCCTCCTTGCGTATCCAATCGGCAAATGACTTGTGTCCCGCCTCGAGTGATTGGATTGATTTCAAGCGTCCCGTTAATACTATTCATTCGCTGACGCATCGTTTTTAATCCGAACCCCTCATCTGAGCCGTGAATACCTCGACCGTTATCCTTGATGATTAGTTCAAGTACCATGTTATCGTCATGTAGTTCAACAGAAATCGTTGTGGCCTGACCATGGCGAACAGCATTTGTTAAAGCTTCTTGCAGACAGCGCATGAACACAATTTTTTCTTGATGTGTATAGTGCGACTGGTTCAAGTTGAACTGATGATCAACTCGCACGGATGTTTGGATATGGAATCGTTCAATAATTCCATGCAACAAAACGTCCAACGATTTATTCAACTCATCCGTATTCATTTGGTGGACTACGCCTCGAAATTCGTTTAGTGCTCCTCTACTATGTGTAATCAGATTCTGTAAATGATTCGCAGCTAGATCTGGATTTTTTTTCATAGTGGTAGCCACTGCCTCCATCCCAATCGTCGTGGCCGTGATAGAATGACCGACTACGTCATGTAGTTCTTTTGAAATTCGATTTCGTTCTTCCAAAACAGTAAGGCGCTCAATTTCTTCCGTGTAGTTCCTCAACTCGTGATTCGTACGTTCTAATGTAGTGACCACAGCATTGATTGTCTCGCGCTGGTTGATGAACAACGCGAAAGATACTCCAAATCCAATGAAGACCACATTGTTCAAGATAACACCTAAGAGCGCTTCACTGCGAATCTCGCCTAGTGCCACAAGTGCTAGAATCATCACCGAAATCAAAAAGGTCAACAGACCATAACTTCTGACTCGAATCGCAACGTATGTGATGACGAAAATCGGGATCGTGATATAGGCGATAGAATCGACGTTGACCTGAAGTAGTGAGATGACCAAAGTTGTGCTCAAGAGCACCTCTAACATTAAAAACAGGTACGGTTTGATGAAGCTAGGAAGATAAAAAATCTGGGGAACTGAATAAGCCAATAACGCTCCGAATAGGATTGTGGTATATGGAGACTGATCAACCATCTGCCAAAGGTTCAGAATCACAATCATAAAGTTTACCGTTCTCAAGCCCAGAATAAACCAATCTACCCAATACCATTTCATTTGTGCCTTCACGGTAATCAACACCTCACAAAATGACTCTTTGATGACTCTCATACACTACCACATATGACTTGTTCGACTTACTCTTATTTTAATCGATAGAATCGAAAGCGCCTACACTATTAAGCTACGAAAGACAGTATGTGAGCCTGAACTGCTGTCATGCTGTCACTCGATGACTCGTTTACAAAGCGTCACGTAGCCAGAGATAATGATTCGAATCAGTTTTGTGGCTTTGATAGTGACTGGCAATATAGCCAATCCGAGCGCACATAACATCGAAGCGATGACGAGCGTCTCTATATCAGAAAAATGGCTAGGATATCCCATAGAAAGCTGAATCATGGCCAAAACTGGCGACGCTATGAATGCAAGGACTGCAATCAAGACGCCTAGCCATAAACCAACTAATCCAACCATTGGTCCTAACACAACAATCAAGCTGAAAAATATTACCCCCATCATACGAATCACTTGCTCTAGTCCTTTTTTGGCTGATGTCTGCGTACGCATCTGGTTCCCTCCTTATGATTTAATCGCTACATCAATCGTAACGAATAAAAGTAGGGGACATTCATTAACGAAAGTCATGAGAAAGTCATAACCCATACTCGATTCAAAAAGGAGAACATCGTCATGCCGCTAACATCTTTAAATCAATACATAGCTGCCACGAACACACATGAATTTGAAAAGGTACTCCCCCACCTGGACTCTTCCTTCAGCCATATCTTCAACGGTCAACTCCGTGATCAGATGGATGAAATCAAAGCCTATTTCACTTCAAATTGGAAAGCCATCCAAGATGAAGATTACTCGGTCAGGGATGTTCAATATACATACGTCGATACAAACGAGACTGTATTGTTAGTTATCTATACCTATCATTTCAAAGGAATACAAAATGGGCAACTGATCGAAGGACAAGGGAAAGCCACAAATATTTATAGGAAGAATGATTTAACGAAGAAATGGGTCCTCTTACACGAACACCTCTCAAAATCTTAAATCAAAATCTTAAAATCTTAAAATCGATAAGATTACTTCATGGTGACCGAATGTACTCTTTGTATGTTACTGACAGTTTGTATAGTGAAGACATCAAAAAGGAGGTTACTTCATTGAACACCATATTACGAACCAAAAACATTACAAAAAAATTCGGCGACCACATGTCTGTCGATCACGTCAACTTGTCCATTCAAGCCGGAGAAATCTATGGATTTTTAGGTCCTAACGGAGCGGGAAAAACGACACTGATGAAAATGATGACCAACTTAGTCTATCCCACTTCGGGTGAAGTCGAGTTGTTCGGAGAACCCTTAAAAGCAGACTCATTTGAACTGTTGCGGAACGTCGGGTCCATCATCGAGTATCCGATTTTGTATGGACACCTCAGCGCCAAAGAGACACTCGAGTTACACTGCGCCTACATGGGATACAAACAAACATCCTTCATTCCGAGCGCATTAGAGCTCGTCGGATTAGCCCAGGTCGGCGACAAACCAGTCCAATCGTATTCACTCGGGATGAAACAACGTCTCGGTCTAGCTCGGGCAATCGTCACCCGTCCGAAACTATTGATCTTAGATGAACCGATTAATGGATTAGATCCAGTAGCAATCAAAGAAATGCGAAGAATCTTTAAGTTTCTACAAGAAGAGTTTGGAATGACACTCTTTATCTCAAGTCATATTTTAGGTGAGATTGAGCATGTCGCCGACACGGTCGGAATCATTCAAAACGGAAAACTGATTGAAGAAGTCACCATTGAAGAGTTACGTTCATCTGGTGCATCAACAATCTTCCATGTATCGAACGCGTATCAAGCTTCAAAATTGCTTCAGGAAAAATTCAGTCTAGTGAACATCACCGTGCTCGATTCAACAAAACTCCAAATCAACGACTCGAATCTCAATCAACAGCTTCTTACGAAAACTTTGATTTTAAACGGAATCGATATTATCGAAGTTGTGAATAAACGTCATTCCTTAGAAGATTACTTCATTGAAAAAATGGAAGGAGGAATCATTCGATGATGCAATTTATCGGCTTGGAAATGAAAAAACATCGACTGAAAAACTTGATGGGTGGACTGTTGATTGCAAACATTGTCTGTCTGTTACTTTTGGTCGCGCTCGTGTTTGCGGTCCGTCATTTAGAAAATCAAGAAGCATTCCCGAACTATCAAACCGTTTTAATGGCTGCAACATCCTTTATCCGCCCCTTGGGATTGATTTTCTCGGCTATTTTACTCTCTCGATTGGTGATCGATGAGTTTCGTCATAAGACAATTTCGCTTATGTTCACGTATCCAATCTCAAGACAATCGATTATGTTACGGAAATCGCTCATGATTATCGTGTTTACCTTTTTCACACTACTGTTCTCGATGGTTTTCCTTTTAGTAAGCGTAGTCGGCTTAAACCCAATCGTTCACTTTGTCAGTACGCCGTTTGACTTCTCTGTCATTCTACAAGCATTTGGCATGATTCTGATCGATGCTCTTCTATTGAGCCTCGTATCATTGATTCCAATGTACTTTGGGATGAGACAGTATTCGACGGCAGCAACGTTCGTCACGGCTGCAGCCATTGTACTCTCTTTATCGACACCACTCGGGACAAGTATGATCTCACTATCGGTTTTGGCGCTTATCGGGCTCGCTTGTCTTTATTTAACTCTTAAAAAAGTGAAGACAGCAGATATTTAAAAGGAGAATTAGGATGGACTTGCTACATTTAAAAAGAATTGTAGAGGGCGAGCGAATTATACTTCGCTCTTTCTCAATTCCTGGCGATCAGAAAGCGATTAAACATCTTTTGACCGATTCGGAAGTTCTACACTATACATGCACGGACTCGGTTGACGAGTGGAACAAAGTGTTCGCTTGGTATAAAAGGAATGAAACCTGCTCCACACGTCTAGACTATGCAATCATCGATGCTCAAACGAATCAACTGATTGGAGAGCTCGTTTTTAATGAGTTGGATGAACAACGTGCCTCCATGAACGTAAGGATTGCCATCGCTCATTCTGGCCGTGGGTCCGGTCTTGGCCAAGAGGCACTCGATTTAGGAATCGCGACACTCTTTACTCACTCGCCCATTCAAGAACTAACGTTAACTGTATATCGGTTCAATAAACGGGCTCTTCATGTATATGAAAAATTAGGCTTTGTGATGACGGATCAGGACGATGATGAGATTTTCATGCGGCTACGACGCTGTTAATACACGCAGGGAGGTGTAACCAATGACGATGAAACGCATGAAGCCTCCTATGCTGTATTTACTTCCCTTACTTTTTATACTTGGTATAAACCAACTCGTACATTTTTTTGGGCTGGTTGATGTATTCGTCATCAGTAACTATATGATCCTTACCCTATATGCATTATTTTTGGGAAGGGCGACTGAACCATTGATTACTGATTCTGACACCACAACTCATCCGACAGGATTAAAGTACTTCTTCCTGGGCTGGTTCATCGGTCTCTCCATATTTAGTACGTTGATGGTCGTCCTCACCTACTTTGAAATTGTTCATCTGAGTCCCGGGCAGGCCTCCATCACTTATTTCTTGAAGTACTTCCCTGTACTAGGAATCGTTGCCGCGCTCGAAGAATATTTCTTTCGACATATCCTCATCCTACGTGCCAAGGATTTTGGATATGGAAGAAACCAAACATTCAGTCTATCTCTGATTTCGTACATCATATTCCATGCGGGATTAAGCACCATTTTATTTGGATATTCCATATCTGCTATCTTTTATGTATTAACGTATACGTTGCTCGGTACGTTGTTGTTAATGGTCCGTTTTCATACATCCAACCTTTGGGGTGGGCTCGGCCTTAACTATTCATTATTAACAATCAGCACATTTCTCGTCTCTTACGATTCCACCTCGGGACATCAACATGCTCTCATGTTGATCACACTGCAACGAAATCAAGTCTATGCATTCCCGACTGGAGAATTGCTGTTGAGCAGTTATTTCCTGGCTGTGTTATTCATCGTTATTATAGTTTTGAGCTACCTCTTTAGAAAAAACAAAAAGGAGAATGACCCATGCTGACGTTACAAAACGTTTCAAAAACATATGAGCACCGTCAAGTCTTGACCGATATGACTTTTGAAATCCCAAGCGGGAAAATCATTGGCTTGATCGGACCGAACGGTGCCGGTAAAACAACATTGATACGCATTATGAACGGGGTGATTACCCCCTCTAGTGGCACCGTCCATTATCATGGTGAGAGTATCGATACTTTACGGACGAAAGCAGGAGTCGTCACTGAAAGCGCTGGCCTTTATCCCGACATGACCGCGCTTGAAAACCTACAGTTTTATGCTTCCCTCTACGGCGTCAAAGAGAAAGAACGCGCCCACGAACTACTTCGTCAGTTTGACTTAGAACACGTCAGTGACACACTCGTCCATACCTTCAGTACGGGAATGAAAAAAAGATTGGCACTTGCCAAAGCAATGCTTCATCACCCTGAAATCCTATTTTTAGACGAGCCGACGAATGGGCTAGATCCTGATGGGATTCGACAGGTACTTGATATGATCCGGCTTGTGAATCAGACACAAGGGACGACCGTCATCATCACTTCTCACCTTTTATATCAACTTGAAAATGTATGTGACACGTACCTGTTTATTGAACAAGGTGTATTGATTGAACAAGGGACGCTATCTGATTTACGACGTCGACATCAGTCATCCATCACCGTCCAAATTCGAACGAACGCTACACTGCAAAAGGACCAGTCGCTTTTAGGATTCACAGGGAAACAAATTGACGAAGAAGTCATTCAAATCACTTTTGAAAATGAGCAGTTCATCACGCCATTCCTCAAAGAATTGATTGCATTCGGCTATACGGTGACCGAATGTCGAATCGTTGGCAATGACTTAGAAGATATCTACTTTAAACTACGGGAGGATTCTTTATGAACACTGCATCGATTTTTGCCGTCATCCAAAAAGATAGCAAGCAAATCTTCCGAAAGAAGATATTGCTCGTCACGCTGATCATCGTCCCGTTATTGATTGGCCTAATCATTCCAAGCGGTGTCACGTGGTTGATTACAATACTCAATGCATCCGTGCTTCAAGATCCAGAAATCTTGAACTTACTCGATCGTTTCTTGACATCGATTGCTAACTCAGAGGTACAACAGTTATCCATAAACGAACAACTTCTGTATCTCTTCTTGAACTACCCGCTCGTGACACTGTTCTTACTCGTTCCTGTAATCACCTGTTCAGTGATTGCTTCGAACAGTTTTGTAAGTGAGAAAGAACAGAACACACTCGAAAGCCTACTGTTCTCACCTATCTCGATACGAGATTTGTTCATCGCAAAACTATTGATTTCTATCATCCCGGCATATTTAATTTCAATTTTTTGCTTCGGCATGAACGCGCTCATCATCAACATGTTAATCACTTCGCGTGATTTTGCTGTGCAATTCCCTTCAACACAATGGTGGATTTTAATGGCTCTCGTTCTCCCAATCCTATTGACGACTACGGCTCTCATCAATCTGGTCATTTCCACTCGTGTCAGCACATATCAAGAAGCACACAATTTGAGTGGATTGATTATTCTTCCTGTCATCGGCTTGATGATTGCACAATTGAGCGGCATCTTCTTCATTGATTCAATGTTTCTCTTGTTCTTAGCTGGGGGGCTTCTCCTTATTAACGGGATTCTGTTAAAATACGCCCTTCGTTTTGGTACGCGAAATCAACTTTTCAATTCCCAAATGTCCTAACTTGGAGGTAATACAATGATTCAATCGATTGCAATATTTTGTGGTTCAAGTATCGGAAATGATCCACTTTATCGTCAAATCGCCGAAGAGACAGGACGATACCTTGCCGAACAGAATATCCGCCTCGTTTATGGCGGGGGAAAGGTAGGTATTATGGGGGCGCTGGCTGATGCCGTGCTGCTACATGGGGGCGAAGTGACGGGTGTCATCCCAACTGTCCTACTTGAACGCGAAATTGCCCATGACAGCTTGACCGACTTGATCGTCGTCGATACGATGCATGAACGAAAAGAGACGATGATGGAGTTGGCTGATGCCTTCGTGGCACTCCCAGGTGGTCCAGGGACGTTAGAAGAATTGTTTGAGGTCTTTACGTGGAATCAAATCGGATTGTTACAAAAACCCTGTGGTTTATTGAATGCGAACGGTTACTTTGATTTAATTGAACAATTATTTACTCATATGATTGAAAAAAAGTTCATGAGCGCTGATGCTCTTCAGATTTTATCAAAGGAAGCCTCAATCTCAGAATTGATTACAAGGCTCTCTGACTATGTTGCTCCTCCTTTGAAGCAATATAAAGACAATCAGTCTTCGACCATAATGAGAGGAGGGAATCCTTCATGATTCAACTTCGTACATCAAGATTAAGTTTAGAGCCCTTTTCAATCGAGGATAGTTTGGAGTTTGCGGCATTGGCGAATGATGAGGCTGTTACATCAGTACTAGGTCTTCCTTATCCGTACAAACTAGAATATGCCGAAATATGGATTCGGCAGCACGATGAATTGATTCGTTCAGGACAAGAATACCCGTTTAAAATCATACATCGTGATAATCAAAGCATGATTGGTACCATCACGCTAAGAATTGATCAATCCAACAATCGTGGAGAGCTCGGTTATTGGATTGGTTCCGCATATTGGGGAAAAGGTTATGCCACTGAAGCGATCGAACGCATGATTCAATATGGATTCAGCGAACTGCATTTGCATAGGATTTGGGCATCGGCGATTGCGTCCAATCTGGGTTCGATTCGCTCGCTTGAAAAAAACGGACTTCTCAAAGAAGGGCAGTTGCGTCAACATAAACGAATCAATAACTTATATGAAGACACCGTCATCTTAGGCATTATCTCTCCTCAAGTGAATTGAAAATACCCGACCAAGAGATGACTCTTGGCCGGGTATTTTCAATTTGATCGTATACACATTTGAATCAGGCGTTCGCCGGACGGATGAACACGTGATGTTGCTTCTTGAAATCCCACTTTTTCATAAAAAGAGCGTGCTCGGACATTCTTTTCAAACACCTCTACACGTCGAATAGGATGAATCGAAGACGCATACTCAATCAATTGAGTTCCAATCCCTTTCCGATGTGACGAAGGGGCCACGAACAGTCCCCCAATCTCGTCCTCGATGACGCTGATAAATCCTACAACACGAGAATTTTCTACGTATATATACGTGACTGCTTCATGCAGATACACGTCCCTTAACAAATCAATCTCGTTACAGATCCAGTCGTGCCCTAGAAAAGAATGATTCAATTTCGAGGCGTGTTCGAAAACGTCAACCACTTCTTCTTCATATTTAGTCAAATAGTCGATGATCATGCATGTTCCCTCCCTACGCCTCAAGTGTAGCGTTTTTTAGTCATAAGGAAGTCATCACTTACTGATACATGTTTAGCGTTACCTTTGCATGACTCCATTCAATTATTAAACGTGACTTTTTTTTATCATACTTAGGAGGTAAAAAGATTGAAAAACTAGGAGGTCTAGCATGTTTCATTTTATTAAAATTACGTTGATTTTTGGTTCAATTATCATGGTGCTCGCGTTTTCGGGTGAATTCCTACTACAACAGCGATATATGTGGACACACGAGGCACCTGGAGATGAGATTGAACTTCAAGACGGTACCGTCTTACATGCTAATAAAGAAGGTTTGCCAGATGGACCCATCATCGTATTTGAAAACGGTTCGGGTATGACGAGCTCTAGCTGGGATAAAGTAACGCGTAAACTCCATGATGACGCCACTGTGATCACCTATGATCGTGCGGGGTACGGATGGAGCGGAGCAGCAAAGGCAAAACGCACTCCTGAAAACATCGTTAACGAACTCAATGAACTTCTGATTCGACTTGATGTAGACCGACCTGTCATTCTCGTTGGACACTCTTTAGGAGGGATGTATGCTCGATTGTTCGCTGAAAAATATCCGGAACGTGTGGAACAGCTCGTTTTAATCGACGCTCGTCCTGAGACATTCTCGCAACAAACAGACGCCATTTTCAAGAGTGCTGACGTCAATCCATTACGCACCGGTTCTCCATCAAAAGAGGTACTATCTCTGATGAAGGCGAGCGGATTGGTTCGTCTCATGCAAGATAAAGTGTTGACGGGGATTCCGGAAGAATATCGACCTGAAGTGTTGAACGTCGACTATCGTAAGAAGTTTTTCTACGCTAAAGAAGAAGAACTCGATTATTTATATGAGATGAATGAGTCTCTAAACTCTCAAAAATTTGATATTCCGGTACACATTTTTGCCCATACTGAAAAATCGAAACTACAGGAAATTGGGCTGAGCGCAGAGCAGGAACTGATGATCGAGCAAGCGTGGCAACAGGGACAAGAAAAACTGAAAGAATTGTCTTCTCAATCTGTTTTTCGTTTGGTACCAAAGGCTGGACATATCATTCAACAAGACAATCCAAAGTTTCTCGTCCGTGAACTACAAGCAATCTTGATGGAGAAACAATAATATCTTGAAGGGATGCATAAGTGCATCCCTTTTTGTCACTCACGAACACTACGATTGTGTCCAGCATACGGAATGTTTTAATGTCATCCATATGACTTTTTGATGACCCTCGCCTACTGCCGCCATATATTTTTAATAGATATAGTGAACATGTGAACTCAAACTCAAAAAGAAAGGTGAATGATGATGTTGACTGAGAAAGAACTGATGATTCGAGGAGAATTATATAACCCGAGCCATCCCGAACTATTACAGGATCGGCAGCTCTGCCGTCTGATGACCGAGGCTTATAATCGAACCTCAATCGAAGAATCTAAAAAAAGGACGGACTTACTCCACTCACTATTCAAAAACGTCGGAGAATCCATCTATATAGAACCGACGTATAAATGTGATTACGGTTATAACATTTGTGTAGGAGATCGTTTCTATGCCAATTTTGATTGTGTCATGTTGGATGTATGTGCCATCACCATCGGTCATGATTGTATGCTGGCCCCCGGGGTTCATATTTACACAGCGACACATCCGACGGATCCTCATCTAAGAACCTCCGGTAGAGAAATGGGTGCGCCCGTAACGATTGGAAACCGGGTATGGATTGGAGGACGCGCGGTTATAAACCCTGGCGTGACCATCGGAAATGATGTCGTCGTCGCATCTGGAGCTGTCGTCACAAAAGATGTTCCAAATGGAGCGATCGTGGCAGGTGTGCCTGCAAAAATTATCGGATATGTATAATTTTTATGAAGGGAGCAGACGAAAATGAAAAAAGTAGATCTCAAGAAACATACTAATAAATATCGCTCCGCTTCTGAAAATGCTAGACATAGAAACTATCCGAATACCAAGTTAGCTAAAAGAGGTTCACTGATTGGTCTATCTTTTGGGAGCGCGTTAACCACGCTGGGTGTTTATGACATGTATAACCATTCAGACGATGCCAAATCTATGTGTATGCTCGGAGTATTAATTTTGATTTCAAGTTTTGTCACTTATCGGATATAAAAATAACTTATTATACAACCTAAACTGTACCCTGAGTAATTGACACTAAAAAAAGTCTATTGCTCAGAGTTTTTGTGTACACTGGACTAAATCATATCGGGAGTGATTTTGAGATGTCGAAGAAACTGTTTACGTCGAAAGAGATAAATGAGTTGGACACGAATAAATACGTCAAGTCCGTGAGCCCGAAAGGAATCACGTATACTGAACTGCTCCCCGTCAAGTAGACAGGGCAAATAATGAAAACCAGCCTAGGCGGCTTGAGCCCTGTATTCGACAGGGCTCAAGCCGTTTAGTCGTTTCTGGAAACGATTGTGGTTGTAGAACGATATGTAGGTCTCGATGGCCGATGTGAGTTCGCTATAGGCCTGGAACTCACGCAAGTAGTACATCTCCACTTTCAAGGTACCCCAAAAACTCTCGATTGGGGCGTTGTCGATGCAACGCCCGACCCGGGACATGCTGCGGGTCATTCCCGCGTCTTCTACCATGCGTTTGAACCCTCTCGAGGTATATTGGAACCCTCGGTCACTATGGATCATCGGACGTGCTCCTGTACGGAGCCCCGCGATGGCTGGCATCATCGTATGGAACACGAGCCCGTTGTTGTTGGACCTCCCGATACGATAGGCGACGATTGAGCCGTCATACAGGTCGATGATCGCGCTCAGATACGCCTTCTTCCCGTCACCGTATTTGAACTCGGTGACGTCGGTGCACCATTTCTCGTCCGGCCGGGACGCACGGAATTCGCGGTTCATCAGGTTCTCGGCCACATGCTGTGGCGTTGACTTCTTATGTCTCTTCTGCTTCCGGCGGATGATCGATTGGATCCCATGGATATGCATCAAGCGATAGATCCGCTTTTCATTGAACGTGGACAGGCTCTGTTGCCGGCGCAGCCGATTGATCGTCATCGTGATCCGACGGTACCCGTATGTGCCGTTCGCCTGGTCATAGAGTAGACGAATGTCCTCCAGAAGCTTCTCGTTCTCTTCTTGACGCACCGAAACGGTGCGGTTCACCATTTGTAATAGGCCGCCCGTGAGATGCCGGCGACCCGACAGAGGAGCACGATGGAAAGTGCCTCCTCTTCGTTCAATTCTTTGATGGCGACATATCGGTGCTGTAGGCGCACCTGGCTGATCACGACCTCCTCTCGATCTCCTCTAACTTTTTTAGGTACAGGTTGTCGGCACGAAGAAGTTCGTTCTCAAGCTCCATTTGCCGGATACGGCGTTTCAGCTTCTCTTCTTCACTTAGTTCGTCCTCTGGTTTGGTACGCCCACGGCGGTCTAGGAGCGCTTCTGCACCGTTCGTGTCATATACTTCTTGGTCCAACCATAGACCTGGGCATAGGACACCTGATATTGTTCTGCCGTCTGCTGGTAGTTTCGACCATTCTCCAAACAGTATTTCACGATCTCAAAGTGCTCTTCGAACGTAGTTTTTCTTTCTTTTTTCATAGCTAGACCCATCCCTTTTCTCGAATCTGCTAACTCGCTATGACTAGTATACTTCCTAATCCACCTGTAAAGAACAGACCAACTACTGATGTGATGTTTGGAGAGAACATCCATTCTAGTGGACCCATCGAGATAGTCACGGACGGCAGCGATCTTCTGTTCCTTCGTGTAAGGTCTCCAGGTCCTCGATTCCTTCAACGCGTCGATCCCACCGGTATCGAACTTCACTTTCCACACCTGGAGAGTGTGCCTAGAGACGTTATGAGCCTCCCTGATTTCATTCCAAGTATATGTTTCTTCTTCCATCATACGCAGTGTACTCAGTTTTTGTTCGATTGAATGCCGACTTTTCGCCATAAAAAAACACTCCCCAATAGAATAAACAGATTTGTTATTTCATCTGTCTACCTATTGGGGAGCATACCAGATTGTCACGTACTACATTTGTTTCTAAAAATAAAAACATGATATGTAGAATCTGAAGAAGCACTCAAAGTAATATATACCATATCGCTAAAAATGCATACAAAGGGCAAGACTTTTCAAATCCTTGCCCTATTTATCAATCCCATATTTTAGGGCGATCTATTTTCATTGTTCTCATATAGTTCAATAATTGACCTGTATGAACCGACTCGTGATAAGCGATACGCATTAACATATCTCCGAGCGTTCGAACGTAACCGACATTAGACCGGTCAATTTCAACGTTTTCTAAGTCATTTAGACTAAGAGACTTAATGTAATTTAAAAATTTTTTACGATAAGTCTCCGCAAACGCAAGTTCATCATCTACTGTTGTAAACTCTCTATTAGCAAATGGGTTAGACACATTAAATAACGCGTTATCCCCTCCTCCAATGAGGATTTGGTGATAAAGAAATTCACTTTCTAACACATGCCTAATCATTTCAGCACAGCATAAAGCATCTGAATCAGGCTTCCAGTTTAACATTTGTTGAGGTATTGCTTTCCAAATTTTTATACTCCTGCGTCGAATCTCTTCATAATTTAATATGATTAAATTATTAGTGTTCATTAATATTAATCCCTCCTCTTTGAGTTTCGAAATACGTTAAATTATATTAAAATTTAGAGACCGTTAAAGTTTTCCTTCTCAAAAAAAGTCTTACTAGAACAGTTTGTTCTAAAAGTGGTTTTCTTGTCTCGTTCATTTTTATCATGACGATCGTACTTATATTGACATCTTTTTTGATTGTAGAAACTATTAATTAATTAAACGCTTTTGAATATATCACTTTTTTAACATCTTCTCCCAAGGACTGTTTCTTTAACTCTAAAACCATGAACAATTCGTCTGGTACGTCAAATGGGTTTTGAACATGATAATCGCTGGCTTTTACGAACCCAAACTTCGGATAATATTCAGGGTGGCCCATTACAAAAATCGCAGGATAATTTGTCAAACGTGCCTGTTGGATCGCATGTTCAATCAGTTTTCGGCCAACGCCTTGATTCTGACATCTTGGAATGACTGAAACAGGGGCGAGCGCAAGACACTCTTCTTTCACACCCGTAGGACGCACCACGTACATGACCGAAAGCATGAGATGACCAATAACTTGATTGTCATCGTCTACTGCTACAAATGACAAAGAATTAATGTACTCAGGACTATTTCGAATTCGCTCGACTAAGAATTGTTCTTGATGATCACTAAAGACCTCGTCTTTAAATGCTGCCTCTACGACTCTCTCGATTGCTGAAACGTCTTCTTCTCTCTCAATCCGTATCTTCATAACGAATGCTCCTTTCTCAATCCCGGTAAAATTCATCTAAAAACGATGTGATCGACTTGTTTATTTCGAGTGTGATCGTTGAGGCGTTAAATAAAGATGTGGTACGCAATAATGGAGAATAATTGACGAAGTCTGTAAAGTTCATATGTGACGCCCCTTCAACTTCATATTCCCTCACAGCCAAGTAGCTAGCCCACTTTGAACGTTGTTCAATGTCGTCGATTAACTTCTGATCGACCTCTGCATTTGATTGGTCAGTGCTTGCTTCCCTTGGGTCCGCTTTCAAATATAAATATGGCTTCTCTAATCGTTTTTGAGGCGGCTCACCAAAATGTGTACCATCTAAGTTCACACCAATCGTCACATTATCGATTTGCTGCATTGCTTGAAATGCACTTGCACCTCCAAATGAATGTCCAATGACACCAACATTTTTCAAATCTAGACGCGCCTCGAACTTCTCTTCGTTCATCTCGTTCAAACCAGACAGAACGGTTCGGATGTTAGGCAACCACTCTTTTTCCACAACTGCGTCCCACTCGTCTAGTCCCAATGGATTAGGTAACTGATTGTTCATTCCGATAATCTTTTCGCCTTTAAACGTCGATGCGATTGAATATCCTGGGTGATCAATCGATACTGTGACGTATCCTTGACTTGTCAACTCTTCCGCCAAATGAGTGAGAAAAAATCGACTGCCAGGAAAACCGTGCGATAACAGGATGACAGGATACTCGATCTCCTCCTTCGAGAGTGAATCACTTCCCGCTGCATGACTATGAGATTGAACTTCCTCTAGTTGACTCAACAACATGGATGGGACAGAATATTCTTCAGATATTTGTTCAACGAATAACTCTGTGTCTGAAAAGTATGGTAATCTCTCCCCCTCGTTCTGATCGATTGGAAAACGAATACTTGTTCGTATCGGAAGAGACTGCTCATCACTATAAAATTCTTGTTCAATCATCCCAACACTAAACTGCCCCGTCGGTTCTGGTAATCGAAAGACAGGAAAGAGCACTGTAAACACAATACATACACTCAGTAAGATAAAATATATTGTCTTGTAGACAAATTTAAAGCGCTTTTTCTTGAAGTGTAGTATCAAATACAAGATGAGCGAACCTACCCAAAACAAGATCCAATATATTCTCCATGCATCAATTAATAGAAGGATGATTCCAGTCAGTGCGATAAGCAAGGACTGCCACATCCCGATCCTTCGACGAGTTAACACTCCAAACATCAATACACCTAGTGTCAGATATAGAGCAATGATTACACTTTGCAACATAAGAGCACCTCCCATTCCATCATAGAAGAACCCTTAAATCATGAAGTAGTGCTACAAGTCATCATTTAGTCATTATGTTTTGATTCAATCTGCTCAATATTTGCTCTACCTCAGCTATGTTTTCGCAATTAGATGAAAAAACCATCTGTTTTTTGTCATTTAATTACTTTTCGACCAGATATAAGTTTTTATAAAATGAGACCGATTTATCCATGCATCTTCTCTGATTCGCTTGTAGAAAGCATGATTCAAATGATCTATATCAAACGCAAAGCGAAATGTAGAAATTGTCTATCCATCTCGTACTCTATTTCCCACACACCATTTGCGCAGCAAAGATAAATCGTTCAGTCTTCAATCTTATACTATTGGCACCAAACTTCTTCACAAAGTCCTTTAGGTTCCGTGACTTATTCATCGAGATTGATGAAAATATAGGATAGAGTTAAACGAACCCTAAATAGCAATGGTATTTTCACATCAAAAATTCAGAAAAACAAAGGAGCATCACCCCATCTAGGGATGATGCTCCTCTTTTATAATCGAATTGCTTATTCTTTATCCTCAGTCGATTCTTCAGCTTCTTCAGAAGAAGCTTCTGATGCTTCCCCTTCAGTTGAACCTTCTTCCGATTCTTCGTCTTCAACTTCTGCAACCGGCTCATTCACAGAGGCGATGTGCATATCTGGTTCCGAGACGATCGTGTACGATTTGTCTTCTGGAAGATCCGCTACGGTCACCGAATCACCGATTCCAAGCTCTGACACATCGAGTTCGATGCGTTCAGGGATGTTGGCCGGTGTCGCAGCGACCGTCACTTTATAAAGTGACTGGGCAAGATATCCGCCTTCTTTGACGCCTTTCGCGTCGCCAACAAGGACGATATCCGCTTCAACTTCTGTCTCTTCATCCATCTTCACGGCCATGAATTCGACGTGCTGATAGAAGTTTGTGAACGGGTCCGTTTCCGATCCGTGCACGAGCGTGTTGATTTTATTTCCATCGTAATGGAGTTCAATCAAGGCATTGTCACCGTGGTCTCGAAGAATTTTACGAAGGTCCATCTCGTCAAATACGATTGGAGTGCTGTCTACTTTGTAGCCGTAGACGACGCCTAACGCTTTTCCTTCCTTACGCAACTTCGTGCGCAGTGACCGTGGGCGTAATTCTCGTTTTGATACTTGAAGTTTGTTCGTCATTTTCTTTTCCTCCTACATGGATATACATTTCATGTCGACATCTTGAGGGTGAGGCAGTGAAAAAGCCACCTCTCAACCTCGATGCGTTGAGTGACATGTGTATAGTTTTCCCATGAGGACGGCTGAATAAACGTTACATCGTGTTAAAACAAGGTAACAAGACGATTACATGACGCGTTTAAATAACTTCTCAAGCTCATACGTGCTCCATTTCACGAGAATCGGTCGCCCGTGCGGACACGTAAACGGAGACGTCGTACGACTCAAATCATCAATCAATTGTCGCATCATCTCCATATTGAGTGGATGATTCGCTTTGATCGATCGTTTACACGCCATGAGGATTGATGCTTCTTCGCGATATTTCGCGATGTCGATTGACCGCTGTTGAATGGCCATCTCCACCAGATCACGAATCGTGCCCTCTAAGTCATGTTGCGGATACCATGTCGGAATCTCACGGACAAGGAACGTGTTACCCCCAAACGGCTCTAACGTGATGCCTGCATCCGCTAGAAGCGGGAGCACTTCTTCGATAGCGAGCGTCTCTTCTTGCGTGAACTCTAACGTCAGCGGAATCAACAGAAGCTGATACTCTTTTTCCGGACGTCCTAACTGCTCATAAAACAACTCATACTTGATGCGTTCCTGAGCGGCATGTTGGTCCATCACGTACATCCCGTCTTCCGCTCCACAGATGATATAACTCGAATGCAGTTGCCCGATGACGTCTAGTGCCGGTAAACGCTCCGACTGACGTACAGACTCCTCGACCTGTTCTGGTTCGATCATCTCTGCCTCCGGCTCATGAACGAGCGGAGCCGGGTTCCACTGGGATGGTGACGTGAGCGTCTCCTTCCGTTCTCTCGGAATCGGATAGTTCCACTCGACCGAATCTGCCTGTTTAGGTTGGGGCTCCATCGAAAAGTCGAGTTTCGACTGTTCAGAAGGTGTCACACGTTTCGGCTTCGGTTCTTGTTTCACAGACGGAATGAGACGTTGTTCCCGGAGTGTCAATTGAACGGTCTCTCGGATGAGCTGGCATAGTTCTTTTTCTTTCGACAAACGCACTTCACGTTTCGTCGGATGGACGTTCACGTCAATCAACATCGGGTCCATCTTCACTTCGAGCACGGCAATCGGATAACGACCGATCGGTAAGAGCGTATGGTAGCCTTCAAGCACGCTTTGGGTCAGTGCAAAGTTCTTGATGCTTCGACCGTTTAAGATGAGAGTCACGTACTGTTTGTTCGAACGGGTCACTTCCGGTCGCACGAGATGGGCGCTCAGCGTATAATCGTTCGTCTTGCTCGACGCCGTGACGATTTGTGCAGCGACTTGGCGACCATAGATGGCAAGCATCACTTGTTTCAAGTCTCCATTCCCGTTCGTACGCAACAATTCTTTCTCTTCATGAAAGACCGTGAATCGAATCTCCGGATGAGACAGCGCTAAACGGTTCAACGTATCGGTAATGCTCGCAAGTTCCGTTGCTGACGTCTTCAAATATTTGAGACGGGCCGGTGTGTTGAAGAAGAGCTGGCTAACCGCGATCTCGGTCCCGATGTTCGTAGCTGCCGGATTTGTCGCCTTGACGACTCCACCTTCAAGCGTCATCTCAAAGCCATCCTCCTCTGCTCGCTTTGATTTCAACAAGACGTGACTGACCGACGCGATCGAGGCGAGCGCCTCACCACGGAAGCCGAGCGTCCGAATGCGGAACAAGTCGTGCTCGTCCCGGATTTTACTCGTCGCATGTCGTAAGAAGGCTCGGGCGGCGTCTTCTTCATGGAACCCATGCCCGTTATCTCGCACTTTGATTAGACGGATGCCCGCCTCTTGTAAGTCGACGTCTACTTTCGTCGCTCCCGCGTCAATCGCATTTTCGACTAATTCTTTCACGACGGAAGCAGGTCGCTCGACGACCTCCCCGGCTGCGATTCGGTTCGCGAGCTGTTCAGGTAACTCTCGAATGATTCCCATCGACTCACCCTTTCTTTGCGGTCTGTTGCAGTTCATACAGCGCCTGCATCGCTTCGATTGGATTCATTGCCAATAAATCGAGTTTGAGTAGCTGTTCTCGAACAGCGTCAGTTGACTCGAACAACGACAACTGGCTGACTTCTTCCACTGGGAGTGGAACAGCCTCCTCGTTTAAAACAGGTTTCGTCGCCTCCGACTCGAGTTCTGACAGAATCGTTCGGGCCCGGTCGATCAACGAATCCGGAAGTTCGGCCAATTCTGCCACATGAATCCCATATGATTTGTCTGCACGTCCTGGATGTACTTCATGCAAGAACACGACACGCCCATCCCGTTCAATCGCCCGGACATGAACATTCTCAAGTGTCGGAATCGAATCTTCGAGCACCGTCAATTCATGATAGTGCGTTGAGAAGAGTGTCTTCGCGCCGATTGATGAAGCGATATATTCCACAATTGCCTGTGCGAGCGCCATTCCGTCATACGTCGACGTCCCGCGACCGATTTCATCTAATAAAATCAAACTATGTTCCGTCGCCTCAGTGACAGCTTGGCGCGTCTCGGTCATCTCGACCATGAACGTCGACTGTCCGCTCACCAAATCGTCCGCCGCACCGATTCGTGTAAAGATACGGTCAAAGAGCGGAAGTTCCGCCGCTTCTGCCGGGACGAATGAACCGATTTGATGAAGGATCGCGATCAAGGCAAATTGACGCATGTACGTCGATTTACCGGACATGTTCGGACCCGTGATGAGCAACATTTGACGTGTGTCGTCAAGCGTCAAGTCATTGGCGACATATTCGCCTCGCGGCAAGACCGTCTCAATGACAGGGTGACGCCCACGTTCAATTTGGACGTGAGATGTCGTAACTGGGCGAACGTATTCCCGCTTCTCCGCCACAACGGCAAGAGCGAGGAGCACATCTAATTCACTGAGTGAGCGAGCCAGCTGCTGAAGGGGCTTCGTATACGTCTTCACTTCTTCTCGGAGCGCGACAAACAAGTCATATTCGAGCGTACAGCTCTTCTCTTCCGCACCTAAGATGAGGGCTTCCTTCTCTTTCAGTTCTGGCGTGATGTAACGTTCCGCATTCGTCAACGTCTGTTTCCGCTCATAACGTCCTTCTTCAAGCAACTTCGCATTCGCTTTCGTCACTTCCAAGTAGTAACCAAATACGCGGTTATACCCGACCTTTAACGATTTGATACCGGTCGCGATGCGTTCCTGTTGTTCGAGGTTGGCAATCCACGATTTTCCGTTCGCTTTCGCTTCTAACAGTTCATCGAGCTCATCCGAATAACCATGACGAATCATCCCGCCCTCTTTCGTCGAAATCGGAGGTGAATCGACAAGGGCAGCCCGGAGCTGTTCACTCAATGTCTCGAACGAGTCAAGATTCTGTTCGATTTGCTGCAAGCGATCGGCTTTCACCGTTTGTAAGAGTGACCGGACAGAAGGCATCCGCTCGAGTGTGTCGCGTAATTGGACAAGGTCTCGCGCATTCGCCGTCCCGTACCCGACTTTCGCGACAAGCCGTTCGATATCGTAGACTCGCTTTAACTCTTCTTGTAGTTGATCGCGCAACATGAAGTCGTCCACTAAGTTCTCTATGGCGTCCTGTCGCTCTCTGATGCCTTGCTCCGTATAAAGTGGCTGTTCAAGCCAACGTTTCAACAATCGACCGCCCATCGCCGTCGTCGTCTCATCGAGGAGAGAAAGGAGTGACCCTTTCCGTTCCCCGGAACGAGCCGAACGGAACAATTCAAGATTTCGGGCCGTATTGGCGTCAAGTTGCATGTGTTGTTCAACTTCATAGGCGACTGCTGGTTGCAAGTGGTCAAGTGAACGTTTCTGTGTTTTCGTCAAATAGGCAAACAGCAATTCAAATGCCGAGCGTTGTGCCTCATCTTTTGCACCTTGTGCGAGTGGACTATTCCGCTTGTCCACTTGAATCGAAAGTGGGATCCCGGTCTGTCGCAATAAATCAGCGAGTCGTTCATCCTCGACGATGACCTCGTTCGGAAGCAATCCTTCGATTTCTCGTAACACAGCTTCTTCTGACGAGAGTGTCGTCAACCATGATTCACCGGTCGTGACGTCACCGCGAGCAATTCCGAATCGCCCTGCGACGTCCGAGATGGCGACGAGATATCGGTTTTCTTTTTCACTGAGTGACGCCATGTATGTACCCGGCGTGATCACTTGGATGACTTCCCGCTTCACGAGTCCCTTCGTCGCTTTCGGGTCTTCTGTCTGTTCACAGATGGCGACGTTAAATCCTTTTTCAATCAATTGTTCAATGTAGATGGCTGCGGAATGATGCGGAACGCCACACATCGGGATTGGATGCTTGGCCTGCTTTCCGTTTTTAGAAGTGAGCGTGAGCTCTAACTCTTTTGCAACAATTTGTGCATCTTCAAAAAACAACTCGTAAAAGTCGCCGAGTCGATAGAATAAAAAGGCGTCCGGATAGTCGGCCTTGATAGAGAAATATTGTTTCATCATTGGTGTCTGATGGACTTCTTGCATGTTGATTCACCTCTAGAAAGTACAACAGCTGACCATCGGCCAGCTGTGTCGTTTTAGTATCCGCAGCCGCCGCGTGCTTGTTCAGCCGCCATGCCGCTCCCTGTCTTTCCTGCAAGGACGTCACCGTCCGTCGATTCGATGATACGGTCCGTTACGGAGTTTGCGAGCGTCACCGTCACGTATTGAAGCAAATCGTTCACTTCGACTTGAGTTTCCTGGAACGCTTGAACGACCGGAATTGAATCGAGTTCTTCCATCGCTTTATCAATCTTTTGCTCGACTTTCGCAAGTGCTTCCGTCTTGCCATAGTGCTTACAGTTGACGGCTTCTTTTTGTAAGAACTTGATTCGTTTAATCAAAGTCTGTACGCGGTCACTTCCGTTTACTTTCGCTTCCGCTTCTTTGAAGCGCGCCACTTCTGGTGTTTGTGCTAATACATCTGCCAATTCTCTTGCTTTTGCAATTACTTGTTGATCGGTCACCATTGTAAACCCCTTTATGTCTATAATGTAATCGTGCTCAAAAGCACGTGAATGTTCTTTCTCATTCTAACATGAACGATTCCGAAACGGTACTAGCGGGATTCGTTGATTCACGTAACATATCGACATGTGGAATACTATCTT
This sequence comes from Exiguobacterium sp. 8A, assembly GCF_902506275.1. GTDB lineage: Bacteria > Bacillota > Bacilli > Exiguobacteriales > Exiguobacteriaceae > Exiguobacterium > Exiguobacterium profundum. The sequence continues at coordinate 470,349 of NZ_LR733630.1, read as the reverse complement.
CTTGATACACATCACTCGTCCGTTTGAAGCCAAACGAGGCATAAAAAGGTTCCACATACGTCTGCGCTTGCAGGTATAACGTCTCATGTCCAAAATCTTTGATTGCCGCATCCATCAAGAGGCGGGAATACCCTTTCCCTCGATGCGCCGCTTTCGTGACGACACGTCCGATGGCGACCGGAGATGCTTCCGTCAATACGCGAAGGGCGGAGACAATCTCTCCATCTTCTTCAATCCAATAATGGATGGCTTGTTCATCTTTTCCATCGATTTCTTGATACGGACAGTTTTGTTCGACGACGAAAATCTCAGTTCGTAACGCCAGTAAGCGATACAACTCAATCGTTGTCAGTTCATCAAATGCTTTTTTCTTCATCATTATTCCCCCTAATCAATCGTCACCCCGAGTGCTCGAGCGACATGTAATCCGCTCGTCATCGCGCCAATCGTCCCCGCTCCTGGAAATACGGTATCCCCGCACACAAAAAAGTTCGGCAAGTCGGTGCGATAACTCGCAGCGCGAAAGAGCGCCTGGCTAGGAGTCTGCGCATAACCTCCGACTGCCCCATGCGGTCGCTTCGTGTACTTTACCCATGCCCCGGGTGCACCGGGAAGGAGAAGTGACGACTCGCGATTCCACGCAGGAAATGCAGTCGCGACAACGTCGACGAGACGATTGGTCCAATCTTTTTCTAGTTTCTCATATGCCGCCCGGTCTTTCCAATCTTGCCATTCCGATAAATCGATATGTGTAGATACCGTGATGGTTCGTTCCGGTCGTTCTGTCCGTAACACGTCGTCTGGCGCGGACATGGAGATGAACGCATGCCCGCTCGGTAATCGCTCGTGATAGATTTGTTGAAACAGCGGTTTCTGTCGACACACATCCTCAGGTAAGACGAGGTACAGACTGAACGTGCCCCATTGTGACTGCTTCAACTGTCTGCGATACTGTCGTTTGAAGCGTCGTTGTTCCTGTCCTCTCAGAAGTTCGCTCGTCCGCTCAATCGGAATGGCGGAAACAATGACATCGACTAGTTCAAGTCGTCCTCTTCGATCGGTGATGAGCCATCCATCCGTCACCTGTTCGATGGATTGGACGTCCCTCCCTAATTTCGTTTCGCCACCAAATGCTCGAACGGCGCGCTCTAACGCATGAGCCAATTGATATAGTCCACCTTCAACATAGTACGCTCCCTCGTGATAGACCGACAGTGCCACTGCACCAAGTAAATGACTCGCTTCTTTCGCACCGGTCTGCAAACTGTCGAGCAGAACGCCATCGATAAATCGTTCGAACATTGTACCGCTTAGTCCATGACGGGCCAACGTGTCGCCGAGTGTACGCTGGAGTTTCATTAGCGCTGTGATTTGATTCGGCCGGAATCCTTTTAGTGCATAGATCATATCCGAGACCGTGCAAAGTGGAAGAGCGGGCAACTGCTGAAACAACGGACGAATCTTCTCAAAATCGCCCCACACTTCACGATAGAATGCATGAATCGCCTGACTGTTCTCAGGAAAAGTGCGACTAAGCTCTTCGAGTAGATGTTTGCGGTCGCGATAGTAGGTGACGGTGACGTCATGAAGATGAATGTCCATCACTTCATCAAGTAAGGTGACCTCGATTGATTCTCCCAATTTCTGAAGGACACGCTGATGGACTCCTCCTCGTTCAAATCCCATCCCTAGTGTCGCACCAGCGGGAAACAAGTAGTCCCCACGTTGAAACTTACCGGCACACCCCCCCCATTCACGTGACGCTTCAAAGACGGTTACGTCATGTCCTTCTTGTTGCGCGAGCGCAGCTGCCGTCAATCCCGCAACGCCCCCACCTATGACCCCGATTTTCATGAACATCCCTCCTCTCTGTATCATACCCGCTCCTTTACAAAATTGAAGAAATGAATCGGTTTTTGAGATTCGGGATGTCTTTTAAAGGGTTCCGATTCTCTTATGCAGAAATAGTTTACATCTAAAAAGGTAAGGTGATGAAAATGCGTAGTCGTGTCATGGTCTATTTGTTGATTCCCATCCTCATTTTTATTGGTATACTGATTACCCCGCCTTCCGAAGAATCGCTCAAACTCGCGACGATGACCGTCGTCAGCATTCAAGAGATGATTCCTTACGAAAAAGAGTATACGGCACAAAAAGTGCTAGAAGAACGAACCCTGGACGACAAATCAGCCATCATCGAAGAATGGCGTCTCGAACAAGGGGCGAGAACGTCTTATAGTTATGTGCTCAGACTGAGAGGATTTGAACATGTGACACAGATTGATGCAGGGGCAGCCAACACGAGATCGGACGGCTATTACGCGATGCAGGCGCATAGCCCGATCTTTGAGACGGATAAACCGGTATCGACAGACTATCCAATTGTCGTGTTCAGTTCGGAACAACGTCTTGTTATCGGACAGATGGATGTCCGGGTCATTTACGAAGAGGACGGTCAATTGAAGAAATGGATTGTATTGGAGGATGAATAAGTTGAAAAATTATATACATTCGATGAGAGAGCTCATCGGTAACCGTCCGTTCATTATGGTCGGTGCTGCAGTAGCTGTACAAAATGATAATCAAGAATTTTTATTTCAACTAAGGAAAGATACAAAGGAATGGGGACTTCCTGGAGGGGCGATGGAACCAGGAGAAACAATTGAACAAACAGCACAAAGAGAGTTGTATGAAGAAACGGGTCTCTCTTCCAACCAATTAACTCTAATCTCAGTTTTCTCTGGCCCTGATTTTTTCTTTGAATATCCAAATGGCGATCAAGTACATAATGTTACCCATTTATTCATCACTGACACAGTGACGGGCACGTTATGTTTAACCGATGATGAAGGAATAGATTTAAAATATTTTTCACTACAAAATCTACCAGAAAACATGGATGCACGGGCAAAGTTAATCTTATCGAGTCCATCAATGAAAGAAGTGACTATATGAAACGCATCATGGTCATCGGTTCTGGTGGTGCGGGGAAATCCACACTCGCCCGTCAACTAGGTAAACGATTACATCTCGATGTCTATCATTTGGACGCTCTCATGTGGAGACCGGGATGGGTGATGGCACCGAGAGAAGAACGAATCGACATCCAACAACAACTCGTGAAGAAGGATGAATGGATTATCGATGGAAATTTCGGGAATACCCTTGATTTACGACTACAGGCAGCGGACACTGTCATTTTAATCGATCTTCCACGCATCGTCTGTATATATCGCGTCCTCAAGCGAGTTGTCCGATATCGTGGTACGACACGACCGGATATGGGTGCATCCTGTGAGGAAAAACTCGATTTCGCATTCCTGAAGTGGGTTTGGAATTTTCCTGACATTCAAAAGCCAGAGATGGTCAAACGAATCAAACAATATTCTCACGAGAAACAGATCATCGTTTTAAAATCTCGGAAAGATGTTGAAAACTTCATTCATCAAATGAAAAGGCAGGAGTTTCTATGAACCCTATCCTTCACAAAATCGGTACCATTTTCATTCCGGTAAGTGATATTCAAAAAGCGCGTGACTGGTATTGTGATTTATTTGATCTTTCAACAAAAGGAGAGATCTTATTCGACCATTTATATGTCATTCCATTAGAGGGTACGAACCTCGTTTTAGATAGTAAAATCTACTCAAAAGAGAACATCATCCAGACACCGCTGTTTCACTTAAATACGCACGATATTCATCAAGCTTATTCTTATGTGACTCAACACGACATTGAGGTCATCACACCCATCGAGCACGAACATTGGTTCAATTTTAAAGATCTTGATGGAAATGTCATCATGGTATGCAAATGCTAACATCGGACCAAGCCTTTAATCAGCCATATCAGGTTATTCAGGTCGCTTGTATCGAAGATTACATTGAAGAACTGAGCCATTATAACAAGTAATTCAAGTTGTATGAGAAATAAGATTTACTCCTACTTAGATAAGAGGTGATCATCTGTTTTTTCTTCAAATGTCTGGAACCCCTGGATCAGGAAAATCCACATTGGCTAAACGTATCATCCAACATGTACATGCGGTCGTCATCGATCATGATGTTTCAAAGACCTCCCTACTCCATACGCTTCCTGATGGTAACTTCTCAGATGGAGAAATTGGGAAGATGGCTTATGATGTCGATTGGTCCCTCGCCGAGTATCACCTATCACTTGGACAAAACGTCATTCTCGACAGTCCTTGTCTCTATGATGAAATGCTCGATAAAGGGATAGCGATTGCCACCAATTACGGAGCGACTTATCGTTATATCGAGTGTCGTCATGAAAATTACAAAGAAATTAACGCACGACTTCGAAACCGTGTCAGACGACCGAGTCAAATTGATCAAATTTCGTATGAGAATTGGTCTAAGATGAATGAACACTGCAAGCGGCCTACTAACCATCCTTACTTACAAACCTATACGATGGACAATCGGGAACTTCCGATTGAGCGAATTATGTCGTATCTTTTGGAAAACTAAGAAGAGAACGCTTTCAGATAGAAAGTGCTCCTCTTTTTAATAATTTTGTATATTTATGCTTTACAATTAATAATCATACATATACACTTAGTCTCATCTACAACAGGGAGGCATTATACACATATGAAAAAATGGTTATTAGCAGGATCACTTATGATGAGCGCAGTATTACTCGGTGCATGTAGTCAAGAGACAGAAGGTGAAGCGACAGAACAAAAAACGCTCGTCATGGGGACGAGCGCCGATTACTTCCCATATGAATTCGTTGATACGGCAAACGGGGATGCGATTGTCGGATTCGATATTGAAATCGCAGAGACGATTACAGAACGTCTCGGTTACGAATTGAAGATTGAAGATATGGACTTCGGTAGCTTACTCGGAGCCTTGAACAGCGGGCGTGTCGACTTCGTCATGGCCGGGATGACACCAACAGAAGAGCGTAAAGAGAATGCGGACTTCTCAGACATCTATCTATCCGCGACAAACTTGATCATGACAAAAGACGAGTCCCTTCAGGCAATCGAAGATTTGTCTGGTAAGAAAATCGGTGTCCAAACGGCTTCGATTCAAGAAAATATCGCTAAAGAACAAGCAGCAAACGCTGAACTCGTATCGTTGAACAAGATCCCTGAAATCGTTCAAGAGTTGAACACAGGTCGAATCGATGCAATGGTCATCGAAGACACGGTCGCACAAAAGTATTTAGACCAAGATGACAGCTTCTATACATTCGCTTTGAAAGAGGATGGCGAAAAAGGATCAGCTGCTGCCTTCAAATTAGATGATGAGTTACGCGACCAGTTCAACGAAGAGTTGAATAAAATGATGGAGTCAGGTGAAATCGATGAATTGGTGAAAAAATGGTTTTCGATGGAGCCAACTGAATGAGACAAATCGAGCTTCCGATCTATCCCGTCGTTTATCCGACGGGACATCGGTTAAACCAAAATGAAAGTCAGTTCCCGTTACCTGACCGTATCAAGAGTCAGCTTGATTCGTTGACGTATCATGACTTACACGAATATCCGGTCGAACCGATCAATGAATTGTTCGAACGCTACGCTGCGTACGTTGGCGTCACACCCGAGCAATTACTCGTCGGTTGTGGGAGTGATGAGATGATTCATGTCGTGACGCAAGCATTGCTCGCACCACATGACATCGTCTTGTCTCCGGCACCTGACTTTTCGATGTATCCAATCTTCACGACCATCGCACACGGTCATCATGTTCAAGCCGTTGATTTATCGTATGAGGGAATTCTAGAGGCGATTGAGACACATCATCCAAAACTTCTTCTCCTATCGAATCCGAACAATCCAACCGGAAAGCTGTGGACCATAGAAGAGTTGACGCATCTCGCCTCACTCGTGCCATATATCGTGGTGGATGAGGCCTATATGGACTTCACACCAGATGCGAGCATGATCCCGTTCATTGCCACCCTTCCGAATCTCATCGTCCTTCGCACGATGTCAAAAGCGTTCGGATTGGCAAACGTACGAATCGGATTCATGGTGACAAACTGCGAACTCGCACACTATTTCCGTCAATTCATCCCACCGTTCAACATTAGCGGGGTGAGTGCAAAGATTTGCAACATCTTCTTAAAAGATGCGACTTATCTTCAAGAAACAATCGAATGGCATGACGAGATGCGTCAAAAGTGGGCATCCGCATTTAATTCAATTGGTCATGTCCTACCTGCCTCGACAAACTTTTTGTACATCGAACTCGAGCAACCTGAAGCGGTATGGACGCATTTGACCGCATTGAACGTACACACGTCGAAACAACCGACGGGGATTCGGGTGACGATTGGGGACGAGGCGGCGCTTCATCTTGCACATACAGCTATTCAACAGTACATGGAAACAAGTCATGTAAAAAACTCCTGAACCTCGTGTTCAGGAGTTTTTGTCAGTCGATCGTCTTGATCACACGCGCCGGATTTCCTCCGACGACTGTTCGAGATGGCACATCTTTTGTGACGACCGCACCGGATGCGACGACGACCTCATCCCCAATCGTCACACCGGGATTGATAATCGCCCCTCCACCGATCCATACGCGGTCGCCGATGGTCACCGGCTTCCCGAACTCATATCCGGAGATCCGATCGATCGGATCGATCGGATGTGTCGCCGTATAAATATGTACACCCGGTGCGAGCATGCAGTCATCCCCAAACGTGATGGGACAGATGTCTAGGAAGACACAGTCAAAATTCGCATAGAATCGATCTCCTAAGTGGATGTTATACCCATAATCACATTTGAAGTTCGGCTCGATATAATATGACCCTTTCGTCGATCCGAGTAACGCACCAAGAATCTCTTTTCGTTCTTCCAAATCATCGATTCCAGAACGATTGAATTGTTCAGTTAATCTCCGGGCATGCTTCCGATCTGCAACGAGCGTTTCATCACCAGCTAAATACAGTTCACCACGAATCATCTTTTCTTTTTCCGACATCATAATCCCTCCTTAAAATTAGTATAGAGGATTTTTCAAGGGTTTAGGGAATAGAGACAAGGATGAGCAGAAGGAGGCAGATCACATGAAACGAATACTGGAATGTCGAGCAAGTGATTTTATCACGTTTAATCGTCAAGATTTAATCGATTCGATTCGAAAAGCAGAAGGTCGAACGGTCATGGCCGAGGTCATCCCGACGGTGCAGCCGTTGTATCCAGAAGTGACAAACGCAGAACTAGCACGAGCATTCGGTGTCGACTTGATTTTATTGAACATGATCGATGTGTTTCATCCTTACATTAAAGGACTTGAAAGTCATGCATTATTCGGGGAGATGCCGGGTGATGAGATGAGCGATCATCCGATTCTCGAACTAAAACGACTGATTGGATTGCCAATTGGAGTCAACTTGGAACCTGTTGATTTTTCAGAGAAGTCGTCCGAGATGAATGAAGTAAAACGAGGCAGACTCGCTTCAATCGAAGCGTTCCAAAAAGCATCGGAGCTCGGGTTTGACTTCGTCTGTTTGACAGGCAATCCGAATACCGGGGTCACGAATGAAGCAATCGAACAAGCAATCATCCAAGCACGTCGTGAATTCGCAGGGGGCATCATTGCCGGGAAAATGCATCAAGCCGGTGCAGGCAATGTGTTGGACCGCGACGCGTATATCCGCTTCGTCGAAGCTGGCGCAGATATCATCCTCCTTCCGGCTCCAGGCACTGTACCTGGCGTCCGTGAAGAATCGTTTCACGAACTCGTTCAGGAATTGCAAGTGCTCGGTGCTCTCACGTTAGCGGCGATTGGAACGTCACAAGAAGGCGCAGATGTCGAGACCGTTCGGGAGATTGCACTCTCTTCAAAACGAGGCGGAGCGGATATCGTGCATATAGGTGACGCCGGACTGTCCGGAATTGCCGTACCAGAGAACATTCAGGCACTGTCCATTGCGATTCGCGGACGACGCCATACGTACATTCGCATGGCCGCCTCGGTCAATCGGTAACACAAAAGAGGAAGGAGCGCGTCTCCTTCCTCTTTTATTTACCATTCCGTGACGTCTCGACGTGGTTTCGCCGGTGTGGTAGTACCGTGACGCTTGGCGAGTAACGCTTCCACATCCTCTAAACGAACACCTTTGGCTGCTAACAAGACGAGTAAGTGATACAGAAGGTCGGCTGACTCTTCAACCAAGTCTTCATCCGTCATAGCAGCAATGACGACCTCGAACGCTTCTTCCCCGAACTTTTTCGCGATTTTTTCAACGCCTTGTTCCAATAAATAAGTCGTATATGAACCTTCTTTCGGTTCATTTTTTCTAGATTGAATCAATTGTTCCAATTCATGAATCATACGTTCACCTCCGTAAAGAAACAGCTTCGATTACCGGTATGACACGTCGGGCCGTTCGCATGAACACGAACGAGAAGCGCATCCTGGTCACAGTCGATGTGGATGCTGACGACGTCTAGTGTATTCCCGCTCGTCTCCCCTTTCATCCAAAGCCGACCTTTTGAACGAGACCAGAACGTGACGACCCGTTCACGAAGCGTCTGTCGGATTGCCTCATCATTCATATATCCGAGCATGAGGACCGCCCCGTCACCGTTTGACACGATGATGGCGGGAATCAGTCCATTTTCGTCGAAACGAACCGCATCGGCAAGTTGTGACTCGTGCATACGTGCTTCACCTCTTCTACTGTCGTTTTTCGGTCATGTAAGATGGATGCAAGTAATGCGGCATCGACTTTCTCAAGCGCTTCGACTACGTGCTCGGCGTTCCCTGCCCCACCGGATGCGATAATCGGAATATCGACGACTTCACGAAGTTGTTCTAAAATCGCAAGGTCATAACCGCTCTGCTTTCCATCTTGGTTCATGGACGTGACAAGAAGTTCACCCGCCCCAAGCGCGGCCACTTGTTTCGCCCATTCGACCGCCAACAGGTCCGACTTCTGTTTTCCACCATATGTGTACACATAATATTCGTCATCTTCAAACTTTACGTCGATTGCGACGACGATACATTGCGAACCGAAACGATCGGCCGCTTCACGAATGAGACTTGGGGATTCTACAGCGAGCGTGTTCAACGATACTTTATCCGCCCCTGCTTTTAATAGTGACGAGATATCCTCGAGTGAACGAATCCCGCCACCGACCGTCAGCGGGATGAATACTTTCCGTGCCACCGCACTGACGACATCGAGCATCGTCTGGCGACGTTCCGTACTTGCCGTGATATCGAGAAAGACAAGTTCATCGGCTCCGGACTCATCGTAATATTTCGCGATTTCGACCGGATCACCGATGTCTCGTAGTTGTACGAACTCAATCCCTTTGACGACACGACCTTCTTTCACGTCAAGACATGGAATAATTCTGCGTTTAAGCATAACGCGCCTCCCATTCAATCAGTTCTTCGATACTCACCTTACCGGACAGGAGTGCTTTCCCGACGACAGCCTCATCAATTTTCGCCATCTTCAGCTCCTTCACGTCCTCTTCAGTCGTCACACCGCCTGAGGCGATCAATGTGACGTTGACGATTTGACGTAACGCCTTCATGCGAGAAACGTTCGGTCCATTCAGTTTCCCATCGGATCCGATATCGGTATATAGAATCGTCTCGATCCCCCGTTTGACAAGGTCTTGTGCGACCGAGATGTCATCGAGTTTTGTCGCTTCCTGCCATCCGTTAATGGCGACCTTCCCGTCATAGGCATCGAGTGCAACAGCGATTCGTTTGCCATACTTTTCAATCGCCTTGTCTAGAAAGTCAGGATCCGTAAACGCCTTCGTCCCTAAAAGGACGCGATCCGCACCGGTTTCCATCACAGCATCAAGTGCGGCTTCTGAACGAATTCCTCCTCCTGTTTGGACAAGGAACCCTAGAGACTTCGCATAGCGGACAACGTCTAAATGACGCGGTTCACCTGCCTTGGCCCCTTCTAAATCAATCAAGTGAATCATCGGGACCTTCCCTTGCCACGCTTTTAATAATTCATACGGATCTCCGTATTGTTCTTCCGTAGAAAAATCACCTTCCGTCAAACGGACGATCTTGCCTCCAATCAAATCAATGGCGGGTAGTAATCTCACGCTCGACCGCCTCCTTCCATTCTTGAAGTAAGCTGAGACCAAATGTCCCGCTCTTTTCCGGGTGGAACTGCATGCCCGTCACGAGCCCTTTTTGAACGATTGCCGGAACTTTCTCACCCATATAATCAGCTGCCGCCACGATGTAATCGTCGGCCGTCACGGCATGGTAAGAGTGGACAAAATAGACATCCTCATCGCGAAGGATCGAGTTCCATCCAACGTGTGGGAGACGCTTCGCTCGCATCCGTTCGACCGTTCCCGGAATCAACCCGAGACCTTTTGTCGGCATACCTTCCGTGCTCGAATCAAACAAGAGCTGCATCCCAAGACAGATCCCTAAAAACGGCTTTTCCGTCGCCATCTGTTGCAATAGTGGGATAAGACCCGTCTGTTCGAGCGATTGCATCGCTTGCGGGAAGGCACCGACCCCAGGAAGTAAAACGGCATCCGCCTCTTCAATTTGATTTGCATCGTTCGTGATCACGACGTAGCAACCGATGGCTTGTAACGCACGTTCGACGTTAAATACGTTTCCCATACCATAATCGATGACCGCTACTTTCATCCTTCGATCCATCCTTTCGTAGAAGGGAGACGGTTCGTCCCATCGCTAGAGACCGCTTCGGCAAGCGCTCGTCCGAACGCTTTGAACAACCCTTCAATCATGTGATGTGAGTTCGACCCGTACAGAACAGAAAGGTGAAGTGTGAGTCGACCATTCATGGCAACGGCACGGAAAAATTCCTCAGCGAGTTCGGTATCAAAGTCACCAAGCTTCGGATTGTGAATATCCGCTTGATAGACGATAAATGGGCGTCCTGACACATCAATGACCGCTCGCGCTAACGTTTCATCCATTGGCATGTAACTTGACCCGTAGCGGCGAATTCCGACTTTATCCCCGAGTGACTTGGCGATGAGCTGACCGAGTGCGATCCCGACATCCTCGACCGTATGGTGGGCATCGACCCACGTATCGCCTTCGACTTTCACGTCTAAATCTATCTGACTGTGAAAAGCGAGCAACGTCAACATGTGATCGAAGAAGCCGACCCCCGTTTGAATGGAGCTTTCACCCGTTCCGTCTAGATTTAATCGAATGTCAATTTTCGTTTCTTTCGTTTCACGTTTTAGTTCAGCTGTTCTCAACAGAATTCACCTCTTCAATCGTTTGTCGGATCAAGGCATACGCCTCGTCTGTCCCTGCACTGACACGTAGTCCATCGGGAAAAGCACGTACATGGACCCCTTTATCAAGGAAGCGGGATGCCCATCCTTCACTATCATCCGTTTTGACATAAATGAAGTTGGCACGGCTCGGTAAAATCTCACCGACTGGTCGTAACAACTCCGTTAACTTTTCACGTTGCGCCATATGGAACTGAATCGACTCTTGAATATAAGATTCATCTCGTAAGACGACGTTGGCGACAGCGGCACTGAGACCACTGACATTGAATGGCGAACGGAAGCGGTCAATCTGTTCGATGATTTCTTCAGATGCAATCATGAAACCAATCCGGAGGTTCGCTAGACCGAACGCCTTCGATAACGTCCGTAAAATGATGACGTTCGGATATTCGTTCAAGCGAGACACAAATGAGTCCTTCATTGTGAAATCAATATACGCTTCATCCACGACGAGGTACGGTACATGTGCCGCAATGTCAGACAATTTGTCTAGTGTCCACATCTTTCCGGTCGGGTTATTCGGATTCGAGATCAAGACGAGTTTAGGGTCTGTTGTTCGAATGACTTCAGCCAACGTCTCGTAACGCAAACCCTGTTCGTCCGGTTGTGTGAAATGCCCTCTGGCAATTTGTGTATAAATGCCATACATCGAAAAGTCTGGGGCCGGTGCGACCACACGGTCTTCCGTATCCAAAATCGCCTGACTCAAGATGGCCAATAGCTCATCGCTCCCGCTGCCGACCATGAGTTGCGTCGGCTCGACTCCCGCATAGTCAGCATAGCTCGCTTTTAAAGCGAGCAATTCTTCGACTGGGTAACGGCTGAGTGCCTCGAGTGATACGTCTCGAATAGCTCGTTCGAGACGTTCTGGTAACGGATATTGGCTTTCATTTTGATTGAGCGCATATCCCGAAGCGGCATGAGGTACATAGCGTGGGATATTTTGATAATTTCGTCTCATATGTCCTCCATCCGAACAGCCATCGCACGGGCGTGTCCTTCTAATTGTTCTTGTTTGGCGATTCGAATCGCTGCCTTTGTAATCGTCTCATCAAGTTCTGTCATCTCAAGGAACGTCTGACGGCGATAAAAATCATCGACCGATAGTCCACTAGAGAAGCGGGCCGTCCCGCTCGTCGGCAAGACGTGGTTCGGTCCAGCGATATAGTCTCCAAATGCTTCGGCTGCCTCATGTCCGAGGAAGAACGAACCACCGTGACGGATTGTACGCATCAATGCCTCAGGATCTTTGACGGCCAACTGGACGTGCTCCGCGGCCATCGTATTCGCGTACTCGATCGCATCCTCGATTGTCCGGTACAAGACGCCGCCACGCTTCAACGATTCTCTCGCAATGTCTTGGCGTGGTAATAGCACTAATTGTCGCTCAAGTTCTTGCTCGATTTGGTTGCGGAGTGTTTCTGACGTGACAAGCGCAATCGCAGTCGCCTCGACGTCATGTTCCGCTTGTGCGAGCAGGTCGGCGGCAACCCACTTCGGGTTCGCCGTCTCATCGGCAATGATCAACACTTCGGATGGTCCGGCGACGGAGTCGATACCGACGATGTGTGAGACGAGAGCCTTCGCCGTCGCGACATATGCATTTCCTGGGCCGACAATCTTGTCAACTTGACGAATCGTTTCTGTCCCGTATGCGAGTGCTGCCACGGCTTGGGCCCCACCGACCAGAAAACACTCATCGGCACCTGCAATTTTTGCTGCAATCAAGAGGGAAATGTCAATCCCATCTGCTTTTGGTGGGGTGACCATGACGACTCGTTTGACGCCAGCTACTTTCGCCGGAATGATGTTCATGAGGACGCTCGACGGATAGACGGCAGTCCCACCCGGTACATAAACTCCGACCGAATCAAGTGGCATATAGCGTCTCCCAAGGCGGAACATCGTATCTTCGAACACATCGTCTTGTCGGACTTGACGCGCGTGAAATGCACGAATCCGTTCCGCCGCTAATGTAAGCGCCTCTGTCAATTCAGCATATGCGACTGGCGGATTAAAGCTGGCCAAATCGACCGACTCAATTCGGTCGACCCCGTCGAATTGTTTCGTCCACTCAAGCAGCGCTTCGTCTCCGCGGGCCTCGATCGATTCCACGATCGGTTTCACGGCTTCGGCCCAAGCTTCGCGCCTTGAGCGATTCGTTTCTGTACTCATGCGTTCTCCTCCTGACTCATCTTTCGAATCCAGGCCTTCAATTCGTCAGGCTGTTCCGCTAAAGCTGTCTCACTCGTGATGAATTTTGCATTGATTGAAAAAATCGTCTCGTATTCTTCCAAGTCGTTTGCAGCCAACGTCGCGCCTGTCTCGACGATGTCGACGATGCAATCAGCGAGTCCCGTTAACGGAGCCAGTTCGACCGACCCGTTCAACGCGATGACTTCTACGTTTTGTCGCTTCGATGCAAAGTGTGATATGGCGATATTCGGATATTTACTCGCCACTTTCAATTTCTTTGTGCCGTTGCGTCGAACTTTTGGACCACAGACGGCCATTCGACAGCGACCGAACGGTAAATCGACGACTTCGAGTACGCCTGGCGTTTTTTCTCGTAAAATATCACCGCCGACAATGCCAACATCTGCCGCTCCATGCATCACATATTTATAGACGTCGTCCCCTTTGACGAAAATGAATTCATGATTTCCTGCTTGTACCGTCAACTCACGTCCCCGCTTCTCTGGCCATATGGGTAAGTCACGTTCGACAAAAAATTGACGGGCTGCTTTTTCAATCCGACCTTTCGCGACCGCTACTTTCATTTGATCACCTCATCTAACTGTTCTAAATCGAGCGACATGCCGAACGCTCGTCTCGAGTGTCCAAAATGTCCATACAGTGAATCATATCGTCCTCCTGAAAGGACACGCTTGCCTTCAACACTTCCCGTCACGGTCAATCCTGAATAGTAATCAAAGTCTCCCGTTTGACCGAAATCGTAAGACACCTCTAATCCGATAGTACGTAAGTGTTGCACCGCCTCGTCCACTTCACCGATGGCTTCTTTTAAAGACTCTGGTGCCTCAGACCGTAATTCTTCGAGTGCAGAATTCCCGATTAAAAAGGGCAGCTTCGCAATCAACGGATAGCGATACGTCTCTGCTAATTCACGTAATGATTCTAAGTTTCGAAGTGCTAAGATTTTTCGGAATGTCCGTTCCTGAATCCCTGTCTCTTTCGCGATGAGCGAGATGACGGCTGCTGACCCAATTTTGATGGTCAAACGTTCGGTAGGCAGGACTCCTTCCGTCATATCGAGAAAGGACTCAATCAGATGACTGTCCTTCTCTTCGCCATCGACCCATTCGAGTCCAAGCTGTTGCCGTTCATGGGGTTGCCCGGAATGTTTGACCGTCCGACGATAGACGGCACCAGCGTAAGCGACACGCATCGGTTCATGACCGTCTGCTAACTTTCTTGCGATTTGTAGTGTATAGTCAGGGCGCATGACGAGAAGTTCCCCGTCGTTCCCGAACAATCGATAATAGGCTGACTCGTCAAAGAGCGCTAAATTTTGATAATGTGAATAGTATTCGAGAAGCGGTGGATCGATGACTGCGTAGCCGCTCGACTCTGCCTTCTCTAAAAATGACAACATCCATCGTTTTGGACGGATGACATCTCCTGATTGAAGTTCATACCAGCCTTCTGGAATCGAACCTTTTGAATTTGACCAAATCATCATAACCACCCTTTATCTTGTTATCACTTTACCAAACTAAAGTATTGTGTTAAATTTATCAAACAGATAAACACCTGTCAACCAAATGAACTGAAAAGGACGTGTAATCGATGTTTAACTTTACCCACGATGGCCATGTGCATACCCCTTTTTGTCCACACGGTACAAATGACCCGATTGAACACTATATTCAAGTCGGAATCGAAAAAGGCCTGCAAACGATGACGTTCACAGAACATGCGCCTTTCCCCCCATCGTTCACCGACCCGGTCCCGAATCAAGACTCGGCGATGTCGATTGATCTACTTCCAGAATACCTCGATACGTTGCATCAGATGAAACAGCAGTATCAAGCGGTTATCGACATTAAAGTTGGATTAGAAGTCGACTTATTGCCTCATTTAGAGAAAGAGACCATTGCCTTACTCAAGCCTTTCGCACCATTGATTGATGAAGTCATTTTATCGCAGCATTTCCTATATAGAGATGGAGCCTATATGCCGATTGATTATTCTGCCGAGACGTTTGATGAACTCATCAAAGCGTTTGGCTCATTCGAGAGCGTCATGAGAGCTTATTATGAGTCGATTGAACAGGGTCTCTCATTTTCGTGGGAAGACATCCGTGTCGCTCGTATCGGACACCTCGATCTCCCGATAAAGTATCAAAGAAACTATGAATGGGACCGCTCAAAAGTAAAAGAGGAAGAAATACGTCTGTTACAGATGATTGCCGACCGGGGATTCGGACTTGACTTCAACACGGCCGGACTCAGAAAACCGGATTGTGGGGTACCTTACGTCGCCGGACTTGCAAAATCCGCGAACGACCTGCACATCCCGTTCACGATGGGTTCGGATGCGCACCTCGCTCAAGATGTGGCGGCTGGATTCGACTTCATTGAACAAAAAAAAGCCACGTTCCTATGAACGTGGCTTTTTGACAGCGATCTAGCTATCTAGATCCCCATGCTTATGGTTGACAACGATATGGCGTTCCATTTCTTCATCTGTAAACATCATACCATAAGGAATAAAAGATGCAATAAAAAATTGGGTGAAATGGTTCACCCAATTGAGATCACATTGCCGCATATAATGTTTTCAAGTCGTTTGTCGCTTCCTCGTCCATTTGAATGGCCACGAGTTCAACGTATTGGAGCGCTGGATCTTGATCTTTCGACAATGCGACAATCTCAGCAGCCGCCTTATCTAATGCCAACAAGATTCCTGATACACCAAGCGTCGGATAGTATCGAAGGAGTGCACGAACATGTTTAATCTCTGATACTTCATTTCCGTTAATGGTTAATGATTTGACGGCAAGCTCCTTGTGCATGCCAATCGCAAATTTATCTTCCCACACTTCTTCGAGTGTGATCAACGCCTCTACTTCATATGCACCATCTGTAAAGCGAACGAGTTTTTCCATGTGTAAATTCCCCTCTCTTGAATCTACTTTTATTATATAAGAGATTTTAAAGAGTATATTGTGAAATATTGAACATTATGTGTAAAGTTTGTCTCACCACATTTTGAACAAAAAAAAGGCCCCTCCGAGGAGGGGCGAATAATGGAAGAGTAAAACACCATTGGCAGTACATTAATAATATATCATCTAATGAAAACGTTTACAATGTATTTTTGTACATTTTTTCAAGTGGCATATGTAACACTTCAATCCCGCTTTCACGCATCAATTCTAACCCATCCCCATGCTCATAACCGACAGCATAAACGACTCGCGCGACGCGTGCCGCAATTAAGGCGAGTGAACAGGCATGACATGGTGAATGCGTGACATACGCCGTCGCACCAAATGCATTCGTTGAATCGGCAGCGAGTTTTCCAATCGCGTTGATTTCCGCATGGATTTCATGTTGCTTCGACCAGTGATGGTGATCATATGGGTCTGTACACTTGATATATGTCACACCATCTCGGATGAGTCGTGCCGGTTCGTTGATCATATCGAGATCCGTCGATGCAACATAGTCGGCATGCTTATAGAACCCATCTTCTTGCTTGATATAGATTTCATTACAGTTCGTATGACCAGATGGTGTACCATTCAGGCCAATTGAAATCGGTTTTTCGTCTTTTACAATGACACAGGCTACACTCTTCGATGCACACTTCGAGTGCCGCTCGGCCATCATATCAGCGAATAATAACCACGTCTCATCCCACAATCGTTGCTTCTCCACTCAAGTCCCTCCTCGTAGAAAAAGAAAGTCTGATTGCTCAGACTTCCCCCTTAGTATCCAGTGTCCTTTGGTAGTTCTTTATTTTTCGAAGCGATCTCGATGACCTTCTCCTTCAATTCGTGCTCCATGCGGTCAAGTTCGCGCTCTGCGTCACGACGTTTTTGCTTCCCTTCTTGCTGGATGCGTAACGTTTCATCCAACGTAGAGAGTAAGTTCTCGTGAGCGACTTTCAGTGATTCAACAGAGACAATCCCTTTTTCATTTTCTTGAGCGATTTCAATCGATGAATCTTTGAGCATCTTCGAGTTCTGCTCAAGCAGTTGATTTGTTGTCTTCGTCACGTCCTGCTGCATACGAAGTGCCGTTTTCTGGCGCGTCAAGCTGAGTGCAAGAACGACTTGGTTTTTCCAAAGCGGAATCGTGTTGACGACCGCTGACTCGATCTTTTCAGCAAGGATTTGGTTATTCTGCTGAATGACCCGAATTTGAGGTGCCATTTGAAGGCTGATGGTACGACTCAATTTTAAATCGTGCAACTTTTTCTCAAAACGGTCCGCTAATTGAATCATATCGTTCAATTGTTGAAGCTTCGATTGATCTTTAGAAATTTCTACTTCTTGACGTAACGGGGCAATCTCGTGTTCCCGTACATGGTCAAGTTTTGTCTCACCCGCGGCGATATAGACATTCAACTCTTCGAAATATCGCTTGTTCTTATCATACATCTGATCGAGCATCGTGATGTCTTTCATGAGACCGAACTTCGCACGATCGAGGTTATGGATGACCTCTTCCAAATAGACGTTCATTTTTTCGAACTGAAGCTTATAGTTTTCAGCCTTCTTCTTCGCACGACCGATGAGCGGAATGTTATCCATGAAACTCTTTTTCTCCGGTTGAAGCATATCTGGGTCCATCTTACGGACGTTTTGCATCAAGTCAGACAACAGTTTACCGGCATCGCCGCCATCTTTCATCCGCACTTCCGTCAAAATTTGATCAGAGAATTGGGAAAGTTCGCGCTGGACATTCGACCCGAACAACATAACAGAGTCTGTCTTTTTAATATCAATGGATTCAGCCAATCGTGTGATGCGCTCGCGATGCTCTTGAGGCACGTCTGGTTTCGCTTGAATGGCTGGCACTTCATGTGACTGTGTAACGGATGACCATTCGACAGATGGGTCACTGAACCCCTCCATCTCCGTTTTTGTTTTCGTATCAGAAGTCAGTTCTTCTTCCGGCCATGACTGCCAGTTCGTTTCATTCGATGAAGTCATGTTTCTTTCTCCCTTCCGGCTGATCAGACAAGACGCGCTCCATCATGATCAGTTCACGTTCAAAGTCTACGGCGTCATCTTCAAGGAGACGTCCGCGTTGTTCTTTAAATTTATCGACAATTAGTCGCATATTTGTGATTAATTGTTCCCGAGTCTCTTCTTGAATGACGACTCGTTTTCCTTCAAGCTCTTTAAATTTCAAGACGACCGAGACGAGTGAATCTAAATAGAATGTGAACAGGTCTCGAACATGCTTTGCGTCTTGTGGATTTTCGAATAATTCTTCGAACAATTCGTGCGCTTCTTTCGAGACGGCCTTCATTTCACGCCTCACTTCTACATCTTTAATATCTGGAAGAACACGGTCGATTTGTTGTAACTTCTCATATCCTTGCTCAATCGTCCGTTGCAAAAATTGAAGCTCTAAATCGTCTGTCGCCTCGAACTGTCGCGTAGGCATCGGCTCTTCGATCGGTTTTAAAATCCTCGATCCAGAAAACGATTCTTCCTCATCGAGTAACAGTTTCTTCTTGGCACGTTTTGCCACCGTTGTCGGTGTACGTTGACGATGTTTGCGCTTGTTCGTCGACCATACTTCATTCAAGACGAGCGCCCCTACAATAATGAATAACCAGGAGAAATCGAATACGTTAATGGCAAAGTATATGACTGCCCCTGTCAGGGCCCATTTCATCCATGTTTTCATTCTTTTCACCTCATCTCATGTTACTTCTATTGTACATTACGAAACCATTCAACAAAAGTTTCGTCATCCCTATCATTTTAGCATAATAAAATTCGTCGATACCTCCGTCCACAGGTGTAGAATCAACTACCTATATCGACTACTTTCCCGTTGCGAGACGAAAAAAACCGTAGACTCATAGAGTCTACAGTTCGTTTGTTACGTGGTCATCCATGTTGAAACCATAACAATCGCGACGGTTACAGGAATGACATAGCGAATGAGTGCATGCCAGATTGGGTACAGCTTCACACCAGGTTTTGATGTTTCGATTTCATCCTTTAAGACGCGTTGGTCAACGACGTAACCGACAAAGATGGAAGTCAAGAGTGCACCCGTCGGCATTAAAATATAGCTGACGAGATAGTCCATCGTATCAAAGAACGTCCGACCGTTCCAAATCTGTACATCACTTAAGAGTCCGAATGACAGCGCGGATGGTACTCCCACGATGAAGACGAGAAGAGCGGCTGTCACCGTCACTTTCTTTTTCGTCCATGAGGATTTCTTTTCATTCAAACGATCGGTCACACCTGCGACGACGACTTCTAACATGGCAATCGATGATGTAATCGATGCAAAAGCGAACAATAGGAAGAACAAGACCATGAAGAATCCACCGAGCGGTACTTGATTGAAGACTGCCGGTAGAACGACGAAGAGTAACGCCGGACCTTCAGCCGGATCAAGACCTGATGCAAAGACTGCCGGGAAGATGGCTAGACCTGCTAAAAGTGAAACCGCAATGTTCAACAAGACAATCATGTTAGCCGACCGGTTCAATGTTCCTTTCGTCTTTATATAGGACGCATATGTCAGCATCGCTGCCACCCCTAACGATAAGGAGAAGAACGCCTGTCCGAGGGCAAACAATACCGATTCGCCAGTCAATGCAGAAAAGTCAGGCTGTAAGAAGAAACGAACGCCTTCCATCGCTCCGTCAAGCGTCAACGAGCGGACCACGAGAACTAAGAAACTGATGAACAAGAGTGGCATCAAAATTTTACTCATTCGTTCAATCCCTGCTTCAACGCCACGTAAGACAATTAAGAGTGTGATTAAGAGGAACAAGAATTGTCCGAGTACGGCAATTTCAGGTGTCGATACGACGTTCCCGAACACCTCACCAAATTCGTCAGCCGAACGTCCACTGAGCGTCCCACTTAAACCGAGTCCAATATAGATGAGGACCCATCCTCCAATGACACTATAGAAGGAAAGTAACAAGAAACAAGCAAGGACACCTAAGTAGCCGATAATGGTCCAACGGCCATGCCCTAACTGTTTGAAAGCAAGAAGCGCAGTCTTTTGAGTCGAACGTCCGACAATGAATTCTCCAATCAATAATGGCAGACCAAGTAATAATGTGAACGCCAAAAACATGAGTAAAAAGGCACCGCCCCCGCTCGTTCCGGTGACATATGGAAACTTCCAGATTGCACCTAAACCGATTGCTGACCCTGCGGCAGCTAGTATGAATCCAATTTTTGAGGCGAATGAATTTTGCGCCATGTTTACCCCTACTTCCTCTTTTTCATTTCATTTTCATAATAATAGTGAAATACTAACACGATTCCAAGATGAGGACAACAAAAAAACAGAGAAAAGTCTGAATACTTTTCTCTGTTGATGCTTTATGGCGTTAAAAACGTGAGGGCTCGCTCTCGAATCCGTATCGTCAAGTGATCGGTTTCGAAATGTTCACCATCGATATCAATGATTTGAGGTTCGTTTAACTCGACTTCAACATGTGAAGCCTGAAAGTGATTCCACTCCGCCGATTTTTGATCAAGACCGAGTTGCTGGGCTAACAATTGACGAATCATCGGAAATCCGATTGCCGAGCTGTGTACCACTTCTAACAGCCCGTCCGAAAACGATTGCGTCTCCAGTTTCGTCGGTACGGTCCCAAGATAGCTCCCGTTTCCTACATATAGAAAACTGACATCCCCTTCATAGAGCATCTCATCCCCACGTCGCAATCGAATTTCGAACGGGTCGGCTTCACGAAATTGGCGGATGGTCGCTAAAAAGTAGCCAATCGAACCTAACGATTCTTTCTCATTCGGATCGATTTGACGTGATGTGTCTGCAATCAATCCGACTCCGACGAAATTGAGGGCATACATCTCATCAACTTGAATGACGTCTACATGCTGTTCATGATGTGATTTGATGACACTTGCCGCTTGTGTTGGTTGAATCGGCAGTTCAAGTGCCCTAGCGAAATCATTGCACGTCCCGGCAGGAATGATGCCGACTGTCGGACGCTCGTCGCGCTCTAAGGTCATCAACCCATTCACTACTTCATTTAGCGTACCATCACCGCCAATGACAATCAGATGGTCGAACGGTTTACTTTCTTTCGCGAATCGAAGCGCATCCCCAATTTCCGATGTTTTCTTGATGATGATTTCTTCATAGAGCGACTCAATCGTTCCGATGACCTCTCCGAGCATCGTTTCGCTCGTGCCGGACTTCGGATTCGAAATAATCAAAGCTCTCATAGTAACCCTTCCTGTTCTAAGAAGTCTTTCGCTACATCGTATGCGCGTTCATTTCCGTACGCGACACGTCGATTCAATTCAGACATCTGTTCGTCTGTGATTTTACCTGCGAGCTGATTGAGCGCATCCTCGATTTCTGGATACTCTTCAAGTGTCTCCTCTTTCATAAGCGGTGCTCCTTGATAAGGCGGGAAGAATTGTCGGTCGTCTTCTAAAACGACGAGGTCGTTCTCGGCGATATCAGGGTCCGTCGCATAAGCGTCGACTAGATTGACATCCCCTCGTGCGATGGCGCGATAGCGCAATTTTTGCTCCATTGAGACGACAGACGGGAAATCAAGCCCATACTCGTTTTGAAGTCCTGGATAACCGTCTTCACGGTCGGTGAATTCAAGTGTAAACCCGGCTTGAATATCAGACTGTACGTTTCGTAAATCTGAAATAGCCGTAATGTCTTCCGCCTCGGCATAGTCACGTGGAATCGCGAGCGCATACGTATTATTAAACTGCATCGGTTCGAGCATCACGTATCCTTCTTCTGCCAGTGCCTCTCTCGCTTGTTCGTAAACTTCACCGGCATCGTTTGATTCAGGTGTCTCTTTGACGAGACTCGCCAGTGCCGTACCTGTAAACTCCGGATAAATATCAACGTCTCCAGATTGGAGTGCGCCCCATACGAATGTCGTCTCCCCGAAGTTCGGTTTCACAGATACAGTCAAATCTGTTTCTTCTTCAATCAACAACTTATACATATTCATTAGGATTTCCGGCTCTGGACCAAGTTTACCGGCAACGACAAGGTCTGTTTCTTGCGAACGACCGAACGCGAGCGGTGTGACGATGACCAAGGCGAGGACAGTAGAAACAGCAATCAATTTCGCCTTGTTTCGAGTCGCCGTCGCACCTTCCATCTGACGCAACAAGAAGTCAAATAAGAGTGCCAAAATCGCGGCCGGGATGGCCCCGAGTAAAATTAAGTAATTGTCATTCCGGTTAATCCCGAGCAAAATAAGCGTACCGAGTCCACCTGCTCCGACTAAAGCAGCGAGCGTCGCCGTACCGACAATCAGAACCATCGCGGTCCGGATACCAGCCATGATGACCGGTAAAGCAAGCGGGAGTTCAACTTTCATCAAACTTTGATTCGGCTTCATCCCACAAGCTCGAGCGGCTTCAAGCAACGATTTATCCACTTCGTTTAAACCGGTGAACGTGTTTCGTAAAATAGGTAGGAGCGCATATAAGACAAGCGCAATAATAGCAGGTAATGCCCCGATTCCAACGAGCGGAATCATCAAACCAAGTAAGGCAAGCGACGGAATCGTTTGAATAATCGCAGTGACACCAATGGCGGTTTCGGCGATTTTCTTACGGCGCGTCAGCCAGATTCCCAATGGTACGGCAATCAATACGGCAATCAAAAGCGATACGACAGAGAGCTGCAAGTGCTCAATCAGTGCCTCGACAAGCTGTCCTTGTCTATTTTGGAACGTCTCAAGCATCTAGCTCACCTCTTCCACGTTGTGTAAATTCTAAGACGAACGGATCTTCACTCGCCAAGATTTCTTCTGGTGTACCGACTAGCATGAGTTCCCCATCACGCATTAACGCGATGCGATCACCAAGCTTCATCGCTTCTTGCATGTCGTGTGTGACAAACAAGATCGTTTTGCCAAGTTCGTCATTCAAGCGCTTAATATCATCTTGCAATTGACCACGGCTGATCGGATCAAGCGCAGAAAAGGGTTCGTCCATGAGGATGACGTCCGGGTCTGCAGCTAAAGCACGCAACACGCCTACGCGCTGCTGTTGACCTCCTGATAATTCTGCTGGCTTTTTCGAGCGAAGTTTCGGGTCGAGACCGGCAATCTTCATCAATTCGGTCACACGGTCTTTCGTTCGTTCTTTTTTCCATTTCAAAAGCTCAGGTACGACAGAGATATTTTCTTCCACTGTTAAGTGAGGGAATAATGCAATCTGTTGGAGTACATAACCGATGTTTCGACGTAACTCAAAAATATCGAATTGATAGATTTCTTTTCCATCAATTAAAATTTTTCCGTCCGTATGATCGATTAATCGATTGACCATTTTCATCGTCGTTGTCTTGCCACAACCTGAAGGTCCGATCAATACGAAGATTTCTCCTTTATTTACTGTTAAGCTTAATTCTTTGACGGCTAACGTCCCGTCTTCATAACGTTTTGATACATCACGAAACTCAATCAACCTGATCCCTCCTCAACTATTTCCAAAATGGAAATTCAAATAGTAATTTGCCCGTTTCTCTACTTTGTTAAACAAAAAAAGGCTCTCCTAATTGGAGAACCTGATTTTTAGTATAGCGTTACTTCAATATGTCGACGCCCCCATTGGATCGCGTCCTGTTTTGAATCGACGAGTAAATCGACGATATGTCCTTTTATTCTACCACCTGTATCAAGGGCAATCGCATCACCGACACCTTGGATGTGGACTTTTGACCCTAAAGGAATGATGGCTGGGTCGACGGCGATAATTCGCATTCCGTTATAATAAATCGAATCAGTCACATCATGACCCGTGGCCGTTAATACACGACCGCCGTACGCCTTGTTATCCGCAACATCATTTGAATAAGCTGTCGATTCGACTGTAATGACTTTTTTAGATGTAGATACTGGTGTTGCACTGACTGATTGAGTGGCAGAAGCCGACGTTTTTGCAGCTGTTGCCTGTTCCGCTGCTTTCCGCTCTTCCTCCGCTTTTCGTTCTGCTTCAAGTTTCGCAAGTCTTGCTTTCTCTGCTTCTTCTTTTGCTTTCTCTTCCGCAAGACGTTCTGCTTCGATCCGTTTCTCTTCTGCGATGCGTTTTTCTTCAGCAAGTTTCTTTTGGCGGGCGATTTCTTTTTGTCGTTTTTCTTCAATTGCTTGGCGTTCTAGTTCAAGCGGGTTTTGTACGATTTTCTGTTCTGTCCCGATTCCGATCTGTGCAGCATCTGCCTGATCGATGAATGTGAACAACCCCATCATCGTAGCTCCAATGACGATCATATATTTTAATAATTTCATCGTAGTAAGGTCATCACCTTTCTCGTTATGTAACGAACAGATGTTAATTTACCACGAGAAGTCCCGTCAAAGTAGTGATTTTATCGAAGTGAAACATTCCTGACATATGACAAAAAAATCGGTTACAGATTGTAATAATTGAAATAAACGTTGATATTCCATGGGTTCACAAAAAAATTACAGATTCGTTACAATCAATCGTGTAACAAACCTGTAATCTTCCTGTCATGATTAACGCTTATTCATTTGGCTCAATTTCATACGTTCTGAGCATACCCCACGGTGCGACATCAACTTGAACCGTGAACGATTGCTTACCTTTTATCGCATCCATCTCATCTTCCGACACACGATACGAACCCATTTCTTCTATATAAAGAAGACGATCATAATAGTTTGCCCGAATGCCACCAAAAAACGGTTTCGACTCAATCCGATCGAGGACAGCATATCCATCTTCCCCTTCTTTAAAGGAAACATATACCGTTCCGGTTTCGACATCTTGTCGTCCTTTGAAGGCATCATATTCGAGATAGATGGAATCCCCAAAATAAGGGTCATACGGTTCGAACGAAGACCCTTTAAACGTGTACGTCTCCCCGACCCACGATATGGCATAGACAAGAATCACAAAGACGATGGCAATCAAGACTTGAGCAACCGGGACAAGCCAAACAGAAAATCGTTTCATGTCGTCACATCCCCTCTCGTTCGATTACGCCACCATAGTGCGAGTGACAACGCAAAGACGATTAACGCACCAATCAAGAAGAAGAGTGAGATGTCGAGCCGATCCCACACGTAGATGAAGTAAATTGTCATTTGAACGATTAAGAAATAGATGAAGGCGAAAATTGTCGGTCGTCGTGTCACGTCTTGGCGAATCAAGTAAGCAAGTGCAATCACTTCGATGATGATTGCCAGTAAAACTCCTGAATCTTCAAAGAGTGCAAATGGGATAACTGCCAGCAGACTTACCCACAGAAGATCATTCCGTCTATGAATCAAATAGACGGCAACGAGTGCAACCGACAAGAGTGTCGCTTCAATGACGGAAGGCGGTCTTTGAGAGAGCCAACTCTCTGTCACATTAATTAAATAACCAATTGATAGAACGGCCGCAATGAAGAGATACGTTGCTTGCCAAACTGCTTGTTTTCGATAGAACAAGAGCAATGCATGCAAGATGACGAGTGACCAAAGCGGCCACAGTCTTCCCTCATAATCGATATACTGACCGAAAATATTGAGAAGACCATAAAAGGTCAGCCATGCGAACGTGCGATCCAACGATTCATCAACGAAATGGAACCACGCCCATGTGACTATCAGTCCAAAAGCGATTAACGTCAGACCAATCCCTTCGAAACTGTTAGTGACGGCCATAAATGCGGTAATCGCAGAGAGGATGGAGAAGAAAACATGCTCATACAAGACGCGATGAAGTACGGCCATCGCAAAGATGATCCAGAACAATAGAGTCAATTGGCCAGACAGATTATACGTCGTGAAGATGACCGCCATGGTCGCGATAAAGAAAACGAACCCTAGTACACGTAACAGCGTGACATATCTTGGTGTTTTCAAGCGAACCCGCTCGGCAAAGACATAGAATCCAACCATAAAAAGAAGAAACAAACCGATTTTCAAAAGGTCGGGAATCGCTTGCCAGTTGGCTGCGACGAAACTGAATAGGCTAAGAGCCAACAAGATGGATCCGACAATGACCAAAACGGGCGGCTTGTGGTCATGTTGCTCACTAGCCGCCCGTCGTTTATGTTCATAGTCGACTAGTCTTAACCCCGTCGCTTCATCCAATAAACCCGCCTCTTGCCATTCACGTACTTTTTTGTCAATGGACACCTGAATCATCCCTTTCAGAAAAAGGTCAGCTGGCGCGTTCAATCAATTCCAATTCTGATTTTAGTAAAACTTGTTTCTCGAACTCGAGTCCGAGCTGTTGAAACTCTTCCATAATCGAGACGTCACCGATCACAGTATTGGTCAGTACGGCGGTCACTTCAGCGACCCATCCTTCACGAGTCGACTTCACGATATCACCTACGAGGAATTCTTCAGACACACCCATTCACTTCCAATCTAAATTTGTTTCTATCATTATAACGAAATTATAACCGTTTGAATACGTTTTCTTTTATCCGTTTAATAAATTGTGTCAAGAATTTTCCAGTAAGTCCCCAAATGATGTAGTCTTCATGCTCATAAAAAGGTTCTCTCATTTTAATTACCCGTTTTTCGTACGCTTTAGCATTCGCCAATCGATCAAGTGGAATATTTTGATCCGGACTCATCGTCCATTCCATTTCTCCGTGGAATGGATCAATCATGAGTAATGTGGAAATCGGTACGGTAAACAAATGATCGACCTCATCCGTCCCTTCTACACTTGGTACTTCCGATAGGATTCCGACAAACGGATAAATCAATTGGCGATGCGGCGTAGCAAGCGGTCGCAATTTGCCTACGACCTCTACTTTATCTGCAGAAACCTCTAACTCTTCACTTGTTTCTCGTATTGCTGCTTCAACGGGCGTCTCTCCTTTTTCGAGGCGTCCTCCTGGAAATGATATCTCCCCAGGCTGCTGTCGCATCGTGTGAGATCGTACTTCAAACACGACGTGCCAATCCTGATCAATCTGAACGAGTGGGATTAACACTGCAGCTGTTTGTTCATAATCTTCATCCATTGTAAAACTATCTCGAATCTGTTCTTCTGTGATCCATGGCTGCACAATGTTCACTCACCTTCCATCATCGAATATCATATACCGTTCTATACCCTACTTTTCGTTTAGTCGCTGCCAATGTCGGAAATATCATTATTAATGATAGGAGTTGATCAGCGTGGACGAACAAGTAGATGTATTGATTGTCGGCGCCGGGCCAACCGGCCTGACGCTCGGACTCACTTTAGCTAGATATGGCGTATCTTTTCAAATCATTGATCGTAAGACGACCCCGTCGGATAATTCACGAGCTATCGGGATCCAGCCGCGGACCATCGAAGTGTTTTCTCGTTTGGATGTTGCTCAAGAAGTGCTAGAACGTGCCCGAACAATTGAACGGGGGAATCTATATTTTTCGGGACAGTGGACAGCAAAACTTGAATTCTCCAAACTCGTGACCCCATATCCGTTCGTGACGTTATTACGTCAAAATGAAACCGAAGACATATTAGAACGTGCTCTACAAAAACATGGTCATGTTGTGAAGCGCGGTGAAACGTTGTCATCCATCACCCAGTACCCATCCCGTACCATCGCACATTTGACCGCTACAGACGGGCGAACTCGTGCTGTTGAAGCGAAATACGTTGTCGCCGCCGATGGAGCCAACAGTTCGGTTCGTCGGATGCTCGCCCTTCCGTTTAGTGGTAAATCGTTCAAAGAGGCTTGGGTGCTAGCCGATTTGAAGGCTGATTGGCCGATATCCCGTGAAGAGGTTCATATCTTTTTCTCGGATCGTGGAGTGCTCGAAGTCTTCCCGCTCACGGATGAAACGATTCGCATCACAGGAAACTTGAGAACGGATGAATCATTCCAAGAATCGGAC
Organism: Exiguobacterium sp. 8A; assembly: GCF_902506275.1. Taxonomy (GTDB): domain Bacteria; phylum Bacillota; class Bacilli; order Exiguobacteriales; family Exiguobacteriaceae; genus Exiguobacterium; species Exiguobacterium profundum. The sequence goes on along the minus strand of NZ_LR733630.1, from coordinate 442,022 downwards.
CTTCAAGAATTGGTGGAACAACGCAGTCATATGCCGGTCCATATTCGCGACGTTGAATGGTTCTCCTTATTCCGCGTGCATAATCGCATGGTCGATACGTTCATTCACAACCGCATCATTCTCATGGGGGATGCGGCACATATTAACTCCCCGGTCGGTGGACAAGGGATGAACACTGGGATTGCAGATGCCTTCAACTTAGGTTGGAAACTATGGTTGCATCTCAAAACTGGCGCTCCCCATCACGTTGTGTCCACTTATCGGGACGAGCGGGAGCACGTAGCCCGTAACGTGCTACTGACGACGAATATCGCTACGGAGATGTTACAGACGACACTTCCGATGCTCTTACCGTTCCAAGCAATCGGTGCCGATGTCTTCACACGTGTCAATCTCATCAACCAAAAAATCACCGAACGGATCTCTCAACTTCATTTGTCGTATCCGAATGCGCTACGATTACCGTTTCGTCGCGTCGCGGAAGGAAAAATTTTTCCGGAGACAGAGATTTTACGAACGGATGACGGATTTCGGACTAAAATATCGGAAATCGCGGACGGACGGTTTCAAGTGCTTGTATTTGACGATGGGAAACGTGATTTGTCATCCATCTATGACTATTTGAACGAGAACCAACCGTTCATTCAAACCATCACCTTATCTAAGACGAGTCGCCCGTTCTTTGATCAAGGGAACGAACTTGCCAAATCCCTCTTTATGAAACGTGGCATACTAGTCATTCGCCCAGACGGTTATTTGTTGCATAAGCAACATCACGTTCGCCTAAAGCCGTTACAGGACAAGTTAGCTGTCTGGCTGCCTTCCTCTTAAACGTGTATAAATGGAGAGCCCCACCGAAATGGTGAAGCTCTCCATATCATTACTCTTCAACGTTTACATACAAAATCCCTGGTTTCGAGAGCGTCAAATCATAAAACGCTTCAAACGCCTCGATGTCCTCTAGTTTTCGAAAATCGATTTGATCTGTCTCTTCATTTGGAATGGCCACGATGATACCTTCCTCTGTCGATTTGATCATGCCCGTTTGTCCGTTATGAATTCGAATATAGAGTACTTGCTGATTTTCTAGTATTGAGATTGCCTCTCGTCTCGATTGAATCGGTTTTTTCATTTCATCCCTCTTTTCCATTTCAGTATACCGTTCGCTCCATATTGCTTTCAACTCGCCACACCATTAAACTTGTGTAAAGAAGGGGTTGAAGGCATTGGAAACATTATTGATCATCGCACTCGCCATTTTGTTTGTCATCTTGGTCACGATTCGAACAATTCGCAACTTGAAGTGGGTTCGTTTCGGTGAAGCATTCGGGAAACAAGGTGAAGAACTCTTAGGTGATTATCATTACTTGACCGAGCGGGGCATCACCTGTCGTGTGGAACAAGGACTTCCGACCGGCAAGTTATTAAAACCGCTCGCAAAAAACTTGGACGATCGCGTTGCACTGTTCGTACACCGAGATGATGCAGCAAAAGCAAGAGAACTTTTAAAATAAGAAGAAGGCCGAATGATTGGTATTCGGCCTTCTTCTTATTTATGTACTTGTCGCTCAGAACAATAATAGGCGATTTGTTTGACGAGCGGCTCTGTCAACGTCTCAAGGTTCGTTTTACTGATCACCTGATCCACCAGAGCGAATGAATCTCCACAATTCGCCTTAATTCGTTCTAACTTCAATCGTTCCGTTTCCGGGAAGATTAAAAACGAATAGACGGGAATTGCTTGATTACACTCTTTTTTTAATCGTGACCGCACTTGTTTGGTCATCCGTTCTAATTCCGTGACAGGATGAGGATAAACCTGTTTCCACCCCATCGAGGTCTCGGTTCGACATTCCCGGTTTGTCATATGGACGGGGGCTGGAGTTCGATTTAATTGAATCAAGAATACGCCTTTAGGTCCGACGAGCACGTAATGAACGAGATCATCCCCTAATTTGACTTGTTCAATCATCATCCAATCAAATCGGCATGTTTGTCTGATGTTTTCGACGAGACGATCTGTATAGCAGGTTGGTGCTTTCATCACTTCTTCTTTCACACGAAACAGCTTTTTTGTCTGTTGTTTGACTGGTTGTTTCTCCGTGGCCGTTAACACTTGCAACATAGACTCCACCCCCTATTCATTATTCGCTTGGACCGACTTGCTTTCCAAAGACCGCTTTTTCGAGATTTGAGATACGGCGTAACATGTCATAATTTGACGCAACCGGTTGTGCTGGTTTAACTGGTTCCGACGCAGGCGCAGGTTCTCGTCGCAACGAGTCGTTTTCTTTTTGAAGACGCTCGATTTCTTTCGCCATTTTTTCATAATCGCGAATGACGACATCTAAAAATTGATCGACTTCTTCTTGTGAATAACCACGTAACGCCGTCTTGAATTCTTGTTTATAAATCGCTTCTGCTGTTAATTCCGTTTGCATCATATCACTCCCATTGTTGTTCCCATTGTTTTTCTTCTTCAATGACTCGTAAGTCTTCTTGTGTGATTAGGAAAATTTCCATGTTCGGCTTTCGCCGAGCCCCATCGACTAAAAAGCGGGGACTTCCTTCCGTTTCTTCGTCATACAAGGTGATCAATCCTTCTGCTTTATCTAAAAAGAATGCCGTTTTTGCGCGGAGTTGACTCGGGTCTTCGTATGGACGCTGTGTCAGCGGTTCAAAAAAGTCTGCCTCGAGTTGCAGTTGCACAAATAGTTCTTGTTCGAATGGTTTATAGCGCTCGTCCATATTTAAGAATGGAGGAAACACGGCAATTTTAATCGGATAGGTTTCTCTTAACTCTAACAATACTTGTCCAGCCCACAATTCACAACCATTCGTTCCACTTAATATGAACCATTCAGCACCTAATTCGATGACTTCAAGTATCTTTTTCCGATAAGCTTCTTGAATGATTTCAATTCCTGGATGATCCGCTTTGAAAATGCCGAGTTCATGAGGACGATATCCTGTGACGGCTACTACTTTCATGTTTGCTTCCTTTCTAGGCGAGCTCGTCGATGCTCCAATTCCATTTTCTCACGGTCGATAGTTTGACGTAGCACTGTTCGCTTTTGTTCGAGTAGCTTCATGGCTCGCTCCGTGTAATCAATCGCCAAAGCGATGTCTTTTTGTTTATGCTCTGCATACTTGGCGAGTTCGACATACCCTTCAATCGTATGAAGCGACTCAAATAGCGGAATGGCCTCCTCGAATCGTCCAGCTCGTTTTAATATCATCGCTTGACGCATGATGGAACGCTTCGATGGACTCGAGAGTTGCTCAAACTCCCTCAGCGCTTGATCTTGTTCGCCAAGGTCATGTAACCAGTGAGCACGTTCCTCTCCAAAATCAGTTACCGGGGTCGTAACGAGTTGACTGAGACGTGTATACAAAGAGACAAGGCTTAAACAGTCCGCATGATGGTGTTCGAGGACCGGGAGCAATATTTCAGGATTCCGCTCTTTGACATATTGAAAATAGTGCATCGGCGCCAAGAATCCAGGAAGGTCGTCCGTTCGTTCATGACCGAAGTATGCTTCGACTGCTTTTAATGATACCGATTCAAGCCTCGGTTTTAACAATCGTCTTGCAGCGTGAAGTAAATCGACATGACCCACTGAAGGTAATTGTTTCACCCTGGATTTGACGAATGTATGTCTCGTCTTGATTTGGGGCCAATCAAATGATTTCCCGTTATAGGTAACGAAACGAACCTCATCTCCGATATCCTGCAAGAAATGATAGTAAAAGGCGGTTTCAAACGCCGGATGAGGTAACACGTATTGAATCATTTCAAGGTGTCCTTCTTGAATCCTAGCAAATCCAATCAAAAAGATTGATGTTCCTGAACCGCGTAACCCGGTCGTTTCCGTATCCATGAACAGGACTTGGTCGGGCTCTAAGTCGACGACGAAAAACGGGTGCTCGGTTTGACGCATCATCTTTCTTGCTTCTCCAAACTTGAAGTCGTGATACACCTCGTCGAGCGGATATGTCTTTCGAATCCGGACACACCATTCCCCCTCAAACGTTAAAATCTCGCCCCCATGATCCTTCCACTTTTGTTGCTCCACTTCGTCAGGGCTCGTGACCCTAGCTTTTGGGCCAGGTTCGTTCGTTTTGATTAATCTAGATAGTTTAGCTTTCATATCGTTCCTTTCAATGCTTGCAACTGACGGATGACTTGCTGTTTGAAATCACCGTATCCAATCATGCCGACACAACGGGGGCATCCGCTCTCACATGGACAGTCGGATACCGTCCGTTCTGCCGCTCCAAGCACCATGTCTGCATCTTTATAGAGTGCCTCACTGAGACCGATGCCTCCTGGATACCGGTCGTACAAATAAACGGTCGGCTTACTCGTATGCGTCGACTTCATCTGAATCGTAGTGAATAAATCGAGCGTGTCACACATGAGATAAAGTGGCGCAAGTCGCCTCATCAAATCGCTGACCGCTTCAAGTTGATCTTCGAGGTCCGCCTCCGAATAGGCGAATCGCTCATCTAACGTGAACCAAGTAGCTGTCGTATGCAACTCTCGCTCCGGTAGATGAATCGGACCCGACCCTATGTTCTCATGCGTCCCGAATTTTATTTTCTTGAACAAGGTGGCCATCGCGATGACCGATACCTCACCAAACGTCTTCGCTCCGTCTGACTTGTTCTCTTCGAGTACTTTCAGTTCAACTGCTAAATTCGCATCCGTATAGTAGTCAACGTCAACCCGGCGGACATATGCTTTCTTCTCCTCAAAATCGAGTTTTTCGACTTGGTACTGTTCGGCTCCATGCAAATAAATCGCTTCATCATGTAACAACGTCATGGCACTGAACGTGTCCATCTCACCGATAACTTGATGCTTCGCCGTCTGATCGACGATGACGACATTCTCTTGATCACTCGTCCGAAGCGAGATGTCATGGGCCGGGAACGAATCCGTCATCCAATAGTACCTATCGGCCCGTTCGTGTAAGACGTGAGCATCCGTCAAAAACTCTAATATATCTTCCGTGTCGACTGTTCCGAACCGCTCTCCCTTTTGAAACGGCAACTCAAATGCGGCACATTTGATATGATCTACTAAAATAATCAAGTTATTCGGGTCAAGACGTGCCGCTTCCGGTGAGCGATCTAAAATCATGTCCGGCTGTTCGACGACGAGTTGGTCGAGTGATGACGAGGATGCGACAAATACAACGAGTGACTCTGAATGCCGACGACCGGCGCGCCCAGCCTGTTGCCATAACGAAGCGACTGTCCCTGGATATCCATTTAAGACGCATGCTTGAAGTTGACCGATATCGACACCGAGCTCTAACGCGTTTGTCGAAACGACCGCTTTGATTTCCCCGTTCCGTAACCGTCGTTCGATTTCTCGACGTTCAGATGGAAGATAGCCGCCACGGTAACCGACAATAGACTTTGGTCCGAGCTCCCGCCGTGTTAGTTCCTGCAAATAAGTCAATAGCACCTCGACACGTACGCGCGACCGCGCAAATACAATCGTTTGTATGTTCGCTTCCACGAGCCTCGAGGCGATTCGTTTCGTCTCGAGCGTTGCGCTACGACGAATTCCGAGTGCTTCATTGACGACAGGCGGATTATAGAAGACAAGGTGTTTCTTGCCTTGAGGTGCCCCGTTTCGATCGATTAATACGACTTCTTCTTCCGTCAATAGCTCGGCAAGTTCAAGCGGATTCGCGATGGTCGCCGATGTCATGATCCATTTCGGGTGACTACCATAGTAGGCGCAGATTCGTTTTAAACGTCGAAACACGTTCGCCACGTGACTGCCAAACACGCCACGATACGTATGGAGTTCGTCGACGACGATGTATTCTAAGTTCTCAAATAGACGAATCCATTTCGTATGATGAGGTAAGATGCCGGAATGTAACATATCGGGATTCGTGATAACGATATTCCCTGCATCGCGAACTTTCGTTCGTGCCGCAGGTGATGTGTCGCCATCATAGGTGAAGCACCGCAAATTCCCTTCAAGGGCTTCGACCATCTCCATCAAGTCACTGTTTTGATCTTGCGCGAGTGCTTTTGTCGGGTAAAGATAAAGCGCACGTGCTGTAGGTTTTTCAATCATCTTGGATAGAACCGGTAAGTTATAACACAGTGTTTTTCCTGATGCCGTAGGTGTTACGATGACCGTCGAATGGCTAGCCGCCGTTTGTTTCACAGCCTCGGCTTGATGCGTATACAGCTGTTCAATTCCACGATTCTTAAGTACATTCACCAATTGTTCAGGCACCTGCTCTGGAATTGGGGCATATTGGGCCGGACGTGCATCGACCGTGTGCCAATGACGTACGTGGTTTGAAAAACCAGGATCATCTCTTAATTCTTTTATGATTTCTTCGACAGAGCGAGATTTTCGCATCTAGTCACCTTCTTTCATTACGCATTCGAAGGTGCAAGGTCCGCTACGACTTGTCGGATTTGATGAATCCGTTCATCTCGTACCACTCTCGATACAGCGGGCATCTGAAAGATGGCCATGTCTTTAAATGTAGCAGCGACATGCTCATTTTCTTCTTCGAGACGGAAGAGCGCATCTGAAAACAGACGTTGCGTCGACCGTCCGAACAAGACGATGGTATGTAGTTTCGTACATTTCGAATGAACCGCTAAAAGATGTTTGACGTAGCGTTGCACCGTTTTATAATAATCTTCGTTTGTTGAGATGAGTTGACGGTTGCCACGAAGAAGTTCTGGATAATAGGATTCTTCGCCCGTGAACATGGTCTCGACTCCGATTCGTTTCAAGTAAGCATGTCCGATTGCTTCGGCGACGGTTTGGTCCTGGATGAGACGCCCAAACGGTATGGACTCTTTTAAGAGCACATGTGAAAGCTTTAACCCGAGATGTCCACCGAGAGGCACGCCGAAATCATCGTCTTGCAGTCGATCCATGACAAGTAATACTTTCATCTTGCGTTTTAAAGAGAGTTGAACCATGTGTCACCATCCTGTTCCCTTTCTTTTCATTATAACAAAGTCAAACGAAAAACAGGGCGCACAATGTCGCCCTGCTCTCCTTAGTTATTCCCATTGTTTGAATTGCTGTTTCCACGATTCGTGTCTGACGATTCACCATTGGATTGTCCCTCTAACGGAGTTCCTGAATCATCTCCGTCAGTTGGTTCGTCTGTACCTTCGCCAGAACCTTCATCCGTAGCCGGTTCATCAGGAGTTTGTTCGTCGGTGGTATCTTCGCCGTTTCCGTCTCCGTTACCATTCCCGTTTCCGTTATCATTCCCGTTCCCGTTATTTTCGTCTGATGGTTCATCTTCGGAATTCCCATCATCAGTAGGGTTTTCCTCTTCTTCCGTCGGTTCCTCTTTCGGTTCAATCGAATAGCTCGCTTGTGCCGGTGCCGATTGCTGTTCTCCCGTCAACGGGTTCGTCGCATTTGCGACAATGGTAAACGTTGTGTCTCCTTCGGCCAAGTTTGCAATATTCACACTCGTCTCCCCGGTCGTTCCGACGACTTGCTCACTTCCATCGGCTGACTTTTGTGTCACCGTGAACGTGATATCCGTATAACCATCGGCTTGTGCACCATCGAAATCGTATGACCATGAGACAGAACCGGTTTGACCTTCTTCATCGTAGTTAACACTTGCCCCAGTCGGAGCAACCAACTTCTCAGGTTGAAGATCTTTTGGTTTTGTTCCTTTTACATAAAGCTCATTACCAAGTGACAAGACTGAGTCTGGACGCTGGAATCGATCCGGTTGTCCCGTCGCATTCGTCACTTGTTGCATCATATATTCGAAATAGTATTGGGCATAGTCAGGATCGAACGAAGCGACTGTCGAATCTTTCGTTTTTCCTGTCCATACTGAGATTGAGTAATCCGTAGAATAACCAGTAAACCATTTATCTTTCGGATTTGTAGAGTTAGGCTCGTTCGTCGTACCCGTTTTACCTGCTACGTCCCATGGGAATGCGCCAGGTACATAAGTTCCACCTTCAGCACTCACAACATCACGAAGCATGTCTGTCAACATATACGCTGTATAATCTTCCATCGCTTGCTTGGCTTTAATCGGTGAATTAATACTTGAACCATCATTGAATTCAATTTTTTGAATCAAGTGCGGTTTTGTATACATCCCATTCGCACCAAGTGTTGCATAAGCTGCAGCCATCTGTGTCGTGCTCGCTTCTGCCGTACCTAAAGCATTAGATTCGTTGAGTTCATCGCCAGAATATGAAGGTTCGATACCTACATTTTTAACGAACGATTCGATTGCTTCTTGTCCATACTCATCCCGCACTTCTTGGAAAGCACGAACTGCTGGCGTGTTCGCTGAAATTTTCAAGTATTGGCGCATCGTATTTGGTCCACGGAAACCTGAATAATAGTTATTCGGACTATATGTGCCATCTAATTTAGCGTCAAGCAACACTTTACCTGTCGACCACTGCCCATTTTCAATTCCAGGACCATAATCGAAAAATGGTTTAGCTGTCGATCCGATTTGATACTTCTCATTTGAGTAGTCACGATATGTGGTATCACCTTGCTTCGCCTGTTGACTGTCTACGATAGCGACAATTTCACCGGTCTTTGTATTCAAGACGGTTGCACCCATTCGTAAATCTTCAGGGAAACTACTTGTTTGTAAATTAACATTATTCGATTTAATATCACTGTTGATTTTTGTGTGTAACTCTTTGTTGATTGACGTATAAACTTTCAAACCAGTCCCGTAAATATCTGACTGTTCAAGACCATAGTCCTCTTCTAACTCATTCAATACACGAGAGTAAATCGCACGTGTGAACGCTTCTTCTTCCGTCTCTTCACCTGGTGAGATGACGTCAGCAATGGCAACATCGAGTGCCTCATTGTATTGTTCCTCAGAAATATGTCCGTCACGTTTCATTGCAGACAAGACTTGCTCTTGACGGTAGCGAGTCAACTCCTGATCACCGTTGATTGGATCGTAGGCACTTGGACGTTGCGGGAGACCTGCGAGAATCGCGGCCTCTTGATAATTGACCTCAGAGACCGGCTTATTGAAGTAACGTTTCGATGCGGTTTGCACACCGTATCCGCCACTACCGTAATAGTTTTTGTTCAAGTACATCTCTAAAATCTGTTCTTTCGTATACTCACGCTCGAGTTTGAGTGCGAGCCATTGTTCTTGAAGCTTACGCTTCAACTTCTTATCTGTCGAAAGGAACGACTGCTTGACCAATTGTTGAGTGATGGTCGATCCACCTTCTGCACCGAAACCCTCTGTCAAGTTGGCAACGACGGCTCCGCCGATTCGACGTAAGTCAATCCCGTTATGCTCATAGAAACGACGGTCTTCAATGGACACGACCGCTTGTTGCATCACTTCAGAGATGTCGTCGATGGAGACATACTCTCGAATCTGACCCGCCCCTTCGAGCGGTTCTCCTTCAGCCGAAAGCAACTGAATCGGATACGTATCGACAAGTTTGTCTTCATCTAGTTCTGGTGCCGTCGCAATGGCATATACCGTATATGCGCCGAATGCGATTACCGCAGCAATAAATAACATGAAACCTAATAAAAAGATGCGTTTCCACATCGGTTTCTTACTTTTCGTCTTTGGTTGTTTCCCAGTTTTTTTGCGTTTATTCGTCGTCGAATCTTGTCGACGTGCGACCCTACTTCGCTCCATTCATGGTTCACTCCTTCTATTCAATCGAGCCATTGATCGAGCACCGTCAAATAATCAATCGACGGCAAGGCTCTCGTCGGAACTTCAATCGCTTCCTTTTCGATAAAGCTGAGCGGAATCGATTTGCGCCCCGTTAACCGTTGTTCCCACCACTGAACAAGTTGCTCGGTGGTCAATACATATTGCGTATTATAGCGACTAAAGCGGATGATGACAAAACAAATCCCTCCATGACGTTCACACTCACGCATGTGGGCGATTTGGTGGTCATGAAAATTGCCGAGCGGAAACGATGTCTTATTATTCGTTTCTTTCGCTTCAAAGTCAATGTACCTACCACGATAAACACCGTTGTAATCGGTCGTAGATGCCTGTTTGAAATAGGCTTCCGTTACTTTGGCGGCACTTCGCTTCGGATAGTCGACTTTGACGATTTGGAGAGGGGTTGGTTTTTTGTGGATGACGGCTCGTTGATGAATCCGATAAAACTCATTCGTTTCATTTAACAGCGTCTCCAAGTTCATTCCGCGATTCGCATAGGTTTGAGAATTCGATGATTGCTTCGAAATTCCTTCCCCCTTTGTTGTCTTTGTCACGTTTGCCTTTTTACCGTTTGGATAATGGAACAATGTCGTCACCCCATACATACATATTAACAGGTCGGTCCACTCGTTCCTTCCGTCTCAGGTCTGATTGTCGACTTCTGTCGGTCGACACTTGTGTGGAATTACCGCAACACATATCGTACCAAACTCCCGTATGTTAAACTAGTATGTAAGCGATTGTGTATCCAAATTGAAAAGCTCTCGTTATGTATGATGCGATTGTTTTTCTATGATAATAGCACTTCTACTGTTTATCCAAGATGACACACCGATAAACCTCATTGATGTCATTCTAAAAAAAATGTGCAATATCTGTGCAATAGATTGACCAAATTATCATTTGGAAATAAAATAGGGTGCTTAAAGACGTTACTGTTAAGCCGTTTTGGAGGGATTGGATGGAAAGTGGAAAGAAGTATGTCATGTTCGTCGACGAAACAGGCACACCGAAGGGAAATACGCAATTTAACTTGACTGGCGTGCTGATGGAATATAAGTATTCAATCGATGCAGACGAGACTGGATTACCGTGTGAATTGAAACGACGTCTTCAGGCGTTCAAACGAGATGTGTTCAAAACGGAGCATATCCCACTTCATTTGAAAGAAATTTTAAAAGCGGAACATCCTTACGGAAAAGAAGATGGGATCACGATTGATATGTTGCGCGACTTTTGGGATAAACTCCCTGAATTTTTGCGAGGAATCGACTGTACAATCGTCAGTGTCGAGGTCGATAAACAAAAGCTTCATGACTTTTATTCGACACCAAAAGATCCGTATGTCGTCGCATTCGCTCACCTGATGAAGTCATTCTATGCGTTTTTAGAAGAAACAGAGGCAGTAAGTGCCCGTGTCGTCCTGGAATCCCGAGACGATTATCAGAACTTACTGATTCAAAAAGCATTCTTTGATATTTTCAACTCAGGTACCGTTCATTTAGACGTCGAAAAGAGCCGTCAAAAAATTAAAGGCTTCATCTTCTCTGAGAAGCAGAACACGATGTATCAATCTGGCTTAGAAATCGCTGACCTCGTCTGTCTGCCACTTTCTCGCGTTCGTCGTGGCGTGATTGAAGTGAAACCACGGTTCGTCCATTATGGGGACGAGAACCGAATCTTTAAAGCCATTAAGGACAAAATTTACATCCGTAAAGAAAGTCCGGACCAAGATTTCCGAAACTGGGGCTTCAAAAAAGTGCCAATCACGAAAAAACGTCGCGAATGGAGCGACCACCCTTGGAATCATTAACCAAAAACGCATCGACACATTGCGTGTCGATGCGTTTTTTATGTGGTGACTTTCTGTGACTTCATTCGTTTCTTTCCTTCACGGCACATATGCAAGAGTGGGCATGCCTCACAGCCTGGGCGTTGTGCCTTGCAATGATATCGTCCGAAGAAGATGAATTGATGATGAAGTTGTGACCATTCCTCGCGTGGAAACTTTTTCATTAATGTATCCTCGACTTGTCGAACATTGTCTTTCCAGCGACAAATACCGAGACGCTTGGATACTCGTTCCACATGTGTGTCAACCGCAAACGCCGGTTCATGGAATGCAACAGAAAGGACGACGTTTGCTGTTTTACGACCGACTCCGGGGAGCGCCTCTAACGATGCTCGGTCAGAAGGGACAATCCCCCCATGCTCGTTCACAATTTTTTCTGAGAGTGCTTTTACATTCTTCGCTTTGTTACGGTACAGACCAATCCGTTTAATCAATGACTCAATCTCAGACACGTCAGCCGCAGCCATCGCCTCGACAGTCGGAAACGCTTCAAACAATCCTGGTGTCACCTTGTTGACGAGCGCATCCGTCGCTTGTGCGGAGAGCGCGACCGCGACGACCAATTCAAAGGGATTTTGATGCGTCAACTCGCAATGAGCGTCTGGGAACATCTGCTTCATCGTATCTGACACTTCCTGTAATTGTGCTCGCGTCAACATCACTTATTCCTCCGTTGATATTCCACGACATCCTCGAGCGATTCGACATGATGGTCTTGCCAAACGCGCAGGATTTTGTCCATGTATTTGAAGTTTCGCACGTTTCGAAGTTTCGCTTCACGAAGTGCGGCCATGATGAGTTCTTCGCTGAAGCTATCTTCCGTCATCCAGCCGACAATTTGTTCAATCTCGAACGGGGTGATCGTTCCAAATTCCCGCTCAAACGTATGAATGATATTCTCATTCAGTGTCTGCTGTGGCACAGATTTCTCTTCCCTTTGTAACGCTTCGAAAAGTGGCAATAGGCTATATCGCTCGCCATCACTTGAAGCGTCAATCGCGATCAACTCTTTTTGCAACAGACCGAGTAACACTGAGCGCGCCTCATTCTCTGAAACATTCAATCGTTTCCCTAGCTCACTCGGGAGCGGCATGACGATGCCTTCTCCAGTCATTTCTAGAAGATGGACGATCAGACTGAACTCGACGGGTGACAAATCGAGGCGTCTCGCATCGGTGAACAGCTTTCGTGGAATGACGACCGGACTTTGCTCGAATAATTGAATCAATTGATGTGCATCCATGTCGCACTTCCTTTCTAAGACACATTAATCGGGGAGGACATGGTGTCTTCCCCGATTAATCGTTAAGGGTGAATTCGGTTTAAAAGACGTGGGAACGGAATCGCTTCACGGATGTGCTCGATTCCACTGATCCATGCGACCGTACGCTCGAGACCAAGTCCGAAACCAGAGTGTGGGACCGAACCGTATTGACGAAGTTCAAGGTACCAATCATACGCATCCGTTTCGTCGAGACCTTCCTTGATGATCTCTTCTTTTAGACGATCGTAGTCGTCCTCACGTTGAGATCCCCCGATGATTTCACCATATCCTTCTGGTGCAATCAAGTCCGCACACAGAACAAGTTCTGGATTCTCAGGGTCTACTTTCATGTAGAACGGTTTGATTTCTTTTGGCCAATGCGTGATGAATACCGGCTGATCATGTGCGTTGGCAATCGCCGTCTCGTGCGGTGCACCGAAATCATCACCGTATTCGATGTCGTCGAATCCTTCTGCCTTCAAGAACTTGATGGCATCTTCGTAACGAACACGAGGGAACGGCGCTTGTACTTGTGCCAATTTCTCAAGGTCACGTCCAAGCAGTTCCAGTTCATTTTTACAGTTCGCAAGTGCTGCCTGTGCAATGTATGAGACGTATTGCTCTTGAATCTCAAGGTTCATGTCATGATCGACGAATGCCATCTCCGGCTCGATCATCCAGAACTCAATCAAGTGGCGACGTGTTTTTGATTTCTCCGCACGGAACGTTGGACCGAACGAGAATACTTTTCCGAGGGCCATCGCCGCTGCTTCCATATACAATTGACCTGTCTGAGAAAGGTAGGCTGATTGACCGAAATAATCTGTTTCGAACAATTCTGTCGTCCCTTCCGGAGCACTGCTAGTAAGGATTGGCGGATCGATTTTGACAAATCCTTCTTTGTTGAAGAATTCATATGTCGCACGAATGATTTCGTTACGAACTTTCATAATCGCGTGTTGGCGACGTGAACGGAGCCATAAGTGACGGTTGTCCATCAAGAATTCCGTTCCGTGTTCTTTCGGTGTGATTGGATAATCAATCGATTCCGCAATCACTTCTAAATCTGTCACTTCCAATTCAAATCCGAGTGGTGTACGTCCGCCATCAGATTTGACATTCCCTGTGACCCAAACCGAAGTTTCTTGAGTAATCCCTTTGGCTAACGTAAATAACTCTTCCGCCACGTCAGCTTTTACAACGACTGCTTGAGCAAAACCGCTTCCATCACGTAATTGAAGGAAAGCAATCTTACCACTTGAACGTTTATTGGCAATCCAGGCCCCTACACGGACCGATTGGCCTTCATAATCTTTAAATTGGTTAATCGAAATAGTTGTCATATTCTTTTCCATCCTTTCGCTTATCGAGCGCGCTTCGTAACGAAGTCTTCTACTCGATCGAGCGCTTCTAATACGCGTTTTAATTCAGTTGCATAGGATAATCGTACGTAATCGTCTTGTCCGAAACCCGAACCAGGCACAAGTGCCACGTTTGCTTCTTCAAGAACAGCTTCACACCAAGCATCGACGGTGTTATAGCCACTCTCTGAGGCCGCGACCTTCGCATTGGCATATAAGTAAAATGCACCTTGTGGCTTCAAACAAGTGATGCCAGGGATTTTGACGAGACGGTCGTAGACGATTTCAAGTCGATCCTCGAACGATTGACGCATCATTTCCACATCTTCTTGCGGTCCATTGTACGCTTCTACCGCAGCCGCTTGTGCGACAGATGTCGGGTTTGATGTCGAGTGTGAGGCCAGATTCGTCATCGCGCCGATGATTTTTGCATCACCAACGGCATATCCGATTCGCCAACCTGTCATCGCGTGAGATTTCGAGACCCCATTGATGATGATCGTTCGTTCACGCATATTCGGAAGTGTCGCAATCGATACGAACGATGCATCACCGTAAATCAATTTTTCATAAATTTCATCGCTAACGACGAGAAGATTGTGTCGAAGAACGACATCGGCGAGTGCCTGTAGCTCCTCTTTCGTATAAATCATTCCCGTCGGATTAGATGGGCTGTTCAAGATGACGGCCTTTGTACGAGCTGTAATTGCATTCTCCAGTTGAGTCGGCGTCAATTTAAATGACGTCTCTTCATTCGTGTCGACCAAGACAGGTTCTCCGTCTGCCAATTTGATTTGTTCCGGGTAACTGACCCAGTATGGGGCTGGGACAATCACTTCGTCCCCTTCATCTAAAATAGCTTGGAACAGAGCGTATAGGGCATGTTTCGCACCTGAAGCAACCATCACCTCGTTGCGTTCGAACGACAATCCACTATCGCGTTTCGTCTTTTCAATGATGGCATCTTTCAACGCGACTGTCCCGCCAGATGGCGTGTATTTTGTGTCTCCATCTCGAGCGGCTTGACAAGCAGCGTCGATGATTCGTTCTGGTGTGTTGAAATCAGGTTCACCCGCGCCGAGACCAATGACATCTTTGCCTGAAGCTTTCAGTGCCTTCGCCTTAGCTGTAATCGCCAAAGTAGTCGATGGTGTGAGTTGTTTTACACGTTTCGCTAATAGATGTTCCATCATAATCCCCCTCTAATTCATTACATTTGATCGGTCAATTGGACCCGTCGAATAAATTCTCCGGTCTGAAGCGTATAGTACGAATACGTATAAGACGCATCCGCTTTCGTGACCACTTCGATGAGTGCCCGTTCGTCAAAACCAACCTTACAGCTGACCAGTTGTCCGCCTGTCTCCTCAACCGACTTCGAACAGACGTCAGTAGCGTCCACTTCACCGATTTCTCGTTGCTCGATCTCCAGCTTTTTATCCAATGGGACAAACCAAATGGACTTCCCGTCTACTTCTGGGAAGACGACATATGCCTCTGTCCCATTGAACAGTTCTCCCTGACCCACTCTCGCGTCTGGAGATTCTTCAGTCAATCGTGCCATCGCCGTTTCGACGAGCTTTTCTTTTTGATTCTCTGTATGACCGATGGTGAATCGATACATCACGCTAAAGACAAGGACGACACCAATCAGTGCCGCCAGTAATGAGACGATCCATTTTGCTTTTCTGGTCATTCTGTACGATAGATGGTGAAGACCATCTCTTCCTTCTTCGGATCGTTCACTTTCTTCTCAAGTGACAAACCGAACATTAAATCCTGACCCTTTAAGGTCCGATTCAATAAGTCGACAATTTTGTAAACGTCCGCAGTCGGTTCGATGCGCACGCTCGCCAGCGTCTCAATATTCGAGTTCATATTGACTCCTCCTCCAAAAACACTATACGTATCATTATAAAACGATAATATCGTGATGCCTAGCGTTATCTGTCATTTCGTGCCACAGACTTTTCCTTCTCGTCTAAGAACAATTCCAACTCGGATAACGCTGTTTCAAGCGTTCCTTCAATCCGGTCAACTTTAGGCAAGCTGTTGATGAACTGTTTGCCGTAACGTGTCGTCTCCACACGTCGGTCGAACACGAAGACCGCACCATAATCCCCTTTCGATCGAATCAATCGACCGACACCTTGTTTGAAGCGAATAACCGCTTGGGGCAGGGATAACTCAAAGAATGGTGACTTACCCGTCGCTTCAATTTTCTCAGAACGTGCTTGCATGATCGGCTGATCGGGCGGTGCAAACGGAAGCCTTACGATGACAAGGCATGTCAACGCCTCCCCTGGAATATCGACACCTTCCCAAAAGCTTGCTGTCCCAAAGAGAATCGACTGTTCCATCCGTTTGAACTGTTTCGTCAAGCGGCTACGAGAGCCGCCGCTCACACCCTGTGCGAGAAGTGTATAAGACGGGTCAAGATGGTCTTTGACTTGTTCGTAAGTGAGTCGAAGCAATTCGTTCGATGTGAACAAGACGAGCATCCTCCCTTTCGTCACGTTCGCAATTTGGACAATCGACTGGGCCGTCTGGTCGACGAACTGAGGAAGCGGCACTTCATTGATCAATGGGAAGTCCGACGGTACAAACAGTTTGGCCTGGTCTTTGAAGTTGAATGGTGACGGTAATACGACTCTTCGGACCGGTTCTCCTTCTAATCCGAGGCGTCGTTCCATAAAGCTGAACTTCCCTGAGACCGTCATCGTCGCCGATGTTAAAATCGTTGGTCGCTTCTTAAACAGACGTTCGTGTAACAACGGTCCGATTTCGACGGGCTGCGTGTATACCGAGGTCAATTTCCGATTCCCTAAATTCAGTTCGACCCAGCTGACCGCATCATCGTCGCGCGTCAACATCGTCTCATAGATGACACTCTCGAGTTCACGCACGTCTCCAATCAACGTTTTTAAGTCACCAAGAAGTGCGCGTTGTTTGAATGTCATATGTTCTTTACGCTCATCGAGCAGTCGATGGAGGTGTCGGAGTGACGTCCGCAACGTCCGCAGTTTGTCCTCGAGTCGATTGGCCACTTCTCGAATTGGTCTAAACGTTGCACCTTCCCGCTCGAAACGAACCGTTTGTCGAGGTTCTTTTTTCTTACCTAACGATTGAAGGGACGTCAGAAGGTCTTCGAGTTCTTCCTCGACCCTTGCAAGAGCCGAATCAATTTGTTGACTGAATGCCTCCGCTTCTTCGGTTACGGATGTCAAATCGGCTAGCTGAATGATGCGAGAATGGAATTTGCCATCTGCTCCGTAGCCGAACCATTTGAAGAGGCGGTCAAATTGAATCGCATCAAATGTCACACCGAAATGATGAGAGGCCACTTCCTCGACTTGATGAGCCTCGTCTAATACGAGAGGTGTGTCCGTCGGTAAAATGCCTGCCTGATGCTGTAAATCCGAGAACAGTAAAGCATGATTGGTCACAATCAGGTCCGCTTCTTTCGAGCGCAACACGGCTTTCGTGAAAAAGTCACGGCTATACCATGGGTCGAATCGACCAAAATCATTAGAAGCATCTGCTTGAATCAAACGCTTGAATGAAGCAGGACCTTGTGTCGCAGATCCCGGGAATGAGAGTTCCTCTAAATCTCCGGTCTCGGTTTCTGTGAGCCAGACGAGTACCATCGCTTTACACATCGATGCCAAAAGACCGTCATTTGATTCGTCGAGCACCATCTCGAACTTACGCAAATCGATATAATTGCGTCTCCCTTTCAACAACGTGAATTCGATCTCAGGAAAAATCTGACGAAGAACAGGTAAGTCTCGATTTAACAACTGTTCTTGCAATTGAATGGTATGCGTACTAATGACGACCGGGCGTTTCGTCTCGAGGGCATGGTGGGCACTCGGAATCAAGTACGCAAGCGTCTTACCCGTTCCCGTACCCGCCTCGACTAACAATGTTTCCTCATCGTCTAACGCTTTATAGACGTGACGCATCATTTCGAATTGACTCTGTCTCGGTTCAAACTGCTCAAACAGTGAAGGGAGTGTCTCTTCGATCGTCCGCAAAAGGAACGGCTCGAACGGTTCACGTTCTGTCGTCGGGACGAAGGCATCCACCGGTCGCCTTAACGCAATTTTGCGGTGGATATCAAAACGTGTTTCGTCGTCTGGACGGATCCCGACCTCAAGGATCATCTCATCGAGTAACGGTTCGATATGACTCGTCCATGACTCAGATAACTCTCGAAGTCGTTTCAGCGTCACCAACGGTAAATCGCGTAAACGGTCGAGCATCCGGATGAAGAGCTCGGCTGTCGCCTCTGCGTCACTGAGTGCCCGATGTGCGTCTGTATGTACGAGGTCAAACGTATCCGATAGCGCTTCTAACGCATGGCTCTCTAAAGTCGGATACAAGATGCGGGCCAATTCGACAGTATCAATGGCTCTCCCTTGAAACGCAAGATAACCCGCTTGTTCAAGACTCTCATTTAAAAAAGTTAAATCAAATGCGACGTTATGCGCGACAAACACCCGTCCATCTAGCATTTTCCAAATGTCGGGAATCACATCTTCAAATGTAGGTGCATCACTTACATCTTCGTCACTAATCGTTGTCAATTGCGTAATAAAAGGTGGGATTGGTCGACTCGGTCGAATCAAGGTGCTGTAGCGCTCTATCACTTCACCCTCTTGTACGACGACCGCCGCAAACTCAATCAATTCATCTCCGGACTTAACGGAATGACCCGTAGTCTCTAAATCCACAATCACATACGTGTCCATAACATCCATCCCATCTTTGGCACGCTCGTGCTTTCTGTCTGTCTCATCTTACCATAGAACGAATAACGAAAAAACGGGGATGCCTCTGCCGACACCCCCGAATCCTTTACAAAATTGTATGAGCAATCTCTTCGTAAAGAAGTTGATCGACCTCATTTTGTTCGTTCAACACAGCTACTTTCGGACGATGCGTTTTTGCCTCTTCCGCTGTCATTTGACCGTAAGCCATGATGATGACAACATCACCGACCTGGAAATGACGTGCTGCCGCTCCGTTCAAACAAATCACGCCTGAACCGCGTTCCCCTTTGATGACATACGTTTCGATGCGAGCACCATTATGGTTGTTCGTAATGTGTACATGTTCATTCTCCATGATACCGACCGCATCCATCAAATCCTCATCGATTGTAATTGAACCGACGTAGTGTAAGTTTGCTTCTGTCACTGTTGCTTTATGAAGCTTTGCGTGCATAAATGTACGAATCATTGGATTCATCCCTTCTTCCAAATCACATTATCAATCAATCGGGCCCGTTCAAACTGAATGGCCACCGCTAACAAGAGTTCGGTCGAGTCGCTCGAGACGGCACCGAGCGTCGGGTAATCGACAAGCTCGACGTAATCGATTTGACTGTTCGGAATCTCGTTCAAACGTTCAGTCAGCTGTCGTTTTACTTCATCAACTTGTTGACCTGTATCGAGTGCCTCTCGCGCCATCATCAATGCGCTGAAAATCCGACTCGCCTCTACCGTTTCGACATCTGACAAATAGACGTTTCGAGAAGATTTGGCTAGTCCTGTCTCCTCACGAATAATCGGGCAGCGTCGAATCTCGACTGGAACGAAATAATCTCGGACGTATCCTTCGATGAGTGCCACTTGTTGAGCATCCTTCAGACCGAAATAAGCGCGTGTCGGTTGAACAAGGTTAAATAATTTTGAAACGATTGTCAACACACCATCAAAATGACCGGGACGACTCGCCCCACATAATACGTCCGCCCCGTGACGGACGGTCACACGCGCCATGTCAAGTGGATACATCGTCTCCGTCGTCGGATAGAACAAGACATCGACTCCCGCATCACGTGCCAACTTCTCATCCCGTTCAAAGTCGCGGGGGTAACGGTCGAGGTCTTCATTCGGTCCGAACTGTGTCGGATTGACAAAAATACTCATGACAACGACGTCATTTTCCCGTCGCGCGTTTTCAACGAGGCTCATATGTCCTTCATGCAAATATCCCATCGTCGGCACGAAGCCAATCGTTTGATTCGTTGGTAAGGCAATACGTAATTCTTCGACGGTCGATACAATCTTCATCCTTTTCCTCCATACAATGAGTCGAGTAACGACTCATCCATTGTGAACGTATGACGTTCTAACGGGAAGTGACCGTTCTTCGTCTCTTCGACATAAGAACGGATAGCATCCGTCGCCACTTCATTCACGTCTGCATACGCTTGGACAAATTTAGGGAGACGGTCCACCCCATATTTCAATACGTCATGATAGACGAGCACTTGGCCGTCGACATCTGCACCTGCACCGATTCCGATGACAGGAATCGTCAATTCTTCTGCGATCCGTTTTGCCAATTGGTGAGGGACACACTCAAGGACGAGCATCTTCGCGCCAGCACGTTCCGCAGCCAAGCTATCTTGAAGGAGTGTCTCGGCAGCCTCTAGGGACTTCCCTTGTACTTTATATCCTTCTAGGACGCCAACCGATTGAGGGGTCAACCCTAGATGGGCGACACATGGCATGCCGACTTGTGTCAAGCGGTCAATCGTATGAAGCACGTCACCGGCCCCTTCTAGTTTGATGGCATCCGCACGGCCTTCTTGGAATAAACGCGATGCTGCCTGTAACGTCCGATCGAAGTCTCCGTGATATGACGCAAACGGCATATCTACCACAACGAACGTATTTTGTGCTCCGCGGCGTACCGCTTTCGAATGATGGAGCATGTCCTCCATCGTCACCGGAATCGTCGAATCATAACCAAGTACGACCATCCCAAGTGAATCACCTACTAATATCAAATCGACACCGGCCGATTCGGCAAGTTTGGCTGACGGATAATCATATGCCGTCAACATGACGAGCTTTTCTTGCTCGTTCATTTTTTTAAACAATGTAGTCATCGTGTGCATCTGTTTCTCCTCCTAAACGTGGAGACAGGAAAGAATAAACGCCTTCTTACACAGATGGCAAGAAGGCGCACGAAAAACAAATTCATGGTTTTCATGAGTTAGTGTCCTTCTGTCCCTGTCATAATGATCAAGGCAGACAACTGAATGTGACAGTCTGCAAGCGCGGTACACTTCAAGAATTGATAGCGTCCGACACATTAAGTATAGTCGATGGTCTCGCTTTCATCAATCATTCCACACTGCAATCTCAGCAGAATAGACCGGTTCGACCGTTCCATCCACTTCGAGTAGCAGTGCCCCCTCCTCCGAGATGCCTCGCATGACACCTGTTCGCGACGTCCGGGACACACTCAAGGTGATCGACTCATTTAAATAGGCGGCATGTTTCATCCAGTTCAAGCGAACCGGTGCAAATCCTACGTCAAGGAATCGGTCGTATTCGGTCTCGAGTTCTGCCAATAGTTCCGCCAATAACTCACTGCGATGATATCTCGTCCCGGTCTCTAAATAAAGGGAGGTCGCCCGGTGCGCCAACTCAGTCGGAATTTCATCGCCGTTGACGTTCATTCCGAACCCTAAAATGACGGCTTGAATGCGGTCCCCTTCCGTTTGCATTTCCGTCAAAATGCCTCCGATTTTCTTGCCATTTAACAGTAAATCGTTAGGCCATTTGATTGTCACGTCAAGGTCCCGCGCATTCAACGCTTTCGCAAACGCACTTGCCGCCATCAAGGTCATCTTTGATGCGTCGCGAATGGGTAATTCCGGTCTTAAAATCACACTTGCCGCGATATTGACGTGCTTCGGATTGTGCCAGTTACGACCGAGTTGTCCGCGACCGGCCGTCTGTTCCTCGCTCATGACGAGCGTCCCCTCTGGCACGTGTTGTTGCGCCAGCTCATGGGCGATTCGTTGTGTCGTGTCGATTTGGTCAAAGGCATGGACGATTTGACCGAACCGTCCCTTCCGATATGACGCAAACGCTGGTTCATCGAATCGGTCACTTTGCTCAAGCAATTGGTATCCTTTTCTTGGGATCGTATGAATCGCATAACCGTCTTGCTTAAGCGTTTCGATATGTTTCCAAATAGCGGTACGTGAAATATTTAATTGACGGGCCAACTCTTGGCCACTCCATACTTCACCATCTTGTAATAGCGTCAGAACACGCCCGCGCGTTGAAGCCATCGTTTCGCCTCCTCTTTCAATACTGTCTCATGGTTCGGTAACTCGTTTAAGATGACGCGTCGTTCGAGGTCGGCTAACAGATGCTTGATTGCTTCCCCTCGTGCACCGAGCGCTAAGGCGTCCCGGCCGTCAAATTTCAACTCTTTTCGTGACGTCATCGGGAGCGACTGTTTCAGTTCACGGCTACGGTCTTTCTCCCCGTTCATCCGGAAATAAGTGGAGAGCGTCTGTTCATCCGTCGAATAAATCGTCATCCGGTCAAGTCCCGTCTCACAGAGCAGTGCAAGCGTACGCGCCTCCCGTTTGATCGCGTTCGACCGTTTCCATGGCGATAGCCAGCTGTCATCCTGTGCATGATAGAGAAAGAGTGCCCATCCGCTGACCGCGTTCACAGGTGTCCGAGCGTCCTCTTGGACACGCTGCATCAGTTCGGTCGTCACGTTCGGTAAATAGCGATGAATGCCGAGCTCGACCATTTCACCTAGCGCTTTCTTGTATGCAGGTCCCGTCAACAGTTTCTCAAATTCGATCGCGATACGCTCCATCGCAATTTGTTCGAGCTTATGACCGAGCCCGCTCGCTGCTTCCCGCAACTCGTCATGTAAGGTGAAGTCGAGTTGTGACATGAAGCGAAGCGCACGCATGATGCGTAGCGCGTCCTCTCCGAACCGTTCAAACGGACTGCCGACTGTTCGGATGATTCGTTCTTCTAGATCATGTTGACCACCGAATAAATCGACCACTCGTCCATCATGGAACGCCATCGCGTTCATCGTGAAGTCCCTTCGTAATAAATCCTCTTCAAGCGATACCCCGAGTGCGACATGGTCCGGTCGTCTCGAATCCGAATACGATCCTTCCGAACGGAACGTCGTCACTTCGAACGGATGGTGGTCAATAATGACCGTGACAGTCCCATGCTCGATACCGGTCGGAACCGACTTCGGGAACAGCGCCATCACCTCTTCCGGGAAGAGGGACGTCGCCAAATCGATATCATCGGGCAGACTCCCGAGCACATAATCCCGAACAGCACCACCGACGATATACGCCTCGCCACCATGCTGTTCGATCGTGTCGATGATTTGTTTTGCGTATTCCCATTCCGTCATGATGTCACCACCTGTTCATACAAGCGTTCATATTCGGTCACGATATCTTGTGAGGCGAAGCGCCGAGATTTCACCAATCCGTTTTGTCGGAACCGTTCTCGTAGCTCACGATCGGTCAAGAGCCGCTCCATCGCAGAGGCGGCCTGGCTCGCATCCCCTTTAGGAACGACGAAACCATCCTCACCGTCCGTGATCACTTCCGGCAGCCCACCCGCATCGCTCACGACAGAGGGCACACCCGTCGCCATCGCCTCGAGCGCCACGAGACCGAACGCCTCCTTGTCTGATAACAGGACGTGAACGTCGCTGATTGCAAGAAGTGCGGCGACTTGTTCTTGTTTCCCGGCAAAGATGACCTGCTCTTCAAGCCCCATCTCCGTCACGAGTCGACGCATCGCACCCATGAGCGGACCATCTCCGACGAGCAATAGTTTCTTATTCGTCACATCCATCTGATCGAACGCCTCCAGGACGAGGTCGACGCGTTTGACAGGACGGAAGTTTGAAATGTGGATGGCGACCCGGTCCTCATCCGACAAGCCGTACCGTCCCCTTAATGTCGGGTCGAATTGAGGCGTATACACCGATTCATCGATGAAGTTATGGATGACTTGGATCGGCAAATCACTGGCAATCCGCTCTACTGTCTCCCGTTTCAAACTATGAGAGACCGCCGTGATCGCGTTCGATTGACGCAGCCCGTATAGAATGGCCGGTTTCAGTTCCTCGTCCTCACCGAGTACGGTAATATCGGTACCATGTAACGTCGACACGATCGGGGTCTTCACACCCGCCATCTCGCGGCCAAGCGCAGCACAAACGGCATGCGGTACGGCATAGTGTGCATGGATGACATCGAGACCGAACGATTGGATGACACTCGCAATCTTCGCTGACAATGTCATATCGTACGGCGGATAACGAAAGACCGAATATTGATTGATTTCGACTTGATGGAACGTAATATTTGGGTGATAGGCGTTCAAACGAAACGGCATGCTGCTCGTGATAAAATGGACATCATGCCCACGGTCCGCAAGCTTCATCCCGAGCTCTGTCGCTAAAATCCCAGAGCCTCCGACAGATGGATAACAAAGAATCCCAATCCGATACGTCATGCGAGTTCACCTGCCTGTTTTACGACATATGGTCGAACGCGCTTCAACCCTTCCGCATAGGCGACTCCAATCAAGCTCCCAAAATGGCGTTCACGGGCGATGACCCGTTCCACATATGCATCGGTGAGCGGTGTCTTTACTCCATCGACCGGAGTGAACTGACTCGCGTAACATTGAAGCGCCCGTGTCTTCACTTCGATCGTGTCACTAATATCCACGCACACATCCGGTTCGACGTGAGCATTGATCATATATTGGTACACACTTTCAGGACGATATGCATCGAGTTCGGGTAAGTACTTTCGGATCCCGGCATTAAACAGCGCCTCTGTCACGAGATGGGCGCAGGCTGCATGGTCAGGATGGCGGTCGACCTCATATGGATAGAGCAAGTGGGTTGGGCGCTCACGGCGAATCAAGGAGACGATTGCCTCGAGCTGCTCTTCTCCCCCGTCAATCCCACGGTCTTTAAATCCTAGATTGATTCGACGGACACCAAGCACGTCATCAGCCGCACTTGCCTCCTGTCGTCTCGTTTCTACATCACCATTTGAAGAAAGTTCCGCTCTCGTCAAATCGACGTATACGACCTCAGTCTTCTCTTTCGTCCATTGGGCGGTCATGCCGGCGATCCCGATTTCGATATCGTCCGGATGTGCCCCGATGGCTACTACTTTCATCTACATCACCTCTTCTTTGAAAAGTATAGCCGACTCGTTTCTGAATGTCATATGTTCAGGGTAGTCAATCGAACTGTTTTTCGAGTACTCTATCTAAGGGGAGGTGAACCTGATGACGGTACAATTACCGATTCGTGTTCGAAATATTATTTTTATCTTGATAGGTTCTTTTATTTTTGCATTCGGCGTTTATCACTTCAACGTCCAAAACAATTTGGCCGAGGGTGGGTTCACCGGGATCACATTGATCCTCCGTGGACTGTTTGATATATCACCTTCTGTCACGAACTTGGCATTAAACATCCCACTCTTTTTCATGAGTTACAAGTTGTTAGGTCGCACGACCTTCATCTATACGCTCATCGGGACATTCTCTTTTTCAATTTGGTATGCACTCATCGCCAAGTACTCGACGCTCGTCATCGATTTGACAGATGACATGGTGCTCGCAAGTCTGTTCGCCGGTCTCTTCATCGGGGTCGGGCTTGGCATCATCTTCAACAATGGCGGGACGACGGGCGGCGTCGATATCATCGCACGACTCGTACAACGCTATTTCGGATGGTCGATCGGGAAGACGTTTCTCATCTTTGACTTCTTTGTCATCGTCCTCAGTTTGACGTACCTCGACATTCGTGAGGCGATGTACACGCTTCTCGCCGTCTATATCGGGGCACGCGTCATCGACTCGATGCAAGAAGGAACGTATGCCGGTAAAGCGGCGATGATCATCAGTGACCACCGCACTGCCATTGCGGATGGTATTCATGCGACGATGAACCGCGGCACGACCCGACTGCTCGCGAAAGGCGGTTATTCGAACCGAGAACTCGAGGTCTTATATGTCGTCGTCGGCCGTAACGAAGTGAACCGTTTGAAGACAATCGTCAAACAAATCGACCCGCATGCGTTCGTCACGTTCCATCACGTGTATGAAGTCGGGGGCGAAGGCTTTACGTTCGATGAAAATCGGATGCCTTTGAAATAAGCAAAAAAATCGCCTCGTTCACAGGGATGAACGGGCGATTTTTTATGGTTCGATGTGGAGCACCTCGACTTGAATCGTACCTCCTGGCGTTTCGATTTGAATTGTTTGACCAATTGTCGCACCCATCAAACGACGACCGAGTGGCGATGTCACGGATATGCTTCCTCGTTCTATATCCGCTTCTGCCTCACTCACGATTCGATAGCGCTCGGTCTCTTCTTGTTGCATTTCCCGAATCACGACCTGATTTCCGAACGTCACGACTTCCGAACGTTCCGATATAACGATGATCGCGTCATCAAGGAGGTGATTCAGTTCTAAAATATCCGCCTCGATCCGTTCATATTCATGTACCGCTTCACGATAGGTAACGTCTTCACGGAAATCACAAAATTTTCGAGCCGTCCGTATCCGTTTACGCGCATCCGTTCGCTCTTTTTTTAGCCTCACAAGTCGATTTGTCAATTGGTGATGACCTGTCTCTGTCAGTTGCGGTTTCATTGACAACAATTCCTTTCGTCAAAAAATTAAAAAATCCCGCCTACCGACGGGATTCCATTCAATCCTATTCATCACGCGGCATAAAGACGATGAGTGCCAAGCGAATAAGTTCGGCAACCGCAACGAGCGTTGCAGCGACGTAAGTCCAAGCCGCGGCATTCAACACTTTACGTGCACCTGTCTCTTCTGTCGCCGTCACGATTCCGTGAGACGTCAATTGCGCCATCGCTCGTTTCGATGCATCGAACTCGACCGGTAACGTGATCAACTGGAACACGACCGCCCCGAGCATCATGATGACACCGAGTTGAGCCAACCCGAGTGCCCCGAATAAGAATCCTCCGAGTAACAATGGGAACGACAAGTTCGACGTGATGTTGACGACCGGAACAAGGCTGTGGCGGACGCGCATCATCTTATAGTCTGTCGCATCTTGAATGACGTGACCGATCTCGTGCGCAGCAATCGCGGCAGACGAGATTGTCGACCCTTGATACACTTCGCGAGACAAACGAACGACTTTATTGACCGGGTCATAGTGGTCGCTCATGAGTCCGTCGACCATTTCGATTCTCACGTTGTGCACACCGTTTTGTTTCATGATGAAATCAGCGACTTGTGCACCTGTGACACCGCTTTGGAGCGGTTGTTTCAAAAACTGCTTATACGTACTTTTCACTCGCATCTGGGCCCATAGGGGGATGAGCATGATCAGTGCAAGATAGAAAATATAGCCACCTAATGACATTTTCTATTTCACCTCTGAATGTATTTGATAATTTGATTTTACATTCTTATGACCTTATTTTCAAGCGATGGACGTAGGACGAAGGCATATCCCATAAAAAAACATAATCCTGTCAACCAAAAGGAGCCGTAGCCGATCCACATGATGTGTTCTGCCAGTGACGGATAACGTGGCCATTGACCGAGTACATAATCGACGACGTCATTATGAATTACCCAAATCAGCGTACATACAAACGAGGTGACCGTCCATTTCATGAATGGCGCGTAGATGAGCGCCTGTAAGGCCATTGCACCGTGAGAGACCATCAACATGACGGCCATCAAGATGGTCAAGGTCGGCGCATCCGGTGGTAACGTGCCCAAATACATGATGTTCATAATCACGGCCCAGACCCCGTATTTAATCAACGTGATGAAGGCCAGCGTCTCGAACAACGGAGAGCGCTTGTTAGCTAACCAAAGTCCGAGGACAATCGTAAAGAAGAATGATGCTGTCGGACTATCCGGTACGAACAGCCAATAGATGTACGGTGTGTCACGTAATTGAGGCTCGTACCAGATATACCCGTAAATCGTCCCTCCCAAGTTGATGATCAATAGAATAGTCAATACAATCCGATGCATCAAGAACGGTTTTAAAAACATGGGGTTCATTGTCTCAATCCTTTTTCTTCAGTTTATCGTATGCGTCGTGCAGAAGTAAAAAAGTGTAGCCCGATATTCAGGCTACACTTGATGACTTACTTGTTATTTTCGCCGCCTTCACCGTATGAAGCGATGAACTCAGACATGGCTTGGAGATCTTCATCTGAACCATCCCACTGACCAGCTGGCATCGTACCGACACCGTTGACCGCGATTTCCGCGATTTCTTCAGCCGTATACTGTGTGCCGACGAGTGCTGGAGCCGCTGCTCCACCTTCTAGGTTTTGACCGTGACAGTTGACGCAAGATTGAGCTGAATAAATCTCATATCCTGGAGCCGCTGTATCGATTTCAGGACCTTCACCTGGAATTTGAAGCTCACCTTGTGCATGGACTTGATCCCAGTGTGTCGTTTGAACAGATTCCCAAGTCAAGTAGAAGACCGAGAGAATTCCAAGTAACATGAAACTGATCGCGACTGGACGTTTCGCCGGTCGACGCTCGAGACCTTGGTCAAGCCATGGTGCAACGAGAAGTGCCGTGAACGCCAAGCCTGGAATAATGACTGTACCAAGTAAGATCCAGTCCCCAGCAGCGAATTGATATTTGAGTAATTGATACAAGAACAAGAAATACCAGTCCGGCAACGGAATGTATGACGTGTTCGTTGGATCGGCGATATTTTGAAGCGGTGGTGCTTCGACAATTGTCAAAGCGATGAATCCGATCAAGAAGACCGATCCTACCATCCACTCTTTAAGCAAGAAGTTCGGCCAGAACGCCTCTGTGCGTCCTGGGTATTCTGAATAGTCTTTTGCAATGTTTTGTTTCCGATTCGAGATTCCTACTCGAGAGTCGGTTACAAATTTCATCCCTTTACCGCGATGCATATCGTTTCTCCTCCTTTTTCTCCTCGAATCGGCTTATAGCGGTCCAGAAACCCCTTGTTTACGAATCATCAAGAAGTGGGCTCCCAACAGTCCGAACAATGCCGCCGGTAAGAAGAAGACGTGAATTGCGAAGAATCGTGCGAGTGTGCTCGCCCCGACAATCTCACCACCAGCGAGAAGTGTCTTCGCAATACCACCGATAACCGGTACACTTTCAGCGATTTGAAGCGTAACTTTCGTTGCGAACAATGCCTTCATGTCCCATGGAAGCAAGTATCCTGTGAGTCCGAGCGCCAAGACGACGAAGAACAAGAGAACACCAACGACCCAGTTGAGCTCACGTGGCTTCTTATACGATCCCGTGAAGAACACGCGGAGCGTATGTAAGAATAACATGACGATCGCTACAGATGCGCCCCAGTGGTGCATCCCACGAACGATTTGTCCGTGTGCGATCTCATTTTGCAAATAATACACCGACGCGTGCGCGTTGATGATATCTGGTACGTAATACATCGTCAAGAACATCCCTGAAAGGATCTGGATGACGATTGTAAAGAACGTCAAACCGCCAAAACAATAGACAAATGCAGAGAAGTGATGAGCAGGGTTGACGTGTTCCGGTACTTCATGGTCTGCGATATCGCGCCAGAGCGGTGTGATGTCTACGCGTTCATCGACCCAGTCATAAATTTTTTGTAACATCGGCTAGTTCCCCCTCTCATTACTGAGCGACTGGACTACCTAAATATAGGAAGCCGTCTTTTTCTTCTTTTTCATAACGTGCAAGTGGTGCTGTCGGCGGTGTACCTGGAATGTTCGTTCCATCTTTTTCGTAACGTCCCAAGTGACACGGACAGAAGAATTCTTGTGGACGAGTCGGATCACCAGCGAATGCCACCTGACAGCCAAGGTGTGTACAAATCGGAGAAAGTGCGATGATCTCGCCACTATCTGTTTTGTAAACCCATGCTGAAAGCGTTTCTTCAAATTCATACCAAGCATCTTGTGTTTGTTTCTTAAAGTCGACACGTTGCGGCTCAGTCGTGATGTCATCAAGACTCATTACTTTTACTTTGTCGCCTGCACCAGTTTTTTTCAAAACCGGATCGATCGCAAAGTTGACCATCGGACTGATCAATGTTGCCGCCATAAAGCCACCTACTCCAGTCAGTGTGTACGTTAAGAACTGACGGCGCGTGACTTTTGACCCATTTTGAGCCATTTCGTTCCCCCCTCATTCGTGTGCATAACCCCATAATTCTTTATGCATTCTTCACAAAAATTTCTCACTCAACAAAATAGTATATCAATAAAACCTCTACGTCAACCGCTTCATGTCGCCATCCAACGGCTCGAAAGTTCCGTGATGACTTGTGTCGCAAAATTCTGGACCATCGTGTGCGCTTGATCGCTTGACATCGATCCAAGCGCGAGCGGCGGTACGAACAAAACCGGCAAATCAAATGCTTTGAAACGGACGTCTGACGCGATAAACAATACGTGAGAAAATCCAGATGAATTTGCTTTCGCCACCACATCCTGCGCCAATTTCACACCAGCTTCCACATCGGTGTAACTGATGGTCGGGCTGAGCATCGTTCGACCAGATAATTGACGTTCTGTCTCGGCCGTGACGGCATGAATCACTTCATAGCTTTCGGCTTTGCGAACCATATCCTCACCAAACGCCAATTCTGCGAGCGGAACGATGAGCGTATCGACGTATTGTCGTTCGGCAATCGAGCGGAGTGCCCCTTGACTATCGAACCTCATCTTTTCCCTCCTCTCCTTCATATCTCATCATGTCTATTGTAGCGTACATGACTTCGCTCACCTTTCAAAGTTATGAACGAACTGTGAAATAATTGTGTATTCCTACGTAATTAATATACCAAAAAACAAGCGCCTACCGGAACGGAAGCGCTTGTTTTTTTCAAAATAATTTAGATGATCGCACTTGATGAAGTTGAGTCGTCAGATTACGAAATAAATTTTCGTCCCGTCGATCGAGCGCCTTATCGATTTCAATCAGCAATCGTTCTTCTTCAAATTGAGCAACCGATGCTTGAATGATCGTTTGAGCAGAAGACGAGACTTCATCTCTCACTTCTGCCACCGGTTCAAACGGATTCTGTTCGACGATGTCGACCCAGTTCTCATCGATCATCATGCCTTGAAAATTTAACTCTACATAGATTGGCCCATCGTGTAGACGGATGTCATGATAAGCCTTCTCAGGATTCATGGTCACAAGGTCTCCCCGTCGGTATCGAAACGGTTCACCGTCAAACCCGTACGCTGTCATCACGAGACTACGTGGTGAGACCGAAGCGTTTGTCACGAAATGAACGTTGCCAAGCTTTTCAGGATGTCTTAACCAATAGTCAAGAATCCACTTTGCTTCACGTTTCCGAAGCGTATGATGAGCGACGAATCGCTTCAAAAAATTACGTTTCCGCTCGACCATCTGACCTCATTCCCTTCCCTTATTCATTCTACTTATTCATTCTACGTCATCAGACAATTGTTCGAGCTGTTCTTCGAGCGCTTGGCGATCATCGAGGTCGACAACCAATGCAAGCGATTGCTCGACCACACGTCGCGCGTCTTGTCTACGACCTTCCTCTATCAACAGTGTAGCCCATTCCGTCACAAATGACACGTCCTCTTTCATCATCGGTTCAATTGAGGCATATAGACTGACCGCTTCGTCGTACGCTTCGAGCTCATATTTCGCCTTCGCCTTATACCATGTCATGAGCGGCGACGTCGCATGATCTTCGAGTGCATCGATGGTTTCGAGAACATCATCGAATTCTCCTGCTTCAAATAAAATCGATAAGAGCAATTCGGTCGCTTGTAACGACTCTGGATTTAACACGAGCGCCTCACGAAGTTCTTTAATGGCACCGTCCCGATTTCCGAGTTTGAGAAGCAGTCTTGCTTTGACGTGGCGTAGTTCATCATTATAATCGTCGCGCGTGATACCTTGATCGACGATCTCAATAGCCTCTTCTGTTTGCCCGATTGCATCGAGTGCCTCGGTATAGGGCAAGTAGAGCGACGTGAAGTCTGGGTCCATCGCCTGAAGCTCTTTGAACTGCTTGATCGCCACTTCCTCACGTCCGATCCGATGAGCCGTCATCGCATGACCGAAGACGGTGTTCAAATCGCGATGTGTGGCCCGCTCATATTCTTCGAGCGCCTCTTCAAACGATCCGACCATCGTGAGGGCCTCCGCGTAATCCGCTTGATAGTCGATTTCAACCGGCAACTTCATCTTTGGAAGTCGCGCATACAGTGGAATGGCTTGTTCAAATGAACCGGTAGAGGCATACAATTCAGCCAATCCATAGATGAGTAAAGGTTCATCCGGATTCTTCTCGAGCGCCTCCATCAGTTTCTTCACTGCCACTTCATCCAATCCTTGCGATTGATACAGATCAGCGAGGAGGACGAGGCTCCTCACTTGCGTATCCGCGTCATCCGATTTGATTTTTTCAAGCACGGCAATCGCTTCCTCTTCACGGTCACTATCCAAGTACGCTTCCGCCAGCGATAGGGCGACATTCGGGTCTCCCTCATAGTCGACGTATAGTTTTGAGAGAACGGCTGTCGCCCGGTCGGCAAGACCTAACTCTAAATAGAGGTCGGCGATGGCTAAACGGTCATCATCCGACCCTTCCTTCTCAAGTTCTTCTAGATGCATGAGTGCATGTTCCGTCTCACCTGACTCAAGCATCTCGATTATATGTGTTAAAGCTGATTCATCTAGCATGGTTCGTCCTCCTGGGCTTCGGTTTGTCGTTATTCTATCTTACGTTGAACCCGTTGTAAATCTTCACGGAATCGAGGATAACTGACATCGGATGCCTCGATCCCCTCGATGTGAACGGCTTCATCGGTCATGAGTGACGCAATCTGTAACATCATGGACAAGCGATGGTCTCCGTAAGTCGAGACATCTCCTCCATGAAGGCGACTCGGATTGACGATGAATCCGTCCTCAGTGCCGACGATGTCCACACCTAACTTCCGTAGTTCCGAGACGACCACGTCAATCCGGTCAGTTTCTTTCACGCGCAGTTCCGCTGCGTCTTTCACGATGGACGGTGAATTCGCTTGAGAGGCGACGAGTGCGAACAGTGGTAATTCATCAATCTGTGAAGGAATTAAATCCTTTTCGACGACTGTGCCGGTTAGCTCACTCGTCGTGACCGTGACGTCTCCGACTCGTTCTTCACCGACCAATCGTTCGTTCGAAATGACGACATTCGCACCCATCCGTTCGAGCGTACGTAAAAATCCAATCCGTGTCTCATTCAAACAGACGTCCTTCGTCATAACTGAACTGTCTGCCACCATGGCCGCCCCTGCCCAGAAAAACGCAGCCGATGACGGGTCTGCCGGTACGTCGACCGTACATCCTGTCAATGACGAGGGTTCGACACGGATGACGCGTAACCCTTCCTCGTTTACAATCGATAGCTTCGCACCAAACAGGGGCAACATGCGCTCGGTATGGTCACGTGACAACATCGGTTCTCGAACAATCGTTGTACCCGAGGCATGTAAGCCCGCGAGCAGGACGGCCGACTTCACTTGGGCGCTTGCGACCGGTAACGTATAGTCAATGGATCGAAGCGTCGTTCCTTCGATGACGAGGGGTGCCATATCCCCTGTCACGTGTGCGCCCATGTTTCGTAAAGGCTCAGTAACGCGTCGCATCGGACGCCGGGATAACGATTCATCGCCTACGAGTTCAAACGACCCATTATAGCTGGACAAGAGACCGATCAGTAGGCGCATCGTCGTACCTGAATTCCCACAGTCTAGACGTGCCGAGCGCGGAGACGCAGTCCCCTTAATGACTAGTTCGTCTTGCAGTTCTGTCACGTCGGCTCCAAGTGATAGAATCACCTCGAGCGTCGAACGACAATCGGCACCGAGGAGTGGATTCCGCACGTGCGTCGTCCCGTTCGCCATCATCCCGAATAACAGTGCCCGATGTGTGATGGATTTATCACTCGGTACACGGATAGAACCGTTTAAACTCATCGTTCCCACCATCCTTTCATCTGTTCAAACGTATGTCGAAGATGTTCGAGCTGTACCGACTCCACAGTGATCGTTTCACGAAGTAACACAAAACGAATTACACCATGTCGGTTCTTTTTATCCAGCATCATTTTTTCCACGTAGTGGTCGAATGGTTGCCAATCGATTGGCGTGACGTCGTTCGAACGCATCCAATTGAACAATCGCTTCGCTCGAACTTCATCTCCTGACACGAGGAAAGCGAACACCATCCCGTGTAAAACCGCTTCCCCATGTGGGATACGATAGGCTTCCACCGATTCAAGGGCATGACCGAACGTATGCCCGAAGTTAAGCCAAGCACGAATGCCTTGTTCTCGCTCGTCCGTCTCGACAATGGTTTGTTTCACTCGAATCCCACGGGCAAGCCACGACACCCAATCCAATCGCTCATTCTCGTTCAAGTCTAAAAACAAGTCGTCCTCGAAAGAAGATTCGAGGACGTAACGTGATAAGTACGCATGTTTCAATAACTCACCGAGACCGCTTCGCACTTCCTGGACGGGCAAGGTATTCAGTCGACTGACGTTGTAATAGACGCCTGACGGTTGATAGAATGAACCGATTGCATTTTTCGCAAAGGGGTGATTGACTGCCACTTTGCCTCCGACAGCCGAATCGTGAGCCAAAATCGTCGTTGGCACTTGTATGTATGGAACGCCTCGCATGTAGACACTTGCTAGAAAACCAGCCAAGTCGCCGATCATTCCACCGCCAAAGGCGACAATCAGTGTTTGGCGGTCACATCCGTGGCGCAACCCTTCTGCGACAAGCTGCTCGAGCTGAGATAGCGATTTCGACGCATCACCTGCTTCGACGACGGACGAGACGACGTGGGAATGGGTCAGATTCAACGTAGAACGGAACGACTCTCCGTAAAGAGACTCGACATGTTTATCCGTAACGACCCATAGCATCGAATAACTAGACCAATCAACTGAATCGATCCAACAATCCTGATTGTCCAAGACGACTTCGTATGGGATCGATGCTGAGATTGAAATCGTTACCATATTCGCAACTCCTCCCGATACTCATCGACCCGATGTTTGATTCGTTCCATCGTGTCGTGCCCGAACGTCTCACAAACTTCCTTCGCGACTTCAAATGCGATGACTGCCTCAACGACGAGGGAAGCGGCAGGCACAGCGCACGAGTCACTCCGCTCGATTTGAGCTAAAAATGCCTCTTTCGTATCGATATCGACCGATTGTAAGGGTTTATAGAGCGTAGGAATGGGTTTCATGACGGCTGAACAAAGGATTGGCATCCCCGTAGTCATGCCCCCCTCAAATCCACCGAGATGGTTACTGAGTCGCGTATACCCATCATCCCCGTATGCGATCGGGTCCATCACTTCAGAACCCGGGCGATACGCCATTTCAAACCCTTCACCGAATTCAACACCTTTAAATGCGTTGACACTCATGACCGCTTGTGCGATTTTAGCATCCAGTTTACGGTCGTACTGCACATACGAGCCAAGTCCCGGTACAACACCATGTACTTCTGTACACACGATTCCACCAATCGAGTCTCCATTTGCCTTGGCCTCATCGATTCGACGCATCATCCGCAACGCGGCCTCTTCATCTAACGTACGTACCGGTGAGGCATCAACGACCGCTTGTGCTTCTTGAAGCGAATCAAATGTGCACGACTCCGCCCGTTCCCCACCAATCACTTTGACATAACTAAAGAGGGATACCCCGACTTGTTGAAGGAGTTGCTTACAGAAAGCCCCGACCGCTACACGAGCCGCTGTTTCTCGTGCGCTCGAGCGCTCCAATACGTCACGTAAGTCTCGATGGTCGTATTTCATCCCACCGACCAGGTCAGCATGTCCAGGTCTCGGTCGAGAGACGCGGCGTTTCACTTCGATATCGCTCTCAATCGGTTCAGCCTGCATGATGTGTTTCCAATGCGTATGGTCTTTATTCTCAATCCAAAATGTGATGGGTGCACCTGTGGTCACGCCATGCCGTATGCCCGAGCGAACTTCTACCTGATCGGACTCGATTTGCATGCGGCGCCCTCTACCGTAACCCGATTGACGTTTTTTTAACTCTGCATTGATTTGAGAAATATCTACAGAGAGTCCGGCCGGGGCCCCTTCAATGATGACCGTCAGACCGGGACCATGTGATTCACCAGCTGTCAAATAACGCATCCGATCACCTCATCCATCCATTTTTTCATAAAAGAAACTTTGCTTCATTGCATAGCCGTAACGTTTCGGTTGGAAAATTTGTTCCGTCCCACCGACAAATAGCATCCCACCTGGACGTAACGCCCGCTGGAACGACGTATATACCTTCTCTTTCGCCTCTTCAGTGAAGTAAATCAAGACATTTCGACAGACGATCAAATCAAAATTTCGTTCGTACACATCCGCTAACAAGTTATGCTTTTTAAACGTCACCAGTTGCTTGATTTCATCTGAAATATAATAGTCGTCGCCACGACGGGTAAAGTAGCGCTTCTGAAACTCCTCCGGCAAATCGATGAGCGCCCGTTCATGGTACTTTCCTTGCTTCGCTTTTTCGATGACGACATCATCTAAGTCCGTAGCCATAATTGAAAATTGAGATGGGGCAAGATGTTTCGACAACAACATGGCAAGTGAGTATGGCTCTTCTCCGGTTGAACAGGCAGCACTCCATACGCGAAGCTTCCCTTGACTCGAGCGAATCAGATGCGGGAGGATATCCTCTTCAAGCTGTTGCCAACGAATCGGGTTGCGATAAAATTCACTCACATTGATTGTCATTCGGTCGAGAAACTCTTCATAAAGTTGACGATCTGTATCCATCGCCTTCAAATACTCTAAAAACGATGCATACCCCTTCTTTTCGCGTAGTGCGACCATACGGCGCTTCATCTGCGCCTCTTTATATAAGTTCAAGTCAATACCCGACTTGATATAAAACTTTTTTACAAAGATGGCATAATCATTCATCACCAATTTCAACCTCAATTCTTTCTCATTTCCGCATTCTTGTGACCTCAGGCGATTCAAAGGGAATCAAAAAGGGACAGGTTTCCCCGTCCCTCGAAAAGTCATGAAACGTGTGAAGCCACTTCAGCGAACCAAAGTGAGAGTTCACGTTCCGCGCTATCCACACTATCAGAACCATGAATCACGTTTTGTGACATCGTCGATGCAAAATCACCGCGAATGGTTCCTGGTTGAGCATCCACCGGTTTCGTCTTCCCGATCATTAAACGAGAGACGGCCACGATGTCTTCCCCTTCCCATTCCATCGCAACGACAGGACCAGAAGTCAAAAACTCGACCAATTCACCAAAGAACGGCTTTTCTTTATGCTCTGCGTAGTGTGCCTCTGCGACCTCAACTGACGGTGTCACCATTTCGAGACGGTTCAACGTATATCCTTTGTTTTCGAAGCGTGAGATGATTTCCCCAATCAATCCACGTTTTACCCCATCAGGTTTAACCATTAAAAATGTCTTTTCCATTCCCCAAATCCCCCTAAGTCTATAAATGTGTACGTTGTACGTATTTAGTGTACACGGTCCAACACATTTTTGAAAGGGGTTACATGGGGCATTTACCATTTGCGTTTCCCAATATATTGCGCAATTTCAATTAACGACCGCTTGTCTGGAACATCCGGCAACCCGTCTAGTCGGCTGATGGCACGGTTGACGTAACGATCAATCGTCCGTTGACTGCGTTCTAACGTTCCGTTTCGTTGCACTTCCCGGACGAGAGATTTCGTCACTTCCGTATCCGTCGAGGCGTTCACTTGACGGAGGCGTTCATAAAAGTCGGAATCCTCAGATGAATATAGGAGCGGTAACGTTTTATGACCGTGCTTCAAATCTTCCCCGACCGGTTTACCGAGCTGAAAACTCTTAGCGGTAAAATCAAGCAAGTCATCCGTCATTTGAAAAGCCATACCGATGTCATATCCAAACAGACTTAATTGCCTCACGATTTGTGGAGACGCTCCAGAGATGACAGCTCCTGCCGCACAACTCGTTTCAATCAACAGAGCGGTCTTTCGCGCAATCCGATCTAAATAGCGCTTCGGTGATTGCCCCCACTCAAATTGATCTTGGATTTGATTGATTTCACCGACACAGATTCGTTCCATCGTATCTGCCATGATGCGCATCACTTCTGGTGAATCAATTTCGGATACGAGACGAATCGCTTCTCCGAATAACGTATTCCCTGTATACATCGCTACTGTTTCATCATATCGTTCCATCACGGTTGGTTTGCCACGACGGAGCATCGCGTCATCGATGACATCGTCATGGACGAGTGATGCCATATGAATCAACTCAAGACTTGAGGCAACTTTCGTCAAACGGATATCTTTCGTCTCACCAAACCCGGCGCTCAGTAAGACGAAGGCGGGTCGGATGCGCTTGCCACCGGCATCGAGTAATTGGCGCGATGCCGATTCAATGACAGGGTGGTCCGTCCTGACTCGAGTAGATAAGAATTGATCGATTTGATCAATCTCTCGGTTCATATGACGATAAAGTCGCTTCAAAGACATGGTTCACCACTTCTTTCCTAGATGCATGGCACATGCACCTCCGGAGAATGTCTTCACTTCGACTTGTTCAAACCCGGCATCTTCGAACATCCGCTTGAGAGTCAAACGATCTGGGAACTGATCGGTCGACTCCTGCAACCACTTATACTGATCGTATGAACCGGCAAAGACCTTTCCAAAAAGCGGCATGACCGTTCCAAAGTAAAAACGGTACAACTCTTTAAAAAGCGGTGCTGTCGGTTGGCTCGTCTCGAGACAAACAACCGTTCCACCTGGTTTCAAGACACGGTGCATTTCACGCAAGACCGTCATATAGTCCGGAACGTTTCGGAGTCCAAATCCGATTGTGACATAGTCAAAGGAGTTGTCACCAAACGGAAGAGCCATCGCATTTCCATGAAGCAATTCGATGTTCGGCCAAGATTTGACCTTTTCCTCTCCCACTTTTAGCATGTTCTCTGAAAAATCGAGTCCTTTCACAACTCCCGTGTTTCCGGCAGCATCCGCTAATTGAATCGTCCAGTCAGCAGTCCCGCAACAAACGTCTAAACATTTAGCCCCCGGAAAGACGTTCATTTTTTTCATCGTTGTCCGTCGCCACCATTTATGAAGTCGGAAGCTGATAATCGAGTTCATCGTATCGTAGCTCGGAGAAATGGACTGAAATACTTCGTATACTTTTTGCTCTTTTTCTATCGGTTGCAACGCGTAACATCCTTTCCGTTCTAAGCGACCGCATGCGCGAGCAACGTCGTAAGTTGCTCCTTTTGGTCTTGTCTAAGCGCTGTCGCTTTCTTTTCAATCATTCGTTTCCCGCTCGTTGTCAAATAAGGTTGTTCAATCAGTTCGGAAAGTGTTTGAATCAATCCGACGTTCGCTTCGAGCCAAACGTTCATTGAAACGTTCTTCTCAAGCAATAAGGTGCACTTCGCCGCATTGACCCGCTGTACAGACTGACCGAATCGATCACTGTATGATGATGGAAAGTCCGTCAAGATTTTATAAAACTGAGCCGATGCAAAGTCCCCGGCGAGCACTTTTAATTGGCGTGCCAAAGATCCGTTCGGGCTGCTGTTTACTTGGTCGTGTAAATCAAGCGCTTGATGTGCGAAATAGGTTGCCATCACGAGTTGTCGATGCTCAATCGATTCCAAATCAATCATCTCGACCATCCAACGAAGCAATAACATGTCGACGGCTGGTACAACCTCGTGTTTCGTCAAATAGGGATGATTCATACGTGTTTCGATTTGACGAGCAAGGTCTGTGACAACGAATTCATTTGTCAACTGTTCCATGCTATCCCCCCTCGTCCACTTCATTGTCATTCTGACATAGTATAGCACATTTTTGTCACATTCACGTCATTCGAACTCGTAAACCCAACAAAAAAAGCCGCCTTTCGGCGACTTATGTATTGCAGATTACTTGACCGCATCTTTGAGCGCTTTACCTGCTTTGAATGCAGGAACTTTGCTCGCTGGGATTTCGATATCTTCTTTTGTACGTGGGTTACGACCTTTACGGGCAGCACGCTCACGAACTTCAAAAGTACCAAAACCGATCAATTGAATTTTCTCACCGTTTTGGAGTGCTTCAGTGATTGATTCAAACGTAGCTTCTACGATTTTCGTTGCTTCTTTTTTAGAAACATCGGCTTTCTCAGTAACAGCTTGGATCAATTCAGTTTTGTTCATCACGATTCACCTCCTCTCACAGGGAGTTTACGGGATTAATCATATCGTACAAACGTTGATATGACAACATTTTTTGCATGATTTCGCGACATTCACTATCAAAACAGGTTCAGTTGTTTAAAAAAACGACTTCTCCTCGTTCATCAATTGTGTATCCTTGCGAATAAGCTGGGGCGAATGGAGCATCTTTATAGAGCAAATAACGAATGTCTTCGCCAATTTCCGGTGACTCATCCGTCTTTTGAAGCGCTTCCTTCACATCTTCTCGATAGTCTACAAACAGTTGTCCCGTGCCATCCACATAGATCGGAAGTTCACGATCTGAATAAGGACTTGGAATGGACGGCTCTTCTGTGACAAAGATTTTATCATAATCGAGCGTGAACTGATTCTTACCTAATGATCCGTCAAATGGGAACTTGCCTTCTTTTGCCCGAAATGCGTTGATGTTCGTTTGAAGTTGTTGCAACCGCTCAGACACACGCAAATCGATCAGCTTCACGGTCGGTTCCGTCTCGACATCGACGAGGATATATTGGAACAACCCGCCACCTTCGAAACTATTCGCCGGTGGGTCCGCTAAATAGCCAGGCACGAGACGAGCGAATTCAACTGGGTAACGCTCCATGAGAGGCGTTTCTGCTGGTTTCGTTTTGATTGGCAATACCCCAGATTGCTCACGATAGGCATTGACCGCACTTTGTACCGTATTCAATTGATCTTCGTACGGGATATTGTTGGCCCGCTCTGATTCAGGAAACATACATCCCGCTAACAGTGTCGTCAAAACCAGACTGATAGCGACAATCTTTTTTTTCATCACGTTTATCCTCCAGTCGGTCCTGAGACGACGACAAAAATCATAATTACAGTCCCAAATAAGAAAATGATGAAAGCAATCAGTCTGACGAGCGTGGCGAACCAACCGCTCAGTTTCGTATGACTGAGTGCGACCATTAATGCAGCGATGGCGAAAGCTCCGATCCCTGCGAATGATATCCACATTTTGATGAGTGACGGTGTCACGTCTATCCCCCTACTTTCTCTATGTTCTCCAGACTTCAAGTTTAGCAAAAAAAAGCGAGGAACTGAACGAAAACGTCAGTTCCTCTCTCAATCTGTCTATTCTTCAAAATGAAAAACTTGTTCCATCTCGTGTTTTTGCGGGCGTCTCATCAATTTTTTCACTTCATCATGAGGACTCTTCCCTTCAAACAACACGTTATAGAGAGCCTCTGTGATCGGCATCTCCACACCCGCTTCTTTGGCGAGGGAATGGGCTGCTTCACAGGCACGGACGCCTTCGACGACCATTCCCATGTTCCCGAGAACGTCTTCTAATTTTTCACCACGACCGATGGCGTTACCAGCTCGCCAGTTACGGCTATGTTGTGACGTCGCCGTCACAATCAAGTCTCCGATCCCTGTCAATCCTGAGAACGAGGCAGGGTTCGCTCCAAGCTTCACGCCAAGTCGAGCAATTTCGACAATCCCACGAGTCATGAGGGCAGCTTTCGCGTTGTCCCCATAACCAAGCCCATCCGTCATACCCGCCGCTAGGGCGATGATATTTTTCAGTGCTCCACCGTACTCGGCTCCTACGACATCAGAATTCAAGTACACGCGGAACTGATCGTTTGTGAGGAGCTCCTGCACTTCATCCGCGACATCAAGGTCGGCACATGCGATTGTGATGGTCGTCGGTTTACGGACCGCAACCTCTTCAGCATGAGTCGGTCCAGTTAATACACCGATTGCCCGACGCTTAGAAGGATCGATTTCTTCGGCGATGATTTCTGAAAGGCGCTTATGCGTTTTTGGTTCGATCCCCTTCGCGGCATGAACGATGGTGACAGGTTCCGTCAACAATGTGTTCAATTCCTTTGAGACAGGACGAATCGCCGAACTCGGGACGACGAGAAAGACGATACTTCGACCGTCTAACGCTTCTTTCAAGTTCGTCGTCGCACGAATTGAGTCAGGTAATGGCGCGTCTTTCAAATAAAACGAGTTCGTATGTGACGAATTGATTTCATCCACATGTTCTTGTTCACGTCCATAGAGCAGGACATCATGGCCATTATCCGCTAACACGAGCGAGATGGCCGTTCCCCAGCTCCCCGCTCCGATGACAGCTACGTTTGCCATAAGTGGCACCCCCGTTATTAGTTTTTCTGACGAGCCACGATGTGAATCGGTGTCCCGGTGAAGTCAAATGCTTTACGGATTTGATTCTCTAAATAACGTTTATACGAAAAATGCAACAACTCAGGATCGTTGACAAACAAGACGAACGTCGGCGGCTCGATGGCCACTTGAGTTGCGTAGTTGATCTTCAATCGTTGTCCTTTATCCGTCGGTGTCGGGTTCATCGCGACTGCATCGACGATGACATCGTTCAATACGCTCGTCGAGATACGACGGCGATGTGTTTCTGCCACTTGTTTGATGACAGGCAACAATGTCTGCAAGCGTTTTGACGTGAGCGCTGATAAGAAGACAACCGGCGCATAGTCGAGGAATAAGAATTCTTGACGAATCTTCTCTTCCATCTTCTTCATCGTCTTATCATCTTTTTCGACGGCATCCCATTTATTGACGACGATGACAATCGCCTTCCCGGCTTCATGCGCGAGACCTGCGACACGCTTGTCTTGCTCGATGATTCCTTCTTCCCCGTCGAGGACGACGAGAACCACGTTCGAGCGTTCAATCGCCTTTTGTGCGCGCATGACACTATAGCGCTCTGTCGATTCATATACTTTTCCGCGTTTACGCATACCTGCCGTATCGATGATGACGTACTCTTGTCCGTCACGTGTGAACGGTGTATCAATCGCATCGCGAGTCGTACCCGCAATGTTTGAAACGATGACACGCTCTTCACCGAGGATTGAGTTCGTCAAGCTTGATTTCCCTACGTTCGGGCGACCGATCAATGAGAACTGAATCACGTCTTCGTTGTATTCGTACTCGTCTTTTTCTGGAGCGAGTTCAAATACTTGGTCTAACAAGTCACCGAGTCCTAACCCGTGCGTACCCGAAATCGGGAACGGATCTCCGAATCCGAGGGAATAAAACTCATACATGAGATCTCGCATTTCAAAGTTATCGACTTTGTTGACGGCAAGAACGATCGGTTTATTCGAACGGAACAACAAGTTCGCAACCTCTTCATCAGCCGCCGTGATACCTTCACGTCCATTCACCATGAAGATGATGACGTCCGCTTCATCGATGGCGAGTTCCGCCTGATGACGCATTTGAACGAGCAACGGCTCGTCCCCTACTTCGATCCCACCTGTATCGATTAAATGGAACTTACGGTTGAGCCACTCTCCTGTTCCGTAAATACGGTCACGTGTGACACCCGGTTTATCATCGACGATCGAGACACGATCACCGATGATACGGTTAAAAATTGTGGATTTTCCGATATTCGGACGGCCAACGATGGCCACTACTGGAATTCCCATAACAACACCTCACTAACTTTCTATCAAAATTTCATCATTTCATCATTTCGAAACGCAACTTACCTATCATATCACAGGCAAAATTAAGTGACCATACAAAAAGAAGCGGGAGCATGACTCCCGCTTGAACGATCATCTTATTTAGAGTCGTCCGAAGAATCATCACCTGTCAATTCCGAGACAGAGAATCCTCCTTGGTCGCTATATTCATCAAGTAACGCTTGATCATCATCTTGACGAGTCGGTTCAGATGATTCGAGCGCACGCATCGACAATGAGATTTTCTTATCATCGAGATGAACATCTAGCACCTTCACCTTCACTTCTTGGCCTTCTGACAAGACTTCAGACGGCGTCGCGATGTGACGGTTCGCAATTTGCGAGATGTGAAGCAGACCTTCCACTTGTGGTGCGACTTCGACGAACGCA
Organism: Exiguobacterium sp. 8A; assembly: GCF_902506275.1. Classification (GTDB taxonomy): domain Bacteria; phylum Bacillota; class Bacilli; order Exiguobacteriales; family Exiguobacteriaceae; genus Exiguobacterium; species Exiguobacterium profundum. The sequence goes on along the minus strand of NZ_LR733630.1, from coordinate 397,801 downwards.
CCGAACGTCACGAGACGTTTGACAGTTCCTTCGATGACATCTCCCGGCTGGATCTTCCCTTCGATGGTTTCCCACGGACCAGGTTGTGTCTCTTTAATGGAAAGTTTCACTTTTTCATTATCTAAGTCGAGCCCGAGCACTTTCACTTTCACGCGGTCGCCTTCAGTTACGACGTCGCTCGGCTTCTCGACGCGGCTATGTGCCATTTCCGAGATGTGAACGAGACCGTCCACGCCACCGATATCGACGAACGCCCCAAAATCAGTTAATCGTTGGACTGTTCCTTCGATTACTTGTCCGACTTCAAGCGATTCGAGCGTTTCTGATTTCTTCGCGCTCATCTCTTCTTCGACAACTGCTTTATGTGACAAGATGACGCGATTTTTTTCGCGGTCAATCTCGACGACTTTTACGGTAATTGGGTTATTCAAGTATGACGAGAAGTCTTCGACGAAGTGACTTTCGACAAGGGATGCAGGGATAAATCCACGGATTCCAATATCGACGACAAGACCACCTTTGACCTTATCTTTCACCATCACTTCAAACACTTCACCTGATTCGAATTTTTCAACGATGCGATCCCATGCTGCTTCGGCATCGACGTCTTTTTTCGAAACGACTACTTCTTCGTCCGTGACCTTTTTCACTTTGACACGAATCTCGTCGTTCACTTGGAGTGATTCGTTTAAATCGTCTAGATGCATGCTTGATACTTCGCTAATTGGCAAAATCGCTTCGGTTTTATAACCGATATCGATCAGCGCTTGCTTATCCTCGATTTTGACGACTGTTCCGGTCACAATTTGACCACGATTAATTTCAAAATCAGGCATATCTTTCATTTCTTCGACCATTCCAACACTACCCCCTCACGATGAGTACAAAAAGGAGCGCCAAAGGCGCTTACACCTAGTATAAATCTCTTATAATTCCGAGAATTTGTCAAGGCGTTATGAAGATTGTACCTCTATTGAAAGAAGTTTAAACCTCAATTCCACAATCCGTTTTTTACTTCGTGAACGAGTGCTTCAAGTAGAGTTCGGAAATCGTATCCATGATCAAGTCGGCCGCTTCTTGCGCACTCGCCTTACGTGCTTTCAATTCTGACAAGTCGATCGGCTTCCCGATAACGACACGGAGTTTTGCGCGAAACTTATACTTGCCAATGATGGCAATCGGTAAAATGTGTGCATCCGAACGCATCGCAAAAAAACCGACACCGGCTTGCGCCTTTCCAAGCGTACCGTCTTTTGAACGCGTTCCTTCCGGAAAGATAGAGATGACTTCATCCTCTTTCAACTTTTGAAGCACGACACGAAGCGCTTGTCGGTCACCTTCCCCACGAGATACTGGAATCTGACCTGCACGCTTCAAAATATGCTTCAGTACCGGGACACTAAAAAGTTCTTTCTTCGCAAAAAATCGGAGCGGACGCTGCTTTGGAATCGCACATGCGAGAAGCACCGGGTCCCAATTTGACTGATGGTTCGAACAGACAAGGATCGACCCGTCCATCGGAACATTCTCCCGACCGATGAATTCGACCTGAAACGAGAAGCGTTGAATGACGTTCACGACGCCTCTCGCCAATCGATACATGCCGAACGGTCCATTGTTTAATGGCTTGCTCATGCTTTCACCTCTTCAATTAATCGTTCAATTGCTTGAACCACTCCGTCAATGGACAACGTCGTCGTATCGAGGAAATGGGCATCTTCAGCTTGACGGAGAGGTGCCACTTCACGCTCAGAATCGCGTTTGTCACGAAGCGCAATCTCTTCGATCAGTTGTTCATAGTCGCTCGGGATGCCTTTCGAGATATTTTCTTCATGGCGACGACGGGCACGTTCTTCGACCGAAGCGGTCATAAACACTTTTAAATCGGCATTCGGCAAGACATGTGTTCCGATATCGCGGCCGTCCATGACGACACCGCCTTCTTTAGCCAAATCACGTTGAAGGTCCATCAAGGCATCACGCACTTCAGGTTGACGTGCGACGAAACTGACGTTATTCGTCACTTCACTCGAGCGAATGACAGACGTCACTTCTTCCTCACCGTCAAATACGCGTTGTCCCTCTTCCGATGGGACGAGTCGTAATGACATGTCCTCGATCATCTGAGCAAGTGCTGGTCCATCTTCGAGCGCAATCCCTTCGTTCAAGGCGCGATACGTTACCGCCCGATAGATTGCACCTGTATCGATGTACACATACCCTAATTGTTTCGCAAGCGACTTGGCAATCGTACTTTTCCCAGCACCCGCCGGTCCGTCTAAAGCAATTTGTAATGATTTTTTCATACAAAACGGGTATCGAGTGTTCCCGATACCCTCCTCCTCTCGGTCAATAATCCCGAGAACATCATAACAGTTTTTTATCTTGAAGAAAATACAGACCCTGTCCGCTTTCGCGCTTCAAGCTGAACACGGAAGCAGTATCGTAAAATCGTCTCTTGGTCACGAGGGGTCAAATCTTCAAATGCCAGAGACAGTTCTTCTTTCACTTCCTGTTTATGTATGCGCACAAGACGGCTCTTAAGACGGAAGTTCTGGGGCGAGCCATGCTCATCCTCAATTCGAAACACGACAATCAGGGACTCATCTACTTCGATTGGAGCGCGGTTGGCGATGATTTTCATCCCCCCAGCAGATATGTCAAGAGATGTTGTTTCGAACGATTCGAAACTTTCCTCATCGGTTGCAAGAACGGTCACGTCAATCATTTCTGGAACACGTAAATATTCACGACGCTGAATCCGTTTGATTTTTTTCTCATCTGGCAAATTGAACGCATAGCGTAATGTCATTTGGGCATCGCTGATTCGCTTCACGACTTTCGTGTCGAATGCGAACAGCTGATTGTCTCCTTGGAAGAAAAAGACCCGCATGGCCTCCTCTTCATGTAAAAAAAATGTTTTGAGCGTCATCATGTCACTCGGCGACTCAATCCATACGACTTGATCGGTTATGGCTGCAATTTTCGTTTTTCCCTCTGCACGCCCTTCCACTTCGATTCTCAGTTCTTGACCTTCTTTTAACATACTGATTCTTCCCCTTTATTTAAATTGTCGACGATTGGACAAGTTTGCCGCTCGCACGAGTAAAAGTGCCACGGTCCATAAAATGACGATATAAAGCACGGCAGGAAGCTTTTGATTCGGTTCGAGTATCAAAATCAAATCAAACGTTCCGTGGATGACCGTCGCAGAAAAGATTGCCATGAACAGCCAGATCCGTTCTCGAATCGAATGCTTCGCTCGTCCTAAGCAGTACCCCATCACGACCGCGAACAAAGCGTGCCCGCTCACAGGCAGGATTGCTCGCCAAATCGCAATTTCTAATGAATCGTACACCCATAAGTATAAAAAATTCTCTAAAGTCGCAAAGCCTAATGAGCAGGCGACCGCATAGAGAATCCCGTCGTAGTAATCATCAAAGACTTTATGTATATATATTGTATAATAAATCATAAACCATTTAAAAAACTCTTCAAGCAGGGCAGTGGCGACATACGCCTGCCAAAACGGTCCAGTAAGCACTCCCTCTTCAACGAACGCATATTGGATAAACATGATCGGGAACACGAGAACGGCTCCGGCCACGAAAGAACGAATCACATATCCGAGCGGTTCTGCCTCCAACTCATGGCGTAGATAGAAGTAGGAAAGAAGGGCGAGCCCAGGTGCAACCGCAGACAAGGCGATTGCGATCATGATGCATCTCTCCTTTCTCTCCCTAGCATACACTGAATTGTCTGAAAGAAAAAGTAGAGAACGCCTAGAAAATGGAAATCTTCATAAAAATAATTAGGAGGACACTTATGAATCATTTATTACTGATCCACACCGGCGGTACTATCGCCATGTCACAATCCGGCACAGGACACGTCGAACCGAGCGATGTCAATCCAATCGACGCCACCCTTCCGAAAGCGACGGATATTGCTCACATTACAACAAAGCACTTTTCAAATATCCCGTCACCTCACATGACTCCAGAGAAGATGCTTGAATTGGCACAGTTCATCCAACGTGAACTGACACAAGACACGTATGACGGAGTCGTCATCACGCACGGTACCGATACATTAGAAGAGACGGCTTACTTCTTACAAATCACGCTCGGTGCGCCTGTCCCAATCGTGTTGACAGGAGCGATGCGGTCCTCGAACGAGGTCGGTTCGGACGGAGAATTTAATTTGATTACAGCGCTTCGCGTCGCAAAAAGCGAAGCGGCTCGTGGAAAAGGCGTGCTTGTCGTTTTCAACGGTGAGATTCATTCGGCATTCAACGTGACCAAAACGCACACGTCTTCAGTCGACACATTCAAGTCTGTGCACTTCGGTAACGTGGGTATGGTCACAAAGGACCATGTACTCATCTATAGTCAACCAGCGACGAGACAACCGAAAATGATTCCGTCCATCTCAAAACGTGTAGCCGTGTTGAAAGTCGTCGCAGGAATGGAACCAGATTTACTTGAATCTGTAATCACGCTTGGGTACGACGGACTCGTCCTTGAAGTGTTAGGGCAAGGAAACGTTCCGCCGACCCTCTTGTCCGCACTAGAACATTTAGTCAAAGAGATTCCCGTCGTGATTGTCAGCCGTTGCTTCAACGGAATCGTTCAAGATGTTTACGGTTACGACGGGGGTGGCAAACAACTGAAAGAGATGGGTGTCATTTTTTCAAACGGATTGAATTCACAAAAAGCTCGTTTACGACTCCTCGTCGAACTCGAGTCCGGCTCATCCCAGTCAGTCATGGAACATAGCTTTAGCTTCCAGCAATAACCTTGCGCAACTGCGCCCCCTTCCCTACAATGAGCAAAGAGGTGATATTCAGTGAACAAACAAGCGATTATTGTAGGTGCCGGGCCATGCGGTCTCTCGGCCGCCATCGAACTGGAGAAGATCGGAGTCTCTTGTACGGTGATTGAGCGCGGAAATATCGTCGACGCCATCTATCGGTATCCGACGCATCAAACGTTCTTCTCTTCCGCGAGCTTGCTCGAGATCGGAGACATTCCGTTCATATGTAAGGATTTGAAGCCACGTCGTCAAGATGCACTCGTCTATTATCGAGAAGTCGTCACACGTACCGGTTTAAACGTCCACCCGTTCGAAACGGTCGAGTCGGTCGATAAAAAAAGTGACCGATTCGTTGTGACATCAAGACATGAACGACGTGGCGAAACCATTCGCGAAGCGGACTATGTGATTTTAGCAACAGGCTATTATGGACGTCCTCGTCTGCTTGACGTACCTGGCGAAACGTTGCCGCACGTCCATCACTATTTCAACGAGGCACATCCTTATTATCGACAACACGTCACGATCATCGGCGGGAAAAATTCCGCTGTCGATGCGGCAATCGAACTCGAAAAGGCTGGTGCCTTTGTGACGGTACTCTATCGAGGCGATTCGTATAGCCCTTCCGTCAAACCATGGGTTCTTCCAAACTTCGATTCACTCGTCCGTCATGAGAAAGTTCGAATGGAGTTTGAGGCGACAATCGAACGCATCACCGATGATGGCGTCTACTACCGGCAACACGGTGAAGAGAAGCATGTCTATGCAGATCATGTCTTCGCGATGACCGGTTATCAGCCCGACCACCATCTGTTCGAGAGTGCAGGCATTGTGATCGATGAAGAGAGTGGTGTCCCGACATACGATGAAGAAACGTTTGAAACAAATGTCGAACACCTCTTCATTGCAGGCGTGGTCGCAGCCGGAAACGATGCGAACAAGATCTTCATTGAGAACGGTAGATTCCACGGCAAGGCGATTGCCGATACGATTGCGAACCGCATTAACGTATAAAAAAGTTCGGTCAACTTGAGTTGACCGAACTTTTTTTGATTAGACCCAGCCACGGAAACGTGAGGCTTCCGCCATTTTGCGTACACCGACCATGTAGGCGGCGAGACGCATATCGACTTTACGGGCTGAAGATGTATTATATACCGTATTGAACGAGTGAACGAGTACTTTTTCAAGTTTTTCCTCAACTTCTTCTTCCGTCCAATAGTAACCTTGGTTGTTTTGTACCCATTCGAAGTACGAAACCGTGACCCCACCACTTGACGCCAACACGTCCGGCACGAGGAGAATTCCACGTTCAGTCAAGATTTTCGTTGCTTCGTTCGTCGTCGGACCGTTGGCTGCCTCGACCACAATCGATGCTTTAATCGCGTCCGCATTGTCTTCTGTAATTTGATTCTCAATCGCAGCTGGGACTAAAATATCACAATCGAGCTCTAACATTTCTTTGTTTGAGATCGTATTTTTAAACAATGTCGAAATCGTACCGAATGAATCGCGACGATCTAACAAGTAAGGGATATCGAGACCGTTCTCATCATGGATAGCTCCGTAAGCGTCACTGACTGCAATGACTTTCGCCCCTGCATCGTACATGAATTTAGAAAGGAAACTTCCCGCGTTTCCGAATCCTTGGACGACGACCCGTGCACCTTTCAATTCGATTCCGCGACGGAGTGCCGCTTCACGAATCATGATGGCCACGCCTTTTGCCGTCGCTGTCTCACGACCATGCGACCCACCAAGAACGAGCGGTTTTCCTGTGATGAATCCAGGTGAGTTGAATTCATCGATGCGACTGTATTCATCCATCATCCATGCCATGATCTGTGAGTTTGTGAACACGTCCGGAGCTGGGATATCTTTCGTCGGTCCAACAATTTGACTGATGGCCCGGACGTATCCGCGACTTAAACGTTCGATTTCACGGAAACTCATCTCGCGTGGGTCACAGACGATTCCGCCTTTCCCACCACCGTAAGGCAAGTCTACGATTCCTGCTTTTAGACTCATCCATACTGATAATGCTTTGACTTCTACCTCCGTTACGCTCGGGTGGAACCGAATTCCCCCTTTAGTCGGTCCGACCGCATCATTGTGTTGAGCGCGATAGCCTGTGAAGATCTTCGTTGAGCCATCGTCCATGCGAACAGGGATCCGAACGGTCAGCATGCGAAGCGGTTCTTTTAATAACTCGTACATCTCATCTGGATAGCCGAGTTTATCTAAAGCTTCGTGAATTACCTCTTGTGTCGATTCCAAGATGTTTTTTCGTTTTTGATGACCTTTTTCTTGATCCGTAATCATGAAGGTTTCCTCCCCTAAATTGTCAATTCTCCCCCAAGAATTAACCTCGTATTCGTTTAAAAGTATAGCTGATACGCGTTCAATTTGAAAGGGCTTTTCAAAAATAATGAAAGCGTTTTCTTAATGGGTAGCGTGATCCAGATGTCTTACTTCGCTACGCGCTCAAGTGCGAGCTCGATAAAGCGTTCCAAAAGCTCACCGTACGAGATTCCGACTGTCTTGGCACTATCCGGAAACAGGCTAAGCGGCGTCATGCCCGGTAGCGTATTCGTCTCTAGAATGTAGGCTTTACCTTCTTCTGAAACGAGGAAGTCAGAGCGCGAATATCCTGAACAACCGAGCGCGCGATGCGCCAGGACTGCCGCTTGTTGAACTTCTGATGTCAAATCGTCCGAGATTTCAGCCGGACAGACATGAATCGAACCACCTTCCGTATACTTCGATTCATAGTCGTAAAATTCATTTTTTGGAATGATTTCAATAACAGGAAGAGCCTCTTCTTTCCCGAAGTTCCCGATGACGGGAACTGTCAGCTCTTTCCCTTTGATGTACTGCTCAACAAGTACCGCTGAATCACAAGCAAACGCCTTTTCAATTCCTTCACGTAACATCGTTTCGTCCATTGCAATTGTCAGACCATTCGATGATCCTTCTTGCGCTGGTTTGACGACACATGGGAACTCCATTCCCCACTCAGCGACTTTTGCATCGATTGATTCCCGTGACTCGATTAAGACGTCACGAGCGACTCGGATACCGGATGCCGCGAAGATGATTTTTGCTCTCGCTTTATCCATCGCCAGAGCAGATGCCAAGACACCTGATCCCGTATAAGGAATTCCAGCCATTTCTAATAACGATTGCACACGACCATCTTCACCATACTTCCCGTGCAACGCACTGACGACGACGTTGACATCCAATGTTAACAGCTCGTTCGCCCGTTTCGGATGAAAGTCAATGGCCGTGACCTCATGACCACGTTCCGTCAACGCTTCTATCATCCCTTGCCCGCTCGTGAGAGATACCTCTCGTTCTCCTGACACTCCACCATATAAAACAGCGACTTTCATTCCAATCTCTCCTTCAACTAGCTACTGAAAATTCAAGTCTAATCATAACACGGACACCCTAAAAACAATAGGAACAGAAAAGTAAAAAAGCCGTACTCATGCGAATGCATCGTACAGCTCTTTCACGGCTTGTTCAGTTTGAATCGTCTTTCCGTATTCCATCATGACGTACGGACTGACCGTAGTCGTCTTGCCGTACTCGGACAAAATGGCCGCGAGTCGTTCTTCTACCTGCGAAGGAAGAACCTCAACGAAGTGAAGGTAGTAATGACCGTTGTAATGATAAAGCGTGCCACCCTGCTCGGTTTCATGTATATGCGGGAAAAGACGAATCGAAGCGTTGATCACATCTTCAATGTCCTCGAACTGATAAATCAAATGATGGATTACATCAATCGTTAATCGAATCTCGACCTGCTCGACATCGAGCTCAGCAATCGCTTCACCTTTTTGAACATCGATGACGAGTCCATCGCGAGGGAACATTGTCACATTCAAATCAACCGCTCCTTGCGGTGAAAATCCGTACTCACTTTCTGCTGTTTCAAGTAGTTCTTTCCACAGTTGTTGACCGTTTTCCCCTACGATCGTATCGATGGCGATTCCACGTAACGAGAGCTCATTCGCAGTCACATATACACGAAGATGTTCTTTTGTTTGTTTTTCAAATCTCAATCGAAAACCTCCAGTGAATAGTCAATCCTAATAATAAGCTACTCCCGTTTTCATCCCGTGTCAAATAGTTGATAGCCATTTTGTCCACTCTTCAGGAGCGTCGCCAAGAAATGACCCATTGAATCGCTCTCTCTCTAGGCTGACTGCATATCCACCTGCACCGATTTTTAATTCAGCATGCTCGTTTTGAATATAATCCATCGCCTCTAACAAGTTCGGAATATGCTCAGTCAGCGTACATGCGAAGATGAGACAAGAAGTGTCAATATCATGTAACGCTTTACTCAAATCTTCTTTTGGGAAACCCGCTCCCAAAAAGATGACGTCGTATCCATGTTGTCGCAAATAGAGCGTGACAAACAATAATCCGATCTCATGCATCTCCCCGGGTGCACAGACACACGTGATACGTGGCAGGAACGGGTTCATCGGCATTTGAAGGGACAGCGTCGAAAGCCGTGCTCGTAAAAATGCCGTGGCGAAATGCTCGTGGGCAATCGTAATCGAGCCATTCTCCCATCGTGAACCGATTTCCATGAGCAGCGGCCCAATCACATCCTTCGTCACTTTTTCAAAACTGAACGTATTAAACGCACGATTGATCAAATCATGGGCCGTCCGTTCATCAAATGAGAGCAACGCATGGAGCAGCCCGTCTTTCAACTCTTCATCGTATAGTTTGGCCGTTGTCGGTTCTGGCTCAGGCGCTTGATGAAGTTGTTGAATGGCTTGTGAGACAGAAAGCCCTTCTTTCTGCTTATCCACGACCCATTTGATTTTTTCGACATCTTGATCTGAATATAGGCGGTGACCGGATTCCGTTCGGCTCGGCACGATAAACTGATAGCGACGTTCCCAAGCCCGAATGGTCGTCGGATTGACGCCGGTCAACGTCGCCACGGTTTTAATGGAGTATTTCGGCATTTCCGCCCTCCTCTCTTACTCGTTCTTATGATATAAGTATATCCTCAATGCAAGAGGTTTACCCCTTTTATTGTGCAATCGAGAATTTTTTAAGTATAAAAAAAGATGCGAACTCTGTTCGCACCTCGCTTAAAATATGGCATGTCGCCCGATATATATGAAAATGAGAATAATCGCTAGCATGGCGAAGGTCAATGTCATCGCCAACGGGCGCTTCATCCAGTTATCATTTAACTTCCTCTTCCGTTCGCCCTCTTGCCTCTCAGCTCGAGACGGCAACGTGTCCGCCAATTGCTCGCGTAAAGAATCCGCCTGATTCCGATGTCGCAACGTATGCCCTCCTTTACCTTTTTTATCATTTTACTATGATATTATTCAAAGGAAAAGATTTGCGTCAACCGAATTTTCCATTCTGTCACATTTTTTCGGACGATTTGTGTTGTATCCGGGAACAGAATCGGCCCACAAACATCACAACATTCTTCTTGATCGACTGTTTGTTCGGAGAAATAACGGAGCAAGTAATCGCGTCGGCATGTCCGGATGAGGGCATAATCCATCATCTGCCCGAGTTGACGATACCGATCTCGCTTTCTTTCTTTTACCCAATCGAGGGCTTCTTGAAGCGAACGTTCTGTCAACAATTGCTTCAGCAGGAGAAACTTCGGGTCTTCTTCGTTCATCCGTAACAATCTTGGTAGTTGCGCGAGTGACGTCCCATTCTCACGTTCAAAGTAGGCTAATCGCATGTCCTCATCTTTCGGATATTGACCGTCTATTAAAAACTGTTGAATGCGTTCGTCCCCGTCCGCATACAGGAGGACTGCAAACGCCGAATGACCATCGCGTCCCGCCCGCCCGATTTCCTGCATGTATGCCTCGACGGTAGCCGGCAATTGGAAATGAACGACGGAACGGACATTGTCTTTGTTCACACCCATCCCGAACGCACTCGTGCATACCATGACCGACACTTCGTCCCGTAAAAACTGGGACTGCACAAGTCGCCTGTCTTCCGTAGACATGCCTCCGTGGTAAAACAAAGCGTCCTCTAGCTCAAAGGCTAACGCCTCCGCTTCGCGACGGGTCGCCGTGTAAACGACTGCAGGTTTTGGAATCTCTTGAATCAACTCTTTTAATCGCTCAAGTTTCTTCTCTTTCTCCAATCGTTCAACCAACAATCGTATTTCCGGACGATTGGCGGAGTGGACGAATTGTTCGGGTGAGAACAGTGCCAACTTTTCAATGATGTCCTGTTTCACGCCTTCTGGCGCAGTCGCCGTGACCGCCATACATTGAGGGCTCCCAATCTGTTTTCTCAACTCACCCAAGCGTGCATACTCAGGCCGGAACTCATGCCCCCATTGCGAGATGCAGTGCGCCTCATCGATGACGAGCATTTGAATTTTTACATTCGCAAGGGCACGTGTCACATAGGGAACTGCCAATTGTTCAGGTGATAAATATAAAAAGCGGTAACGTTTCAAATGGTTGATGATATCCTGTTTTTCTTCAGCCGATTCCATCGACGTCAAACGGGCGACACCACGCTCTCCTCGTTCTCGTATATGAAGCATCTGGTCCTCAATGAGAGAGAGTAAGGGTGAGACTATCACCGTGAGCCCTTCATTTTTGATGTAAGATGGGAGTTGGAACGTCAACGACTTCCCCGCCCCGGTCGGCATGACGGCCAATACATCCTGCCCTTCAACTACGGCGTGAATGATGTCGTGTTGCCCAGGACGAAACGAATCATACCCGAACACTCGTTTTAATGTCGCTTCATACAAAGCTCTCACCTCGTTTCAGTCTTGCGAAGACAAGTCGAATTTGAAAATAACTGACACTCTCCATTTTCTCAAATATCGGTTTGAGCGCCCAGCTGTTCAGATCCCGCAACTCTTCAATCGTAATCACATCTTCCATCGGTACAAATTGTTCGAGCGGGAAGACTTCTAAATACATCGCCATCTCGACGACATGGTCTTCAATCGTGCTCGTACGTAATCTCCGCTTCGCTTGAACCTGTTGAAACGTGTATCCCTTCAAGAAAAGTTCATATGACTCACGCGCTGAATAAGTCATCCGTTCTGTCGATAATCCGTACGTAAACCCACGTAGTTTGGCATCATCCTGCAAGACCATCAACAGTTCGTTCCATCCGGCCAAAAAATACAGACGAGCTGTCTCGGCATCAACATGTAGCAGGCTGGCAATTTGTTCATATGTCAGACCCGTATCAAACGCCCCTGTGAATCGATAGACGACGGCCGTCGCATACGGGTCACCAATTTGTTCAAGCGCTTGTTCAATCTCTTGATGAAACGTTCGCATGAGCGTTTTCCAATCTCGATCAAGATGTAACAACTGCTTAACCCATTGTTCTGCCGGACGATCGGCTTGAACAGGATAAAATGTACGGGCGTGTTCTTTTGACATGAACGTCTGCACGAACAAACTCAAGCGTTTCCATGTGGTCGCGTTATAATCACGGCGCTCCCCGCCCAACCGATTGAATAGTTGCTCCACCGATTCAGGTGAAGCTAGCAGTTCCCCCGCCTCTGTCAATCTAAATCGTTTACGATCGAGCCATCCTCTTTTCTCAAGTTGTTTTAGCACAGACTCGTACGAATAAGTCGTCTGCGGAAACTGTCCAAAAAGAGGCTCCAACTCGTAAAAAAATGCGTCCTGTAGCGTTGTGGCCGAGCGCTTTCCATTCAGGACATGGTAGAGACTTCGCTCACTCCGTTCTCCATTTAATCGTTTAATGGCCAGCAGTAGAACTCCATCCGCTAAATGAACCAAATCGTCACTTCCTTAAAAAAATCATTATCCTACCAAAAAGACGCTCGTTTCCTCATTGAAATAATTGGGTATGTAGACTACAATTACTCATAGTCAGTAGAATGATTTCTAAGAGAAACGAACCGTTTGGAGGGTTATTATCATGGCAAAATTTACAATCGTCGATAAAGATACATGTATTGCATGCGGAGCTTGCGGCGCGGCAGCACCAGATATTTACGATTATGATGATGAAGGTCTTGCGTTCAACTTAATGGATGACAACACAGGTACTGTTGAAATCCCAGATGAGTTATATGAAGACATGATGGATGCATTCGAGGGTTGTCCGACAGACTCGATCAAAGTAGCGGACGAGTCGTTCGACGGAGACGCTTTAAAATTCGAATAATCGTGAAAGACATATCGGTCCTCTGACCGATATGTCTTTTTTTATGTTTCTCGCATGTAACCTAGTCTAATCATGACATCTCTAGGCAAGTATATCAAAAAAGGTTGTTTGGCTTAAGCACCAAACAACCTGGATGAAATGGACATATGTCCTATCTCGAATTAACGTTTCCCTTTAATATATGGGATACCGACCGACTTCGGCGCATCCGCACGACCAACGAGTCCAGCGAGAGCAAGAATCGTGAGCGCGTATGGCGCAATCAAGAGCAAGAGCTGCGGCACGTTGTTGATGACCGGTAAGTTGCTTCCGATAATCGAAAGGGCTTGAGCGAATCCAAAGAATAATCCGGCACCAAGCGCACCGAGCGGATTCCATTTACCGAAAATCATTGCGGCAATCGCCAAGAACCCTTGACCAACGATTGTCGTTCCACTGAAGTTCGTCGTGACCGTTACAGCATAAACCGCTCCGGCAAGACCACCAAACGCACCAGAGAGCATGACGCCCATGAAGCGCATTTTCGTGACGTTGATTCCCATCGTATCAGCGGCCATCGGATGTTCCCCTACCGAACGAAGACGAAGTCCAAACGGCGTCTTGAAGATGACGAACCAGACGACGAACGCCAAGGCGATTGCAACGAACGACGTGTACTGAACGTTAATAAAGAACATCTTTAACACGGGAATATCTGATAAAAAGGGTACATTCTCTTTTGCGATCCGGTACTCGATAAAGTCCGTCTGTCCTTTGTTGTAAAGAACACGCACGACGAAGATGGCGAGACCGATGGCGAGCATGTTGATGGCCACCCCGAGAACCGTCTGGTCCGCACGCCAAAGGATGGCAGGAACAGCCAAGAAGAGGGAGAACAATGCACCGACTACCATGGCAACAAGTAAGGCAATCCATGGACTAGAGGCTCCAACACCTAAATCAGTCAAGGTGAGCGTCGTGATGATTCCTGTCGCGGCACCGATGACCATGATTCCTTCAAGGGCGATGTTGACGACACCAGAACGTTCACTAAAGATTCCACCAAGTGCTGCGATAATGAGTGGAGTCGCATAGGCAAGCGCAACCGGAACGACGATATAAAGGACTTCTAAGAAGTTCATTTTTTCTCCACTCCTTTCTTACGATTTCCTTTAAGTTTCTCAATGACATAGTTAATCGCATATCCAGACGCTACAAAGATCACGATGGCTGCGATGATAACTTTGACGAGCTCTGACGGTACGTTCGCACCAAGTTGCATCGCCAATCCGCCGATGTTCAACCCTGCGAAGAGAATCGCTGCTAGAATGACCCCAATCGCGGTGTTCGCACCGAGTAGGGCGACGGCAATCCCATCAAATCCGACACCAGTGAACGATGCCGAGAGGGTCATACTGCCGAATGTTCCAAGACCTTCCATCGCTCCAGCGAGACCAGCGAACATACCGGAGATGACGAACGATAGGACGATGTTACGGTTGACGCTCATCCCTGCATATTGTGACGCATGTTTGTTAAACCCGACGGCACGTAACTCATAACCGAGTGTCGTACGTTGAAGGATGTAGTAGTACACGATTGCTGCAAGCACAGCGACAAGCACACCCCAGTGTAGACGTGAATACGTCGTCAATTCTTGGAGCCATGGCGAAGCAAGTGACGCTGAATCTTTGATCGACTCCGTACGCTCGTTTGTTACGCCGATGACGTTACGCAAAATCGCGTTTGTCGTGTATAAGGCAATATAGTTCATCATGATAGACGTAATGACTTCATGAACATAAAACTTCGCTTTCAAGAATCCAGGAACAAACGCCCAAATTGCTGCTGCAACCATTGCCGCAAGAAGTGCGAGCGGTAAATGGATAAACATCGGCAAGTCGAAGTTGATTCCTACATAGACGGCTGCGACCCATCCAATTAACACTTGTCCTTCTACCCCGATGTTGAATAGTCCTGTACGGAAGGCGAAAGCAACCGCAAGACCTGAGAAAATAAGCGGGGCTGCAGCACGCAATGTTTCACCGACGGCATACGGACTACCAAACATGCCTTCAAATAACGAGATAAACCCTTGAACCGGGTCGTATCCACCAATCAACATGACGATAGCACCGACGAGTAGTCCTAAAATGATGGATAGGAATGGAATGAGAAGTTGGTTTAAACTTAATTTTTTCATTCTGTTTCGTCCCCTCTCTGACCGCCGGCCATCAAGAAGCCAAGCTCTTGCTCCGTCGTCTCTTTCGGATCACGAATCCCTACAATTTTTCCTTCGTAGAGAACAGCGATACGGTCGGATACGTGTAAAATCTCATCAAGTTCAAACGAAATGAGTAAGACGGCGCGTCCTTTTTCACGTTCTTTAATAAGCTGCTCGTGAATAAATTCAATCGCACCTACGTCGAGACCACGAGTCGGTTGAGCGGCGATGAGTAAATCTGGTGAGCGATCGACTTCACGTGCAATGATCGCTTTCTGTTGGTTCCCTCCCGAGAGGGCACGAGCTGGAACATCAATTGATGGAGTTCGGACGTCAAACTTCTCAATCAACGCCTTTGCCTTCTCAGCCACAGCTTTATAGTTCATGAGACCTCGTTTCGAGAACGGTTCTTTATAGTACGTTTGAAGTACCATGTTGTCACGAATCGAGTAGTCAAGAACAAGTCCGTGTTTATGACGATCTTGCGGGATGTGTCCGATCCCTGCCTCGGTCATCTTACGCGGTGTGTGTCCGGTGACATCTTTTCCGTTGAGCAACACTTTACCAGACTCCGGCTTTTTCAAACCTGAAATGGCTTCAATCAACTCCGTCTGACCATTCCCATCAATCCCGGCAATTCCGAGTACTTCTCCAGCACGAATCTGTAAATCCAATCCTTCAACGACTTTCAAACCGCGACCATCTTTGACGACGAGGTTTTGAACGTCCAGAACGACTTGTTGTGGATCAGCTTTCGAATATTCTGCATCAAAGTTAACTTCGCGACCAACCATCATTTCGGCTAAACTGTCTTCATTTACCGTCTCGTCGACCTCGACCGTTCCAATGTAGCGTCCACGACGAATGACAGTACAACGGTCCGCAACTTGCATGATTTCCTTCAGCTTGTGCGTAATCAAGATGATCGACTTACCTTCAGCAATCAGACGTTTCATAATTTGGATAAGTTCTTGAATCTCTTGTGGTGTCAACACTGCCGTCGGTTCATCAAAAATCAGAATATCTGCTCCACGATAGAGCGTCTTCAAGATTTCAACACGTTGTTGCATGCCGACTGAAATATCTTCAATCTTCGCATCCGGATCAATTCTAAGTCCGTATTGCTCCGAAATCTCCATGACCTTCTTACGAGCAGTGGCGCGATCGATTGTGATGCCACTCTTTGGCTCAAGACCAAGAATGATATTTTCAGTGACCGTGAATTTTTCAACCAACATAAAATGTTGATGGACCATTCCGATCCCAAGTTCGTTGGCGATGTTCGGATTTTCAATATCCACTTTCTTTCCGTGTACGCGAATCTCTCCGCCTTCAGGCTGATAGAGACCAAACAACACGTTCATGAGCGTCGATTTCCCGGCCCCGTTTTCTCCTAAAAGTGCATGGATTTCTCCTTTACGCAATTGGAGCGTGATATTGTCGTTCGCAACGAACGTACCGAACTCTTTGCGAATATTTAGCATTTCAATTACATATTCCAAGGAAGTTCACCCCTAACTTTAAGTAAAGGGAGACCACATGGGTCCCCCCTCAACTCAAACAAATTATTTTACGTTTTTCATGAACTCTTCGAACTCAGCGTCAGTTGCTGGTGCAACAACATCACCATCGATGATTTGTTGACGATACTCATCAACTTTAGTGAGCACGTCTGCAGCAACATTTTCTTCAGAAGTTGGTGCGATTCCTACACCTTCATCTTTAAGTGAGAATTCAACCACTTCACCAGCTGGGAACTTACCGTCCATTGCCATTTTCGACACTTCGAGTGTCGCTGTATCTACACGTTTAACCATTGACGTAAGAGTAACGTTCTCTGGAAGACCTTCTTCGTACTGGTCACGGTCAACCCCGATTACCCAAACATCTTCACCGTTTTTCTTACGGTTTTTCGCTTCAGTGAATACACCTACACCTGTACCACCAGCTGCGTGATAGATGATATCCGATCCTGATCCATACATACCTGACGCAATTGCAGTTCCTTTTTCAGCTGAGTTGAAGTCTTCAGCATATTTTACGTCGATTGTTGCATCAGGGTTTACAGCCATGACACCAGCTTTAAATCCATTTTCAAATTTCTTGATTAAGTCTGATTCTACTCCACCGATGAAACCAACTTTATCAGTCGTCGTTGTAAGACCAGCTACTACACCTACGAGGAATGAACCTTCTTGTTCCTTAAACGTGATTGAAGCAACGTTCGGTGCATCTACAACCGAGTCAACGATTGCAAAGTTGTTATCAGGGAATTGTTCTGCAACTTTTCCGATATCCTCTGCCATCAAGAAACCGATTCCGTAGATCAAATCAAATTGATCACGTGCCAATTGTTGCAAGTTAGGCTGATAGTCTGCTTGTTTTGCTGATTGAAGATATTTGTATCCTTCGTTTTCAGTTAAGCTATTTTCTTCACCAAACTTTTTCAAACCTTCCCAAGCTGATTGGTTGAATGACTTGTCATCAACACCACCAGTATCCGTGACCATTGCAACTTTGAAGTCGCTACCTTCTCCGCCTTCACCGTTTGAAGATGAGCCTTCGTTGTCATCTCCACCGCATGCTGCGAGTACTGTAGAGAGTGTGAGTCCTGCTGCTAAAGCTGAGAGAATCGTTTTCTTTTTGTTCATCATCGTCGTGTTTCCCCTTTCGGTTCATAACAATTTTTGTTGTCATGTTATCAGTAGTCTTTACACCGGTATAAGAAAGCGCTTTCACGCTATTCCCCAAAAATAACTCTTCCGTCCAGAAACTGCTCGTTTAAACTCGTTTACGTACGACATGGAAGTCGAATCGATCAGCACGGAAAAAGTTGGCCGAATCGAGTAATGGTAAATCACTCTCATCATAATGCAATTGTTTTAAAGCGAGTAACGGTTGGTCCGTCTGAAGTTGTGACGAGATTTCAGCGCTGACACTCGGTTCGATGTGCGTGATCGCATAAGCGACTCGACGTCCTACCTCTTTTTCGAGAGAATCAAACAAAGATTTCCCTTCAGTCAATGCCTCAGGATTCGAGACGAGATGGGCCGGCACTTTATCGACACAATACACAACCGGTGTGTCGTCCGCATATCGAATTCGTACAATTCGATAAATCGGTGAGTTCGGCTCAATCTTGAGACGCTCGGCTTCTCTCTCTGTTGCCAACACTTTCTCGGCCACCAATACTTTCGTTCCTGGTGTCATCTTTGCTCGTGTGATCATGTCAGTGACACTGAACAATTCCTCAATTCCTGACGTGAATGGCGGTTTAGAACTGATAAATGTTCCTACCCCATGCTTTCGCACGACAAATTTCTCATCTTCGAGAATCCGGAGCGCTTCGCGAAGTGTCGCTCGACTGACTCCAAGTTGCTTCGAAAGTTCAAATTCTGAAGGTAACTTCTCCCCTTCACGATAGACACCAGCGTCGATATCTTGCTTAATTTTCTCAATCACTCGAAGATAGAGCAATCGATGATCGAGCTTAATCGACATTGGCCTCACCACCTTTAATTTACTTACCAGTGCTCAGACATCTGACGTATGAATGTCCTTGCCAATATTAAGTATAGGGATTCGAGAATTAGAACGCAATAGTTTTTGTTCGGAATCAGGGAAATATTTTTTCGGAACATGCCGAACCGTACCTTTGAGTCCAATTTACTCATTTTCATCCCCATTGAAAAACTTTTGTAAAATGTAAACGTTATTAAAAAATGTAAGCGTTTCAGTAGTTTTTAAAAGTATGTACTAATTCAGTATATAGGACATATGTGCTATATTACATTTATATTATAGCGAACATCTAAGGATAGAGCGAATATTTCTATATCGTATAAATAGCATTAAAAAACGAACGATTATATATATCGATATATAATCGTTCGTTTTTTATTATTATTCTGTTTGCTCTTGAATGAGTACTTTCCTCGGTTTCGAACCTTCTGATGGACCGACATACCCCGCTTCCTCAAGTGAGTCAATCAAACGGGCGGCACGATTATACCCGATTCGGAATCTGCGTTGAATCATCGAAGTTGATGCCGTTTCTTGTGTCATGACGAATTGCACGACTTCTCCGAACAATGAATCATCCGAATCAATCGTCGTCACTTCCTCTTCTTTTGGCATCATCGCTTCCACATATTGCGCACGTTGTTGCGCGATGACATGATTGACGACCGTCTCGACTTCTTGATCGGAGACGAATGCACCTTGTACACGGACCGGCTTGTTCATTCCGTTTGCAAGCATCAACATGTCACCGCGTCCAAGCAACTTTTCCGCCCCGCCACCATCAAGGATGGTCCTTGAATCGGTTTGAGAAGAGACGGCAAAGGCGATGCGGGACGGAATGTTCGCCTTGATGACTCCTGTGATGACGTCGACAGATGGGCGCTGTGTCGCGAGGACCATATGAATACCCGCAGCCCGTGCCATTTGTGCAAGTCGCATGATGGCATCTTCGACATCATTTGATGCCACCATCATCAAGTCCGCCAATTCATCGACGATTACGACGATGAACGGTAAACGTTTCGCATCCTCGTCATCCGACTGATCGACGAGTTCATTGTAACCTTCGATATTGCGAACTCCATATCGACTAAACAGTTCATACCGCCGTTCCATTTCTGCGACGACCTGCTTCAGTGCCTGGGCGGCTTTTTTCGGATCCGTGACGACCGGTGTCAACAGGTGTGGCACTCCGTTATAGACGTTCAACTCGACCATCTTCGGATCAATCATCATGAGTCGGACCTCATCCGGACGAGAACGCATCAAGAGTGACACGATCATGCCGTTGATACAGACAGATTTACCTGATCCTGTCGATCCTGCAACAAGCAAATGCGGCATTTTATTGAGAGAGATCCCAACCGTCTCGCCACTGATACTCCGACCGAGTGCGACGAGCAACTTCGAGTCATCTTGTTTCACCGGCTCCGCTTCCAGTACTTCACGTAAGCATACCGGTGCGACCTCCTGGTTCGGCACTTCAATACCAATAGCGGCTTTACCCGGAATCGGAGCTTCAATCCGAATATCTTTTGCAGCGAGCGCCAATGCCAAATCATCACTTAATGAGGTGATGCGACTGACTTTCACACCGATATCCGGTTGTAGTTCATATTTTGTGACGGTTGGACCAAGGTGAATCTTTAACACTTTGACACCGACCCCGAATGACTTAAGCGTCTTTACAAGTTTGGATGCATTTTCTTTCAATCGTGCATTCTCACCAGACAAATCCGTAATGACGGGCTCTTTCAAATTCGAGAATGGCGGAAGCTCGTATGTATCCGAGACATCTTGGGCCGCAGTCATCATCATCTCCTCGGTCGTGATTGTGGAATCGACTTCCGAAGAATCCGTTCGAGGTTGATCTTCCGTCTCTCTTTTTTCTGCTACGACTTTCTCACTAAATCCGACGATTGGAATGTCTTGCATCGTGACCACGTCTGACTCTACTTCCGGGTCCGATTGCGCTTCCGTTAATTTTGGACGAGGTGAGGTCTTGCGCGTTCGTTTCGCCTCTTGCTGCTTCTCCACTTTCGGTCTGGCTCGCCATTCGTTTCTGACTGCTGTGACGGATTCCTGCATGCGATGAAAGAGTGTCCCCCAAATAGTCGGGGCATAAAACGAGACACCGACGAGGAAGCAGACGATCCCTAAAAAGACAATCCCGAAGTCTGAGAATAAATATTGGTTCAAGTTATAGAAAGTGGCATTGATGCCGCCCCTTGCCTCTCCCCAAAGTAAGTCCCCGAATAGTAAGAATGAGGCGAGCATTGCGAATAATCCCGCTCGTCGCATCGGTTTCATCGGAGTGAGAACAATCCATAACCACACAGCCATCATCAAGTAAGTGAGCGCACCCCATCCTCCAAAAAGATAGACGGATAAATCAGATAACTGTTTACCGATCCACCCTAAATCAAAAAAGGCAAATACGAATGCGACGATGGCGAGGACAAAGAAGCCCCACCCATATGTACGTGGCGCAATCGGTTGTTTTTTACGGTTCCTCGTATTTCGCGTCGCTGGGCGCTTTCGCTTTACGGGAGTCTTTCTTGTTTTTTGAGCCACATCAGTTCCTCCTAAAAAAAGAAGGCAAAAGTCAGATGACTTTTGCCTCACTCTCATTCCATTAAATCTCCATGATGATCGGCAAGATCATCGGACGACGTTTCGTCTGCTCGAATAAGAAGACGCTAAGTCGCTCGCGGATATTTGATTTCAATTCGGTCCAATCACTGCCAGCCTGCAGACTCTTTTCAATCTGTTTCGTGACAATACGGTTTGCCTCTGAAATCATTTCCTCCGATTCGCGCATGTACACGAAACCACGTGAGATGAGTTCAGGTCCTGAAATCAATTTCTTCTGTTTCCGATTCAACGTGACCACGCAGAGGACAACTCCATCTTGTGACAACAAACGACGGTCTCGTAAGACGATGTTTCCAACGTCCCCAACACCGATTCCGTCAATCAAGACGTTACCTGCAGGGACTTTTCGGCTCATGCGGGCTTTTCGACCCGTGAACTCAACGACGTCACCTTTTTCAACGATGAAGATGTTGTTCGGTTTGACACCCACTTGTTCTGCGAGTTTCGAGTGTGCCATCTGCATACGATATTCGCCGTGAATCGGTAAGAAGTACTTCGGTTTGACAAGGTTGAGCATCAACTTCAATTCTTCCGCTGAACCGTGTCCAGATACGTGGACTTTTCGCTGATTATAAATGACGTTCGCACCCGAACGGAACAATAAGTCAATCGTTTTAGAAACCGACTTCTCATTCCCTGGAATCGGTGTCGCCGCAATGACGACCGTGTCATTCAATCGAATGTTGACTTGTTTGTGGGCATTACGTGCCATGCGAGTCAACGCCGCCATCGGCTCCCCTTGCGAACCTGTCGTTAAAATGACGACCTTGTTATCCGGTAGACGGTTAACTTGGGACAACTCAACGAGAGTCTTCGCCTTGAAGCGCAAGTAGTTTAATTTTTGCGCAACTTCGACGATGTTGACCATACTACGACCGACGACCGCGACTTTACGATCATTCGCTTCTGCTGCTGCAAATACTTGTTGCAAGCGATGGACGTTCGAGGCGAATGATGCCACGATAACCCGACCTTCCGCTTGATAGATGACATCGTTCAATTCAGCTCCAACGATTGACTCTGAACCGGTTTGCCCCGGTCGCTCGGCGTTCGTCGAGTCGGAAAGAAGCGCAAGAACGCCACGTTGTCCGATTGCTGCTAATTTATTGAAGTCAGATTGTTTACCATCGACAGGCGTGTAATCAAACTTGAAGTCTCCGGTATGGACGATCGCACCTTGAGACGTTTGAATACATACGCCAACGCAGTCGGGAATCGAGTGATTGACGCGGAAAAACGTGATGAAATGATCAGCGATAGTCAATTTCGTTTTGGCATCAATCATGCGAAGGTCGACTTCTTTCAACAAACCGGCCTCTTTTAATTTCAATTCAATCAACCCGAGGGTCAATTTCGTCCCGTAAACTGGGACGTGTTTCAAGTCGCGTAAGACGTAGCTGAGTCCACCGATATGGTCTTCGTGACCATGGGTGATGAAAATCGCCCGTACACGATCTTTATTTTCTTTTAAGTATGTGATGTCTGGGATGACGATATCAATCCCGAGCATCTCATCGCCTGGAAACATTAGACCGGCATCGATGACGAAGATGTCGTCGTCTAGTTCCACGACGTACATGTTCTTCCCGATTTCGCCTACGCCTCCAAGCGCAAAGACGCTAATATTCTCTGTCTTCTTTTTTGACACTAACAAAAACCTCCTAAATGATTCATATTCTGTTTCGTCCCCTTATCGCTACTGAATATTGTAGCGGAAAACGGCTTCATTGCCAACATTTCCGTTTAATCTAATAGAGGTTTTAGTGCATCGGCAAGAGGTGCCGTCTCTTCTTTGTCAGGTCGTTTCCCTGCAACAAGTTGACGAATCGACAAACCGAAGTCCATCTGGAGGTGAGGATAGTCCGGGAATGAGTTCCAGTCTCCGCCCCATTCAAACCCGAGCGCCTTCCCTAACTCCCCGAGTTCTTGCCAGTCAGGAATGTCATTCCGATTACGATCCGTATTCAGGTCATAGTCGGTCTTATTGTTATGGATGATGACGAAATCCACAGCAAGACCGTAGTTATGATAGCTCTGACCCGCCTTCGCATTGGTCACCACTTGCCC
This sequence comes from Exiguobacterium sp. 8A, assembly GCF_902506275.1. GTDB lineage: Bacteria > Bacillota > Bacilli > Exiguobacteriales > Exiguobacteriaceae > Exiguobacterium > Exiguobacterium profundum. Next base: position 374,349 of record NZ_LR733630.1, on the reverse strand, counting down.
GGGTTCAGACCGTCCTTGCGCATACAGCGCATTCTGTTCTTTGGCAGAACGGTATCCAGAAGTGAGGCGTACTTCAAGGTCTAGACAAGAATGGGCTAATCGAATGAACGATTCTCCCCGATTGGCGACTAACGGATGCAACCGGTCAAAATCAATCTTCGACCTTGTCAAGATCGCATTTTCTTCCTCCACGTCCCGCACACACATATCCGCTTCAAACGTCGGTTCATCTACCCAAGGCACCGGTTCCGGTTGCATATAAAAGTAAGCGAGCGTAATGCCAATCAGAAAGGCGACCATTGCAAGAGATAACACGCCTGTCCACCTCATCTTCTTAACCGTTTACGCAGCCCTTTTAAGAGTGGCAATCCTTTTTCGAGAGCCATATACAAAGGACGATTCAAGACGAGGTCGAATTCCCCGACCTTTTCAATCATGTCGCTTCCCCATCCCGATTTGAATGCGTATAGACCAGCATACTCATCATCCGGGTCCGTACTTCCTGATACCCCGCCGAAGTCGTATCGCTCGGCGCCACTCTCTTTGGCCGCCTGCATCATCGTCCACTGCATCAAGTGGTTCGGCATAAATTCACGGAATTCATTTGACGAGGCTCCGTATAAGTAATAAGAGCGCCGTCCTGCGAGTGTCAACAGACCACCTGATAAGACGAGACCGTTCGGATAGGTCTGATCAAGTTCGACTAGCTCAGGGAGGGCTTGCTCCGCTTTCTGAATTTGTGCTTCCGTCTGTTCCTTGCGGTTCAAAAGACTGTTACGCTTCTTCTCAATCGTTTCTTTCTCAAGACCCCGTTCAATCTTCGCCAACTCTTTCTTCGCTTTTTCTAGCGTTGCCTGTTGCTGTTCGAGTGCGATTTTCGGTTCGAGGGTTGTCAAGAAGAGACGGGCATCGTTCGGTTGCAGACAATCGTATAGGTTCTCAAAATAATCGAGCCCTCGCGTAGCGAATCCGTCACGTTCCCCTGTTACTTTCATCAAATCGGCGAACGTTTTGAGTCCGTCACGACCGACCTCCTTGCAAACAATTCCCTTTTTCTCCGCGAGGCGGACGTTGTAGCGGAACTTATGATGGAATTTCGCAAAAATATCTTTCTCACTCGGGCGCAAATCCGTTTCCATGGTAAAACGAGGTTGGGCGTAATCAAATCCACCGCCATATCCCTTATGTTTAAACCCGATGGCAGCCATTTCGGTCAATAGCCCTGGCATCTCATCGCGATCAATGTTTGGATCGATTTTTACGACGATGGCTTTATGTGCCACCGCGACACGTGTTGCTTCTTTCACGAGCGCCTGCAGCGATGCCAAATCTTCGTAGTCCACGACAAATCCGCGTGGGGCATAACACAATGTGTATGGTAATTTCGGGACACGTTTAAACAAAAGTAAAGCGACACCGGACGTCACGCCGTCTCGCGCAACCGCGACACGTTCTGAAGTCCAGCCATTTTGGCGCTTCACATCTCCCCAACTCGATAGTTGCAACAAATCTCCACGGTCGTGTGTTTTGACGAAGTCGTCATGTTCTTTTTCTGTCAACGTAATTGGTTGTACTGCCATAAATCATGCTTCCTCCGTATTCAAAATGGTCGCTCGTACAATCGCCTCTTCGTCGAGCGGCAATTTTTCATTTCCGATAATTTGGTACTTTTCGTGCCCTTTTCCTGCTAGCACGATGATGTTGTCCGGTTTCGCTAAACGGGCCGCATAACGGACCGCTTCTTCTCGATCCCCGATTTCAACAAAGTTGTCATGGGTCATCCCGGCCGCAATCCCTTTTGTAATGGACTCATACGCTTCGAATCGTGGATCATCTGTCGTGATGATGACGGTACCGGCATAGGACGAAGCCATCTCGCCCATTGCCGGACGTTTTGTGACGTCACGGTTTCCACCTGTCCCAATCAAAAAGATAATCTTTTCTTTTGGTACGCCGACGAGCGACTTCAGACACTGTTCGATGCCATCCGGTGTATGAGCATAGTCCGCATATACGTTGTAACCTGGGACGTCTAAACGTTGCATCCGTCCCTTGGCCGGATGAATCATCTCAAGTGCTTTTGCAATTCGCTCAAGCGAGTAACCGGCAGCGAGAAGACAACCCGTCGCCAACAATAGATTGTACACGTTGAAACGACCGATGAACTGGACCGTTACCGGAAGTTTTGCGCCTTGGTAATTCAATGTAAAGCTGGTCTGAGACAACGTCTGTTCAATGTCCGTTGCCATCAAGTCTGCTTGCGCATCAATCCCATATGTTATTACTTTCGCACCGGTCATCGTCTCATAAAGAGGCGTTTGTGCATCGTCCGCGTTCAAGACGGCTACTTTTCCACGTGAGGCCATTTGACCGAGTTGAGCGAACAATAACCCTTTTGCACGTGCATAGTTTTCAAACGTTCCATGAAAATCTAGGTGATCGTGTGTCAAGTTCGTGAAGCCCACGATGTCAAAATCAGTTCCGATGACACGTCCGAGCTCAAGACCGTGTGAGGACACTTCCATCATCACGTCCGTCACGCCCTCATCACGCATTTGTGCCAACAACTGTTGAAGTTCTGAACTTTGAGGCGTCGTATTTTTACTTGGAACGATTTTATCGTTGATGCGTACTTCAACGGTCCCAATCAAACCGGTCGAATGACCGAGGACATCGAGGACGTCTCGTAAAATCGTCGTCGTCGTCGTTTTCCCATTCGTTCCCGTGATCCCGAACAGTCGCATCTGTTCAGATGGATACGCATAAAAGGCCGAAGCCAACAACCCGATTGAACGCGAGCTGTCACGCACAATCAAGTTTGGCACTGACAGGTCGAGCGGTCGTTCGCTAACGACTGCCACCGCGCCTCGCGCTACCGCTTGTGCCGCATATTCATGCCCATCGACCGTATAGCCTTTGATGGCGACAAACAGCGTTCCCGGCACAACTTCTCGCGAGTCCGTCGTCACATGCGTCACGACGATGCCTTCTAGATTTGGTTGATTAATTAGTTGTATCGTCTTCACTAAATCCGTTAAGTTCAAGTCTTTCCCTTCTTTCACCTGTATCCTATCCAAACTAAAGAATACCTCTTAATCAGTGTAGAGAACTTACAATTCGGTTTCAAGTCACGCTTCGTTTGGGAGGACAGATGACTTCGCCGGGCGATGGTTCAACACCTCACGAATCAATGCATTGACCTCATCGCGTTCAATCCGTTCTACTTTCTCAATCACTTGTTCAATCGGCTCGACTTCGTCGAGCAATAGCAAGTTCCGTCCGTTCCGGTTCATGCGGGCACTCGAACTTTCATTCCCGAGGGCGATCGATCCTTTCAATTGTCGCTTGCCTTTGTCTACTTCCTCAGCAGTCAAACCTTCTGCGACAAGTCGCTTCATCTCTCTCTCAAGGATGACTTCGACTTGTTCTAACGTATCCGGTGACGTACCGACATAAATGGTAAACGTACCGTGATCGGAAAACGTCGTGTAGTAAGAGTAAATGGAATAAGCTAATCCTTCTTCTTCACGGATGGACTGGAATAAACGCGAAGACATCGTCGCGCCGATTGCGTTGTTCATCAATGCCAAGTGAGGCAAACGGTCATCCGTCGCGGGAATCGCTTCGTAGTTCCAGCAGAGGTGGGCTTGCTCCGTTTCTTTTTGTTTCGACAATGTGTCATGGAACAGTTCCGGTTGATTGATTTCTTTCGACGATTCCCTAGAAGGGATGTGAGCAAACCTACGTTTTACCGCCTCAATCAATTCTTCAGAAACATGACCTGCAATCGAGACGACAATTTGCTCGGCCGTATACTGTTGCTGTAAGTATTCGACGAGCTGGTCACGTGTCAATCGATTGACACTCTCCTCCGTCCCTAAAATAGGTTGAGCGAGGATATCGTCACGATACGCCGCAATGGCCAATAGTTCATGAACGAGATCTTCCGGCGTGTCCTCATACATTTTAATTTCTTCCACAACGACACGCTTTTCTTTTTCCAACTCCTGTGCATCGAGCACCGACTCAAACAGCATATCTGTCAGTACGTCGAGCGCCATGATCGCGTGTTCATCGAGCGTTTTTACATAAAAGCATGTATGGTCTTTCGAGGTGAATGCGTTGACGCTTCCACCGAGCTCATCGAAAAAGGAAGCAATCTCTTTTGCGCTTTTGGATGCGGTGCCCTTGAACAGCATATGTTCAATCAAATGGCTGATGCCGATGTTCTCAAAAGTTTCTGTACGTGTTCCGGCTTTAATAAATACCCCGGTTGAGGTGCTGAGTGAACCATCGATTGGTTCGATGATGATTCGAACACCGTTCTCTAGTGTCATCCATTCCATATTCTCACTCCTATGAAAAAGGCCATCGCACCAAGACGATGGCCAGAATAATTAATTTGTCGAGCGCGGTGGACGACGGTCCCCGTCACGACGTGGCGGACGGCTTTCGCGAGGTGGACGGCTTTCACGTGCTGCCTTCCGTTTCGCTTCGTATGCCTCACGCTCTTCAGGAGACAATCCTTCTAAGATGAGCGCTTTTCGTGATGCGTTGACACGACCTTTGTCATCGATTTCAGTGACTTTGACTTGAATCGCATCGCCAAGCTTCACAACATCCTCGACGTTTGCGACACGCTCAAGGCTGAATTCGGATACGTGTACGAGTGCATCTTTCCCTTTGAATAACTCGACGAATGCGCCGAATTTCTCGATGCGACGTACGGTAGCATCGTATACTTCACCGACGACGACTTCACGGACAATGTCACCGATCATAGACATGGCAAGATCGATTCCTTCTTGGTCCGTCGAGGCGATGAAGACCGTACCATCTTGTTCGATGTCGATCTTGACGCCCGTTTGGTCGATGATGCTGTTGATCATCTTCCCACCTGGTCCGATGACGTCGCGGATTTTATCCGGATTGATTGTCATCGTCACAATCTTCGGTGCGTATTTCGACAATTGTGTACGTGGTGTATCCAACGTCTCAAGCATGTGGTCAAGAATGTGTAAACGACCGACACGTGCCTGTTCAAGCGCTTCTTCTAGAATTTCACGCGTGATTCCGGCAATCTTGATATCCATTTGAAGGGCAGTGATCCCGTCTTTCGTTCCAGCTACTTTGAAGTCCATATCCCCAAGGTGGTCTTCAAGTCCTTGAATATCTGTCAAGACCGTGTAATGCTCACCTTCCATGATAAGACCCATGGCAATCCCAGCGACTGGCGCTTTGATTGGCACACCTGCATCCATCAATGCGAGTGTCGACCCACAAATCGAAGCTTGTGAACTTGAACCGTTTGATTCGAGTACTTCTGAAACGAGACGAATCGTATACGGGAAGTCTGCTTCTTTCGGAATAATTGGAAGAAGTGCACGTTCACCGAGTGCCCCGTGACCGATTTCTCGACGACCTGGTGCACGGACAGGACGTGCTTCACCGACTGAGAACGGCGGGAAGTTATAGTGGTGCATGAAGCGTTTGTTCTCTTCTAGACCGATTCCGTCGATGATTTGCGCATCACCGATGACACCGAGAGTCGCGACCGACATGACCTGTGTTTGACCACGTGTGAAGAGACCGACACCGTGTGCGCGTGGGAGTAATCCGACTTCTGACGCGAGCGGACGAATCACGTCTGGACGACGTCCGTCTGGGCGGACTTTTTCGACCGTGATCAAACGACGGACTTCATCTTTGACGAACTTGTTCAAAATCCCTGAAACTTCACCGAGTTTCGATGGCTCGTCAGCAAGACGTTCTTCATACATCGCGACATATTTCGCAATCACTTCGTTGATGGCTTCGTCACGAGCATGTTTCTCTTCCACTTGAACCGCTTCTACGATTTCAGGACGAGCTGCTTCGAGTTCAGCAGTAAGCGCCTCATCGTATTTCGAGACCGTGTATTCGAATTTAGGTTTTCCGACGGCTTCTACGATTTCTTGTTGGAATGCGATCAAACGCTTGATTTCTTCATGTCCAAACAAGATCGACTCGAGCATGATGTCCTCAGGCACTTCGTTCGCACCTGCTTCAACCATGTTGATGGCTGTCGATGTCCCTGCAACTTGAAGTTCAAGGTCCGTTTTCTCCAACTGAGCCGTCGTCGGATTGATGACGAATTCACCGTCTACACGTCCGACTGTCACGCCAGCGATTGGACCGTCAAACGGTACATCTGAAATCGAGAGCGCGATCGATGTTCCTAGCATACCCGCCATTTCAGCCGAGCAATCTGGGTCGTTTGACATGACGTAAATCATGACTTGAATGTCATGACGGAATCCGTCTGGGAAGAGCGGACGAATCGGGCGGTCGATGAGACGTGATGTCAAAATCGCGTTTTCACCCGGGCGACCTTCACGGCGAAGGAAACCACCTGGAATTTTACCGACCGAGTAAAGTTTCTCCTCATAGTTGACCGTCAATGGGAAGAAGTCTAAATCTTTTGGTGCTTTTGAAGCCGTCACTGTCGCAAGGACAACCGTATCTCCATAACGCACGAGTGCCGAGCCGTTTGCTTGCTTCGCAAGTTGGCCGACCTCTACAGACAGTGGGCGTCCGCCCCACTCTGTAGAGAATACTTGTTTCGTACCTAACATGTACATTCTCCTCTCAAACCTTATCTAGTTTATTATGTAACTCATTCCAACGAATGTCTAATCATTTTCCTTAAAAAAGAAGAAACGGACTAGGACGTTGTCCCAGCCCGTTAAACAGTCTCAATCGATTAACGACGGAGACCGAGGCGTTGAATCAATTCACGGTAACGTGTAACGTCCTTGTTACGAAGGTACGTAAGCAAGTTACGACGACGTCCAACCATTTTCAAGAGACCGCGACGTGAGTGGTGGTCTTTCTTGTGTGTACGAAGGTGGTCGTTCAATGTGTTGATTTGTTCAGTCAACACAGCCACTTGTACTTCCGGTGAACCTGTGTCACCTTGTTTTGTCGCGAATTCCGCGATAATTTCGTTTTTACGTTCTTTTGAGAGTGCCATTGCCTCTCCACCTCCATTTAATGAAAAATTGCCGCGTTGCCGAGCCGACGTTGGTGAATCGACCAGCCAAGCGAAGCGGTGTACTTTGCGTACTTGACAAGGATAGCGTACCCGCTCTTGAAAGTCAAGATAGGATTGAACGAGCTGCCACCTCATCTTCTTTTAGTTGAGCGACCAATGCATCCAACCCATCGAACGCGCGTTCATTCCGAATATATTGGATCCACTCGATTTCGATGACTTGTCCATATAAATCCTCGGAGAAGTCGAAGAGATGGCTCTCAACAGAGACCGATCCCGTCTCATAAAACGTCGGACGACGTCCAACATTCGTCATCGCGTGGAACATCCGTCCGTCCGGTAGCGTGACTCGAGTCGCGTATACGCCCAATCGTGGCATGACGTACGAAGCGTCCATCAACACGTTCGCAGTCGGGAAACCGATTGTACGCCCTCTCGCATCACCGTGAATGACTTCGCCACAGATCACGTATGGCGTACCGAGGAGTTCATGTGCGGCATCGACCTGTCCCTTTGCCAAGAGTTTACGGATGCGGGTAGATGACACTTTTTCCCCATCCATCGTCTGCTCTGTGACAACAGACGTCGTGAATTGGTCACGCGAATGGTACGGAAGTGTCTCCATCGTCCCTTCTCCAAACTTTCCATACGAGTAATCAAAACCAGCTGTCACGTGCACGGCTCCGGCACCGATCAAATAATCATCGACAAACTGTTGCGGGGACAAATTGGCCAATTCTTTTGTGAATGTCAAGACGAGGCAACGCTCTACCCCGAGCGCTTCGATGCGCTTCAGTTTCCGGGACAGCGGTGTAATATAGCGGACCGCATCCGGTTTATTGGAGAGTACTTGTTTCGGATGAGGATCGAACGTGACGACCGTCACCGGCAGGTTGTGCTCCGCTGCCACGCGTTTGGCATGATTGATTACAGCTTGATGCCCTTTATGAACACCGTCGAAGAAACCGAGTACCATAATGGATGGATACACGTCGGGTGTTTCTGGATAAGTGAGATGTTTTGTTTCCATACTGTCAAATTCCCCCTTAGTCGATAGCCAACATGACCTCGACTGTAGCGTCTGTCGTTCCTTCTTGTCTTCGATATAAAGCAAGAGGGATTCCTTCTTCATTATAGACAGTAAATAACTCAAATTCGAGCGAAACGCCGTTCAGCTTCCCGCCGTTGCGAATATAGCGTTCCCGATTCTTTGGAATGGTGATCATTGGCCAGCGTTTGATCACATCTTCGAGAGGAATGACATGCGCCATTCGCTCCTCGACCGTTTCAAGTGTTTGAAGCGTTCCGAGTGTTACCGCGGTCGCTTCATCAAACGTTCCTGAGCTCGTCCGTCTGAGTTCGCTCATATGGGCAGGGTAACCGAGTTTCTCCCCAATCTGAACGGCGAGCGTTCGAATATACGTCCCTTTCCCACAGTCGATTTCCATTCGGAATCGACAGACGTCCGCTTCGAATATCAATTCACTCGTCCGCTCCAGACGATGAATCTCGACCGTCCGCCGAGGTCGTTCGACGGTCTGCCCTTTCCGAGCATACTCGTACAACTTCTTCCCATTTACTTTGACCGCCGAGTAGTACGGCGGGATTTGTTCAATCCTCCCTGTCAATTGGCGCATCGCCTCGTCAATCCGGGTTGCATCCAAATCGTTCGGTGTGACTGACTTCTGCGCGACGACCTCGCCATGCGCGTCCTCGGTCATCGTGGCGGTACCAATCGTCACCTCGGCCACGTAACGCTTCCCTTCATCTGTGATAAAACGTGACAGCTTCGTGGCGCGCCCTAAACAGATGGGCAATACGCCTGTCACTTCCGGGTCAAGCGTACCTGTGTGACCGACCTTTTTCGTCTGGAACAATTTTCGTAATTTAAATACGCAGTCATGACTCGTCATGCCAGCATCTTTATCGAGTACGAGCACTCCGTTCGGTTCCAATTTCATCCCTCCATATAAAAAAAGGGAGAACGACGTCTCCCCTTTCAAATTATTAATCTTTGTTCAAATCACGAATCAACGAATCGATATGGCTACCATATGCGACTGAAGAATCATATTCAAACGAGATCTCTGGTGTTTTCCGAAGACGGATGCGATTCCCGATTTCGCGACGGATAAACCCTTTCGCCTTATCGAGACCAGCTTGCGTTTCTGCTTTCACATCTTCCTCATCACCAAGCACCGTATAATAGACTGTTGCTTGCTGTAAGTCACCTGTCACATCAACGCTCGTAATCGTAGCGTTTTTTGTACGCGGGTCACTGACTTCCCGTAACAAGACATCTGTTATTTCTTTACGCATTTGCTCGGCAACACGTTGGGCACGAATTTTCATACGTGATCCCTCCTCACATTATTTACGTTCGACTTCTTTCATGACGAACGCTTCAATGACATCGTCTACTTTGATGTCATCAAATTTCTCTACTTTAATCCCACACTCATAACCAGTCGCAACTTCTTTCACGTCATCTTTGAAACGACGAAGCGTATCGAGTTTACCTTCGTAAATCACGATTCCGTTACGAATGACACGGACACCGGCGTCACGTGTGATTTTACCTTCTGTCACATAACAACCTGCAATCGCACCGACTTTCGAAACTTTGAAGACGTCACGGACTTCGACTTGACCTGTGATTTCTTCCACGAACTCTGGGTCAAGCATCCCTTTCATCGCGCTCTCGATTTCTTCGATTGCATTGTAGATGATGCGGTGGAGACGCATTTCAACGTTCTCTTGTTCCGCCATCGAACGTGCGTTTCCATCAGGACGGACGTTGAATCCGATGATGACAGCATTCGCAGCTGAAGCGAGGATGACGTCACCTTCCGTGATTGCACCGACACCTTGGTGAACGATGTTAACTTTGACGCCTTCGACATCAATCTTGCGGAGTGAACCAGCCAATGCTTCGGCTGACCCTTGAACGTCTGCTTTGATGATGACGTTCAAGTCTTTCACTTCACCTTCTTGAATGCGGCTGAACAAATCATCAAGACTTACTTTCGCCGACTCACGACGCTGTGACTCAAGGTAACGTTGGTAACGTTTTTCCCCGATTGCACGTGCTTTCTTCTCATCTTCGAAGACGATGAACTGGTCACCCGCTTGTGGAACGTCGTTCAAACCAGTGATTTCAATCGGTGTAGATGGTCCGACTTGTTTCACACGGCGACCGATATCGTTGACCATCGCACGGACACGACCGAACGTGCTACCGACGACGATTGAATCTCCGATTCGAAGTGTACCGTGTTGAACGAGAAGTGTCGCGACCGGTCCACGTCCTTTGTCGAGTTTCGCCTCGATGACTGAACCACGAGCTGGCATGTCTGGTGTCGATTTATATTCTTCGACTTCAGAAACGAGAAGAATCATCTCGAGCAATTCATCGATCCCTTCGCCTTTGATGGCAGAAATCGGAACGAAGATTGTTTCGCCGCCCCACTCTTCAGGGATGAGACCGAACTCTGTCAACTCTTGTTTGACACGGTCAGGGTTTGCCCCTTCTTTGTCCATTTTGTTGACTGCCACGATGATTGGAACGTTCGCTGCCTTGGCGTGCGAGATTGCTTCCTCTGTTTGTGGCATGACGCCATCGTCAGCCGCAACGACGATGATCGCGATATCTGTCACTTCGGCACCGCGGGCGCGCATCGTTGTGAAGGCTGCGTGACCTGGTGTATCGAGGAATGTGATTTTCTTATCGTTGACTTCAACTTGGTAAGCACCGATGTGCTGCGTGATTCCGCCCGCTTCTCCTGCGACGACTTTCGTGTTACGAATCGAGTCAAGAAGTGTCGTTTTCCCGTGGTCGACGTGACCCATGATGGTAACGACAGCTGGACGTTCTTCAAGGTCATATTGTGAGAAGTCGATCTCAACTGTTTCAAAGTCTGTCTCATCGACAACAACTTCTTTTTCAACCTCAAAGCCGAATTCTGCAGCGAGTAATTCAACCGTTTCATCATCAAGCGTTTGGTTGATAGTTGCCATGACACCGAGACCCATCAACTTCATGATGATTTCGTTTGGCTTTTTGTTCATTTTTGAAGCAAGGTCAGACACGCTGAGTACATCGTCATACTTGATGACGTTGCCCATCTCTGCCTCTTGCGCGAGACGCGCTGCTTTACGCTGACTTGTCTTCGAGTTTGGATCGGCTTCTTGTGGCACAGCCGCTTTTACCGGCTTGCCTTTGCCTTTCCCTTTTCCACGTTTTTTATTGCGTGGGTCGTTGTTTCGGTTGTCGTTACGATTTTGTCCACCGCGATTGTTTTGACCACCACGGTTCTGTTGTCCCGCTTGTGGACGTGGCGATTGTGCTTCTTTTTTCTCTTGCTTCGGCTCATTCGATGTTGACGTCGCTTTCGCTTCCGCTTGTTTTTCAGCACGATATTTTTCAGGATTGAACACACGGTCCAATTGTTTTACCGTTTCCTCATCGAGGACGGCCATATGGTTTTTCACCGGTTTGTTCAATTTTTCTAATTGAGTAATGACTTGTTTACTCGTTACATTCTGTTCTTTTGCAAATTCATAGACGCGTTTTCCCAAAGCATCCACCTCCGTTAATAGTTAAGAGAGAAGTTGCTTAAGCTTGTTCGCAAATCCGGATTCTGTCACCGATACGACGACACGCATGTCTTTACCGAGTGCAGCCCCGATTGTATAGCGATCGCTCACTTCAATCAATGGCACTTGATAAGACGCACATTTGTCAGTGACTCGTTTTTTCGTCGAGGCACCTGCATCTCCGGCTAGAATGACGAGCTTGGCACGACCCGCTCGTACATCCTTTAATACAAACTCTTCTCCCATCGTTACTTTCCTCGCTCGAGCAGCAAGGCCTAACAATGATTCCCACTGGCTCATGATTCGCCACCTGCGACAGCTTTCAACTGTTCATACAAGTCGTCGCTCGTCTTTACTTTCAAGTGATGGTCGAGCGTCCGTTTTTTCTCTGCTTGACGGACGACTTCGATATCTTTTGATAAGTATGCGCCACGACCGTTCACTTTACCCGTCTGATCGATGACCACGTCACCTTCAGGCGTCCGAACGACACGAATCAATTCTTTTTTCGGGAGCATTTCTTGTGTGACCACACACTTACGCAAAGGAAGTTTCTTTTGCTTCATGGTCATTCCTCTTCTTTCACCGCAGTCATTTCAACTGTAGCATCTGATAAGTCTTGTTCTACTTCATTTTGAACAATTTCTGGTTCTGATTCAACTTTTTCAGCGAACGTATCGAACAAATCAAGTGCTTCGGCATCCGTTTCACTCTTGATATCGATTTTCCATCCTGTCAATTTCGCAGCGAGACGGGCGTTTTGACCACGTTTCCCGATCGCGAGTGACAATTGATAGTCCGGTACGACGACTGTCGTCGATTTTGCTGGCTCGTTGACATATACCGCAACGACCTGAGCCGGGCTGAGTGCATTACGAACGAACTCTTTCGGGTCTTCAGACCAACGGACGATATCAATTTTCTCGCCGTTCAATTCGTCGACGATTGTTTGAACACGTTGTCCTTTCGGTCCGACACAAGCGCCGACTGGGTCGACGATATCCGAATGTACAGCGATTTTCGAACGGTCACCCGCTTCACGCGATACTGACATCACATCAACTGTTCCGTTTGAAATCTCTGGAACTTCGAGTTCGAACAAACGGCGCAAAAGTCCCGGATGCGTACGCGAAACTTGAATCGCTGCACCTGAACCTTTCGTCGTTGAATCTACTTTTGTCACGTATACTTTGATGCGATCATGAATTTGGTATGACTCGTTCGGCATCTGTTCATTCGGTGTCAATACAGCTTCAATGTTGTTTTCGAGACCGATATACAGGTTGCGTGGGTCAAAACGCTCCACGATCCCTGTCATGATTTCATCTTCTTTGTCAGCGAAGTGGTTGTAGATGCGTTCGCGTTCCGCTTCACGCATCTTCTGTGTGACGACTTGTTTTGCCGTCATCGCCGCGACACGTCCGAAATCACTCGGTGTGACTTCTTCTTTATGGAAATCGCCGAGCTCATAGTTCGGATCGATTTCATGTGCTTCTTCGAGTGAGAGCTGTTGGTCCGGTTGCGTGAGGCGCTCTACGACTTCTAACAAAGCGTAGACACGGATATCCCCCGTCACCTGATCAAACTCGACTTTCACGTGCTCGTTCGGGTTCGCCACGTTGCGGCGATACGCAGAAATGAGCGCTTGTTCGAGTGCATCGATAATGATATTTTTGTCGATTCCTTTTTCTTTGGCAATCTGATCGATTGTAGTGAGTAATTGTGGACCCATCTTCTTCCCTCTCCTTAACTAAACGTGACCGCTAAGCGGGCTTGTGCAATTTTGTCAACCGGTAGCGATACCGCTTTTTTTCTTGTCTTGATGCGTGTCTCGATCACGACCGTTTCCCCATCATATGCCGTCAAAATTCCTTCAAACTCTTTGGCACCATCGATCGGAGCGAACGTTTTCATGTAGACATTTTTGCCTACCGCACGTTCAAAATCGCTCGGCTTTTTCAGCGGACGCTCCGCACCAGGACTCGAGACATCAAGATAATAAGCCTGTTCAATCGGATCGGTTTCGTTTAGTTTTTCCGAGAGCTGTTCATTGATATTGACGCAATCGTCCAAATCGACGCCCCCCGGCTTATCGATATAGACGCGCAAGAACCAGTCTGGACCTTCCTTAACAAATTCCACATCGACCAATTCCATGTTTTCTCGTTCTACGATCGGCAACGCAATCGATTCAACGACTTCTGTTATTTTGGACACTCTCATCCCTCCTTCTGGCTTTTACATACAAGAAAGGAGTAGGGTTCCCTACTCCTTTCCGTCGTAGTATCCAACTTTGTTCGATACTAATATATCATATTTTCCCGATAAATCGCAACTTACACCCCAAAATCAAAGAATGAGAGTTGGTTCTCATCAGGCAGACCTTCGAGACATTTCATCGTATCGAGTGTCTCGATGACCGTTTTCGAAAGTTTCGCACGTTTCCGCAAATCTTCTTTCGAAAGGAACTGTCCTTCTTCCCTTGCTTCGACAATCGCTTTTGCCGCATTCGTTCCCAGTCCATCGACCGCGTTGAAAGGTGGAATCAGCGTATTGTCTTCAATCAAGAACTCTGTCGCACTCGACCGATACAAGTCGATGTTTTGGAACTTCATTCCCCGCTCGAGCATTTCGAGCGCAAGTTCGAGGACCGTGTGTAGCCCTTTATCCTTCGCTGTCGCATCGAACCCTTTTTCTCGAATATCCGACATCGCCTTACGAACGGCCTGGGGACCTTTGATCATCGCGGATAAGTCAAAATCTCCCGCTCGAACGGTAAAGTACGTCGCGTAGTACAGAATCGGATGATGTACTTTAAAGTATGCAATCCGGACCGCCATTAACACGTAGGCAGTCGCGTGTGCTTTCGGGAACATGTACTTGATTTTCTTACAAGACGAGATATACCATTCCGGCACGTCATTCTCTCGCATCTCGGACTCCATCTCTTCCGTTAGCCCTTTCCCTTTCCGGACGGATTCCATGATTTTAAAGGCGAATGACGGTTCGAGGCCCGCGTAAATCAGATAGACCATGATGTCATCTCGACAACCAATCACATCCTTCAGTTCGCACGTCCCGTTATAAATCAATTCGTTCGCGTTCCCGAGCCAAACGTCTGTTCCGTGGGATAGACCGGAAATTTGAACGAGCTCCGAGAACGTCGACGGTTTTGTCTCTTCAAGCATCTGACGAACGAATTTCGTCCCGAATTCTGGAATCCCGAGCGTCCCGGTTTTCGATTCAATCTGTTCTGGTGTCACCCCAAGCACTTCTGGTGAAGAAAAAATCTTCATGACTGTCGGGTCATCTGTCGGAATCGTCTTTGGATCGATACCAGACAAATCCTGTAACATCCGGATGACGGTCGGGTCATCATGCCCGAGAATATCAAGTTTCAATAAGTTGTCATGGATGGAGTGGAAGTCGAAGTGAGTCGTCTTCCATTCAGACGAATTGTCATCCGCCGGATATTGAATCGGGGAGATATCCGCGATGTCCATATAGTCCGGTACGACGATGATACCCCCTGGGTGTTGCCCCGTCGTCCTTTTTACACCGGTGACCCCAGAAACGAGACGGTCGACTTCGGCGTTCCGGTAAATCTTATCGTTCTCGGTCGCATAGCCTTTCACGTATCCATAAGCCGTTTTGTCGGCAATCGTTCCGATTGTCCCGGCACGATAGACGTATTCTTCTCCGAACAGTACTTTTGTATAGGCGTGGGCATGCGGTTGATATTCACCTGAGAAGTTCAAGTCGATATCCGGTACTTTGTCCCCTTTGAAACCAAGGAATGTCTCGAAAGGAATATCATGACCGTCTTTTTTGTACCACGTGCCGCACTCCGGACACTCCTTGTCTGGCAAGTCATACCCCGAACCGACCGATCCATCATTAAAGAAATGTGAGTGCTGACAGTTCGGACAGACGTAGTGAGGCGGTAGCGGGTTGACTTCAGTGATTTCCGTCATCGTTGCGACGAGACTCGACCCGACCGACCCCCGCGAACCGACCAGATATCCATCATCGAGTGATTTTTTAACGAGTTTATGCGAAATCAAATAAATGACGGCGAACCCGTGACCGATAATCGATTTGAGCTCTTTCTCAAGACGCGCCTCCACGATTTCAGGCAACTCGTCTCCATAGATGGAGCGAGCCATGTCGTAGCTCATATTCCGAACCTCATCATCTGCCCCTTCAATTTTAGGTGTGTACAAATCATCCGGGATGATTTGAATCGACTCAATCTGATCGGCGATTGCATTCGGATTCGTGATGACGATTTCACGCGCTAAATCGTCACCTAAAAACTTGAACTCTTCCATCATTTCTTTTGTCGTCCGGAAGTGCGCATGTGGTAATTCCTTACGCGTATTGATGAAGTTTGCCCCACCTTGTGTACGAATCAAGATTTCGCGATAAGACCGGTCGGACCGATCTAGATAGTGCACATTCCCTGTCGCACAAACCGGTAACTCGGCCTTCTCGGCGACACGAATGATGCGCTTAATGATTTCGCGGAGTTCTAATTCATTCGTCACAATCTCTTTGTCAATCAAATGGTGGTAGAGTGCCGGGGGATGAATCTCGATAAAGTCATAAAATGACATCATCTTCTCGAGTTCATCATCCGACTTGTTCAAGGCGGCGTCAAAAATCTCCCCGTTATCACAAGCCGAACCAATCAATAATCCTTCTCGCCGTTTCACAAGCTCGGAACGTGGCATGCGTGCCATCCGATACAAGTAATCGATGTGAGATAAGGAGATGAGCTCGTATAAATGACGAAGTCCTGGCTTTTTGTTTTTCGCGTAGATGGTCGCATGGAACGGACGAATCTTCGACACGTCACTGCCGACTTTCGCGTTCAACGAGCGATGTGTCGTCATTTCGAACATCTGCTTAGCGAGATCGAGTAACTTCATGAGCAAATACGCCGTTGCTTCCGCATCGTAAATGGCACGGTGATGTTGTGTCAGTTCGATATCGAATCGCTTCGCGAGTGTATTGAGTCGATGATTCTTCAACGTCGGCATCAACGTTCGAGCAAGTTCGAGCGTGTCGATGACCGGGTAATCGTCCGGTTCATGCCCACCACTACGGAGTGTCGCCTCGAGGAAGCCCATGTCGAATGACGCGTTATGGGCAACGAGAATGCTGTCGCCACACCACTCGACGAACTGTTTCGTGATCACTTCCGGGTCCGGTTGACCTTGGACCATGTCATCCGTGATCCCTGTCAATTCGATGGTGGTCGCTGACAAGTCATGTTTCGGGTCGGCGAACGCCTCAAACCGGTCAATGATTTCTCCGTCCTTGATTTTAACCCCAGCGAGTTCGATGATTTTATTGTAGACGGCAGAAAGTCCCGTCGTCTCGACGTCGAAGACGACGTATGTCGCATCATCCAATGCCACATCGGTCGCATGATAAGCGACAGGGACACCATCGTTGACGACGTTCGCCTCGACTCCGTATAACACTTTGATATCATTTTTCTTCCCGGCATAATACGCTTCCGGGAACGCCTGAACTCCAGCATGGTCGGTTATGGCAATGGCACGGTGTCCCCATTTTGCGGCACGAGCGACGAGCGACGAGACATTTGTGACGGCATCCATTTGGCTCATCTGCGTATGCGCGTGAAGTTCGACGCGTTTCTCACCT
Source organism: Exiguobacterium sp. 8A (assembly GCF_902506275.1). GTDB lineage: Bacteria > Bacillota > Bacilli > Exiguobacteriales > Exiguobacteriaceae > Exiguobacterium > Exiguobacterium profundum. Next base: position 357,047 of record NZ_LR733630.1, on the reverse strand, counting down.
TCCCATTCGTCACGTGGTGGTTCTACTTTTACTTCTTGAAGTTGAGATGCCATCATACATAGTTCGCGCATGAACGAATCATCTTCGACCCGACCGGCCGTTTGAATCCACATCCCTTTTTTGACGGCACTAAGCATACGGTCGTCATCGTCATCGCGTGCAAATACCTTCACAATCAATGAGTCTGTGTAATCCGTCATCTTGAACGTGAATAGTTTCTTACCACTCTTCAACTCTTTGCGCTCTGCTGAGAAGACGAGTCCACGAATCGCGACACGTCGTTCTTCCTCGATAATCGTCTTGATTGGGACAATCTCATCTTTAATGAGCGCACCCATCCGGATTTCTGTAATCGGTTCGTCGTTCGTTTCTGTTGCCTTGGCGAATTGGGCAGCCAGTGCCATTTTCGCTTGTTCGATATCTTCTTGAACGACCTGTTCGCGAAGGGCTTGATTTGCCTCAGCGTCTTCCGAAAATTGAGCCTGACACGGTTTTTTCGTGAACCCATAGGCACTATAGAGCGCCTGTACTTCTTGACAGAGCTCTTTGTCCACATAACTCGCCTCAGGTGCGGAACGCACCGGAATCATAAGTTTGTTCTGCTCGAATCGTGGCGAAACGGAGCCGAAATAATTGCGCATCGCGCCAGATACTTGGCTCAACTCGCTGACGATTCGTGGCCAATAGTCGATATAGTCTTGTTCGCTCCCACCCGCTACTGTCGAGAACCGAGCGTACACCTCATCCGCAAACGTTGCATAACGGCTTTCTAGTCGACTCATGAACAATTGATGCACGTCGTATGGCAATACTGCTGGAAATGAAAAATAGAACGTCCACGTCCGTCGCTTCTTATTGACGACGAGTCGTGAGAGTTCGGCCTGATCAAACAGGTCCGTCTCGGTCGTGATCCCAAGGTCACTTAATAATAATTGCATCTTTTGATTTGCTTCCACGGGTCCGTCTTTCCCCCTTTATGCCAATTCGACAAATGAAGGTGACCGCTTCCGCTGTCACCTTCATCCATTAATGAACTTCGCTAAATTTTGAAGCGATGACTTCTTTCAATTCATCGATTGATGTTTCAATCACTTCACCTGTTGCACGTACTTTCACTTCAACGATGCCTTCGCCAGCTTTTTTCCCGACGTTCACGCGAATCGGGAGTCCGATCAAATCTGCATCGGCAAACTTGACGCCCGCACGTTCTTTCCGGTCGTCGAACAAGATATCGTATGTTTGACCGAGCTCTTCATAAAGACGGTTCGCCAACTCGACTTGCGTCTCATCTTTTGCGTTGATTGCAATCAAATGGAGATCGAACGGCGCTACGTTACGTGGCCAAATGATTCCACGCTCGTCGTGATGTTGTTCGACGATGGCTGAAAGTGTGCGTGACACCCCAATGCCGTAGCAACCCATGATGAGTGGTTCGGCACGACCCTCTTCGTTGAGGAATGTCGCACCCATCGCTTCTGAATATCGTGTTCCGAGTTTAAATACTTGTCCCACTTCAATCCCACGAGCAAAACGAACCGGACCGGACTCATCCGGTGCCAAATCGCCTTCGACAACGAAACGTAAATCGTGGTATGTCATCTCGGCAAGGTCGCGCGCAGCATTTACACCCGTGTAGTGTGTGTTCGCCTCGTTAGCACCACAGACAGCATCCACTAAGTATTTGACCGCATAGTCGGCAACGACTTTGACTGGAGCGTTAATCGGTCCGAGTGTACCTGGTGCACAGTTGAATAACTCAACGATTTTCGCTTCTTCTTCAAGTTGAATGTCGAGTCCACCGAGTGCGTTCTTCACTTTGACTTCATTCGCTTCGTGGTCGCCACGAACGATTGCCATGACGGTTTCGCCATCCACGTTAAACAAGACAGATTTGATTGTCGTCTTCGGGTCCACATTCAAGAATGCCGCCACGTCCTCAATCGTACGATTTTCTTCCGTGTTCACTTTTTCGAGCGGCCGAACGTCAGTTTGTTGCATCTCATAACGGTCGAGCGTTTCGGCCATCTCGATATTCGCCGCATAGTTCGACGTGTCCGTGTAGACAATTGTATCTTCACCAATATCCGCAAGCGCTTGGAATTCATGCGTGTCTTTCCCGCCGATTGCCCCAGAGTCTGCGACGACCGGACGATACTTCAGTCCTGTACGGTCGAAGATACGTGAGTACGCATTATACATGTTTGTATATTCTTCATCTAAGTCTTCTTGTGTCGCGTGGAATGAATAGGCGTCTTTCATCAAGAATTCGCGTCCGCGCAGCAATCCAAAACGTGGTCGACGCTCATCACGATACTTCGTTTGAATCTGGTACAAGTTCATCGGAAGTTTTTTATACGAGTTGAGCTCATCTCGGACGATCGATGTAATCAATTCTTCGTGTGTCGCACCGAGTGCGAAGCGACGGTCATGACGGTCCGTCAAGCGCATCAACTCAGGACCGTAAATGCCCCATCGTCCTGTCTCTTCCCAAAGTTCTGCCGGTTGGATGGCAGGCATCAATAGCTCTTGAGCTCCGGCACGATTCATCTCTTCGCGGATGATCGTTTGGATGTTGTGTAACACTTTATGTCCGAGTGGAAGATAAGAATAAATTCCTGCCGCATTTTGACGGATGAATCCTCCACGGACGAGGAGTTGATGGCTGACCGCTTCCGCGTCAGCCGGCACTTCTCTCAATGTAGGCATGAGCAATCTAGATTGTTTCATACAGTTCAACGTTTCCCTTCTCTACAAACAGCTTATTTAAAGAATGATTGAATGTCGTTCCAAGTGACAATCAACATTAAAATCATCAAGAGTGCGAATCCGATAAAGTGGACGAATCCTTCCTTTTTCGGATCGATTGGACGTCCGCGTACCGCTTCGAACAAGAGGAAAATCAAACGTCCTCCGTCTAACGCTGGCAATGGGAGCAAGTTGAAGATGGCAAGGTTGACGGAGAGAAGCGCTGTCCAATTCAACAGCATGATCAAACCGCTCGCCGCTACTTCATCTGTCATCCGTACAATCCCGACCGGACCTGCTAGTTGATCGACACCGACTTGTCCTGTCACCAAATCACCGACCGCAGAGAAAATCAGCGTCGACATCGTCCATGTCGTTTCCGCCCCCGTCGTCACGGCTTTGACCGGTGATCGTTCGAGCGCGTTCGTGACACCAAGAATCCCGACCGTCTCTCCGTTTTGTTCGACTGCTTGTGGTGTAAGGGTGACAGTTGCTTCCTCTCCATCACGGACATACGTGACTTCCGTAGGGGTGTCCGCGCGGTCTTCTAAAGCAGATCGCAAGTCGAGCCAATCGGTAATCGGCTCGCCTTCAATCGAGACGATTTCATCCCCACTCATCAAACCAGCCTCATCAGCGGCTGAATCCGGTTGAACCGTACCGATTTGACCATCGTTCGTTGGGGTTCCTTGAACGACCCCAACAATAATGAGCAAGATGAACGCCAAGACAAAGTTCATCGCCGGACCGGCTGCGATGGCCAAGACACGCTTCCAAACCGACTGGGCCCCAAACGTTCGATCATACGGTGCAATTTGAATTTCCATCCCTTGGTCGACAAGGAGTGTGTCTCGCTCTAATGAATAGACCCGCACTTCCTCATCGATGAGAAGTTGAACTTTCAACTCATGTGTCGAATCGAACTTATCGACGGTTCCGACGACATGGACATCTGTAGCCGTGTCCGGTTGGAAGTAGACACGATCGACCGTCCCCTGTTCAGTGAGACGAAGTCCGACATGCTGACCCGCTCGGACTTCAATCGGTTCAAAATCTTCTCCGGCCATTTTGACGTAGCCACCGATTGGTAAAAGACGAATGGTATAGAGCGTTTCATTTTTACGGAATGAAACAATTTTTGGACCGAATCCGATTGCAAACTCGTGACAGAGAATGCCTGCCCGTTTCGCCATGACGAGGTGTCCCCATTCGTGTACCGAAATGAGAACGCCAAACATCAAAACGATGGCGATAAAAGTCGTCATGATTTATTCCCCACCTTCAATTCCTTGCTGAATCTGTTGACGTACTGCTCGGTCAACTTCTAGAATTTGTGCGAGCGTCGGCTCGGCAATGACCTCATGTCGAGCCATCGCTTCTTCGACGAGTCGTTCAATCTCTAAAAACGTGATCTGACCGTTCAAGAATAGGTCCACTGCCACTTCATTGGCTGCATTCAAGACGGTCGGCATGGAACCACCGGCTCTTCCTGCTTCGAACGCTAACCGGAGTGCCGGGTAACGATTGAAATCAGCCTCTTCAAAATGCAGCTTTCCGATTTCCTTCAAGTTTAACCGCTTATTCCCCTCGATTTCAAGCCGCTTCGGTCCCGATAGCGCATAAAGGATCGGACCACGCATATCCGGGTTTCCAAGCTGGGCCATCACGGCAGCATCTTTAAATTCGACCATCGAATGAATAATCGATTCACGATGCAAGATGACTTCAATATCATTATAATCGATATCGAACAGCCAGTGTGCCTCGATGACTTCCAAGCCTTTGTTGAACATCGTCGCCGAATCGATTGTGATTTTTGCTCCCATTGACCAGTTCGGATGATTCAGTGCGTCTTCAACAGTCACATCAGCCAGCTCATCACGTGAACGATCACGGAAACTACCTCCTGAAGCCGTTAGAATAATCTTTGATACATCTTCTCTTCGTTCCCCGTTCAAACATTGATAAATCGCGGAGTGTTCACTGTCGACAGGCAATAGGTTGACCCCATGTTCTTTCACGGCCGCTTTGACAAGATGTCCTGCGGTAACGAGTGTTTCCTTGTTGGCGAGTGCAATATCTTTCCCTGCTTGAATCGCCGCAAGCGTCGGTTCGAGTCCAACTGCTCCAACGACTGCCGTCACGACGATGTCAGCCCTTTCTGCCGTCGCACACTCCTTCAGCCCCTCCGGTCCAATAAAATAGAGAGGTTCATATGTAAGACGTGGCTTCAACTGCTCGAGTACTTCGATACTCGTTGCCGACACATATTTTGGTCTAAGTCGATTGATCCATTCCGTGGCGACATCGACGTTCGTTCCGAACGCATACGCCTCAAGTTCAAACAGGTCGGGGTGCTGTTCGATGACGTCACAAGTTTGAACGCCAATCGAACCAGTCCCACCAATTAAGCTAATTCGCTTCATTTCGACACTCCTTTTTAAAGCAGATTAAACACCCAAATGACGGTAAAGACCGCAATCATACTATCAAACCGGTCTAAAATGCCACCATGTCCTGGTAACAGGTGACCCGAATCTTTGACTCCATACTGGCGCTTATAAGCAGACTGCACCAAATCTCCGAGCTGTCCGACTACCGCCACGACAATCGCTAAAATGACGACCTCAATTATCGGCAAAATCGGATCAATCCAGACGAAGATGATACCGAGTACAATCGCAGACACAATGCCCCCAATCGCCCCTTCAATCGTCTTGTTCGGACTAATCGATGGCCATAATTTGGCTTTTCCGAATGCCTTTCCGGTAAAATATGCTCCCGAGTCCGTCGCCCAAATCATAAACAAGATCAGCAACACTTTCGATAGACCGTCCTCAGAGAGCCGGACTAACGCAAAACTAGAGAAACCGACGACCAAATAGACCGCTGAGACGAAGTAAAAACTAGCGTCTTCATACGTGAACCGATTTTTCGTGACCACTGTCCAAAACAGCAACAGTACGAGCCCTAAGACGAGCCATTGTTCAATCGAGAACGGAAGTTCATCCGTGACAACCTGATTCTCAATCAATAATAAGAGGAATGGGAACGCCACGAGGAGCGCTGTCACCAAGAACGGAAACGCCAACAGCTTATGCTGTCGCATCAACGTGAATTCACTCAATCCGATGAGTGCTAAAATCCCCATCAATGAAACAAATGCATTTCCTCCAAGCGCAATTACCGTGATGAAGATGGCTCCTGCCCATAGTCCTGTAATAATACGTGTCTTCATGTTACACCCCACCAAAACGTCGCGTGCGCGCGTTGTATGATTCAATCGCTTCTACAAAATGCTCACGCTTAAATTCCGGCCACAATACTTCTGTGAAATGAAGTTCAGCATACGCGCTTTGCCATAATAAAAAGTTAGAGAGTCGTTGTTCCCCGCTCGTCCGAATAACGAGATCCACGTCTTGGACGTGTGTCATGAGCCGTTCACCAATCATACGGTCATCGATGTCGTCTGCCTGAACCAAACCGGACTGAACGTCTCCTGCAATGCTGCGCATCGCTTGAACGAGCTCATCCCGTCCCCCGTAGTTGAGTGCGAAGACAAGATTCAACCCTGTGTTCGCAACGGTCCGTTCTCTCGCCTCGTTAACGGCTTCTCGTGTCTCTCGTGGGAGTTTTGACGTATCTCCCGCAACGAGCACTCGTACATTCTGTTCGTGGAGTTCTTTCAAATCGGTCTCCAAAAACTGTTTCGGCAGTTTCATCAAGAATGAGACTTCCTCTTCCGGACGAGTCCAATTCTCTGTAGAGAACGCATAAAGCGTCAGAGACCGAATCCCGAGTTCTTGTGCTGTTCGTACCGCTTCCCGGATGGACTTCATCCCTTCCCGGTGACCCATGATGCGAGGGAGACCACGTTTTTTGGCCCAGCGTCCATTTCCATCCATAATGATGGCTACGTGCTCAGGAACACTTAACTCCGCCTCGATTTTCGTTTTAGGATTCACCCATTTAAACATTCTGTTATCCTCCTGATTGTATGAAAGAAGGACCCTCTCAGAAAAAGGGTCCCCACACAGCTTTTTGGTATACCACTTCCGTGATTACACTTCCATGATTTCTTTTTCTTTAATTGCTGCAGATTCATCAATCTTCTTGATATACGAATCCGTCAACGTTTGAACGTCATCTGCATATCCGCGGAGATCGTCTTCTGTTAACTCGCCATCTTTCTCGAGTTTCTTCAAGTTTTCATTTGCGTCACGACGAACGTTACGGACAGCGACTTTCGCTTCTTCTGCGTATTTTTTCGTGACTTTAACTAATTCTTTACGACGTTCTTCCGTCAATGCAGGAATCGCCAAACGAATGACCGTACCGTCAGATGATGGAGACAAGCCGAGGTCTGCCTTTTGAATCGCTTTCTCTACTTCAGAAACCATTGACTTATCCCATGGTTGAATCAAAAGTAGGCGCGCTTCTGGTGTATTGATGTTTGCCACTTGATTGAGTGGTGTTGGGACACCATAGTAATCAACTTGGACAGGATCCAAAATCGATGCGCTGGCACGGCCAGTGCGAAGCGTTCCAAAATCACGTTTAAGTGAAGAATGCGCTTTTTCCATTTTTTCTTCAGCTGTTTTCAATACTTCTTTGACACTCATGAATTGACTCCTCCTACTACCGTCCCGATATGTTCCCCGAGAACGACACGTTTAATGTTACCTTCTTCAAGCAATGAGAATACAATCAATGGAATGTGGTTGTCCATACAAAGTGACGTTGCTGTCGAGTCCATGACTTGAAGTCCATCCTTTAAGACGTCAAGATAAGACAACGTATCGTACTTCACTGCCGTCGCGTCCAATTTCGGATCAGCTGAATAGACGCCGTCCACATTGTTTTTACCCATTAAGATGACATCAGCTTCGATTTCAGCCGCACGGAGAGCAGCTGTCGTGTCCGTTGAGAAATATGGGTTTCCTGTGCCGGCCGCAAAGATAACGACGCGTCCTTTTTCAAGATGACGCATTGCGCGACGACGAATGTATGGTTCAGCAACTTGTCGCATTTCAATTGATGTTTGGACGCGCGTTTGGACACCGTACGTTTCAAGGCTATCTTGAAGAGCAAGTGAGTTCAATACAGTTGCGAGCATACCCATGTAATCTGCGTTTGCCCGATCCATCCCGAGTTCACTACCCGTCTTTCCACGCCAAATGTTTCCGGCACCTACAACAACGGCGACTTCTACACCCATCTCGATCAATTCTTTAATTTGACTTGAGATTGAGTTTACAATGTTAGGGTCGATCCCGTAACCTTGATCTCCAGCGAGCGCTTCTCCACTCAATTTTAACACAATTCGTTTATATTTCGGTTCCATAACTTTGCCTCCTCTTGCTTGAAAAAAGGGAACACGCTCCCTTAACGAACTAACTCAAGGTTATACAGACGTGTTCCCATTTTTAGTTGCATCACTGATTGTGACACAGATTATTTTTTAAGTTGGTTCATAACTTCTTCAGCAAAGTTCTCTTCACGTTTCTCCATACCTTCTCCTACTTCGAAGCGTACGAACGAGTTGATTTTTCCGCCTTTTGATTCTACGTACTTACCAACTTTGAAGTCGCTGTCTTTTACGAACGTTTGGTCAACGAGGCAGATTTCCTCGAAGTACTTGTTCATACGACCAGCAATCATCTTCTCAACGATGTTAGCAGGCTTGCCTTCGTTAAGTGCTTGCTCAGTCAAGACTTTCTTCTCGCGGTCGATTTCTTCAGCTGATACTTCATCGCGTGTCGCGTAAAGTGGACGTGCTGCAGCAACGTGCATTGCAACGTCTTTAGCAACTGTTTCGTCAGATGTGCCGTCGATTACAACGACTGACCCGATGCGACCACCCATGTGGAGGTACGTACCGAATACTGCATCGTCAGCTTTTTCAAGAACAGCTACACGACGGAGTGAGATTTTCTCTCCGATTGTAGAAGCTTCTTCTTGAATGTACGTTTCAAGTGTTTTACCTGCTTCGTACTCAGCCGCGAGTGCAGCTTCTGCAGTTGTTGCGCCTGATGCGAGTACTGCTTTTGCTACGTTGTTTACGAGTGTTTGGAACTTCTCGTTCTTCGCAACGAAGTCTGTTTCTGAGTTGATTTCGACGAGCACAGCTTTGTTGCCTTCAACTGCTACTGCTGTCAAACCTTCAGCGGCGATACGATCACCTTTTGCTGCTGCTTTAGCGATTCCTTTTTCGCGAAGGAAGTCGATTGCTGCTTGCATGTCACCGTCTGTTTCAACGAGTGCTTTTTTGCAATCAAGCATTCCTGCTCCTGTTTTTTCACGAAGTTCTTTTACCATTGCTGCTGTAACTGCCATCGGAAATTCCTCCTTGTAAAACTAACGAATTTTAAGAAAAAGCACAGGGCTTTTTGATTACATGTCCTAAAAAAAGGTGATAAAAGGCTTTCCCTTTATCACCTATTGTCTCACTGATTACTCAGCTTCTGTAGCTTCAGCTTCTGTCGCTACAGCTTCTTCAGCAACTTCTTCTTCACCTTGCTTCGCTTCGATGATTGCATCTGCCATCTTAGAAGTGAGCAATTTAACTGCACGAATTGCATCGTCGTTCGCTGGGATTACGTAGTCGATTTCGTCTGGGTCACAGTTTGTGTCGACAATCGCAACGATTGGGATGTTCAATTTGTGAGCTTCCGCGATTGCGATACGCTCTTTACGTGGGTCAACGATGAAGAGGGCGTCAGGCACACCAGGCATATCCTTGATTCCGCCGAGGAACTTCTCAAGACGAGTCATTTCTTTCTTCAAGATGATGACTTCTTTCTTAGGAAGTACTTCGAACGTGCCGTCTTCTTCCATTTTTTCGAGTTGCTTCAAGCGGTTGATACGCTTTTTGATTGTTGAGAAGTTAGTGAGTGTTCCACCCAACCACCGCTCGTTAATGAAGAACATTCCAGAACGGATTGCTTCCTCTTTGATTGTATCTTGAGCTTGTTTTTTCGTACCAACGAAGAGGACGTTTCCGCCTTCTGCCGCGAGTTCACGAACAAAGTTGTAAGCTTCGTCTACTTTTTTGACCGTCTTTTGAAGGTCGATGATGTAGATCCCGTTACGCTCTGTGAAGATGTATTTCGCCATTTTTGGGTTCCAACGGCGTGTTTGGTGACCGAAGTGTACACCAGCTTCAAGCAATTGCTTCATTGAAATTACTGCCATGATAAATTTCCTCCTTGTGGTTTAAAAAAGTCCTCCGCCTCGTTCATTGTTGTATTCCGACCTTTCGGCACCGAGGAATATCATCCCGAGACGTGTGTGATGTGTTTAACACCGAGAATTACTATAGCATATGTCACGAAATCCGGCAACTCTCACTTTTTACGAAGTTTCGCATAAAGCGCAAGCTCGCCCTCGCCTTTTCCGAGGATACGGGCAGCGTCCCGCACGGAATGTCGCAACAAGACATCGTCCACGTCGATTGACGCGGACGGGGTCGTCTCTTCTGTCGCCTCTACGACCGTTTGAACGGACTCATTGACAGGGAGCGATGAAGCTTCTTCCTGTTGAACCACGTTCGAACGTTCAACGGGTTCTTGAACAACGAGGTCGTTCATCGACTCCATGAATGAAAGAAGCAACGTTTCGGTCTCTTGCTTCTCTCGTTCGAGCCGTTCGACTCGTTCCTGAAGCGCTTGGACTTGTCGGTAGCCGAATAAAAAACCGTAAGCAACCAAACAAGCTGTGATCACATATACAATATACACTTGTTCATCTCCTTACGATGTCTTTTCTTCTAAATAGGACCGACCGAGCGCGTGTTTTAATGTCTTCAACGCTTTGGAATGAATTTGCGAAATCCTTGATGTTGACAGTTCGAGCACTTCCCCAATCTCCGTCAACGTCAGTTCGTCAAAGTAAAACAAAGAGACGACGAGTCGTTCTTTTTCGGATAAATGGTCGACTTCTGCTGCCAGCACATCAATCAATTCGCGTTGCAACAACGTATCTTCTGGCTTTTCAGAATCCGGGTCGAAATACGTGACAGACATGACTTTTCCTTCTTCTTGCAACGTCACGGCCTCATCAATCGACAACATATTGGCAAAGTACCCTTCCGCCATCGTTCGTTCGATTTCTGCAATCGGTAAGTCGCATGCCGAAGCTAACTCGCTCTTCGTTGGAGCACGATGTAACGACTGTTCAAGCTGTTCTGCCACCTGATCGATTTTTTTCACTTTTTCTCGAACCGACCGAGGTAACCAATCCACTTTTCGTAAACCGTCGATAATGGCTCCACGAATCCGAAACGCAGCATACGTATCAAATTTATTATTGTGCTCTGGATCATATTTCATAAGGGCATCGTACAATCCCATGTAACCCAAACTTTTCAATTCGTCGCGTTCGACGCTCTTTGGAAGCGTCACGATCATCCGTTGTACGTGGTAGTGGATGAGAAACTCGTAATGTGCTAGTAATTCGTTTGCTGTATCCATATCACGGTCCATATTCCAGCGATCCCACAACTGTGTAAGATGAGTCGTCATGTCGATCCCCCCTTATAGTTCTTTCGTACCTACGCTCACCGTCCGAATCGATAAGACAGATGTTGCGACATCAAACTCGATTGTCCGCCCGTTATGTCCGCCACAATCTTCTGCCACGAGCGGAATACGATGGACTTTTAATGCTTGGCGGATGGCCTCGGCGTTTCGCTCACCGATTCGCATCGCCTCGTTCTCATATTTAAACTGAAACATCTGAGCGCCGCCTGCCATCTTTGCTTGAAGCCGCGTGGCCCCTTCTCGTTTCAATGAATGCACGAGTGTATCAATGGCTGTATCTGCGTATTTTCCTACTTCAATCGTCTGGTTCTTACGAGCAATCGTCGAGTCCGGCAACATGACATGTGCCATCGCTGCCAATTGGAGGCGGGTGTCATATAAAATGACACCCACACATGACCCGAGTCCGGCTGTACGTAACCGATTTGGTGCGGTCGTCTGCTTCCATTCGGCAATGCCGATTTTTAATACATCAGCCATTGCCAAGCAACCGTTCTTGAATCCGTTTGAGCGACCCATGTGTTGGTAGGAACAACACATGTCCTGCACTTACTTTTTGATCAATCATAAATGTCGTGTCGATATAGAGCGCCGCGTCTTCCTCAGGTTGTACAGACGTGACGACAAATTCAACAATCGAACCTGCCATATCGATGGCCGTTGCCGGCACTTGAATCATAATCGGTGTCTGTAACCAGTCACCTAGCGCTCGCGCATAAGCACCGCTCATAATATTCCCGACCTCTTCCCAAGCCGATTGGCCGAGCTCATCAAAAGAATCAAATGAATATGGCATCCCAATCAAGGTCGAAACCATTTGCTCGGCATCTTCCACGGCGAACAAAATGAGGATCATTCCACGAATATCACCATCTAATTCCAACAAGACCGAGGCAACATGTCGTTCCGGACCGCCGACTCGCTCTGGTAAATAGGTGATCGGTTCCATTTCGGCAGAAGACACGGTAATGTTCACCGGTTTCGAAAGCATTGCCGACAAGGCAGTCGCCGCATGTCCAGACCCTATATTTCCCAGTTCCTTTAACAGGTCTTGTTCAAACTCACTCAGCATACTGTTCCTCAAACAACGCATTCGCATCGAGTAAGGAGAAGAGTTTATCTTCTCCTTTTGCGATGGCTGTCAGATGTGCCGAGAGCATATCGCGACTCGATTCCGGAATCGGTTCGATTCGTACTTCGTCGCTTTCCACGACCTCATTCGCACGGTCGACGATAAATCCGGCATCTCCTTGATTCAACGAGGCGATCAGGATGCGCGTTTCATCCGTTGGTTCGATTTCTTCGTAGCCGAGTCGCAAGCGAAGGTCGATGACCGGCGTGACGACACCACGAAGGTTGATGACCCCTTTCACATGTGACGGTGCGTTCGGCACTCGTGTGATCGGCTGAAGTCGCTCGATTGAACGGACCGACTGTACGTCGATCCCATACGTATTTTCTTCAAGTGAAAAGACTACCCATTTCTGTTCCATCAATATTCCTCCTTAAAAGAGATCGTTACTATCTACGATAAGGGCGACGCGACCGTCACCAAGAATGGTCGCACCAGAGATAGCTGGAATCCCTTCAAGATACGTACCGAGCGGTTTCATGACAATTTCTTGTTGACCGATCAAATCGTTGACGACGACGCCGACGAGTTTGTTGCCTTTTCGAACGACGACGACCGGGAATTGCGACTTCGTCTCTGATTCGATGCCAAACATTTCTTTCATGTAGACGAGTGGGACCAGTTGACCACGGAAGTCGAAGACTCGCTCACGGTGTGCTGTCAAAATGTCCGCTTCATCAAGTAATGTCGTCTCAAGGATCGATGTCAATGGAATCGCATACGATTCCTCTCCCACTTGAACGAGCATCGCCGAGATGATAGAGAGGGTGAGCGGTAAGCTGACCTGGAACTTCGTGCCTTGTCCCCCAACCGTCTCTAGAGAAACGACCCCACCGAGTGACTCGATTTTATTTTTGACGACATCCAGTCCGACACCGCGTCCTGACAAGTCAGTGACCACGTCTGCCGTCGAGAAGCCCGGAGCAAAGATCAGCATCGCCAATTCGTTCTCAGACATCGTCGTCGCTTCTTCATCTGTGATCACGCCGCGCTCCAACGCTTTCGAGCGAACCTTGTCGACGTTGATGCCGGCACCGTCGTCCTCGATTTCAATGAAGACTCGGTTTCCGCCGTGATACGCACGGAGTGCAAGCATGCCCTGCTCCGGTTTTCCGGCTTGAAGACGTACTTCCGGACGTTCGATGCCGTGATCGATGGCGTTACGGATCAAGTGGACGAGCGGATCGCCAATTTCATCGATGACCGTGCGATCGAGTTCTGTTTCAGCACCTGAAATGTCCAACTGGACTTTTTTATGAATCTCTTTTGCGACCGAACGCACCATTCGTGGGAAGCGATTGAACACTTGTTCGATTGGCATCATCCGGAGGGTCAAGACGAGTGATTGTAACTCGTTCGTTCCCCGCTTGATTTTTTCGACCGTTTCATTCAATTCTGGTTGACCGACTTCGTCCGCCAGGCGCTCAAGGCGTCCACGGTCGATAATGAACTCCTCAAACAAGTTCATCAGACGATCAATTCGTTCTAAGTTGACGCGAATCGTTTTTGCTTGTGCTTGAGCGGCTACTTGCTCTTTCGTATCTTTCGCTTCTTCCTTGTCCGAGGTAGCTTGAACGACAGGTTCAGGTGCAATCGTCTCCGCTGTCACAGCGACTTCTGGCTCACTGACCGCTGTTTCTGTAAACGCATTGACTTCGACGCGCTCCACTTCCGATACTTGAGCGATGGCATGTTCAATCACTTCTGCCGTCTCTTGTGACAAGAATAAGACGTCGAACGACAAGTCAAATTGCTCTTGTTCGATTTCTTCTGTCTCCGGATGTGTGCTGACGACCTCACCTAGTTCTTGAAGGCGATCGAATACCATATACGCACGGGCCGCTTTCAAGACGACCGCGTCAGACAGTTTGACTGTGATTTGATACGCCTCAAAGCCTGTCTGTTTGGCTTGCTCGATGACCGAGTTCGTATATAAATCAATCTCAAACGTGCTCGTCTCTGAAGTTTTTTCGACTGCGACTTCTTTCCCACCGATGAAGGATTGGAATGCGGCGACCGTTTCTGATACATCCACGTTCGCGCCTTGTCCTCCGCTTTCGATGTCCGCAATCATGTCTTCCATCTGTTCCATGGCGATGAACATCGTATCCAACAAGAGTTGGTTACTTTCCTTTTTGCCGCCACGGACGAGGTCGAGCGCGCTCTCCATCTCATGTGTCAAGTTGGCAACGCGTTCGTACCCCATCGTCGAAGACATCCCTTTTAGCGTGTGTGCCGACCGGAAGATCTCCTGTACAACATCCGCCCCACCCGATTGTTCTAATTTAAGTAACTGTGTGTTGATCGATTGGATATGTTCTTGGGATTCATCTAAAAACAACCCTAAGTATTCATTCACGTCCATCTCATTTGCCTCCCTGTCGTTATACTCGGTTCCACTGTTTTCGTAAGTTCCCCATCAAACGGTCCATCAAGTGACGTGGTTTCGGAGGCGTACCCGTAAGCGTTGTCAAAATTCGTTCGAGGCGCCAGCTAATATCACTCTTTCGGTTGTATTGATAAAACGGGACTTGGGCGATGACTGCCTTTCTGACAGATGAGTCGTCTGGTAGAAAGCCGAGGAATCGAATCGTCTTATTTAAAAACTGTTTACATGCGACTTCCATCCGTTCGAAACATTGAAGGGCTTCCTCACCGGACTGGGCTCGGTTGACGATGACGCCAAGCGGTAAGTCCGGGTACTGATGGTGCACCAGTTTCGTATATGCATAACCGTCCATTAGCGAGGTAGGTTCTGGAGTCAAAATCAAGAACATCTCATCGCAACCCGCGATGAATTGGAGTGAGGTGTCCGTCGCTCCAGCCCCCATATCGAACAGGACATAATCATATTCGGTCAATACTTCGAGTTCTCGCATGAGAAATTGCATGTCATCATCTGAGAGATGGACGAGTTGGTCCTGCCCACTCCCTCCATGTAATATATCGACACCATATACATTTTTCTGAACAGCTGCAGCCAATGGAATACGAGCTTTGACGGTCTCGATCATCGTTCTGGACTTCATGGCATTCATCAAGATGTGCACATTGGCCATTCCGATGTCGAAGTCGACAATCAACACTCGTTTTCCGAGTTCAGCTAGGGCGATGGCCGTGTTTACACAGACGTTCGTCTTTCCGACCCCACCTTTCCCACTCGCAAAGGCGATTGTCGTCGGATGGGCATCATTGATAGCTCTTAAACGCCTTGCTTGGTCCATCTTGCCCACCCTTCTTTCTCAAACAGTCGTTTCGTCAACGCGTCCGCTTGTCCCCGAATCAGATCGTCCGGCACTTCTTGGCCGTCTGTCATCCAGGCGACCGGAAGACCGCTCTTTTTCACCATGCGGTACATCGCGTGGATATCACTTGTCTCGTCCGCCTTCGTAAAAATGAGTGAGCTAAGAGGCAATGATTCGAATTGCGAATAGATCATATCCATGTCCTTCGTTTTGGATGTCAAACTCAAAACGAGCGAAAGGCTTGTTTCAGTGAAGTCGTGATGTTCATGAAACTGTTCGACGTAAGCCGGATCGCGGAAATTTCGTCCCGCCGTGTCGATTAGCACGATGTCTTTACGAGCAAACAATTGCTTGGCACGCTTGAAGTCATGAAAGTCATATGCCACTTCCACCGGAATACTCATGATTTCAGCATACGTCTTCAACTGTTCGATGGCAGCGATTCGATACGTGTCGGTCGTGATCAATCCGACCGTTTTGCCTTCCGTCAGTTTAAAGTGCGCCGCAAGTTTGGCGAGCGTGGTCGTCTTGCCGACACCCGTCGGTCCAACGACCATAACATATCGTCTAGCTTCAGGCGGTTCAATGAACGACGATTTGACTTGTTCGTACACGAAACGTTCAGCTTCTTCTACAGATTTTGTCGTGTAGTACAGTTCGTTCAGCGTTTCCTCCCACGACTCATCCGCAAAGGATTCAGTCGAGAGCAGCGATTCGACGTGTTGCAACGAGGCGTGTAGTCTCGGTCCCGCTCCTCCGATCACACGTGGTGGCGTCTGCGTCACGACAGATGGTGTTGGTGCTGTCCGAACAGGGACAGGCTGTCGTGGCTTTGTGACGACTTGCTCTTTTTCGAGGGCTGCGATGACCTCCACTTGCTTTGACGCAAAGAGACCGAACCATCCTGTCTTCACTTGTCGTGAGTTGAGGATGACCGCTTCGTCTCCGAGCTCTTGCTTCACTTTCGCCATCGCATCAGCCATGGTCTTCGCCGTAAACTTTTTAATCTGCATGTTAAATCACCCCAATACTTTTCACTTCGACGGAACTGAGTAATTCGTTATAAGCCAATACCGGCACATCTGGATAATACCGTTCGAGTAATTGACGAACGAACAGACGAATCGTTGGGGAACATAAAATCACAGCCGATGCCCCATATCGTTCAAACATCGACAGTTGTTCGCCAGTGCGCTCGATAATCTCTCGAGCTTGCTCTGGGTCGAGCGCCAAATAGTTCCCGAACTCCGTTTTCTGAACCGCGTCTTGCACCGTCTGTTCCGTCTGTCCGCCGAGTGTCACGACGTAAAGCGGACCTTCAGGTGGTTTGACTTGATCGGTCAATTGACGGGACAAGCCTTGACGGCAATACTCTCCTAAGATTTCCGCGTCTTTCGTCACTTTTCCGTAGTCTGCCATCGTCTCGAACAGAAGCGGCAAGTTTCGAATGGAAACACTTTCTTGGAGTAAGTGGCGTAACACTTTCTGAATTTCGCCAATCGAGAGGACTGACGGCGTCACGTCCTCGACGAGAACCGGATGCGTCTCTTTCAGGTGCTCGACGAGTTGTTTCGTCTCTTCCCGACCGAGTAAATCTGCCGCATGTTTCTTCAACGTCTCGGTCAAGTGAGTCGCGACAACAGAAGGCGGATCAACGACGGTATACCCGCTCATTTCTGCCCGAGTTCGTGTTTCTTCATCAATCCAAAGGGCAGGAAGACCGAATGCTGGTTCCGTTGTTTCAATTCCATATACCTCAGGGTCTTCGATGCCCGGGCTCATCGCCAAGTAATGATCCAGCAATAGCTCTCCCTCTGCAACGACGTTCCCTTTGACTTTGATTCGGTACGCGTTCGGTGATAACTGCAAGTGATCGCGAATCCGGACCGTCGGTAAGATGAAGCCAAGCTCGAGTGCGAGTTGACGACGAATCATGACAACGCGGTCTAACAAGTCACCGCCTTGAGACTCATCTGCAAGCGGAATCAAGCCATATCCGAATTCAAATTCAATCGAGTCAATCTGCAACAGCGAGACGACTGATTCTGTCGGCGCTGTCGATGGTTCCTCTTCGAGCATCGGCTCTTCCGTTGCCTGACGGATATTTCGACGCATCGTGTAGGCGCCGAAGAATGCCGTTCCGGCAATGATCATCGTCACAGGAAGTAGGGGCGGTGATACAAAACCAAGCATGAAGACAATCGACCCGGCGATATAAAGGAGTGATGGGTTTTGACCGAGCTGGTCGATTACGTCTTCCCCTAAGTTTCCATCCGAGACGGCACGGGTCACGATGATCCCGGTCGCGGTCGAAATCAAAAGTGCTGGGATTTGACTGACCAAGCCATCCCCGATTGTCATGAGTGAGAACGTTTGGAACGCTTCTCCAACTGGTAATCCCATTTGAACGACACCGATGATAATCCCGAAGATCAAGTTGATCGTAACGATGATAATACCAGCGATGGCATCTCCTTTAACGAACTTCGATGCCCCGTCCATTGATCCATAGAAGTCCGCCTCGCTTTGAATTTTACGGCGACGCATCTGGGCTTCTTTGTCGTCAATTAAACCAGAGTTCAAATCGGCGTCGATGGCCATCTGTTTCCCTGGCATCGCATCGAGTGTGAAGCGAGCAGACACTTCCGATACACGCTCTGCTCCTTTCGTGATGACGACGAATTGAATGATGACAAGAATCAGAAAGACGACAAATCCGACAAGGACATTTCCGCCGATGACGAAATCACCGAACGTCGCAATGACTTCCCCACCATAACCGTTCGATAGAATCGAACGGGTCGTCGATACGTTCAAACCAAGACGAAACAACGTCACAATCAATAAGAGAGAAGGGAATACGGAGAAGTCGAGTGCTTCCCGGGCATTCATCGCCACAAGTAGAATCATGATGGCGATCAAAATATTTACGATGATTAAAAAGTCTAATAAAAACCCCGGTAGCGGGATGATCAGCATGATGACAATCATCAACACACCAATCAAAATTGCAAAGTCTTTCGCTTTTACTGCCAACACATACTCCTCCTCAAGACGGTTGCTTCATTTGATAGACGAATGCCAGTACTTCCGCAATGGCTTGATAAAACGATTCGTCTACCACTTCACCGATGTCGATTTGCGCATAGAGCGCTCGCGCGAGTGGTTTATTTTCAACAATGGCCACGTCATGTTCTTTTGCGACATCTCGAATATGAAAGGCGACCCGGTCGACCCCTTTAGCGACCACGAGCGGCGCAAAATCTTTCGTGTCATCATATCGAATGACGACCGCGTAATGGGTCGGGTTCGTGATGACGACATCGGCATTCGGTATTTCTTGCATCATCCGTCGCATCGCCATTTCCCGTTGTTGCTGTTTGATTTTAGATTTGATGAGTGGGTCACCTTCAGTATTTTTGTACTCATCTTTTATATCTTGCTTAGACATTCGGATCGATTTCTCAAAATCAAATCGTTGGTAGAATAAATCGAGTAGTGCAAGTGCGAGCAAGGCGACACTTACCCAAAGACCAAGTTCGATTGTGATACTCGCGAGTGCGACAATCGATTCACGAACTTGTTCGACGGCCATCCGAGACAGTTCTTTCTGATTTTTCCAAAGGACAGCGACAGCGGTTGTCAGGATGATTAACAATTTGAATAAGGACTTTAAAAATTCGACGACCGCTTTCATACTGACGATGCGTTTGACCCCCTTGATTGGGTCGATCCGCTCAAGCTTTGGTTGAATGGCTTCTAAAGAAAATAACGTTCCGATTTGTAGGTAATTGATGAGAATCCCAAACACGACGGCGACGATAAAGAACGGAGCCAAAATCAAACCGACACGGAGCATTAAGTCGACGACCATATCCGACATGCCGCCCGTCACGTTAAACAATAAATACTCTGGGCTGAGTAAATCGCTGATTAAAGAAAGCAATTGCTGCCCAATCACGGGACCGAAAAAAGATAACATAAGAAACATCGCAAAAAGTGCGAACGCTCCAGTCAAATCGGCTGACTTGGCGACCTGCCCCTTCTTTCGGGAGTCTTCCCGTTTACGTGGCGTCGCTTTTTCTGTCTTTTCACCTGCAAAAAACTGTAGATTGACCGATAAAGGATATAGAGGCTTCTTCATGAGGCGTCTCCTAATATGAGCATAAAGTCGTGCATCACTTCTTGTAATAGCGGGATGAACTGGCTGATTCCTGTCAATGTCAGTCCCATCAATAAAACCATGACGGCAAAACCAGCGATAAGTTTAAATGAAAATCCGATGGCAAAGATATTGAATTGCGGTGCTGACTTCGCTAAAAAACCGAGAGCTAAGTCCACAAGCAGTAAGGAAGCCATCATCGGCAACGCCAATTGCAACGCGACCATCATTGTCATCGTGACGACTTTTACAGCCATCATCAATGAAGCTTCAGTAAAGTTGATCATCGGTTGGCCAGGCGGATAGATTTGAAAGCTATAATAAATGCCGTCAATCAGCAGAAGATGCAGGTTGCTCGTCAACAAAATGAATAGCGTAAAAATATAATAAAATCGTCCAATCAATGGTGATTGACCGCCAAACATCGGATCATATGCGGATGCCATCGCTAATCCGAGCTGTAAATCGATGACCCCACCGGCAATTTGCGGTGCAAAAAATAGGATGTTGATTAACAGTCCGAGTAAAAGTCCGATCATGACTTCATAGACGACTTGCAGGACAAACGCATTGGTCATTTGAATTGGCTCGGTCAGTGTGAACATTGCGTAGTATGCTAAAAACGCACTGAACGCGACGCGGTGCATGACCGGTAATTGTCTCGTCGAGAACAACGGGACACTGACAAAAAAGCCAGACAGTCGCGCGAACGTTAATCCATACATACTGATGAAGTCGACTGCATTCATTTCGAAGCAACCTCGACCATCAACTCAAAAATCAAACGCGTGAACCCTTCAATCTGTTGAAGCATCCACGGTCCAAAAATGACGAGACCGATGAAGACCGAGATAATTTTCGGAACGAACGATAACGTTTGTTCTTGAATTTGAGTCGTGGCCTGTAAAATCGAGATCACGAGACCGACGATCAGTGAGATGAGTAGAAGTGGCATTGATATTTTTAATAAGGTCCACACACTCTCTGTCGCCAAATAGATGACCATTTCTTGTGTCATGTCCGTTCCCCCTACATACTTCTAAGCAATGATTCCACAATCAAGTGCCAGCCATCGACCAATACAAACAATAATAATTTAAACGGCAGTGCAATCATGACTGGAGGAAGCATCATCATCCCCATCGACATGAGGACACTCGCAACTACCATATCAATGATTAAAAACGGTAAGAAAATCATGAAGCCGATTTGGAAAGCGGTCTTCAACTCACTGATCGCATAAGCAGGAACCAAAGCGAGGAGAGGTACATCATCAAGTGTCTCCGGCTGCTCGTAATTCCCATACTTTAAGAACAGTTGTAAATCTTCTTGTCTTGTATATTTCGACATGAACTCTTTCATCGTCCCACTTGCCTCATCGAACGCCTCATTTTGTGAGATCTTGTCATCGAGGTATGGTTTTAATGCGTTCTCATTTAAGTCAGAGAGAACTGGAGACATGACGAACAGTGTGATGAACAGTGCCAATCCGACAATCAATTGGTTCGGTGGCGTTTGCTGTGTACCGAGCGCCGGTCGAATGAATGACAAGACGACCACGACACGGGTAAAGCAAGTCATCAAGATTAAAAAGGATGGTGCGAGCGTCAGCAATGTCAACAAAATCAATAGCTTGATGGATGTCGATGTACTGTCCGGTGTTTCTAAATTGATCAATTGCTCAAACGTTGTCATGATTTCTTCCTCACTTCTTCTAGCTGAGCGAGTTGTTTCTTAAAGGTGTCTAAAAATGCATTCGAATTTGACGTTCGGAGTGACAAGGTTTCCGTTTGCTCTTCCTCCATCGTGTCCGCATCAAGTCGATCGATCAGTTGAATCGAATCGCCGACACCGAGTACATATACCTGGTCACCGAGCTTCACGAGCTGAACAGAGCGGTCTTTCCCAAGAGGGACGCCTCCGAGATGTTTCATATGTTGAGTCGCTTTCACGCCTTGTGTTTTGGAACCGAGCCAACGCATCAAAACGATAAATCCGCCGACCACGACCACGAGACTTAACACGACTTTCACGCCATTGCCAATGGTTGACGCTGTCGTTGGAACGTTACTTTCCTGTTCATCTGTCTGTTGTTGCTCGAATTGTTGGTCTACGGTGGCGGCCTCAACCGTGGTTGGACCGAAGAGCCCAACCACGAGAAGAATAATCAACCACCATTTCTTCATTGTGCGACCGTTTTAGAAACTGCTTCGATGACACGCTCTGCATTGAAAGGCTTGACGATAAAGTCTTTTGCACCAGCTTGAATGGCATCGATGACCATCGCTTGTTGTCCCATCGCTGAACACATGATGATTTTCGCATTCGAGTCGAAACTACGAATTTCTTTCAATGCTGCGAGTCCATCCATCTCAGGCATCGTGATGTCAAGTGTGACGAGATCCGGTGTGAGTTCACGATATTTCGCGACAGCGTCCGCTCCGTTTTCCGCCTCACCTACTACGTCATACCCGTTCTTTGTCAAAATGTCCTTAATCATCATACGCATGAACGCTGCGTCATCTACCACTAATACTTTTGCACTCATTCTAAATTCCTCCTTAAACGATTCCGATCCGCTCATGCGGTTGAATAATTTCTGTTACACGTACCCCAAAGTTTTCTTCAATGACGACGACTTCTCCTCTAGCGATTCGCTGTTGGTTGACATAAATGTCTACCGGCTCACCTGCTAATTTGTCGAGTTCAATGATGGAGCCTTGTGATAACTCAAGTACTTCCCGAACGGATTTTTTCGTTCTTCCTAACTCTACTGTCACGTTTAACGGGACATCATACAGCAACCCAAGATTTGCTGGGGCCGTTTCTTGTGACGCCGGTGATTGGAGTGGCATGAATTCCGCCTGACTCACAGCTACTTCCGGCATAGATTTTTGCTTGTTTGGTTGTGGGGCAACGGACTGTGCTGGTTGTTGTGCTTGCGGCTGTGGTTTTGGTGCTTCCGCTTTCGGCTGCTCTTTTACCGGTTCTGATGCCGCTTGGACCTCTCCAGTCGCTTTCATCAACTCGTCGACTAACTGCTTTCCAAACTGAATTGGTGCAATCTGGACAATCGTTGAATCAATCAACGTGCCTACTTTGAGATTGAACTCAATGAGTACCATCGTCTCCCATAGTTCAAGGCGATCGATGATTGTCTGATTTTTTGTTGCATCAAACACTTCGACAAGCGGTGGCGAGATGTCAATTTTCTTCGAAAATACCGTCGATAAAGACGTTGCTGCCGCACCCATCATTTGATTCATCGCTTCTTGAACAGCTGATAAACGAATCTCATCAAGGCTCTCCGGATCAACATTCTCTCCACTTCCACCTAACATGAGGTCGGAGATGATTGCCGCATCTTCGCGAGTCAATACGAGAACGTTTTCCCCCTGGATTCCTTCTGTATAGCCAACTCGAAGTGCCACGTGAGGAGTGGGATAGCGTTCGCGTAACGCTTCAATTCTCACTTCACTGACAACCGGTGTCGTAATTTCAACCTTCTGTTGTAATAATGTTGACAAGGCTGTTGCCGAGTTCCCGAATGAAATATTCCCAATTTCTCCGAGTGCGTCGCTCTCCATCGAATCTAAATGTTCTTCTTTTGCTTCGACTTCTGGCGTCGGCGTATTGTCGCTTGTCCCACGTAATAACGCATCAATTTCATCTTGTGACAGCATCTCACTCATTGCTCTTCCTCCTTCACACGGTGAAGCACTTGAACCGCCATTCGCTTCCCGCTCACACCGACTTGCCCTTTAAATACTTTATTTTCCCCCACCATGACGGACAGAGGTTCTTTTGCTAATTGATCGAGTGCCAAACAATCTCCGACTTCTAGATGCAACAAATCTCCAAACGTGATTGTCGTCCCACCGAGTAAAGATACAACTTCGACTGTCGAGTTCATCAATTGAGCTTTAAGTGGCTCTTTACTCGATTGACTCGCATTCCGTCGATTCGCTTCTTGCATCCAATAATGACTCGATAGTTTGGACAATACCGGTTCGATTGTCACGAATGGAAGACAAACGTTGATGGTTCCGCTCACTTCACCAATCGTCACACCAATCGAAATCAAGACGACCGTTTCGTTTGGTGAAACGAGTTGCAGGAACTGCGGATTCACTTCAACAGCTGACATTTCTGCTTTAATCTCAGCAATCGATTCCCAAGCATCCCCATAAGTCGAAAAGGCTCGTTTGTACAATTGCGTCAAAATCCGCATCTCAATTTCGGTGAACGATTCGATTTTATCCATCTCGACACCAGGACCTCCGAGTAACCGGTCTAGCATCGCGTATGAGATGTTCGGATTGACTTCGATGATGAATCGTCCGTTTAACGGTGGCGCCTCAATCAAGTTGATCATCGTCATGCTCGGAATGGAATGAATGAATTCATCGTACGGTAATTGTTCGACCGAGTTGACCGAAAACTGAACATATGTGCGAAGTTGAGCCGAGAAAAATGTCGTGAGCATACGCGTGAAATGTTCGTGAATCCGAGTTAAGCTGCGAATTTGGTCTTTTGAAAATCGAACGGCTCGCTTGAAGTCGTATTGTCGAACTTTCTTCTCTTCCTCTTGCGCGAGAAAGGAGTCCGCTTCGACATCCCCACTGCTTAAAGCAGATAGTAAGGCATCAATTTCTTGTTGAGACAGTACTTCTCCCATGATGCCACCTCACTGAATAATTTTCTTCGTCATATAGACGCGTTGGACTTCACCTTCTTCAAGCAGTCCGTTAAGTTGTTCTCGTAATGTTTGTTCGAACTTTTGCATATCTTCTTTTGTTGCCAATTGGGCTTTCGTCATCCCGGATAAATCACCCAAAATGACGTTGTGAACTTGGAACTTGCGTAGTTCTAAATTCTCTTTCGTTTCAGCCGAATCTGTGACAATCGTAAATTGAACGTTGATGAAACGCTCGTCTTGAATGTTGGTCGTCATGTCATCAGTCATGAAACTCCGTTCTGCCAACTCTTCAGCTGTGACAGGTTTCGTTTTAGCAGTGACGTTATCACCAAAGACATATTTGTAAGTCATGAATCCGGCACCGCCCATGACGAGCAGGACGACAAGCAGGATGATTACGACTTTTAGGCCGCCACCTTTTTTCTTTTCTTCTTCACTCATCTTCTTCACCTCTTGTGAACATCGTTCCGACTAAACCGATTGAGCGGTAAAAGGCTTCAGTTCGTTCAATGATTTGATCTTTCGTTTCTTTTACGAGATATGTTTTGCCATTAAACAATTGGATGATCGTGTCGGGCTCTGCCTTCACCGTTTCGATGAGCAAAGCGTTCAGCACGAACTCCTCACCGCGAAATGCCGTGACGCGAATCATCAGCGTTTCAAGTTGACGAGCTCTTGAAGGATCTCGTCCGATGTTGTGATAATTCGTGTGTTCGCCTGGAATCCACGCTGTGCCACGATCATTTCTGTGAACTCTTCTGAAAGGTCAACGTTTGACATTTCGAGTGCGCCTGAGACAAGTTCACCACGACCGTCAGAACCAGGTACGCCAAACTGTGGAGCACCGGAGTTTTGCGATTGTACGAAGTTGTTGGCACCGACTTTTGATAAACCGGCGTTGTTCGAGAAGTTCGACGTCACGATATACCCAGCGATTTGTAATTCACCCGCACCATCAACAAAACTAACTTGTCCGTCTTTACTGATTGAAAGTGAACGAGCATCTGTTGGGATTTTAATTCGTCCATACTCAGGTGCTTTTGCAGTAGTATCATCCGCTGCATAGAATGCCAAATCTGCTCCTGGTCCAGTGAAGTCCCCTGCAACTGGAGTCGCAGCCACTCCTGGAGTTCCAGATGCTGGCAAAGTACTAGTCCGTGATCCAATGAGGTACGTACCGTCGCCCGTCACCAAGTTTCCTTGATTGTCCGTATAGAAGTTCCCTGCTCGAGTGTATTGGATTTGACCATTGACCATCGTCGCATAGAATCCTTCACCTGAAATCCCGACATCAAGCGCACGCCCTGTATTTTGCATTGCGCCTTGGTTATATACGTTATCGACCGTCGCCATGGTGCCCCCGAGACCGACTTCCTTCGGGTTAATACCACCTGTTGTCGCATTCCCAGCCGACGCACTTCCGACTTGCTGGCTAACGAGATCTTTAAAGGTAACGCGCCCTTTTTTATAACCAAACGTATTGACGTTGGCGATGTTGTTCCCGACGACGTCTAGCTTCGATTGGAAGTTCTTCAATCCACTGATTCCTGAGTACATTGCTCTTAACATAATGCATTCCTCCTATGCTTATTTGATCGATGTGATATCGTACACGCTGACGGATGTTCCGTCTTCAAGATCGGCCATATATCCGGTTAAGTCGTTACGAGAAATGGAAACGACACGACCTGTGCCTTTCGTCGTCTCTTCACTCGTTTCGGTTGTAAAGTTGATTGTTTTCCCAATCATGCTACTGTATTCAGAAATCGAAGACATGTGACGGTCAACGAGAACAGAATCGAGTTGTTTCGAAATCGTTTGCATTTGTTCGAGCGATGAGAACTGTGCCATTTGTGCGATGAATTCTTTATCTTCCATCGGTGACATCGGGTCCTGGTTCGCGATTTGAGCGAGAAGCAACTTCATAAACATGTCTTTATCGTATTGATTTGTCGCTTTTGGGAGCGACTGATCTGGCAATGTATAATCATTCGTCTTCGGTTGGATGCTCGTCATCTTCAGACCCTCCTTTAGGCTGTTCTTGTGGTTGTTCTTGTTCCGGTTGCTCGGAACCATCGGACAAGGCTGATTTTGAATCGAGCGCTTGCTGTGTCAAGTTGACCTCGATCCGAACGTTTTGCGAATGGGGTGTCAACGTTTGTTGCAACTGTTGAACCTGTGACTGGATCAGTTGCTTCGCCTCTTGATTGCTGGCAAACATCTTGACGACAAGTTCTCCATTCTTCCGCTCTAGCTTGACGACGAGTTCCCCTAACTGCTCCGGATACAATCTTACAGTGAAGACTTTTGAACCATCTGCCCCACTTTTGAACGGTGCCTTTTGCAAAGCCGCTTCAATCCGAGCTTGTAAATTTTCAGGAAGGGATCCTTTCGAAGCATACATGACCGTGTCCACGTCAATCTGTGGTCTTGACCAGTTCATCCCTTTCGGCATCCAGTCTACGTTATTTGGCTGTAGCGCAGGTTTTGCGATTTTTACGGTTTCAACATTTGGCAAGACGGGAACTTCTTTCAATGTACCTTCGATTGGTCCTTTATACTGTGTGATGATCCGTTGCATCGTTTGAACCTGTTTGGCAAGTTCTTGGTTTGGAACTTGTTGAGTTAGTGCAATGTTGGTCGTCTGAGCATTTCCCTCTGTTTGCTTCGTAGTATGGACTTTCGGCGTAGTCGTCGTCTGTACAATCGCCGGTAAAACCGAAGACGGGATTTCAGTCTCAGGCGAAGGATTAGACAATTGACCGAGTAAACTTACATATGCATCCATAAACGTCCGATACGCATCTTGTGGCAGTGATTTTAGCCACTTCAATGTATCAGGCTTTTGAAACCATGTTTCGAGTTCCTGTGCCACTTTTTCCAAATCGACTGATCCTTCAGGAAGCACACCTTCTTCAAGTTGAGGAAGTTCTGCCTGCTCCCCTGAGCCTTGCATTGGGGCAAGCATCGCAGAAAGGAGGCTTAAAAATCCACCTGCTCCCTGTGATTCTCCCTCCACTGCTCCAGTACGAGCCATCGATCCTTGAATGGCTTGCGTCAATAAAGCGATATTCAATGTTGGCCCTCCCTTCTTGTGTTCATTGGAGAAGCTGCGTCACAACCGCAGCCTGTTGCGCATTCATTCGTCCTAAGATGTCTGCCTGTTGCTTAGGTGATAGCTCCTTCAACAGTTCAGCAACTTGAGGGCTTTCGAGTTCACCCATAATAGCTGCCGCCTGTTTGGCTGACATTTCTTCATAAACGCTGGCGACATCAGATGAGGTCTCCTCTTCTTTTGACGCTGCCTCTAGTTCCGAGACGAGTCGATCTCGTTCACGAATCAAATCGGTGATTTCTTCTTGTCTAGCCTTTACTTCGTTCGTCAATTCAACATTTTCGTTGCGAAGTTTTTCAATCTCACTGTTCGCCGCTTTTAATCGGTTCGCTGCGTCCGAATCGATTCCCGTCACATTCACCTGCGTCTCCGTTTTTTTTGATTCTTCCGTTTTCTCGTCCTCGTTCACTTCTAATAAGGGAACGGATAAGAGCGGACGGTCCATCGCATAGTTCATGACGACAATCCCACCGACTAAGATTAAGATTGCTGGAATGAGGACCAACGCCACAATCATTTGCTTGCCTCGTTTATTGTTCTCTTTTGCCATGCTACTTCCCTTTCCCATGATGAATCACAGCAAGTTCATCCATCATTTGTTGCTCTGTAAGTTTAGCTACCGTCATCTCTTGCATGCTGACCTTTTCATGGAGCGTCACGTATTTCTTTTCTTCCACCACTTTACCGAGCAATCGTTCTTGCGACGCATGATAGCGATTGCGGGCCTGTTGTACGACGAGCTGTTGCGTTTCGATTTGACGTTTCACTTGCTCTCGCGTCTTTTCTCGATACTGCGACATGAGAAGGTCGATGTTTCCAGATTGTTCGTCTTGGTGTTTGATGAGCGACTCATACATGAGAAGAAGGTCATATAGCTTCTCCATCTCTGTCTCAAGTCTTGCCTTAAATCCTCTGACTTCTATGGCGGCATCTTCTTTTTCATGTTCCGCAATCGGCATGATTCGTTCTAATATGAGTCTATTCATGATTCACCTCGTGCAATATGTGACAAGTGGGTCATCGTCTGTTCGAAAGCAGCATCTTCTTCGATCGATTGTTTCAAAAACGTCAACAAGTATGGATATTTCTCCACAGCGGTATCAATTGAAGGATTGGTGCCTTTTTTATACGCTCCGATATTGATTAAATCTTCCGCGTCAATATAGGTCGCGAGCCAACTGCGGAACGTTTGAGCTGCATCTCTGTGTGAAGGGGAAGCGATTTGGTTCATGACCCGACTGATGGATTTCAGTACATGGATTGCCGGGAATTGCCCACGGTTTGCGAGCGCCCGGTCCATCACAAAGTGTCCGTCTAAAATCCCCCGCACCGCGTCGGCAATCGGTTCATTCATATCATCCCCGTCGACGAGGACCGTATAGAACGCAGTGATTGAACCTGTCGCCGCTGTTCCACTTCGCTCTAATAGTTGAGGTAACATGGCGAATACGGATGGGGTGTACCCTTTCGATGTTGGGGGTTCGCCCGTCGCAAGACCAATCTCACGCTGTGCCATCGCAAAACGTGTCACCGAGTCCATCATCAAGACCACTTCTTTCCCTTGGTCCCGGAAGTACTCGGCAATCGCGGTCGCCGTGTAAGCTCCCTTCAACCGGACAAGCGGGGGTTGGTCGCTTGTCGCTACAATCACGACGGAACGAGCCATGCCTTCTGGTCCAAGTTCTTTTTCGATGAACTCTTTTACTTCCCGACCCCGTTCTCCAATCAAGGCGATGACGTTAATATCTGCCGAAGATCGTTTGGCAATCATCCCGAGCAAGGTCGACTTCCCTACACCGGAACCAGCAAACAAACCGACCCGTTGTCCTTTTCCTACAGTCAACAGTCCATCAATCATGCGTACACCGGTCGACAGCGCATCTAAAATCCTTGGTCGATTCAAAGGATTCGGAGGTTTACGTTGAACGTCGTAACGCTTACCGGTCACAAGACGCTCACCTGAAAGTGGACGTCCCAAACCATCGAGCACTTGACCAATCAACTCTTCCCCTACAGGAACTTGAAGCATTTTTCCCGTTCCCTTTACAAGACACCCTGGCGCAATTTGCGTAGTTTCACCGTATGGCATGAGCAGAACACGCTCTTCATTGAATCCGACAACCTCTGCTTCAACCGTTTCATTCGACGGAAGGACAATCAAACAGCGTTCTCCGACAAATGCACTCGGCCCATTCGACTCAATCATCAATCCGATGACACGGCAAACTCGACCGATTTTTCGTGTGAACTCGCCGTCCGAAGACTGCTTGATTGAGTCAAGAACCTGCTCAATAAGCACCATCCGCTAAAACCTCCTCGATTTTAGCTTGAATCCGTTCGAAACTATACGTTAAATCGACTTCATTCCCACGATGTGGCGACTCGATTCGGACTGCCGTTTCATCCAATGATCCGTCCCCACGATATTTCAAAGGGGGTGTCTCCTCTGTCCGCCACATCGCTTCGAATTGCTGAATCGAGGCAAGACGTGTCGGATGAACAAAGATTGTGATTGCTTCGGCATCGATCCAATGTGACATTTGATCACGGATCATCGTCGCAAAGAGTTCTTCATCTTTCCGAACAAGTTCCGTTGTCACATGTGCACTGACCGAGATTGCCAGCTCAATGAGTTGTTCTTCCGCTTGTCTCCATTTTTCTTCAAATAAGAGTTCAAGTTCGGTCGAAACGGAATTTAATCTTGTGGTGATGTCCTCGAACTCAGCCAATCCGTCCTGTCTACCTTGAAGGAGACCTTCCTGATACCCTTCTGAACGCGCCTCCTCGAACACCTGTTGTTTCAACCGCTCCAACTGTTCGACTTCGGTCAACTGAAACTGTTGAAATGCTTCTTCGTCCTGCTTCAACTTCTCATAGCGCGACTGAATGACATCGTGATGATT
Source organism: Exiguobacterium sp. 8A (assembly GCF_902506275.1). Taxonomy (GTDB): domain Bacteria; phylum Bacillota; class Bacilli; order Exiguobacteriales; family Exiguobacteriaceae; genus Exiguobacterium; species Exiguobacterium profundum. The sequence continues at coordinate 326,506 of NZ_LR733630.1, read as the reverse complement.
GATTCCGTCATTCGGTTCTATAATGGGTGTTTCTAAGCGCTTGGATTCAATCCGTTGCGGAATATTCGATGTTGCACGTTGGCGTTTGATCACATTAGACAACGATGTCATCTCCTCCACCTCGACTGATTACAATCTCACCGACGTCCTCTAGGCGACGAATGATTCCGACGATTCGGCTCTGTGCCTCTTCGACGTCACGCAACCGTACCGGTCCCATGAATTCCATATCTTCTTTGAACGTTTCGACCATACGTTGTGACATGTTTTTGAAGATAATTTGTTTGACTTCCTCCGAAGAGACCTTGAGCGCAAGTAACAAGTCGTCGTTCGCCACTTCGCGAATGATTCGTTGAATCGCACGAGAATCGAGCGTAACGATATCTTCGAAGACGAACATCCGCTTTTTGATTTCTTCTGCAAGTTCCGGGTCTTCGATTTCGAGCGCATCGAGAATGGTACGTTCGGTCGTCCGGTCTACACCGTTCAAGACTTCGACGACTGCTTCGATTCCACCAGATTGGGCATAATCTTGCATATCCGTCTGCGACAAGTTCTTCTCAAGGATTTGTTCCACTTCATGGATGACGTCTGGATTGAGTCGATCCATCGTCGCAATCCGTTTTGCGACTTCCGATTGAATCTCAGGTGGAAGTTCCGAGAGGATTTGCCCTGACTTGACGGGTTCTAAATGCGCTAAGATTAACGCAATCGTCTGTGGGTGCTCGTTTTGGATAAAGTTCAATAACTGTTTCGGGTCTGCTTTTCGTGCAAACTCGAACGGTCTGACCTGTAAGGTGGAAGTCAGACGATGAATCAATGCCATCGCCTTGTCTTCACCAACTGCTTTTTCAAGGACAGTTTTCGCAAACCCGATTCCACCCTGAGTGATATAACTTTGTGCCATGGCGAGTTCATGGAACTCACCGAGAATACTATCCTTTTCTTCCGGGGACACTTTTTTTAACGCTGAAATTTGAAGCGTCAGTTGTTCCATCTCTTCTTCTGAAAGATGTTTGTAGACGTTCGCTGCCACTTCAGGTCCCAGGGAAATCATGAGCATCGCTGCTTTTTCGCGATTCGATTGTTTTGCATAGTTCACGTTACTCACTCCTCAGACATCCAAGTACGAAGCAGTTTAGCAAACTCTTCTGGATTACTTTCAGCTAATTTTTCTAACTGTTTCTTCTTCACTGCACCTTCGCCTCGCTCTTCGAGGTCTAGGTCAGGTACTTCATCTTCATATGGAACTTCCCATTCGTTCGTCTCTTCCACAACCTCTTGCTTCCGTCTACGCATCGCGAAGAAGATCAAGGCAAGAATTACGACTGCACCCGCCGCTGCCGCATACATCCACCAAGGTGTCGGTTGCTCTGTTGCTGCAACCTCTTCCACTTCAGCGAACGGTCTCGACACGACGACAACTTTCTGTTCGAGTTCAGCATCCGTGATGGCTTCATCCGTCTTCGCTAACGACGTCCGAATAATGGAATACATCATCGTCTCGAGGTCGCCTTCTAACTGCGGATCGATACTTGTTGCGCCATCTGGTGGTTCAACGATGAGTTGGACTCCGAGGTCACGAATCGTATATGGTGCGTTTTGAATCTGCTTCGTGATGCGGTTGACCTCGTAATTGATGATTTCATGATTCTTTTCACTTTCTTCTGTGCCATCGCCAGTCGCTGCCGGGAAGTTGATTGTGTCGTTCTCACCAGTTCCCGTCGCTTCTGTCGCCGTACCTGTTCCGCCAGTGTATGCTTCAGCAATCCGCTCGGCAGACGTGACGATGCCTTCCATGTTTTCTTCATCGACCGGCGTGACAAGATTCTGTTCTTCAGCCGTTTGTGTCGTGTCGATGTCTGCTGTGACGGAAACGAGTACGCTCCGTTCGCCGAGTAGAACCGAGAGCATCTGTTGGATTTGTTGACGTACGTCTTTTTCGACTTGTCGCTTCAACGCCAATGGATCTGACGAGGAACCTCCAGCAACAACAGTCTGGTCGAGATCATAATACGTGAAGTATTGGTCCATAATTGAAATGTTTTCCGGTTTCAAGTTCGGGACACTCTTACTAATCAAATGATAGAGACCTTTTACTGTGTTTGGTTCTAAATTCGTCCCCGCTCCGATGTTCAAGACGATGGACGCGGTAGGCTCACCTTGATCTTCTGCCAAGAAGACAGACTTCTCAGGAAGTGAGATGATTACTTTCGCTTGATTGATTCCTTCAATCTGTGTGATGAGTCGCTCTAGCTCCGTCTGCATCGCACTACGTTCGATGACAGCCATCTCACGGTCTGTCGTTCCGAACCCTGCGTTTTCGCTGAAGAAACTATAATCAATCGAGCCGGACTTTGGAATCCCGGCAGCAGCCAAACTCACTTTCAACTGATCGACCATTTCAGTCGGCACATACACGCTCACACCGTTCGAAGTCGCCTTGATTTCCGACTGTACCCCGTCTGCTGTCAACTTCTCTGTCACTTCGCCCGCTTCTTGAGCAGACAAGTTTGTATAGAGAGGTGCCATGTTTGGCCTTGAAAGGAAGAATGTGAGTACGAGGGCCGCGATTAGTATGACCGCAATCGAGATGCCCCATACGAGTTTACGTTTCGCTGGCATCGCCTTTAATGCACCGGTCATGGATTTGAATCGTTCTTTTAATTGTTCATTCATCGCAACTTGTCATCCTCTACAATTAAACTTGCATTCGCATCATTTCTTGATAGGCCTCAACAGCCTTGTTCCTCACCTCGATGGCAAGTTGCATCGCAATCGACGACTCTTCACTTTGAATCATCACCTGATGAAGGTCAGCTTTCCCGACCGCCAAATCTTTACGGGCTTGACTAGTCGCTTGTTGTGTCTCATTCAATGCGTTCATCGCTTCATTCAAGTATGACCCAAATTGAGATGGGTTCGTTTTATTCAGTGATGGCGTGAGTTCTGGGCTCATCAATTGAATTGGATTAATTTGCATCCGTTAACACTCCTTATCCTTTACCAATCTCCATCGCTTTTACGAGCATCGCCTTCGAGGCGTTCATCGCTGCAATGTTTGCTTCGTACGAACGAGTCGCACCCATCAAATCGACCATTTCTTTCAAGAGATCGACGTTCGGCATTTGTACGTACCCTCGCTCATCCGCATCGGGATGATTCGGGTTATAAGCCAATTTATACGGTGCATCGTCTTCGATGATTTGAGATACCTGCACCCCTCCATTAACGGCATCCATTTGCTTCCGGAATGGCGCTTCTTGCAACACGGTCATCTTTCGTGTGTATGGTTGCCACTCTCCGTCCACGAGTCTCCCACGAGTCGTCTGAGCGTTGGCGATGTTCGCCGACACGGTATCCATTCGTAGCCGTTGTGACGTCAACGCTGAAGCTGAAATATGAAAACTATCAAACATTCCCATTGATTAACGACCTCCCCGAATAACAGATTTTAATCCCCCGAGCCTACGATTCAATTGCTCCATCATCGCCTCATACTGGAGTTGGTTTCGTGCCAGCTCACTCATTTCATAATCCAAGTCGACGTTGTTGCCATCACTCCTCATGGCGCCACCAGCTCGATCGATGACCTTCGACTGGGTCGAGTCACTCGGACGACCACCTTGCAGCTTGAGTCGCATCTCACTCTGAAGCGTCTGCTCAAACACAGCCTGTTTGGCTTTGAAATTCGGCGTATCAATGTTTGAAAGGTTATGACTGATGACCTTTTGGTTAAGGACTGAATGGTTGATGGCTTGCTTTAGTAATTGATAGTCACTACCAATCCAATTCACGGCGTTCACTCACTTTCATATAATGACTACTAAATATACCTCATTTGGAAAATCTACTATTTCATTGAAACAAATCTGTAACAGTTCTGAAAGATATTTTTTAAAACATAGGTAAATGGCTTAATATCTTTTTGTCGAATTCACGTCAAAAGGTGAAAATAATTACTTTTGTACTAAAAAAAACCGCCTCCTTATCAAGGAAAGCGGTTTTTTAGGAATAAAGTCCCTTTTAAAAGTGTTTTCAATGGAAATCACACATCGAAAGTTGTATTTCAGTTTGATTTCAGTTTTTGCAATTCAAACAAGAAGTTGTCATTTAATATCTTGATATACGTTCCTTTCATTCCTAAAGAACGTGATTCAATGACCCCTGCACTTTCTAATTTCCGAAGTGCGTTGACGATGACCGAACGCGTGATTCCCACTCTGTCGGCAATTTTGGAAGCAACTAGCAATCCTTCGTTTCCACCAAGCTCTTCGAAGATATGTTCGATTGCCTCAAGCTCTGAATACGATAACGAGTTAATCGCCATCTGGACGACCGCTTTCTTACGTGCCGACGTTTCGGCTTCCGCAGCCTTCTCACGAAGGATCTCCATTCCAACTACAGTTGCAGAGTACTCCGCGAGAACGAGGTCATCTTCTGTGAATTCATTCGCCAATCGACCGAGTACGAGCGTACCTAAACGTTCTCCTCCACCGATGATTGGAACAATCGTCGTCATGGAGTTGAGGAATAGATCGTGGTTCTCGACTGGGAACGCTGTATATTCACTATCGATATCGATGTTCGCTGTCGTTTCTTTCACATTGAACAAGTTCGAAGCATATGGCTCCGGGAACTGTCGATCGACTAAGAATGCTTTCATCCGGTCATTCTCAATCTGTTGTTTGATTGCAAAACCGAGAAGTCGTCCCCGACGGCTCACGATAAACGTGTTGGACTCAAGGACTTCACGCATTTTGTCCGCCATTTCTTTAAAGTCAACGTGCGCACTTGCCTCTTGTTGAAGCATTGTGTTTAATTGGCGTGTTTTTTCTAGTAAGTTCATATTCTCTATTTCCTCCCTGTATGTGCATACAGAATCTTATAATATATATTGGCTCAAATCACGATCGTCGGCGATGGAACCGACTTTTGCTTGTACGTAAGCTGGTGTGATTTCTACGGTTGTTTGTGGCATATCTGCCGCTTCAAATGATAAATCTTCTAAAACGCGCTCCATTATAGTATAGAGGCGACGTGCACCGATGTCATCGGTCTCACGATTGACATGTGTCGCAATTTTCGCAATTTCTTCAATGGCCTCATGCGTGAAACGGACCGTGATTTCTTCAGATTCTAACAAGGCCGTATATTGTTTAATGAGTGCCTGTGACGGTTCCGTCAAAATCTTGACGAAGTCTTCTTCCGTCAAGCTGCTCAATTCAACACGAATTGGGAAGCGTCCTTGTAGCTCTGGAATCAGGTCAGACGGCTTAGCCATATGGAATGCACCGGCCGCGATGAAAAGAACATGATCCGTTTTAACCGGTCCATACTTCGTGACGACCGTAGATCCTTCTACAATCGGAAGAATGTCACGCTGCACCCCTTCACGGGATACTCCGGCGTGATCTTGTGATTTTGTGGCGATCTTATCGATTTCATCCACGAAGATGATACCCATCTGTTCACTGCGCCGCACGGCTTCATCGTGGACTTCGTTCAAGTCCAGCAAGTTCTCTGCTTCTTCAGCAATGAGAAGCGGTCTTGCTTCACGAACCGTCAGCTTACGTTGTTTCCGTTTCTTTGGAACGATTTGACCGAGCATATCCTGAAGATTCGACAAACCTTCCATCCCTTGACCCTGAAACAAATCCATCGTCTGCTTTTCTTCTAATTCCACTTCAATCACGCGTTCTTCGAGTTCACCGAGTTCGAGCAAGCGTCGAAGTTGCGAACGGTCATTATTGGATGTGTCCGACGTGGTTTCTGGCTGTTGTGTCTGTCCGCCGAACAACGCTTCGAACGGATTCGATGCAGTAGGTGTCGCTTTTGCTTTTCCTTGTAGCGCATCTAAAAGGCGTTCCGTCGCCGCACGTTCCGCTGGCTCCTTCACATCTTCTTTTTTCTCTTCTTTGACAAGACGAACCGATGCCTCAACGAGATCACGTACCATCGATTCAACGTCACGACCGACGTAACCAACTTCCGTAAATTTCGTTGCTTCTACCTTCACAAACGGTGCACCGACAAGCTTAGCTAACCGTCGAGCAATTTCGGTCTTTCCGACCCCGGTCGGTCCGATCATCAAAATATTTTTTGGTGTAACCTCATCGCGAAGGTCTGCACTTAACTTTTGACGACGATAGCGATTTCGTAGAGCAATCGAAACTGCTCGCTTGGCATCCTTTTGTCCGATTACAAAACGGTCTAACTCCGTTACGATTTGTCTAGGTGTCAACTCTCGGTTCATTCAGCAGCGCCTCCAATCGTTTCTACAATGACTTGATCATTTGTATACACGCAAAGCTCACCAGCGATTTCAAGAGCGGCACGCGCGATTTCTTCAGCAGACTTTTCAGCAGAATGGCGTACGAGTGCGCGACCTGCCGCTAAGGCATAGTTCCCACCGGATCCGATTGCAAGAATTCCATCGTCCGGCTCAATCACTTCTCCATTCCCAGAGACGAGCAAAAGATGATCGGCATCCATCACAATCAATAGTGCCTCGAGTTGACGCAACATCTTATCCCCACGCCATTCTTTCGCAAGTTCTACCGCTGCTCGCGGCAAGTTACCGTTATACATTTCAAGTTTCGATTCAAACTTTTCAAACAATGTGAAAGCATCGGCTACGCTACCTGCAAAACCGGCAACGACTTTCCCGCCATAAAGGCGTCTGACTTTCTTCGCCTTGTTTTTCATGATGACGGCATTCCCGAATGTGACTTGGCCATCTCCACTCATCGCACATTGGCCATTGTGTCGAACTGCAAAAATCGTTGTTGCATGAAACATATCGTAACCTCCTACTTTCTTGGATGTGTCGCTTGATAAATCGACCGAAGTCGTTCGGTCGATACATGGGTATACCGCCCGGTCGTTGACAAGGACTCATGCCCAAGCAACTCTTGGACGGCACGCAAGTCCGCTCCCCGTTCTAACAAGTCCGTCGCAAAGCTGTGTCGCAACGAGTGCGGGGTAAGTGGTTTATGTACCCCACTGTCTTTTCTCAAACGTTTCATGACATAGCGGATTTGGTCTGTTGTCATCCGATTCCCTTTTTGACTCAAAAATAATGCGGTTTCTGTCGGGAGCCCGATACCTTTGCGTAATTCGATATAACGCTGCAAAGCATGTACGGCATATTGTCCGATCGGGACATATCGTTCTTTCTTCCCTTTTCCCATCACATGGACAAAGGATAAAACCTCATCGAACGAGGAAAGGTTCATCCCACACAGTTCTGCGACGCGGATTCCCGTCCCATAGAGCACTTCTACGATGGCGACGTCCCTCGCCTGTAAAAAAGGATCTTCCTGCCTCGAGGCAGCCTCCAACAGTTGCTCGACTTCCGTCGGGACGGCAAAGGTCGGCAAGGACTGTCTCTTTTTCGGTGAGGTCAGGTCGTGGAACAACGGTTCTCCACCTTGTTCTCTTGCCATAAACTTCCCGAATTGCTTGAAACAAGATACTTTTTGGGACACCGTAGACGCGGCCAATTGTTTCTCATAAAGGACATATAAATAACGCCGCGCCGTCTGAGCATCGTAGGGATCTTGATGCGTCGATTGGCAATATGCGGCGTACTGGTCGAGCGTTTGCTCGTAAGAGCGTTTCGTATGAGGAGACAGTCGACGTTCAATTTGGCAGTAGCGTAAAAAGGATTGTCGATCCTCTAAAAATCCCATTTTATCGCCTCCTCGATGACTCGTAAAAACGCATGTTCTCGTCAAATCGAAATTAGCATAGCATACAGAATGTAAGGTGACAATAGATAGCCGTTCAATAATCTGAAAATTTTCAAAGTATGAAACAAAATACACAATTGAAATTTTACTTCAAAACAAAAGAGCCAAAAAATGGCTCTCCTGTTCAAAGATCTTTATACTGTTGTATCGTTTCTAACGCACGGTTCGCGTAACGCTCGTACCGTTCTTGTTTCTTCATCTTTTTCGGAGCGTCTTCTAGTGATGGTACCAATCCGAAGTTTGCGTTCATCGGTTGGAAGTGCTTCCCGTCGGCTGTCGTGATGTAATGCGCCATCGAACCAAGCATCGTCTCACGCGGGAGAACGACGAGTTCTTCACCTGTAATCATCTTCGCCGCATTGATCCCAGCTAGAAGCCCGGACGCTGCCGACTCCACATATCCTTCTACCCCTGTCATCTGACCGGCGAAGAAGAGCGTGTCACGTGTACGCGCCTGATACGTCGGCTTGAGTAAGCTGGGTGAGTTGATGAACGTGTTACGGTGCATGACACCGTAACGGACGATGTCCGCATTCTCGAGTCCCGGGATGAGACGGATGATGCGCTTCTGTTCGCCCCACTTCAAATGTGTTTGGAAGCCTACCAAGTTATACAGTGTGCCCGCCGAGTTGTCTTGACGAAGCTGAACGACGGCATATGGACGTTTTCCTGTCTTCGGGTCTTCTAATCCGACCGGCTTCATCGGTCCGAAAAGAAGCGTCTTTTTCCCACGCTCGGCCATGACTTCAAACGGCATGCATCCTTCAAAGTAAATCTCTTTTTCAAACTCTTTTAGCGGAACGACTTCTGCCTTGATCAGCTCTTCGTAAAACACGTCAAACTCTTCTTCTGTCATCGGACAGTTCAAGTAAGCGGCTTCACCTTTGTCGTAACGCGACTTCAAATAGACTTTATCCCGATCAATCGTATCACCATCTAGAATTGGTGCTGCCGCGTCATAGAAGTAGAGATAATCTTCTCCTGTGAACGCCTTGAGTGATGCAGAGAGGTCAGGGGAGGTCAAAGGGCCAGTCGCCACGATGACGATCCCTTCAGGAATCTCTTTGAGCTCTTCGTTGTGCACTGTGACATTCTCGTGGTTCTTTAGCTTCTCGGTGATGAATCCGGCAAACTCATGACGATCGACGGCAAGGGCACCCCCAGCAGGTACACTTGCCGTGTCCGCCGCCTTTAAGATGAGCGAGTCAAGCGTACGCATTTCTTCTTTCAAGACACCTACGGCATTTTGAAGACCGTTCGCACGTAGCGAGTTCGAACAGACGAGTTCTGCAAATTGATCCGTGTGGTGCGCCGGTGTTTGACGAACCGGTCTCATTTCATACAAATCTACTTGAATACCGCGCTTAGCGAGTTGCCAAGCCGCTTCGGAGCCGGCCAATCCAGCTCCGATTACAGTTACACGTTGTTGCAACATTAATCCTCCTCTTGCTGATGTACCTCGGTGTGGGTACAGTTCGTACATTGATATTTCACGCCGTCTTTAATTTTTTTCTCGACCATCAAACTGTCGCATACTGGACACGGTTTCGCAACCGGTTTATCCCATGAGACGAATTCACATTCCGGATAGTTCGAGCAACCATAGAAGAGACGACCTTTTTTACTACGACGTTCTACGATTTGTCCATCCTTACAGTTCGGACACGGGACACCGATTTCGACTTGTACCGGTTTCGTGTTCGTACAGTTCGGGAAGTTCGAGCACGCCATGAACTTGCCGTAGCGTCCCATCTTGATGACCATTGGTGACCCACAGACTTCACAATCGATTCCGGCAGGTTCATCTTTCACTTCGATTTTCTCGATTTCTTCTTCAGCACGCTTCAATCGTTTCTCGAAAGAACGATAAATCGGAGCGACGACTTCCGTCCACTCGACTTCCTTATGCTCGATCGAATCAAGAAGGGTCTCCATGTCGGCCGTGAACTGGACCGTGATGAAGTCGTTGAAATACTCATCAATCATCTCGATGACGAGTTCTCCAAGTTCAGTCGGTAAAAACTTTTTCTCTTCGAGAACGACATAACCGCGTCGTTGGATCGTGTCGAGTGTCGGCGCGTACGTCGACGGACGACCAATCCCGAGTTCTTCCATCGCTCGAACGAGTCGCGCCTCTGTATAACGAGGTGGCGGTTGTGTGAAGTGTTGTTTCGGCTCAATCGTTTCAAACGTCACGGTATCATCCACTTCGAGAGGTGGCAATAATCCTTCCTTCTCTTGGTTCGTGTCCTCAATGTCATCGTCTTTCGACTCGATATACACTTTCATGAAACCAGGGAATTTGACCGTTGACCCGTTCGCACGGAAAATCATCCCGTTCGACTCGACGTCGATTTTGACCGTATCAAGAACAGCTGGCGCCATTTGGCTCGCAATCAATCGTTCCCAAATCAATTTATACAGTCGCAACTGGTCACGTGACAGATATGGCTTCAAGGAAGCTGGGTCGCGCAATGCTGAAGTCGGACGAATCGCTTCGTGCGCGTCTTGGGCATTCGCTGATTTCTTTTCTTTTTGTTTCTGTGAGGCGACATACTCTTCACCGAATGTCGATTCGATATATTCCTTCGCCTCCGTCTTCGCCAAATCAGAGATACGTGTCGAGTCGGTACGCATATACGTAATCAAACCGACTGTACCCTCTTTTTTACCGAGATCGATTCCTTCATATAATTGCTGCGCGAGCATCATTGTCTTCTTCGCACGGAAATTCAATTTACGGGCAGCATCCTGCTGCAATGAACTTGTCGTGAACGGCAGCGAAGCGTTCCGCTTCCGTTCTTTCTTCGTTACATCAATGACTTTAAACGTATCATCGATGGTATCGAGGACAGATTGCGCGTCTTCTTCAGACTTCAATTCCATCTTCTTCCCATCTTTTCCGTAAAATGAAGTCTCGAACGTTTCCCCATCATGATTTAAATCAAGTTTAATCGTCCAATACTCTTCCGGATCGAACGCGTTAATTTCGCGCTCACGGTCGATAATCATCTTCACGGCTACCGATTGAACTCGCCCTGCAGACAATCCTTTTTTGACTTTCTTCCATAATAATGGGCTCATCCCGTATCCGACAAGACGATCTAAAATACGTCGGGCTTGTTGTGCATCGACGAGATCGTGATTGATCTTACGTGGATGTTTAAACGATTCTTTAATCGCATCTTTCGTGATTTCGTTAAAGACGACACGACATTCTGTCGTTTCATCGACACCGAGTGCGCGTGCTAAATGCCAAGCAATCGCTTCCCCTTCTCTATCGGGGTCGGCCGCGAGAAAGATTTTTGTCGCTTTTTTCGCTGCTGTCTTCAATTCTTTCAATACCGGTCCTTTACCACGGATGGTAATATACTTCGGCTCAAAGTCGTGTTCGACGTCTACACCGAGTTGACTTTTAGGCAAGTCAATCACGTGCCCCATCGAAGCTTTGACCATATAATTCGGACCTAAATAACGTTTAATTGTTTTTGCTTTCGCAGGTGATTCGACGATCACCAGATATTTTGCCATACATCTGCTCCCCTTTTAGAGGTCATTTAAATCCCTACCATAATATTCATGTTCTCACCGGTTTGTCAACGTACAATCTTGAGATCTCGAATAATTTGATCGGAATTCGTCAATGGAATCGCACCTTCTTCAATCAACCGGTTCGGTCCCTCCGCGAGTGGATCAAGGGGTGAACCTGGCACCGCAAATACCGTTTTCCCTTGCTCTAGAGCATGTCCGACCGTATTCATCGTCCCACTCTTTCGTCTCGCCTGTATAACGACCAACGCATCGCCAAGACCACTGACCAAACGATTTCTTTCCAAAAATTGAAATTTTTGAATCGGCGTGTTTGGTACATATTCACTAAGTAAGACTCCCTCTTGTGGAATCTGTAAAAGCATGTCTCGGTTCGCCTCCGGATAAAGCCGGTTCAGTCCAGCTCCCAGTACCGCCACGGTCGGTCGACGAGCGCGAAGGGCATGGGCGTGGACGAGCCCGTCGATTCCGAGGGCGCCACCTGAAACAGATACAGTTTCTTCTATTAAAGAGTGATAGTGATTCACGAGCGATTGACTGATACGATTCAACTCACGACTTCCGACCATCGCAGTCGTTCTTTCTTGTAGTACCTCTAAATCTCCATGATAAAACAAGCAATATGGTGGGTTGGGGATGTCGAGTAACCGTTTCGGAAACAAGTCGTCTTCCCATGTGACGAAATGTTTATACGACTCCGATGCGTGCCAGGCTCGTTCAGCCCGTCTCCAGACATGTTCAGAAAATTGTGTGCGATGTGCTCCGAGTGTCCCGTTTAAATAATGATGCACAAACTCAACTGGCATTCGTGCTGCAGCAAACCGAGCTATTGTTTGATTCATCACAAACTCTCCTTTAAAAAAATGAGGGATGCAAGCATCCCTCAAGATTCTCATGTCGTCGGTTGACCCGTGACACATGCTTCGTATAATCCTTGCTGTTTCAAGACACGAATCAACGTTTCACCGATAACCGCTGGTGTTTCAGCGACTTCGATTCCATTCGCGTTCAATGTCTTGATCTTCTCAGCAGCCGTCCCTTTACCACCTGAGATGATTGCACCCGCATGTCCCATGCGCTTGCCTTCAGGAGCCGTCTGGCCGCCGATGAAACCGATGACTGGTTTCGTCATGTTGGCTTTTACCCATTCAGCTGCCTCTTCTTCAGCCGTTCCGCCGATTTCCCCGATCATGATGACCGCTTTCGTGTCCTCATCTTCGTTGAACGCTTTAAGCGTATCGATGAAGTTTGTTCCATTGACCGGGTCTCCCCCGATTCCAACAGCTGTCGATTGTCCGATACCTGCTGTCGTCAACTGATGAACCGCCTCATACGTGAGCGTCCCAGAACGTGATACGATTCCGACGTGCCCTTTCGTATGAATGTAGCCAGGCATGATGCCAAGTTTCGCTTCTCCAGGTGTGATGATACCAGGACAGTTCGGTCCGATTAAACGAGCCGGTTTGTCCTCGAGATAGCGCTTCACTTGAATCATGTCCACAACTGGGATTCCTTCTGTGATACAGATGATAAGCTCGATGCCGCTGTCTGCCGCTTCCATGATTGAATCCGCTGCGAAAGCAGGTGGAACATAGATGATCGATGCATTGGCACCAGTTGCTTCGACCGCTTCAGAGACGGTGTTGAAGACTGGAACGTTGTCGAGGACCGTCGTGCCACCTTTACCAGGTGTGACACCACCGACTAATTTCGTGTTATATGCGAGCATCTGTTCACCGTGGAACAGACCTTGCTTCCCTGTAATCCCTTGAATGATTACTTTCGTATCTTTATCCGCCCAAATACTCATGTCGTTTCCCCCTTATCGAACAAGTGCTGCGATTTTTTCTGCACCGTCAGCCATCGAGCTGGCCGTCGTGATCGCAAGTCCAGATTCATCGAGAATGCGCTTCCCGGCATCAACGTTCGTTCCTTCTAAGCGAACGACGAGTGGTAAGTCGAGTCCGATTTCTTTCGTCGCAGCGACAATCCCCTCTGCGATGATGTCACATTTCATGATCCCACCGAAAATGTTAACGAAGATCCCTTTGACCTGGTCATCAGACAAAATCAACTTGAATGCTTCTGTTACTTTTTCTTTCGTCGCACCGCCACCTACGTCGAGGAAGTTAGCGGGTTCAGCGCCGTAATGTTTGATGATATCCATCGTTGCCATCGCAAGACCGGCACCGTTGACGAGACAACCGATGTTTCCGTCGAGTGCGATGTAGCTGAGGTCGTGTTTTGACGCTTCTACTTCACGTGGGTCTTCTTCCGTCGTATCACGAAGAGCAAGGACGTCCGAGTGACGATAGAGCGCGTTGCTATCGAAGTTCAACTTCGCATCGAGCGCAATGACGTTACCGTCTTTCGTCGTGACGAGCGGGTTGATTTCCGCGATTGTGCAATCTGTCTCGACGTACACTTTATACAGCTTCATGACCATGTCACTGAACTTATTGACAAGTTTCGTCGGGACTTCCATTTTGAATGCGAGACGACGCGCCTGGAATGGACGTAAGCCAACGACCGGGTCGACGATCTCTTTATGAATCTTCTCTGGTGTATGTTCAGCGACTTCTTCGATGTCCATTCCACCTTCAGATGAACCCATGATGACAATTCGGCCGATCGAACGGTCAAGCACGAGTCCTAAGTAAAATTCTTGGTCAATCGCAGAACCTTCTTCGATATAGAGACGCTGGACAACTTTTCCTTCCGGACCTGTTTGGTGTGTCACGAGCGTTTTCCCGAGAATCTCTGAAGCATATTGCTTCACTTCTTCATCTGTCTTCGCAAGTTTAACACCACCCGCTTTACCGCGGCCACCTGCGTGGATTTGAGCTTTTACTACCTTCACTTCACCTTCAAGCTTCGCAGCAGCTGCAACAGCTTCTTCAACAGTAAAGGCCGGATAACCCGTCGGAACGGCTACCCCAAACTCTCTTAACAATTCTTTCGCCTGATACTCATGGATATTCATATGTTTTCCCCCTTAGTCCCCTTTAATATCGGCACGTCTATTGTAACGAAAAACTGAAAGCGCTGTCTATCGTTCTTGCTTTAAGTTTTCATCTTTTTTTCACATATATCCCTAGACAAATCAAATTTTATCCTGTTCCATCTGATAAAGAAACACAAAAAGTTCGGCAATGACTTGATAGACGTCCTCTGGAATCTGCTCTTCAATGTTCAAGGCCGACAGTAACGAGAGGAGCGCTGGGTCTTCATGGATAGGAATGCCGTTCGCTAAAGCAACTTCAAGCATCCGCTCGGCCACGATACCCGTTCCTTTTGCTACGACATGGGGCGCATCCATCGACTGCTCATAGGAGAGCGCCATCGCTTTCTTCTGGTCTTTCATATTTGGAGGTCCACCTTTCCGAGCGGTGCAAACGTTGGCGGAACGTGTTCACGCTTCGCTTCATACGAAAATGAAGACAGTTCGAATGACACCTTTTTTAAACCTTCTTTCAAAAGTGGTTCGTATGTACGGACGTATGGAGCCAAATCGTGTTGCTCATTGAATACACGTACGGACACGTAACGCTTTTGAATCAACACATCAATCCCGGTCTCACCATATCGCGGCGTTTCAAGAAACAAGACGATCCGCGCATGATCCGAGTCCATCGTCTCTCGTTTCGGGGCCTCTAGACGAAGTTGAACGTTTTCAAACGGACCCAATTGCGGTATGTGAAATGCTTGAGCGACGAACGGCGGGCTTTGGCTCGCGTTGAACGCTTCCTGCGCACGCACGAACTGCTCGAACTTCGGCTCACCTTTCGCTTTGAACAGTTCCCCGACGAGCGCTTTTACATCCTGACCTGCGCCGCTTTCTAACGCGGTTTTGCCGGCCGCCTTCACGGAGTCCGGCGTCAGCATCGGTTCTCGCATCAGGCGTCCGAGCTGTTCTCCTAACGCCTGCAGAGGCGACTTGGCCGCCATGAGCGATTCTGTCGCTTGCGTGACGACCTTCAAGACGAGCTTCGGTTCAACGTCCGTGACGACCAGCTTATACGTGACGTTCTCTTTCACGTTCGCATTGACACCGACCCGGAAAATCCCTTGGGGCAGTTGCATAACCGCCTCGTTGCCAGGTAAGAGCTGCAACACCTTTCCGACGACTGTGTTCCCTAGTAATAGCGGGCGTGACGTCTGTTCCGTCACTTTGAACGGCATCACCCCTTGATGATCGATCCGCAACGCGACCACTCCTTTCACATATGCTTGATGGGGGCAAACGTACGGCGATGAATCGGAGTCACCCCAAGGCTTCTTAACCCTTCTAAATGAGCCTCTGTTCCATATCCTGCGTTCTTCGCAAATCCGTATCCAGGATACGTCAAATCATATTCTTCCATCATCCGGTCCCTTACCACCTTAGCGACGACACTTGCCGCGGCTATCGACACACTGAGCGTGTCCCCTTTAATCAATGACTGTTGAGGGATGTCGAGCTCGAGTTTCATGGCGTCAATCAATAGGGCGTCTACTTCTCCGACTTGATGAATCGCCTCTGTCATCGCTAGTTTAGTCGATTCGTATATATTGATGACATCAATCGTCTTCGGCTCGACGATGCCGACACCGACCTCCGCGACCTCGATGATGTGTGCGTATGCTGCATCCCTCGCCGTTTTGGACATTTTTTTCGAATCATTCAATCCCGCGAGATAGAACCCATCCGGTAACAAGACTGCAGCAGCCACGACCGGTCCCGCGAGCGGTCCCCGTCCGACCTCATCGACTCCGACAATTCGAGTGAAGCCTCGCGCCTTCCATTCATGTTCATACGTCATGCGACGTTCGAAATCGACCTGTAACGCCCGTTCTCGCTCGAATTGACGCTGTTTTTGCCGAAGCAACGTCTGCACGCCCGCTCGTGGGTCTCGTGACAAGGTCGGGAAGATTTGTACCCATTCTTCATATCGGATGTCCTCTAGTTGTTGTTTAATCTGTTGAATCGTCACGGTCTTCCTCCTATTCAAAAAAGCCCTGTGTGCACAGGGCTTTACGCCATTTCGTGATCAGCCGGTGTCTCAAGCGAGATCCGTCCGATTTTTTCATGTCGTAGTTCATTCAAAAGTAGTTCGCTCGCTTTTTCGAAATCGACGTAACCGCCACTGATGAGACCACGTTTTTTCCCGATCAACTCAAGGAGCTCAACGCTGTCCTCGGGTAACGTTTCAAGTTTGAATCGTTCCTTTAATTGTTCAGGATAACGAGCATGCAACTCGCGAACCGTATACAAGGCGATATCATCCAAGTTGAGAATCTCGTCTTTGATAGCGCCGGTCGCGGCTAGACGATATCCGACAAGTTGGTCCTCAAATTTCGGCCAGAGAATCCCCGGCGTGTCCAACAGCTCCATCTCGCCGCCTTTCATCTTGATCCACTGTTGACGCTTCGTCACACCAGGACGGTCGCCCGTGATGGCGATGTTTCGTCCGGCGAGACGGTTGATGAGCGTCGACTTCCCGACGTTCGGGATTCCGATGATGAGCGCACGGATCGGTCCGGGGTTCCGCCCCTTCTCACGCATCCGGTCATGCTTTTCTTTCATCAACTTCTGAGCACCCGTGATGAGCTGTTTCAAGCCTTTGCTATGTTTCGCGTCGACAGCGACAACCTCGACTTCTTCGCGTTTCAATGCACGTAACCACGCCTCCGTCACGACGGGGTCGGCCATGTCTGCTTTGTTCAAGACGATGAGACGGGGTTTTCCCGCTGTAATCTCATCGACCATCGGGTTGCGACTCGACTGAGGCACGCGTGCATCTACGAGTTCGATGACGACATCGATTAGCTTTAATTTTTCAGTTACTTGTCTTCTTGCTTTGGCCATGTGGCCAGGAAACCATTGAATTGCCAAAAAAGCACCACCTTAATCTTCTACCGTGCCAACATCATCGAGTGGCCAGAAGATGAAGTTCGTCTTGCCGACAATCTCCTCTTTCGACACAAATCCGATCTCACGGCTGTCTTTCGAGTTTTGACGATTGTCTCCCATGACGAAGTATGATTCCTCTGGAACGACCGACTCACCCGTCACTTGTTCGAGTGTGAAGTTCTCGGTCAACGGGAACCCGTTCATCTGGGCACGAAACTCGTCTAAATACGGCTCTTCTACCGCTTCACCATTAATATAAAGCACATCATCTCGATATTCGAGCGTGTCGCCTGGGATGGCGATGACACGTTTAATATAGTCTTTTGATTCAGTCGCATGGAATACGACGATATCACCTCGGTCTAGCTCCCCAACATAGTTCGAAATTTTACTGACGATCATTCGATCCGCATTGTGGAGTGTCGGCATCATCGACTCTCCTTCAACGATGACAGGAACGAAGATGAACGTCCGGATGACGAACGCGATGACAAGAGCGACCACGATGGCTTTTAGCCAACTAAACACTTCTTTCAACTTCACTCACTCCTCTATCCATTTGAACTTATTGTACTAGAAAAAAAGAAGCTTGTCGCAAGCGACAAGCTTAATTCCCATCTTAACGACGGATTTCTTTAATACGTGCTGCTTTACCGCGAAGGTTACGGAGGTAGTAAAGTTTCGCACGGCGAACTTTACCGTAGCGTACGACTTCGATTTGTGCAACGCGTGGTGAGTGAAGCGGGAATGCACGCTCAACACCTACGCCGTAAGAAATCTTACGGACTGTGAATGTTTCGCTGATGCCGCCACCTTTACGCTTGATTACAACACCTTCGAAGATCTGGATACGCTCACGCGTTCCCTCTACAACTTTAACGTGGACACGTACTGTGTCACCGGGACGGAAAGCAGGTACGTCCGATTTGAATTGTTCTTCTGTGATTTCACGGAACAGTTTTTGTGTGTTCATGAATCATATCTCCTTTTTCTTCAATGTTCATATCTTCATATGCCCAAGCATCCAATAGCGGAACATCGGTAATCGATGGGTTTAACCCACATGCTCAAACATAGCATATATTTCTCAATCGCGCAACGATTGCAGAAACTTTTTATCGACATCCGTCAACTCGACATGTTCGAGCAAATCCGGACGTCGTCGATACGTGCGTTTGAGCGATTGCTCTCGGCGCCATGCCTCGATCCGGGCGTGATTTCCCGACAAGAGCACTTCCGGCACGGTCAATCCACGAAAATCAGCCGGTCGTGTATAGTGAGGGTATTCCAAGAGACCAGTCGAGAACGAGTCATCTTCATGGCTCGCCTGATCGCCAAGTACATCCGGAATGAGCCTTACGGTCGCATCAATCATGACCATCGTCGCGAGCTCTCCACCTGTCAAAACGAAATCACCGATCGACACCTCGTCGGTCGCCAGTTCATCATGGATCCGTTGGTCGAACCCTTCATAATGTCCACACAGAAAGACCAGATGTTCCTCCTTGGCCCATTCTTCGGCCATTCGTTGATTGAACGGTTTTCCGGTAGGCGTCGTGAGAATGACCCTTGGGCTCTTCGCCTCAAGGGAATGAAATGCATCAAAGATCGGCTGCGGCGTGAGCAACATGCCCGCTCCACCGCCGTACGGATAATCATCGACTTTATGATGCTTGTTCGTTGAAAAGTCCCGAAAGTTGAGGAACGACATCTCCACCTGTCCGAGCGCCTTCGCTCGACCGACGATGGAGTGATCGAGCGCATGAAACATCTCCGGGAACAACGTCAATACATCAATCTTCATCGTCAATCATTCCAGGGATTGGCGTGATGACGACACGCTTCGCATCGACATCAATCTCTTGGACGACCGATTCGATATAAGGGATGAGCGCGTCCGGCTTTCCTGGTCGTTTGATGACCCATACGTCGTTCGCTCCATTCGTTTCAAAGATGTCGTCGACGACACCAATGACTTCCCCATCCACGACAGCCTCACAGCCGATGATTTCATGATAATAAAATTCGTGTTCGTCCAAGTCGTGGACGTGTTCGGCGTGGACATATAGTTTCAGCCCTTTATATTTTTCAATGAGATTGATATTGTCAAACCCTTTGAATGTGACGAGGTGAAACTGCTTATGAGGACGATACGTCGTGATCGTCATTTCCTGTTTCGTTCCGTCGACATCAAGAAACAACGTGTTTCCTTTTTTAAATCGCTCTTCTGGAAAGTCTGTCGCCGCCAAAATCTTCACTTCCCCTTTCAGGCCGTGCGTATTGGCGATTTTCCCTACATATAACCAGTCCATCTTTTTCCCTCCTCAACAAAATAGGCCGACCTCAGAAAAGGTCGGCCACATCATTACTTCGCGTTTTTCGCGTTGTGGAATTTCTCCATGATCCCTGCTTTAGAGAACAAGTTGCGTACTGTGTCAGATGGCTTCGCGCCGTCTGCCAACCATTTGAGAGCGAGTTCTTCGTTGATGCGAACTTCTGCTTCTGGTTTTGCAACCGGGTTGTAGTGACCAACTTGCTCGATGAAGCGACCGTCACGTGGTGAACGTGAGTCTGCTACAACGATACGGTAGAAAGGTGATTTTTTTGCGCCCATGCGCTTAAGACGAATTTTAACTGCCATGGTAATATACCTCCATCATGTGTTTAAGAATTGACAACTTTTATAGTATACAGCTTTTTCGTTCGACTGACAAAAGATTTTGTTAGAAGAACGGAAGGCCGAGACCTTTTTTCTTCCCTTTCATTTGTCCTGACATTTGTTTCATCATCTTCTTCATGTCATCGAACTGTTTGATGAGACGGTTCACTTCTTGAATCGAGCGACCGCTCCCTTTTGCGATCCGCTTACGACGACTCGCGTTGAGCACTTCCGGATTGGCGCGCTCATGTTTCGTCATCGAGCGAATGATCGCTTCGACGTGATCGAGTTGTTTCTCGTCGATTTGGACGTTCTTCAACCCTTTCATCTTACCTGCACCAGGTAACATCGAAAGTAATTCATCAATTGGTCCCATGTTTTTCACTTGGGCCAACTGTTCAATGAAATCATCGAACGTGAATGACGCGTCACGAATTTTGCTCTCAAGCTCCTTCGCTGCGTCTTGGTCCATCTGTGTCTCGGCTTTTTCAATGAGCGAGAGCACGTCCCCCATTCCGAGGATCCGTGACGCCATGCGTTCCGGGTGGAATGGTTCGAGGGCATCCAACTTTTCTCCGAGACCGACGAATTTAATCGGCGCTCCCGTGACTGCCTTAATCGAAAGGGCTGCCCCACCTCGTGTATCTCCGTCGAGCTTTGTGAGCACGACCCCGGTGATTCCGAGTTTCTCATTGAAACTGTCGGCCACATTGACCGCATCTTGACCCGTCATCGAATCGACGACGAGGAAGATCTCATTTGGTTTGGCAATCGTCTTCACATTTTCGAGCTCGCCCATAAGCGTCTCATCGATATGAAGGCGACCGGCCGTATCGATCAACACGAAATCGTGATGATTTGTTTTTGCGTACTCGAGTGCCTTCGTCACAATCTCTTCCGGCTTCACTTGATCACCAAGTGAGAAGACCGGTAAATCGAGTTGTTTTCCGAGTGTCTCGAGCTGCTTGATTGCCGCAGGACGGTAGATGTCCGCCGCGACGAGAAGTGGACTTCGGTTATGCTTTTTGCGAATCAAGTTCGCTAGCTTCCCGGTCGTTGTCGTTTTCCCTGCCCCTTGCAGACCGACCATCATGACGACTGTCGGTGGTTTCTGACTGAATGAGATCGGGACGACATCGCTTCCCATCAAGTTCGACAACTCTTCGTGAACGATTTTGACGACTTGTTGACCTGGCGTCAATGATTTCATGACATCCTGACCAACCGCGCGTTCCTTCACGTCATTGACGAATTGCTTGACGACTTTAAAGTTGACGTCGGCTTCGAGGAGGGCGAGGCGAACCTCACGCATCATCTCTTTGACATCGGCCTCCGAGATTTTCCCTTTACCGCGCATTTTTGAAAGTGTCGATTGCAATCGTTCTGATAATCCTTCAAATGCCATGCTTCAGCCCCCTACTCTAAATTCTCAAGCGCAGAAATCGTGGCGCTCACGTCATCGGTGAGCTCGACTTGACGTTTGAGGGTCTGAAGAAGTTGCTGGCGCTGTTCGAACTTTTCGAATAGGGCTAGCTTTTCCTCGTACTGTTCAAGCATCGTTTCTGTGCGCTTTATGTTATCGTAGACCGCTTGACGGCTGACTTCAAACTCTTCCGCAATCTCTCCGAGCGAGTAGTCATCTAGGTAATAAAGAGACATATAGTTGCGCTGTTTCGGTGTGAGGAGCGCTTGATAGAAATCGATGAGATAGTTCATGCGATTCGTTTTTTCGAGCGTCAAACCTTTCACCTCCACATGTTAAGTGAAATCCCTTTACAACTACCTATAGTACAGCCGTGCCTACTACTTGTCAAGTTTTTTTCTTAACAGCAAAACTTAGGCGAGGTCCTCGTTTGTGTCCTCTTTTTCCATCGAGGCATCCTGTGTCTTGTCCTCAAAAACATCGCCGAACAGTCCAAGGACGAACTGTTCTGGATCAAACTCCTGTAAATCGTCAATCTTCTCTCCAAGCCCGACATACTTGACCGGGATATCGAGTTCGTTCCGAATCGCTAGGACGATTCCGCCTTTGGCCGTCCCATCGAGCTTCGTTAAGACGATTCCGCTCACGTTCGTCGCTTCTTTGAACGCTTTCGCTTGAACCATGGCGTTTTGACCCGTCGTCGCATCGAGGGCGAGTAACACTTCGTGCGGTCCGTTCGGAACTTCCCGCTCAATGACTCGTTTTACTTTTTCAAGTTCTTTCATTAGATTGACCTTATTTTGGAGACGTCCCGCCGTATCACAAATCAAGACGTCCATGTGACGAGACTTGGCGGCTTGAACGGCGTCAAAGACGACGGCAGCCGGGTCAGACCCTTCCGTTTGACGAATGACGGGAACCCCGACACGTTCTCCCCATACTTGAAGTTGCTCGATGGCGCCGGCACGGAACGTATCCCCTGCCGCGAGCATGACGGAACGCCCTTCAGATTTCAACTGGTGCGCCAGCTTGCCGATGGTCGTCGTCTTTCCGACACCATTGACGCCGACAAACAAGATGACCGTGAGTCCGTCTTGCATATTCAGTTCACGGTCCGATTCATCCTCTTGGAGGCGGTTCGCCACGACTTCGACGAGTGCGTCACGCACCGCGACCGGGTCCTTCAGATTACGTCGCTTCACTTCTTCTTTCAAATCTTCGACGAGATCCATCGTCGTCGTGACGCCGACATCCGCTTGAATGAGTAAATCTTCGAGTTCATCGAAGAAATCTTCATCCACTTCGCGGAAGCGATAGACGAGGTCGTTGACGGCACTTGCAAAGCCGTCACGCGTCTTCGTCAACCCCTCTGTAAACTTTTGTGACACCTCTTGGGTAGATGTCGTCAACTTCTCTTTTAATTTCTTGAAAAAGCTCAACGTGATTCCTCCATCTCTTCATCCATTTCAACGACACGTTTTGCTTCAGACAGTTCGACCGATAATACCTCGGATACCCCGTTCTGTTGCATCGTGACGCCATATAGTGTATCCGCCGCTTCCATCGTCCCTTTACGGTGCGTGATGATGACGAACTGCGTATCGATTGACAACGTCCGAATGTATTCTCCGAAACGATGCACGTTCGCCTCGTCAAGGGCCGCCTCGACCTCATCGAGAACACAAAACGGTACCGGACGCGTCTTCAAAATCGCAAACAATAAAGCGATGGCCGTCAGCGCACGCTCTCCACCAGATAACAGACTGAGTGTCTGTAACTTTTTACCCGGTGGTTTGGCGACGATTTCGATTCCTGTGTTCAACAAATCCGATTCGTCTACCAATTTCAAATCCGCTTCCCCGCCACCAAAAAGCTCGGTGAACGTCTGTTTGAAATGCGCCCGGACGCTCGTATACGTCTCTTTGAAGAGGCGTGTCACTTCGCGGTCCATCTCGGCGATGATCTCATATAAATCTTCTTTTGCACTGACGAGGTCATCCCGCTGTTCGGACAGGAACGTGAACCGTTCGTGGACACTATCAAACTCTTCGATCGCATTTAGATTGACCGGTCCGATTTCTTCGATTTGACGAACGAGCAACTTAAACTCCTCTTTCGCCTCTTCTAACGGGATTTCTAGTGCCGGCAATAGTTCTGCGACGAGTCCGTTCTCTTCTAACACATCGAGCTTCCATTGTCGTTTCAGCTCGAACTCTTGTTTCGCCGTTTCAAGTTTTCGAACGACAGCTTCAGCTTGACGTCTTGCCTCCGTTGCCTGATCGACCCGTTGACGTATGATCCGATACGCCTCTTCGTTCGTCTTGAGTGTTGTTGACGCTCCTTGAAGCCGCTCTTGAATTTCTTTGAAATCCAGTTTGGCAGTAGCAAGCGTCGCCTCGAGTTCTGCAGATGACACGACTTCTCCACTCTCGAGCCGCGTCAATTCACGCTCCATCTGATCGCTACGTTCCTGCAAACGACTTTGGTCGGTCATCAGACGGTCCAATTCATATTGGACCCGCTCTTCTTCGAGCGTGTGCCGCTGAAGATCGAGCTCGTTTTGACGCAGCAACGATTCCAGTTGACCCGTGCTCTCAGCACTTTTCGCCTGCTCTGCCCGAAGCGATTCGAGACGTGACCGAATGTCAGCTTGGGCGCGGTCGGTGTCGGCCAATTCAATCGTCAATCGCTCTAATTCAGCAGTCGATGTCTCGATTGTCCGCTCATAGCGCATCATTTCATGATCGAACAGTTCCAGTTGTGACTTGGCATCGAGGGAGGCACGTTCCGCAGTACGGTAGGCCGACTCGACTTCACGGAGGCTCGTTTCAACGGAACGTTTCTCATCCCGAAGTTCAGACAACTGTTGCGTAATGTCCTCCAACTGTTCTGTATACTCTTGAAGACGTGTTTTTTGCTCATGCAACATGGCGAGGCCTTGAGTGAGACCTTGTTTCAAATCATCTAATTCGCGCGACTGCGTGAACAGGGCAACGCCCTGCTTGCGACTACCACCCGTCATCGATCCGCCAACGTTGACGATATCCCCTTCTAACGTGACGACACGGAAACGATATCCCGTCGATTGGGCGATACGGTTCGCGACTTCAAGTGTCTCCGCCACAAGCACGGAACCGAGCAACGACTTTTTCAACGTCTCGTATGATGCATCTGTTTCGACGAGTTCCGACGCCACACCGACAAATCCGTTCATCGAGTCGAGTCGATCTAACACCTCACTCGGCACGAATCTCGGTTTGATCGTCGTCATCGGCAAGAATGTTGCTCGTCCCGCGTTGGCTTTTCGTAATTTGTCAATTTCACGGCGTCCCACCGTCTCATCTTGTACGACCACATGCTGCTGTGTCTGCCCAAGTGCCGTTTCGATGGCCGCTTCATACGAAGGACGGACACGGATCAGTTCCGCGACAGCACCAAGGACACCTGATGAACGGTCTTTTAAGACGAACTTGACCGCATGGAAATAGCCTTCATACGATTGCTTCATCCGTTCGAGCATCTCGATTCGGTCTTCCGTCTTCTGACGGCGGCGTTCGAGGTCGTAGAAAGACGATTCGGCTCGTGTACGTTTTTCACGAATTGCCGTCTCTTCGTCCCGAAGTTGCGTCTCTTTTTGACTCAGTTGTTCAAAGCGACTTTGTACCGCTTCATACTGCTCTCGAGTCGCCAAAAGTGTCGCTTCCTGTGAGGAACGATCATCGAGACGATGTTTGTTCTCGCGTAGAAGGCGTTCTTTCGACTCGACGGCGACATCGATATCCCGTTGTTCCCGCTTTTGTTGGTTACCGATTGTCGCTTTCGTTGTCGCGAGTTCGAACGCCTCACTTTGTAACGCTTCGATTTCAGCATTGAAATCACGAGAGGCGGCTTTCAACTGTTGTTGAAGTGACTCTCTCGTCGCAGTCGTTTGTTTCAACGTGTTTCCTTTTTGGTCAAGTTCTTCATGAACGACCTTCAATCGCGCTTCAAGCTCGGTCATCTCTGCACGTACTTCTTCACGTTGTCGGATGAGTCGTTCTTTCATCTCGGCACCGTGTTCTTCTTGTGCTTTTGCGAGCTTGATGTCACCCGTCAAACGCTCGACATAGGTCGAATGCTCCCGTTCTTTTTGGTTCAGTTCTGTCAATTCTTCGCGTAACTCGGCGAGCTTCGCTTCGAGCCCGCTACGTTCCTCCGTGAGGTCACGTAACGAACGGTCACAGTCAGATAACTGTTGAACCGATTCCACGTGACGTGCGGACACTTGCTCAATCTCCTGTTGGAGCAACTGAATTTCTGCGCCCATGATTCCTGTTTCGAGTTCATCATGTCTCGCTTTGGCGACTTTGTACTCCCGAGCGAGCGCCGCTTGTTCACGGAGCGGTTCGACTCGGTCCGCCAACTCGAATAAAATGTCATCGACCCGGGACAAGTTTAATTCGGTGTCCTGTAACTTGCGTTCAGCCTGTTTTTTCCGCTGACGATATTTCAATACACCGGCTGCCTCTTCGATGACGGCACGTCGATCTTCCGGTTTCCCAGAAATGACTTGTTCGACCCGCCCTTGACCGATGATGGCGAATGCATCTCGTGAAAGACCTGTATCCATAAATAAATCAATCACATCTTTTAACCGACATGGTTTTTTATTCATAAAATAGTCGCTGTCCCCACTTCGGGTCACGCGACGGGTCACACTCACTTCTTCATATGGGAGACGCAACTGTTCGTCTCGATTATCGAGAACGAGGGTGACCTCGGCGACATTTCGGTGATTCTCTCCCTCACTTCCGGCAAAGATGACATCTTCCATCTTGGCACCACGAAGTGATTTGGCCGACTGTTCTCCGAGTACCCAGCGAACAGCGTCCGATATATTGGATTTCCCGCTCCCGTTCGGCCCTACTACAGCCGTGACGCCGGGACGGAAATCTAATTCAATTCGCTTGGCAAATGATTTAAAGCCAGCGAGTTCGATTCGTTTTAAGTGCATCGTGACCATCCTATCCGCAGTAAGCATTCATCTGTATATTTTACCACAGTTAACAGTTCGTCAAAATGCCCGAATCATGCTATTCTAAAAAGAACTGTAGAAAGGGGAATACAGATGACGAATGAACAGATGATTGAAGCCATTTTGGATAAAATGAACATTATTAACCGCAGTGCAATCAAAGCGGAAGAATATAATGCGGCTGATCCGTCAGCGGTGAAAGAGATTTACGAGTACGTGATGACACGCTCTTCGCTCTCTTTGTCGGAAGTCGATGGTATCGTCGAAGAACTCGGTCAATTGACATGAAAAAGGAGTGGACCCCCAAGCGGTCCACTCCTTTCGTTTATAAATCTGCGTAGCGCCGATTAAAGGCAATAAGCGCTTCTTTAGCAGCCAATTGCTCGGCTTCTTTTTTCGAACGCCCAACCCCTTCACCGACGATGTCGTCGCTGAGGCGTGCATGTGCGACGAATTCCCGGCTATGCGCCGGCCCACGTTCCTCAATGATCTCATACGATACAGGTCCGAGCCCTTCCCGTTGGACGCTCTCCTGTAACTGGCTCTTGAAATCGGTCTGTTCTTCGAATACTCCCGCTAAGACTTTCGGAAAAACCGCTTCGGCGAGGAATCGTTCGACGGCCTCAATTCCTTGGTCCAAATAAAGAGCACCGATATAGGATTCGAACACATCGGCAAGCAGTGCCGGACGTTTTCGTCCACCGGTCAACTCTTCACCTTTCCCAAGCAAGATGAAGTCAGAGAAAGCATAAGCTTCCGCAAAATTCACGAGTGACGGTTCGCATACGATCGCCGCTCGTAATTTCGTCAATTCCCCCTCGGAGCGCTCCGGATAAGTCTCATAGAGGAAGCGAGATACGGTCAGTTCTAAAACAGCATCCCCTAAAAATTCTAAACGTTCATTGTCTTTTCTTAACCCGCGTTGCTCATTCACATAAGATGAGTGTGTGAACGCCTGCATCAACAAGTCGTGATTCGAAAATTGAACGTTCAACCGTTCTTCTAATGATTTAAATAGTTCCAAGATGCGTGCTCGTTCCATCTCCTGACGCCGACGCCGTTGCGCCGACCCTTGACGGTCAAACCGTCGTTTGTCTTTTGTCATAGTTCCCTCCATGAATAAGCACAAGCCCACCGCCCGGAACCGAGCGGTGGGATGGCTTGATTACAATTTTGTTTCGATGTAAGCCACTACGTCGCCAACAGTCGCAAGCTTCTCAGCGTCTTCGTCTTCGATCGTGATGTCGAATTTGTCTTCGAGGTCCATCACCATTTCCATTACTTCAAGTGAATCCGCACCAAGGTCATCCTTGAACGATTTGTCTGCTGTGATCTCAGATACGTCTTTCCCGAGTTTCTCAGCAACTGCTTCTTGTACGTCTACTAAAATTTGTTCTTTTGTCATGATAAAATCCCTCCAAAGGTAAGTATATTAAATGTCAGTCTGTTGGTAAAGTTCTCTTTTACGCCATCGTCATGCCGCCATCGACGGCAATCGTCTGTCCGGTCACATAAGCGGCTTGTTCCGAAGCGAGGAAGGAGACAAGGTTCGCCACATCCTCCACCTGTCCGAAACGGTTGAACGGAATCTGCTCGAGTGTAGCCTCTCGTTGCGCATCTGTCAAGGCATCGGTCATATCCGTTTGAATGAACCCTGGACAGACGGCATTGACAGTCACGTGACGTCCCGCGAGTTCGCGCGCCACTGATTTTGTCAATCCGATCAACCCTGCTTTTGCAGCCGCATAGTTCGCTTGTCCTGCATTGCCGGTAATCCCGACAACCGAGGCGATGTTGATAATTCGACCTGCTTTCGACTTGAGCAAAGGTCTCGTGACGGCTTGCGATGTCAGAAAGGCGCCTTTCAAGTTCGTCGACAGCACATCTTCGAAATCGGCTTCTTTCATTCGCATGAGTAACCCGTCACGCGTGATCCCTGCATTGTTGACGAGACAATCGACGCGTCCGAACGTATCGACTGTCGTCTTGACGAGCGCTTTGACATCGTCAGCATTGGATACATCTGCTTTCACGGCGATGGCTTCGCCGCCTGCATCCGTGATCATGGCCACGACATCATTCGCCTTTTGTTCACTACCCGAGTAGTTCACGACGACCCGAAAGCCGTCTTCCCCTAAACGTTTCGCGATGGCCGCCCCGATTCCCCGGGACGCCCCTGTCACGATCGCCACTTGATCATGCACGTACTTCTCCTCCTAACGAGGCGACTTCTTCCAACGTGGTCGCCTTTTGAATCGAAACGTTCGAGTCGATTCGTTTAATCAATCCTGAAAGCGGTGAAGATGGGCCGAACTCGATGAACGTGTCTACGCCGTCTGCAATCGCCTTGCGCACACATTCTTCAAAACGGACAGACGAATACAGTTGTTTCGTCAATAACGCCTTCAACTGTTCAGGGTCACGATGTACCGCCGCATCCACGTTCGAAATCAAGTCGATGGAAGCCGCTTTAAATGGCGACGAGGCAAGAACGTCTTGGAAACGTGTTGCTGCCGGCATCATGTAGGAACTATGGAACGCTCCAGATACGTTTAACGGCAATACCCGCTTCGCACCGGCAGCCTTCAATTCCACGCTTGCTTGTTCGACCGCGTCGACATGCCCTGAAATCACGAATTGACCAGGACAATTCAAGTTGGCGATTTGAACTAAATTCCCACTCGCACTGATTTTTTCAGTGATATGAAGCGCTTCTTGAAGATCGGTCATCCCGACGACTGCTGCCATCGTTCCATCCTTCACTTCAGACATCAACTGTCCACGCGCCCGGACGAGAACGGTCGCTTCTTCAATATCGATGACACCCGCACTGACGAGCGCCGCATATTCACCGACACTATGCCCGATGACGACATCTGGTGCCGCACCGCTCTTCGCATAGGCTTGCGCGAGGAGCGAAGCGTGCGCCACGATGGCCGGCTGTGCAATTTCCGTTTCTTGTAGGTCTTCCTTCGACCCGGATGACATGACTTCAAGAAGGTCAAATCCGAGTCGACGTCCGATTGCTTGAAGCGTTTCAGGATGATCTAAAAAGGTTTGTCCCATCCCAACGGCTTGGGAACCTTGCCCTGGAAACACCCATGCTACTTTCCCCATATCTTCACCTGCTTTCGCTTAGTCTATCGCTTTGGCACGCTTGATTTTTTCAACGACATCGTGATCTACCATGATTTTCGCCTGTTTCAACGCACTCATGATGGCGAGTGCATCGCTCGACCCATGCGCCTTGATGACCGGTGCATTGATCCCGAATAATCCGGCTCCCCCGTGTTCGCGATAATCCAACGTTTCTTTTAATCGTCTCAATTTCGGTTTTAAGATGAGAGCGGCGAGTTTGGATACAAGGTCACTCGTGAATTGTTCTTTCATCATCTTCATGAGCATCGAAGAGGAGCCCTCCACACCCTTTAACAAGATGTTTCCGGCAAATCCTTCGGTCACGATGACATCCACATCACCTGACATCGCTTCACGCGCCTCGACATTCCCAACAAAATGGACAGGTGCCTGTTCAAGGAGGGGGAACGCTTCTTTTGTCAGCGCATTTCCTTTACCAGCTTCTGTCCCGATATTGAGAAGGGCGACACGCGGTGTCTTGATGCCACGCACATGTTCCGCATACAGTGAACCCATAATCGCATAGTCGACGAGGTGTTCAGCTTTTGCATCCGGATTCGCTCCGACATCCAGTACGACGACACCACTACCAGTATATGTAGGGAACGTCGGAGATAATGCCGGACGCTCGATTCCTGGGATTCGCCCGATGATGAAAAGAGACGCCGCCATCAATGCGCCGGTATTCCCGGCAGACACGAGAGCATCCGCTTTTCCTTCTTTGACGAGCTGAGCTGCCACGACGAGCGAGCTGTCCTTCTTACGGCGCACCGCCCGTACCGGTTCGTCTTCGCCTGTGATGATTTCACTGGCTGGAACGACCGTCACTCGAGGGTCATCAAGACCGTATGAGGCAATTTTCACCTCATCACCGACTAAAAAGAGTTCCATCGACTCGTTCGGATATTGCGCGACGAACCGTTTCACACCTTCTACAATCGCCTTCGGTGCGTAATCGCCACCCATTGCATCAATCGCTAACTTCATGCTTGCTCCTCCTCACCACGTCGGTAAATCGTGAAGTCGCCATCAAAGACGCACTCCTCACCGACATAACTTTCAACTGTGACGTCCGTTCTCCCGTCCCCTCGTAGTTTCATCACACGAGCCTTGGCAACGACTCGCTCTCCAAGATGGACTTGGCGACTGAAGCGAATATCCGCTTTAGTGGTCAACGCCAATTCATCATTGATGAGCGCCACCGCTAACGAGTTGGCTTGCGCGAACAAGACATGTCCACGGGCAATCTCGTTGCGGCTAAAGACGTGTTCTTTTTCTATATCGAGGACTGAGATCGCAGAGTCATCTAGCTTCAAGTCAATCATATCACCGATGACCTCGCTCATTGAAAGCGATTTGACTTCATCGAGATGTTCGGAAGCCACATGTTTGATTCGTTCCCGCACTTCTGGAATTTTTAATTCCATCCGGTCGAGTCGAATTGTTTGGATGCTGACAGAAAACTGCTTTGACAGTTCTTCGTCTTTGATGAACGGGTTATGCTCAATCGTTTCTTGTAACAAGCGTTGCCGCTCTTTCTTAGGTACCCGCATTCAGTTCCCTCCTAAACTAATCGCTAAAGAACTTAATACCTGGTACTAATAGCAGTATATATTCTTTAGTCGTCATTTTCAAGTACTATTCTAACCTTTCCCCAACGAGAAGGTCGAGTTGTTTCAAATAGCCACGTAACCCTTCATACTGGGCGTCATGCCAAAATGTGTCGCTTCCGAGAAGTTTCACGGCATCTTGCATGGCCACTTCCATCACTTTCAAATCGAGAACGGGATCGGCGACACGGAAACTCGGGAGACCGCTCTGTGCGGTTCCAAAGAAATCACCAGCCCCACGCAACTCTAAATCTTTCTCTGCCAATACAAAGCCATCGTTCGTTTCCGTCATCGTCTTCAAACGGACTTTCCCGACATCCGATTTCGGGTCTCCTACCAGGATGCAGAATGATTGATGCGCACCACGACCGACACGCCCTCTCAACTGGTGTAATTGCGCGAGACCGAAACGTTCGGCATCATGAATGATGATTAGAGAGGCGTTCGGGACGTTCACCCCTACCTCGACGACTGTTGTGGAGACGAGAATCTGTGTCGCGTTATCGGCGAATGATTTCATAACCTCGTCTTTTTCTGTACTCGATAGCTTCCCATGCATCAGGCCAACGCCATAGTTCGAGAAGCGTTCTTTCAATAGCTCATACAGTGCCGTCGCACTCTCCACTTCTAATGTATCCGACTCCTCGATGAGAGGTGCAATCACATACGCTTGACGGCCGAGTGCGAGTTCACGATCGACCATTGCATGCACACGATCGATTTGATCATGTTTCGCCCAATACGTTTCAATCGGCTTTCGTCCTTTTGGCATCTCATCAATCGTGGAGACATCCATCTCTCCGAACGCACTGATGGCAAGCGTCCTCGGAATCGGCGTCGCGGTCATATATAATACGTCGGCGAATTCGGCCTTGTCTCGTAGCTTCTTCCGCTGTTCGACACCAAACCTGTGCTGTTCGTCCGTGATCGCCAAATGTAGATTCGAAAATTCGACCGGTCCTTGGATGAGCGCGTGCGTCCCGACGATGATGTCGACGTTACCCGATCGAATTGCCGTCAGAAGCGCTTCGCGCGCCTTCCCTTTCACTGAGCTCGTCAGGAGGGCAATCGTGATGCCAAACGGTTCAAATAATTCCTGTAACGATGTCGCATGTTGTTCGGCAAGGATTTCTGTTGGCACCATCAAGGCCCCTTGATACCCGGCCGTTACAGTCGCATACAAGGCAATCGCGGCAACGACGGTCTTCCCGCTCCCGACATCCCCTTGTAACAATCGGTTCATCCGTTCTGGTTTTTCAAGGTCAGATACGATTTCACGGATGACCCGTGTCTGGGCTCCTGTTAACGGGAATGCGAGCCGTTTGACGAATTCATTCAATTGATGCTTATCGAGGTGAAGGGCCCGACCGTTTCCTGACCGCTCCATTTTACGAAACGCCTGTAATTTTAACTGATACATGAGACACTCTTCATAGACATAGCTTCGTCTCGCCAGTTTATAGGTCTCAACCGTATCCGGGAAATGCATCCCACGAAGCATCGTCATCCGGTCAACTAATCGATATCGGTCGCGAATAGTATGCGGGACCTGTTCGGGCAGATCGTTCACCTGCTCAAAAGCGAGTTTAACGATTCTACTGAAATTCTTTTGTGTCAGTCCGGCACGCAATGAATAAATCGGTTGCAGTCCGCCTGACGGGGCACCAAATTCAAGGTCGGTCGCGCTGATCGTCATCCGGTTCATGTCCCATTTCCCTTTGACCGTCACCGTCTCCCCAATCACCAATTTTTCTTTATAGAAGGCACGGTTGAACATCGTCACTTGGACGGCGTATCGGTCTTCGAGTAACAACCGGAACTGGAGACGATTTTTCCCTTTACTATAGTAACGAACGAGCGGTTCGCCTTGGACTGTCCCGCTCCATTTGACGAGGTCGCCGTGCACAGCCGTCGTCACCGTCCCACTATTATAATTCTCATAACGAAACGGGACGTGCTCAAGCACGTCCTCGATTCGAACAAGTCCCATCACTTCTAACTTTTTGGCCATCTCTGGCCCGACCCCTTTCAGCGTCGTCAGTTGATCATTGTTTTGCATCTTCTTTCGCTCCAAATATATTTCGTTCGAGGCGACGAGCCGTCGGTGTATTGGCAAGTCCACCTTTAGCGGTTTCTTTTAAGGCCGTCGGCATCATTTGGCCAACTTCATGCATCGCCGAGATGACCTCGTCACAAGGAATACGTGAGGTAATCCCCGCGAGCGCCATATCTGCTGCGACAATAGCGTTGGCACCGCCCATGGCGTTTCGCTTGACGCATGGAACTTCCACCAGCCCCGCCACAGGATCACAGACGAGACCGAGCATATTTTTTAGGGCGATCGCAAATGCCGTAGCCGACTGGTCCGGTGTCCCGCCAGCTGCTTCAACGATGGCCGCGGCTGCCATGCCCGTCGCCGACCCGACCTCGGCCTGACATCCACCAGCCGCCCCTGAAATCGAGGCGTTGTTCGCCACGACGAATCCGAACGCACCTGACGTGAACAAGTAACGGATCATCGCGTCGCGGTCCATTTCAAGGCGATCTTTTACTGCAAACAATGTCCCCGGTACGACGCCCGCGCTCCCCGCTGTCGGTGTCGCACAGATTCGTCCCATCGCTGCGTTCACTTCGTTCGTCCCGATCGCTTTCGACACCGCATCTAAAATGAGATCCCCAGCGAGCGACTTGCCCGAACGAATATACTCTTGCATGAGTACGGCATCATTACCCGTCAATCCCGTAACCGACGTGACACCTTGGAGTGCACGTTCGACCGCTTCTTCCATCACCTCAAGATTTCGGTCCATCATCCCGATGATGTCCTCGCGACTGGCGCGTCTGACGTGCATCTCTTGCTCAATCATCACTTCAGAAATCGGGATATTCCGTTCTGTTGCAATCGTCACTAATTCCTCTACTGATTTAAACATCACACATTCTCCTCATTCCCCAAAAATAGCTATCCGTTCGATTTGCGGTAACCGTTCCAGCTCTGCTAACACTTCCGCAGGAATGGTCTCATCAATCTCAATCGCCATCAACGCCTGCATCCCTTTTTCATGGCGGCTCACTTCCATATGACCAATGTTTAATTGGTGATTCGCCAACACACCGGTCACAGCCGCGATGGCCCCGAATCGATCATGGTGCAAGACGACGAGTGCAGGCCCCCCACCTGTCAGTTTCAACGGGAATCCGTTCAGTTCGGTAATTTCAATCGTTCCCCCGCCGATTGAGATCCCGACAATCTCAAATGTGCCCAATTCATCTTCGAGTAAGACCCGGGCCGTATTCGGGTGATCCGTCAACAGATCACTCGTCTCAAAAATGACCTCGATCCCTTTTTCACGGGCGATGTCTAACGCTTGTGGGATTCTCAGATCGAATGTATCGAATCCCATGATTCCACCGACGATGGCCACATCCGTACCGTGTCCGCGATACGTGTCAGCAAACGACCCATAAAATGTGATGTGCGCGGTACGCGGCGTTCTCCCGAACAACTTACCAGCCATCAAGCCGATGCGGGCAGCACCTGCTGTATGCGAACTCGACGGTCCGACCATGACCGGGCCAATAATGTCAAACACACTACGATATTTCATCAATTTTTCCCCCTTTCAAAAATCCCTACCTTCATTATACAGAAGGTAGGGATTCGAAACAGCTTATTCCACACTAAAAATATAAGAGTAAAGCGGTTGTTTACCGTCGTGAACTTCAATTTCAATCTCGTCGTTCACCGATTCGATATATGACGTCAACGCTTCTACGTCCGATGCAGAAGAGCCTTCTCCTGTTAAGATCGTGACGATTTCGTCGTCTGCGTCGATGAGCGCATCGACTAATCGTTTAGCCGCTTCTAAGCTCGATGGAGACGAAGAAACGATTTTCTTCTCAGCAATCGCCATGTGCTCATCTTTTTTGATTTCAACGCCATCGATGCTCGTATCACGAACAGCGTACGTCACTTGACCGGACTTCACTGTCGCTGCTGCCGCTTTCATCGCTTGTTCATTCATCTCGACATCCGCTTCAGGATTGAATGCGATGGCTGCCGCAAGACCTTGTGGGACGGTCTTCGTCGGAATGACCGACACGCCGCACGGTGCGACAGACGCCGCTTGTTCAGCCGCCATGATGATGTTGGAGTTGTTCGGGAAGATGAAGACGTGTTCCGCATGTGCCGATTCAATCGCCTTGACGATATCTTCCGTCGACGGGTTCATCGTCTGACCACCTTCGATGACGTGGGCCGCCCCGAGTGAACGGAACAGTTCGCTGACGCCTTCACCCATTGCGACCGTTACGATGGCAAATGGTGCTTTCGGCTTCTCCGCTTGTTGAACACCGTGTTGGTTGGCACCGTGTTCTTCTTCAAGAATCGTCGAGTGTTGTTGACGCATGTTCTCAATTTTGACTGCGACAAGTTCACCGAAGCGCTGACCTTTCGTGATGACCTCACCTGGCGTCTCGACGTGAACGTGGACTTTCAAGAGCTCCTCGTCCGCGACGACAAGAAGAGAGTCCCCGAGTTCAGACAACTCGTTTCGGAATGCATCTTCGTTGAACGGTGCATCTTTCAACTTGTCCTCTTGGAAACGGACCATGATTTCCGTACAGTAACCGAATTCGATATCTTCTGTTGACATGAATCCTTGCGCCGCATGCGCATGGTGTTCTGCTTCAATCAATGCATCCATCACTGGAGTATGTGGTTTTTCGAGTTCTTTTCCTTCAAGACTCGCAAGGAATCCTTCGTAAATGACGAGAAGTCCTTGACCACCTGAGTCGACGACCCCGACTTCTTTTAACACCGGTAACAAGTCCGGTGTACGGTCTAACGAAGCTTTTGCTTCGACGATGACACGTTTCATGAACTCTGTGAAATCACTTGTCGACTCAGACGCAAGGAGCGCTTCATCAGCCGCTTCACGAGCAACCGTTAAAATCGTTCCTTCAACCGGTTTCATAACCGCCTTGTATGCCGTGTCGACACCGCGTTTGAGCGCTTCTGCAAAATCAACTGTCGTGAGTTCCGTCTTACCTTCAACGGCTTTCCCGAAGCCGCGGAACAATTGGCTTAAAATAACGCCTGAGTTTCCACGTGCTCCCATCAGGAGTCCACGAGCGAACTTTGATGATACCTCTGCGATATCAGATGAGTTCATGGCTGCTACTTCTTTCGCACCTGACGTCATCGTCAAGTTCATGTTCGTTCCCGTGTCTCCGTCTGGAACCGGGAAAACGTTAAGCGAATCTACATAATCTGCGTTTTGGCTCAAGTTGGCCGCTCCGTTTGCGATCATGTTTGAGAGCGCCACGCCATCTAAACGATTTAAACCCACACCAAATCCTCCTCCGTTTTCGTCAGTCATTCGTCAGACGAACGCCTTGAACGAATATATTTACCGACGAAACGTTTAATCCTAAAGTTTCTCCGAGCGTATATTTCACTCGGCTTTGCACGTTGTATGCGACTTCAGATACTTTCGTCCCGTAGCTTACAATGATGTGCATGTCGATATGTACGTCCTCATCCTCTTGACGTACGACGACACCACGCGCGTAATTTTCACGTTTTAACAATTCAGCAATGCCGTCTTTCAATTGTGCCTGTGAAGCCATGCCGACCACACCGAAGCATTCCATCGCCGCACCACCTGCGAGTGTCGCGATGACGTCACTTGTGATGTCAATATTGCCATATGTTGTCTTCATTTCAATTGCCATATGGAGTAGCCTCCTTTATTCGGAATGATTCCTAATGTACATTCTACAATAAGTACCTAGTTATTAAAAGAACCTGCTCCAGAATCTCGGTCAATTAACGCGATAACCTCATTCATTATTCAAATCCTTGAGAGTAATGTCAAGTTTTTTTCTTGTCATGGTATGATTTTCTAGTTGCATCGGGAAAAAAGCCGTGCTAATATAAACGAGTGTCTATTAGGACGAACCCACATAAAAAAGGAGGGGAAACGCATGGCACGTAAATGCTACGTAACAGGTAAATCACCTAAATCAGGTAACAACCGTTCGCACGCACTCAACAAGACAAAACGTACTTGGGGTGTAAACGTACAAAAAGTTCGTATTCTCGTTGACGGTAAACCGAAACGCGTTTGGGTTTCAGCTCGCGCACTTAAATCAGGTCTCGTTGAACGCGTATAATACTTATACACGAACGAATAAATCCCAGCGGCATTCGCCGATGGGATTTTTTTTGCTTATTTTTTGACGAGCATAACGAGGGTCATTCCTTCATGAACCGTCAACAAGGCAATCTCTTCGCTCCATTCATTTGAAATGGTCAACGCTTGCGCGCTATGGACCGGATGACGCTCGAGTGGATATTTGACGCCATCAATTGAAATCGTGGCGGTTTTCCAAGGCATGAAAGACAAGTAATGTTCATCTAGTTTTTTAATCTCATAACTTCCTGGCCGAGCGAGAAAAATCGTTTGACCCGTCCCATGAAGAACCATCCCCGGATACGATTCGAGTAGACCGACGTTCGCGAACGTCATATCAACTCGACCACCGAGTGCCCCGTACACGTCCATCTGGGTCGCCCCCCGATCGATTGCCAACTGAAGCGCAATCTCGAGGTCGGTCACATCCTTTTCAGATGGATAACGTAGCGCTTCCTCAGGCGGTGTTCCGACAAACGAATCAAAGTCCCCGACCACGACGTCGACATCAATCCCTTCATCTAATAATCTCTGATATCCGCCATCGACACCGATGACAAAATCGGCATCACGCGGTAAGTCCGGAATAGGTTCCGGACTCGCCGCGACGATCAAGATGTTCATTGACGAATGTCCCGTGTCGCGACACGCGTGAATCGCGGAGCTGTCGTGAAGAGTAAGACTAATACGATGGCTGAGATGACAAATGACGGAACCATATAAGTTGCGTTATAGCCAAGTGAATAAGCCACGACCGGACCCTCCGCATACTCAGCGAAAAAGACAATCCCTGAGATGACGTGAGCCGCATAACGCAACGCCGACCCGATCAATGCGCCGAGCACCAAATAGGTAGCGAGCGTCTTCGTCGCGCCTTGACCAGCGGCCTGTTTCACACGTCCGGCAAAGACGCCGGCCACGCCGACAAGTCCGTACGCGACCGTATAATCGAGCAAGAACTGAACTGGCGTAAAGATATAGGCTCCGAACAAGAGTTGAAGCGTCCCGACGAGCGCACCAGTCGCAAGTCCCCCTTTCAATCCGTGACGAAACGCCATCACAAAGATTGGGAGCATCGCCAGACTGATTGATCCCCCTTGTGGCAAACGATATGGGATGAGTAAATCAAAAACTAGCCCAAGCGCTGCGAACAATGAAATTTCGATGAGTGCTTGTAATTTAAAACGTGATTTCATCTTTCTTCCTCCTTTATTGTGTGAACGACAAAAAGCAGCATGACGTAAACGCCATGCTGCTTGGATTCGCAACGTGCATTTTCGCCACATCCCTACGTCCGTGTGAACGGAACAGGTTCAAAGGGTTAGCGTATGCCTCTCAGCCACTTCATGTGACACCCCTTGCGACTCTATCTTGTTGTTCTACCGTCGATTATACACGAGATGCGCCACGAATGCTATCAATGGCTGCTTTATAATCCGGTTGATTGTAAATGGCCGAACCGGCAACTAGGACATCTGCCCCTGCATCAATGCAACGTTTCGCCGTCTCTTCGTTGACACCACCATCAATCTCAATTTCAAAATCGAGCTGACGGTCTTTGCGAAGCTGACTGAGCGCCGAGATTTTCGGTACGACGGATTCAATGAACGCTTGTCCACCAAACCCTGGATTGACGGTCATGAGCAATACCATATCGACATCTTGAAGGATATGTTCAATCGTAGAGAGCGGTGTGTGCGGGTTCAAGACGACCCCACATTTCGCCCCTGCCGCTTTGATTTGCTGCAAGACTCGATGTAAATGGTTCGTTGCTTCCACGTGAACAGTCACAATGTCTGCCCCCGCCTTGACGAAATCTTCGACATAGCGTTCCGGTTGATCAATCATCAAATGCACATCGAGAACCATGTCTGATTTTTTGCGCAAGCTTGCGAGGACTGGTAGCCCAATCGAGATGTTCGGCACGAACTGCCCATCCATCACGTCAAAATGGATATAATCCGCCCCCGCATCTTGAACGGCTTTCACTTCAGCCTCCAAATTGGCAAAGTCGGCTGCTAAAATTGATGGTGCGATTTTAATCATCTGTCAATACCTCCGTTTACGATCGTTTAACTCCTCCATAAAGGTAACATAATTCTCATAACGAGTTGAAGCAACTTTGCCATCTTCTACGGCTTGTTTAATGGCACAGCCCGGTTCATTGATATGGACGCATCCCCGGAACTTGCAATCGTCGTGACGTTCCACAAATTCTGGGAAGCACCATCTTAGTTCATCCGCCTCGAGTTCTTGAGGAAACTCGAGACTAGAAAATCCTGGCGTATCCGCCACAAGCCCGTCGGCCAATTGAATGAGCGTGACGTGACGCGTCGTATGTTTCCCACGACCGAGTGATTTGGAAATTTTCCCTGTGGCCAATTCGAGTTCAGGCGCGACTGCGTTTAAAAGCGAACTCTTCCCGACACCTGTTTGACCGGCAAACACGCTCGTCTTCTCTTTGAAGAGTCCCCGTACTTGATCGACCCCATCCGAAAGCTCCGTCGACGTTTCAATCACGTCATATCCGATGGCACGATAGCGGGCGACCGCTTCTTGAATCGGTCCGGTCTCTTCTTCACTGAGTAGGTCCATCTTCGTTAACACGATGATTGGATGAATCTGTTTGGATTCGATCAATACGAGGAATCGGTCAAGCAAATGATAAGAAAACGCCGGTTCTTTCACAGAAAAAAGTAGAAATGCCTGATCGATGTTGGCGATTGGTGGGCGGACGAGATGGTTTTGACGTTCCTCCACCTCTAAAATATAGCCTGTCCCATCTTCTTGATCTTGAATGACAACGTCATCGCCGACGACAGGTGAGATGTTTCGTTTCCGAAAATTCCCTCTCGCCCGACACCGAATCTCTTGATTCGACTCGGTCATCACATCATAAAACCCGCCTTGTAAACGAATAATCGTTCCTTTCAATATGACTACCTCCCTTAAAAAAGAGGTGACGACACCGTCACCTCTTTATTGTGCCTCTTTGGCCTGTGCATATGTGACTGAATCCGTTCGGACGATCTCACCATCGACTTCAATCGTTGCGGTCCCGACTTCGTCCGGAGCAATGACGAGCGTATACGAGTATGTTGTCGTCTCTGTGATTTTATCCCGTAACACTTCAATTTCACCACGCGCATCGACCGTACGAATCACGACCTCCACGGCTTTCGGTTTCTTGTCTTTTTCCGGTTGCTCGACTTCGACGCTCAC
The DNA here is from genome assembly GCF_902506275.1 of Exiguobacterium sp. 8A. Classification (GTDB taxonomy): domain Bacteria; phylum Bacillota; class Bacilli; order Exiguobacteriales; family Exiguobacteriaceae; genus Exiguobacterium; species Exiguobacterium profundum. The sequence continues at coordinate 286,047 of NZ_LR733630.1, read as the reverse complement.
TTCACGTTCGATGGAGACGTCCGTCGGTTCAACCCCTTCCGATACGATGACCGTAAGTTCCGTTCCCGGATCGACTGCCGTACCCGCCGTTGGAAGTTGACGGATGATTTGACCTTTAGGAACACTTGTCGAAAACTCATCCCGTCTCACGATTTTTAACTTGTTTTGATCGGCATAAGTCGATGCCTCGTCAAACGTATATCCCGCGAGATTCGACAGTTCGACTTTGTTGCTTCCTGTCGACACGACGAGCGTCACCGTCACTTCTGAAGGAACGACCTCCTCGCCTGGGTCGAGCGATTGCGAAATCACATCTCCGCTAGCGACTGTTTCCGAAGCTTCTGTTTTGATTTCAAGGTCACTGAACGCCAGATCTTTTAACATGCGTTCAGCTGCTGTTTGGGACAATCCCTCCACATTCGGCATTTCGACGGTTTCTTTCCCGGCCGAAACGACGATGGTCACCGTCGTGCCTCGTTTTGGTTTACGCCCTTCTTGTGGGTTTTGCGAAATGACCTCACCTTCTTCGACGTCATCGCTCGCCCGCTCCGTCACTTCGACGACGAAATCGGCATTCTCAAGTTCAGAAGTGGCATCTCCGATACTCATTCCAACGACATCCGGAACGACGGCTCGTGACATTTCATCGGCGACCACGTATGCCGCAATGCTCCCTCCAATCAGGATCAACACGAGTAAAATCCAAATCCACCATTTGCGTTTCTTCTTTTTGACTGGAGTCACCGCTTCAGGTTCTTGCTCACTAGACGCTGTGACCGGAGTCGGTGTTACTGGCGTCTCTGGTTTTTCTTCAGGTATGACCGGTTTCATGACGAGCGTTTGATCGAACTCATCCTGACTGGCCGGAACACGTCTCGGCTCATTGGCGCGTTCACGGCTTAATGCCGTCATGCAGTCTTTCTTAAAGGCTGCGACCGAAACATGACGGGCACCTGGTGACTTCGACAATGCTTGTATGACGCAGTTTTCGAGTGCCTGTGGAATATTCGGATTCAAGTCCATCGGTCGAATCGGGTCATCTTGCAGATGTTGAAGCGCAACGGCGACCGGTGTCTCGCCAATGAACGGGACACGACCTGTCAACAATTCGTACAGTACGGCACCGAGCGAATAAATATCTGACTTTTCATCAGCAAATTTACCGCGTGCTTGCTCAGGTGAGAAATAATGGACCGAGCCCAGCACAGACATCGTATGCGTCAACGTCGCATTCGACATCGCCACGGCAATCCCAAAATCAGTCACCTTCACGTTACCGTGCTGATCAATCATCATGTTCTGCGGCTTGATATCACGGTGAATGATTCGATTCGCATGGGCATGGTCAATCGCATCACAAATCTGTCCCATGATGCGTAGCGCTTCATCGACAGATATGTATTCCTCTTGCAAGTATTGTTTTAACGTCACCCCATCGACGTGTTCCATGACGATATAGTACAAATCTTCTTCATCGCCGACGTCATAGATCGCCACGATGTTTGGATGGTTCAGACTCGTAGCCGCATGGGCTTCTCGCTCGAACCGACGTATAAATTGTTCGTTATGTGAGAATTCAGATCGCAACACCTTGATGGCGACGGTTCGGTTTAAGATCTCGTCATGAGCCCGGTAGACATTTGCCATTCCTCCGCTGCCGATTTGTTGTTCGATCCGATAACGATCGTTGATTCGTTCTCCGCTTCGCATCGGATTCATCCTCTCTTTCTATCTGTGAATTGAACGAGGGCGACCGTGATATTGTCGCTCCCTCCCAATTGATTGGCTTCTGCAATGAGTTGCTCCGCTTTTTGTTCGGCGGATGCCGTTTGTTGTAATACGTGTTGAATCGCCACATCGGTCATGTGTGTCGTCAATCCATCCGTACAAATTAAAATCACATCAAACTCAGGGTCAGCGAGCACTTGCACGTCAGGTTCGACTTGTTCGCTTGAACCGATTGCCCGGGTGATGACATTTCGTTTCGGATGAACCCGCATCTCTTCTTCCGTCAATTCACCAAGTTGTTTGAGCACATTGACGTAAGAATGGTCCTCCGTAAGACGTCTTAACTCATTCGCCTGGAGCGCATAGACGCGACTATCTCCGATATGGACGATGACCACCGTCTCTTCATTCCAACAAACAGCTGCCACAGTCGTTCCCATCATGACAAGATTGGACTGCTTCGCAAATTGCAACACTTGATCGTTCGCCAAATCGATGTGGTGGCGGAACCATCGTTCGATTTCGACAGGGGTTGTCGGGAGAGACGGGAACGCCCGTCTAAACTCTTCAATCACGATTTGACTCGCAACCTCTCCCGCTGCATGCCCACCCATTCCGTCTGCAACCAGGGCAATCCCGGTTATGGCATCACCTAAGATTAAAACTGCATCTTCATTTTGTGTGCGTACTTGTCCACGATCTGTTCGAAATGCTAATTCCATCTTTCTGATTACCTCGTTTCTTGTTCGCGCTCCTTCGCTCGAAGCTGTCCACAAGCGGCATCGATGTCCGACCCTTGCTCGCGACGGATTGTCACGTTCACATTGCGGTCTTTGAGCACTTTTTCGAAGGCAAAGATTTGAGCTCGCGGTGTCCGTACATAGTCACGTTCGAGTACATGGTTGACGGGAATCAAGTTGACGTGACATTTGATTCCTTTTAACAGGTCTGCCAAGAGATGGGCATATTCTTCCGTATCGTTGACACCACCAAAGAGTCCATATTCAAACGTGATGCGACGTCCGCTCTTCTCTGTGTAATAACGAACCGCATCCATCAACTTGTCCAAGTCAAAGGCACGGTTGATCGGCATGAGCTTGGTACGCAATTCCGTCGTCGGTGCGTGAAGTGAAATGGCGAAGTTGATTCGCATACCTTCATCGGCAAACTTGTAAATCTTCGGAACAATCCCACTCGTCGATACCGTGATGTGTCGTGCTCCGATGTTGAGTCCATTGTCATGGTTGACAGTACGTAAGAAACGCATTAACTCATCGTAGTTATCGAACGGTTCGCCGATTCCCATGACAACGATAGAGTCGACGCGCTCTCCTGTCGCGTCTAATGCACGTTGTACGTCGAGCACTTGAGCTGTGATTTCCCCGGCTTCTAAGTTTCGTTTCAAGCCACCGAGTGTCGAGGCACAGAACGTACATCCGATCCGGCAACCGACTTGTGTCGTGACACAAATCGAGTTTCCGTATTCGTGACGCATGAGTACCGTTTCAATTGAGTACCCGTCCTGAAGTTCAAACAAGAACTTGATTGTGCCGTCTTGGGATTCCTGCTTGACCAATTCTTTTAACGTCGTCAATTGGAACGATGCCTCTAATTTGTCGCGAAGCGCTTTCGGAACGTTGGTCATATCATCAAAAGTCGTGACCCGTTTGACGTACATCCAATCATATAATTGTTTCGCACGGAATGCCTTTTCTCCTGCCTCGATCACCCATGCCTCAAGTTCTGGAAACGTCAACGAATAGAGTGACGGTTTTGCGCCTACGAGTGGATTCTTTTCTACTGCTTTTGGATTCATGTTTTATACCTCTTTCTTAAATGCGGCGATATAGAAGCCGTCGGTCCCGAATGTCGTCGGTAATAATTTTAGTTCAGCACGGTCCGATTCCATCATCGGACGAACAGATTGTGGGAGACGACCTTTGAGCGTTTCGTCCCACATCAACCCTTTCGACAGAATATAGTCAGCCTGCGTCTCATTTTCAGACGGGTCGATTGTACATGTCGAGTAAACTAGCGTACCACCTGGTTTGAGCAGTGGCAATACGGCATCAATGATTTGTCTTTGTATCTTTGGTAAGTTTTCGAGTTGAGCTTTGTCCTTCGTCCATTTAATATCCGGCTTTCGACGAATGACGCCAAGGCCCGAACAAGGGACATCTAAAAGAATCCGGTCAAAGCTTTCTTCTTCAAACCGTTCACCTGCTAAACGAGCATCAAGGGCAAGTGCGGTCACTCCATTGATGTGTAGACGTTTGGCTTGTTGATCAATCAATTTTGCTTTATGTGGATGAAGGTCAAGCGCGGTGAGCGATCCACCTTGCATTCGCTCTGCCGTATGCATCGCCTTGCCGCCTGGCGCGGCACATGCATCTAGGATGACATCGTCTTTCGACACGTTGAGTGCATCCGCGACAATCATGGAGCTCTCATCTTGAATCGATAGAAGACCTTCCTCGATAAACGGGGTCGCATGGACATTACCAGACTCTACGACAAGTCCATCAGCAGATAGTTCAGAACGTGACGTCATGACGCCAGCGTCAGCCAACCGGTTCATCATCTCATCCACTGAAATACACTTTCGGTTGACCCGAATCGTAACAGGAGCAGGTTCATTGTTTAATCGGCAAATCGCTTCTGCCGTTTCCACACCATATAACTCAATCCAATCTGATACGAGCCATTCCGGATGACTGTGCTCGATGGCGATTCGTTCTGCATCGGTCAAGCCACTAAAGTCCGGAAACCCTTCCCGAAGCACATTTCGTAACACCCCGTTTACGAATTTGCTCGTTCCGAGGTGATGGCCTCGTTTCTTCGCGATTTCGACCGCCTCGTGTAGGACGGCCCGATCGGGTACTTTATCAAGATAGAAGAGTTGATAAACGCTCATCCGAAGAAGCGGGAGGACAAACTTATCTAGCTTCTTCGGCGAACGGATACGGTCTTTCAAAATATAATCGAGCGTCCCTTTGCGACTGAGCGTCCCATATACGAGTTCGGTATAGAGACCGACATCTTTTGGGGCAACTTTTTTTTGTTTCAATGTATCATTGACGGCAATCGTCGAATACGCGCCGCCTTGTTCAATTTTCATCAGCGTATCAAGCGCTGCTTCACGTACGTTCATGAGTTCCTCCTAATCGGTCGCCAATCCGTAGCTTTTGTCCGGCGCCACGCATGAAGGTTGCACCATCCATCCGTTTCTTACCTGCGGGTTGCAAATCGGTCACTTTGATTGCGACGTCGTTCCCTGTCGCCACGACAAATCCGTCTTCTTCCAGACGAATGACTTCTCCCGACTGTCCCGTACCTGTCGTTTTTTCTCCCATGAACAATTTCACTCGTTCGCCTTCAAGCGTTGAATAGGCCGTCGGGAATGGATTCATTCCTCGAATATGGTTGTAGATGGACTCGCCATGCTTCGTCCAATCAATCTGTTCACGCTCACGGCTGATGTTCGGAGCAAACGTCACGTCTCGCTCGTCTTGAGGCACCGCCTCAATCCACCCTTCCAAGAAGGCCGGAAGCGTACGGATGAGAAGATCGCTTCCTGCTACAGCCAGTTTATCAAATAAAGACCCGACTGTATCCGTCTCTTCGATAGGTACGATGGTATTGGCAATCATGTCCCCTGCATCTAACTTGTCGACCATGTACATGATCGTCACACCAGTCTCCGACTCCCCATCAAGAATGGCTTGATGAATCGGGGCACCTCCGCGATATTTCGGAAGGAGGGAGGCATGTACGTTGATGGCTCCGTGAGGTGGGGCTTCTAGTAAGGCGGTCGGCACGATTTGTCCGTACGCCGCCGTCACAATCAAATCAGGCTTTAACTCTAAAATTTCTGCATAGTCTGTGCGCACTTTTTCAGGCTGCAACACGGGAATACCGTGACGAAGCGCACACTCTTTTACTGGAGTCGGCTTAAGTTCACGTTTTCGCCCGACCGGTTTATCCGGTTGCGATACGACACCTACGACATTGTATCCTTCTTCAAGCAGTCGCTCAAGTACCGATACGGCGAACGTCGGCGTCCCCATGAAGACGATGCGTTTGTCTTTTCCAGGGTTCGGGACGGCGAGCTTGTCTGTGAACAAGACGCCATCCAAATGATCCATCTCATGTTGAATCGCACGAGCGAAAAAGCCGCTCGCTTGAATCGTATGTGTCCGCCCTTTCAAATCTTGATTCTTGACGACGATCGACTCGTGTCGTTCCACGAATCCGAATTCGCCTGGGATGCTCAAACATCCCTCTAGTCCAACTTCTCGACCGGATGTTTCAATGATTTCCGGGTTGATCAAGACGAGCGGTCCCGTCTCATCATCGGTATGGACGACCGCGAGCCGCTGGTTCAAATTGACTTGCGGTGCCGCGACACCAACTCCGTCATACTCATACATCGTATCAAACAATCGGTCGACAGTCTGACGCAATTTTTTATCAAACTTTGTCACCGGTTCGCACGTTACGCGCAAAATGTCATTAGGTACTTCTACTACTTTATACATGTCTCTCCACCTCACATGAATACGTATGGGTTCACATCGATACTCATTTGATATTCTTTCTTGCTGATTGCTTTGGCTCTCGCTTGCTGTAATCGTGCCAGCTCCACATAGAGTGCTTCGGGTTGTTTTGTTTTAATGAATACTTGATAACGATAGGCGTTCTTCAACTTCGATAACGGTGCCGGCATCGGTCCATTCAAGCGACTATTCTCCACGTGCGCTTGTAAAAAGTCTGATGCGAACAATTCTGCCTCGGCCTTGGCGACAAGGGGATTTTCCGCCGAAAACGTGACGAGCGTTAAAAACCAGTAAGGCGGATGATTTCCGACTTGTCTGAGTCCCATCTCTTTGGCGAAAAATGTCTCATAATCATGTTCACTCGCAGTCTCAATCACATAATGGTCCGGGTTATACGTTTGGACGAACGCCTCACCCGGAAGTTTTCCGCGCCCGGCTCTTCCTGCCACTTGCGTGACAAGTTGGAAGGTGCGTTCGGTCGCCCGAAAGTCAGGCATCCCGAGTGTCGCATCCGCCGCGAGTACCCCGACAAGGGTGACGTTTGGGAAATCGAGCCCCTTGGCAATCATCTGCGTGCCAAGTAAGATGTCGGCCTCCCCTTCTTCGAAACGACGCAACAACTGCTCATGTGAACCTTTTCGAGACGTCGTATCCTGGTCCATTCGGATGATGCGCGCTTCTGGAATCCGGTTCAACAGTTCCGTCTCGATTTTTTGTGTGCCCGACCCGAACTGTTTGATTTTCTTACTATTGCAGGATGGACACGTCGACGGCATACCGACCTCATAACCGCAGTAGTGACACTTCAACCGATCTCCATATTGATGATATGTCAAATTGACGGCACAATGCGGACATGTCATGCCTTCCCCGCAGTCCCGGCACATGACGAACGTCGTGAATCCACGACGGTTCAATAAAATGACGCACTGCTCTTTTTTCTCGATCCGGTCGAGAATCCCTTGGAACAATTCTTCCGAGAACATCGTCGTATTGCCTTTCGCCAATTCACGGCGCATATCGATAATGTGGACCGGTGGCATCTCTCCACCATACCGTTCTTTCAAATGCAAATAGTGATAGACGCCTTTTTGTGCCCGAGCATACGATTCAAGTGAAGGGGTCGCACTGCCCAACACGACGGGACACCCATGATAGCGGGACCGCCAGATGGCAACATCGCGCGCATGATAACGAGGATTTTCCTCTTGCTTGTACGTCGTCTCGTGCTCTTCATCTAAGATGATGAGACCGAGTCGGTCGAGCGGGGCAAAGATTGCAGAACGGGCACCAACGACGACGTCGACTTCATTTCGTTTAATCTTACGCCACTCGTCGTACTTCTCACCTTTAGACAGAGCGCTATGCAACACGGCGACCCGATCGCCGAATCGACGCTTGAAGCGTTTGACCATCATCGGGGTCAAACTGATTTCAGGAACGAGTAAGATGGCCTGCTTGCCTTCATCGATGACTTGTCCGATTGATTCTAAATAGACTTCGGTCTTCCCACTCCCCGTCACACCGTGGACGAGTAACGTCTCACCCGCTTCAGCCTCCTGTATGGCCAAGACGGCACTTGCCTGACTGTCATTCAATTGAACCGATTCCTCGACTTGCTCGATTGTCGCGTACGGGTCACGGTTCAACTCGACCTCGGTCAATCGAACCGCTCCGAGGTCGGCAAGTTTTTGCAGTTGTGGACGAGTCAGACCAATTTGACGTAGTGCCGACCAATACATGCGTGGTGTCTCCTTTAGTAAGTTGACCGCTTCGAGTTGCTTTTTCGCACGTTTTGGCACGACCGTTGCATCGAGGAGCTCGACGACGACGTCGGTCTTAACAGTCTTCTTTTCTTTTAAGACGGGCGCTAAGATCAGCTCCCCTTTTTTAGCGAGTCCAAGAATGACCGATTGGACTTCTTTCGGATACTCCGATAAATGCGTTCCGAGACGGACCCCATCAGGCACATGCCCTTCTTTGATTTCTTTGTCATAACTCACCTTGAGCGCGGCCGGAAGCATCGCGAGCAAGGCGGATGAACGAAAGCAAAGTGTCGTCTCTTTCACATGAATAGATAAAGCGAGCAGTTCATCGGTGAGTGAAGATTCCTCATCTAACAGCGCTTCTAACGGTTTCAATCCATCTCTCGTCCCATCTGACGTACCGACGACGATCCCGAGCAGACGACGGGACCCGAATGGGACAGAGACGCGCATGCCCGGTTCAATCAAAGCCTCAAATTGTTCAGGTACTTCGTAATCAAACGGACGATCAATCGTGATCACCGGTGCATCGACATGTACATGTGCAATCATCGGACCGCTTCCTTAAAATGTGTGAGCAACTCGAACGCTAACGCTTTCTTCGATTGTTTCGGAAGTCTAAGTGACGTCCCGTCAGCTTGGAACAAGACGACTTCATTGTCGTCTGCCCCGAATCCGACGTCACTGCCAGACACATCGTTCGCCACAAGGTAATCGACGTTCTTTCGCTTTAGCTTAGCTGCCGCATGCTCCTCGAGTCGTTCCGTCTCAGCAGCAAATCCGACCAACACTTGATGGGTCTTCTTCTCACCGAGTGATTTTAAAATGTCTGTCGTTTCTTCAAGTTCGATCGTGAGTGGACCGTGAACTTTTTTATGTTTTTCCGAATGCACCGTTTTCGGACGATAATCCGCAACTGCCGCCGATTTCACGACAAGGTCTGAAGCCTCAAAGCGGCTCGTCACTTCGCGCAGCATCTCCTCACTTGACTTGACGGGAACCGCTGTCACGCCATCTGGGACAGGAACTTGAAGCGGGCCATGGACGAGCGTGACACGGGCGCCCATGTCTCGAGCCACCTCAGCGAGTGCGACGCCCATTTTTCCAGACGAATCATTGGATAAGTAACGGACGGGATCGATGCGTTCGACAGTCGGGCCAGCCGTGATCAAGACATCTTTTCCAAGATATAGTTTCGGGACGAATTGGCTTTCGATGATGCGAACCAAGTCTTCCGGTTCAGGCAGACGTCCCCCACCAATCCATCCGCAGGCCAAGTTGCCGACACCAGGTTCAATCAACTGATAGCCATATGACTTTAGCGTCTCGATGTTGCGCTGTGTGGCAGGATGTTCGAGCATGTTCACGTTCATCGCCGGTGAGATGATGACCGGGCACTTCGCAGCCAAAACGGACGTCGTCATGAAGTCATCCGCAATCCCGTTCGCCAATTTTGCGATCGTATTTGCCGTCGCCGGGGCCACGACAATCAAATCGCTCGAGTCGACGACATCGATATGTGCAATCTTTGTCGGGTCATGCTCTTCGAACACGTCCGTATAGACCGGGTTGCGACTGAGCGCCTGGAAGGTCGCCTGACCCACGAATTGTTCTGCCGACTTCGTCATCGCGACGCGAACATTCGCTCCGGCTTGAACCAATTTCGATGTGAGCGCACACGCCTTGTAGGCGGCGATGCCACCACTCACACATAACAAAATAGTACGATCCTTCACCATTCCCAAACTCCCCCTTATAGACAATGAGACCCAAGTCGCAAACGACTTGGGTCACACTTCATCCGTTGTTTTTTTCGTTCACGATGATTGTCGTATCACCCGAAAATAGTTCTTCTAACGCTTGACCGACCGGCTTATATGATTTTGGCTCGGCGACTTTCGGTGCTTTTCCATCTTGAATCTGACGCGCCCGTTTTGCAGCGACCGTAACGATCGTGTATTTTGACGGGATAGTACGTTGTAAGGCATCAATCGAAGGGTATAACATTAAATGACCTCCATCATGGCTTTTTTATAGAGTGACGCAACACGTTCACGTTTACAATGCTCGGCTGTCACGATCGCTTTAATTCGATCGATGGCTTTGTCGACCTCGTCGTTCGTGACGACATAATCGTAGGCGTCCATCAACTCGATTTCTTCACGCGCGACGAGCAGGCGTTGCTTAATGACTTCTTCTGACTCCGTGCCTCGTCCGATGAGACGATTGCGAAGTTCTTGAAGACTTGGTGGTGCCAAGAATAAAAAGACGGCTTCTGGGAGAAGTTCCTTCACTTGGAACGCCCCTTGCACCTCAATTTCAAGAATGACATCTTGGCCGCTTTCGAGCGTTTCACGCACCCACTCTACAGGCGTCCCGTAATAGTTACCGACAAATTCGGCATGTTCAAGCAGTTCTTTTTGTTCGATCATCCGTTCGAACTCTTCTCTCGATTTGAAGAAGTAATGCACTCCTTCAACTTCCCCTTCACGTGGTTTTCGGGTCGTCGCCGACACCGAATATTGAAGGTTGTTGTCCTCTTCCTCGCGAAGAGCACGGCAAACGGTCCCTTTTCCGACACCGCTCGGTCCAGACAAAACGATTAATAATCCTCGTTCTTTAAAATTCACTGCAAGCCCTCCATCTTCTAACATCACATTTAATTATAATAGCAGTCAATCAATTGTCCCGGCAAGAAGAAGTTCGGATTTCCTACTCCATCGTACCATATTTTCTGTTTTTCTGATAACGTAGAGACAGAAAATGAACAAAGGTGATGAGATCATTGGCTTATGATGGATTAATGACATATCGTGTCGTACAAGAATTACAATCGCTCGTCGGAGGGCGAATCAACAAGGTACATCAACCGTATTCGCTCGATTTGATGCTTCAAATTCGCTCGAATCGTCAGAACGCGCAACTCTTGATATCAGCAAACGCGATGTATGCCCGTCTTCAGTTGACGGATACACCGATTAAAAACCCACAAGAACCGCCGATGTTTTGCATGATGCTCCGCAAACATGTGGAAGGTGGATTCATCACGGCGGTCGAACAAATCGGAAGGGACCGTGTCATCGTCATATCGGTCCGCTCTCGTAACGAGCTCGGCGATGAAGAATCGAAGAAAGTATACATCGAATTGATGGGGCGCCACTCGAACGTCGTCTTGACGACGGAAGAAGGCAAAATATTAGATGCAATCAAGCATCTACCCCCTTCTCAAAACACGTATCGAACCATCATGCCGGGTAGTGACTATCTCCTTCCTCCGGAACAACATAAGTTCGATCCATTGACGGAGATGACAGAAGGATTGAAACGAATCGATTGGAACGCCGGCAAGCTCGATAAACAGATAATTTCCACGTTCGCCGGTGTCAGTCCGCAAATCGCACAGGAAGTGGTTCATCTCGCAAAAACGCCGAATCGAGATTCCTTACAGCAAGCATTTGAGAACGTCCTTCGTCAACTCGATGGTCCCTACGTTTTCCAACAACTTGCGAATGGTAAAGAACGATTCGCTCCGATTGCATTGACAGCCGGGGACATCGAAACCGAGGAAACGTATGAATCGAGTAAAGAAGTGCTCGACCGTTTCTACTATGAAAAAGCGAACCGTGACCGTGTGAGACAACAAGCGCACGATGTCGAACGTCTCCTTAAATCAGAACTCGAAAAGAATCAATTAAAACGGCGTCGTCTCTTAGACGACATGAAGGCGACGGAGCGGGCGGATGAGTTACAAAAATACGGCGAGCTGTTGACGACGTATCTATTCCAACTCGAGAAAGGGATGCGTGTCGCCGAAGTCGTCGATTATTATGACGAGAACGGTGCAATCCTCTCCATTCCGCTCGACCCACTCAAAACACCGAATGAGAATGCGCAGCAATACTATAAGAAATACAACAAACTAAAAGTAGCCAAAGTCGAAGTGAAGAAACAGATGGAGTTGAACGATGCAGAAATCGAATATTTAGAGACGCTCATCGCCCAACTCGACGTCGCTTCCCCGTCCGATCTTCTTGAGATTCGCGAGGAGCTTGCAGAAGAAGGCTACATCCGTCAAAAACGTCAAAAGAAAAAAGCAAATCCGAAAATTTCGCTTGAAGCGTACACGTCCTCGACCGGAACAGAATTCTTTGTCGGGAAGAACAATACGCAAAACGACCATCTGACGTTCAAGTTCGCACGACGTGATGAGATTTGGCTTCATGTCAAAGATATTCCTGGGTCTCACGTGATTATCCGCTCGACGGAACCAGACGAGACGACATTACTAGAAGCCGCATCAGTCGCCGCCTACTTCTCGAAAGCACGCGCATCAAGTGGCGTGCCTGTCGATTACACACGCGCCCGTTTCGTGAAAAAACCGAGCGGTGCGAAACCGGGATTTGTCATCTATACAGATCAACAGACCGTCTACGTGACTCCGGATGAACAATTGATGAAGTCATTGAAACACTCGTAAACATGAAGACCCGTCATGATCATGGCGGGTCTTCTACGTATAGAGTTCAGATTTTCGGATCATGCTTAAACGCCTCGAGCTGTTCATGATAGTCGAGCAAATGCCCGTGTAAAATTTCTGAAACGGATAAATCTTCATGTGGAAGTTTGAAGAGCGAATAGGGCTTGTCACATGTATAGAGAATGTCGTGATGATGCGCTAGTAAATATAAAAATTCTGACTCAAATGCCTGACGCTCTTCCTCGCTCATCAACAGGAAAGCTTCTCGATGCTCGGCGAGGCTCTCTAGCAACAAGACCAGCTTGTCTTCAAGGTGAATCAACAAACGGTATTGCTTGATCGTCATATATTTCAATTTGACGTTCGTCACTTTCATGTCCTCTTGGAGCATCATATGAAGCTCCTGATGGCCAAGAATGCGGGCTCGCGTTTCTAGCAGCTCTGCCGGGGAACCGACGAGCTCTCGCCAGTGATGGAACAAGTAAGAAGAAGTCTTACGTACCTCGTTCAATAACCGGTCCTCATAACGAGGAGGCATGAACGCGTAATTGACACCGAGTGAAACGAATACACCAACCGCCGTTAATAGAGAACGGGTCCACGCATAATGGAAGAAGTCCGATGTAGGACTTTCGAGCATCATGACGATGGCAAATGCCGCATACGTCGACATGTGGGTTTTATCGAACGTCGTGTTAAGCGTGAGCGAAACGATGACGGCTAATCCAATCGAGAGCGGATTGACACCGAACAAATAGACGATGAAGAGCCCGCACATAAGACCGACGACCGTTCCGAATATGCGACTGAATACGATTTTAGACGATCGCTTGACGGTCGGTTGCATCGCCACAACTGCTGCGATGGCTCCCATCCCTGAATAAATCCCGAAGATATACCACGAGATGGCGACGGTGATGGCGACGGCAATTCCAGTTTTTAACGTACGTAACCCGATTTTCGGGATGTATCGTTGTCCATTCATTTGAGTTCGACCTTTCCTGTCTCAGAAATCAGTTCCACCACCGGTCGATTCGATGTCGACAATTGATACACACCCGGTTCGACTTCTTCGTAACGGTCGCTACTCGAGATTTTTCCGGTCGTCGTCACGTTCACTTGTCCTGTCGCATGTTTCGGCGCGTAACTAAGCGTCCCAGCTTCCGTTTGGATGGTCATCGCTTGATTGACGACAACATCGCTGACGGTCGCATGACGATAAGAGCGAATGTCACCGTTCACAAGTCGTGCCGATTCGATGGTCGTATCGCTTTTCGATTCAATCCGTAGACGATCACTATCAATCTGTTTCAAATTGACGGCATTCACATCCATAACAATCGTCTTCGCATTCAATCCTTGTCCTGTCACCTGCTCCGCTCCCAGATGAACCGATGTCATCGAGCTCGGCAAAGCGACTTTAATTTTGTAGCGCGACGGTTCATCGCTCGCTCGACTTCCGAAATAGCTGAACCATCCATATCGCTCGACGACGTAGATGGTATCCCCGACTGACTTGACTTTGATGCGGCGTTCTTTCGAATTAGTCTGCATCACTTCAATCTGTACCTTTTCATTTGGACTACGAACGAATTCCACATTCCCATGGTCTGTTTCGAGTCGCAATTTCTTCATTTGATATCGGTCTTCATACTGGTCTCCTAGCGCTAATAAATGGCTGAACACAAATAAATTCACTAAAAAGAGCGCTGGGATAATTATCAAGACGAGACCGAAGGCGACTTTACGATGTTTTGGAATTGCACGAAATCGTGCGTTCCATGTCTTCTCTTTGCTTCTTGAATACGCCATATGCCTCTCCTTTTCGAATCACTTCCGTTATTTTACCATGAAGTATGACATATGCCGAATCGAAAAAGAATCCGCCCGAAGGTGGATTCTTAAGAGGTGACGAGGTCGCTCCAGGCACGAGGATCTTCTTGCCAGTCGCGAAGCGAATCGAGCTCCGAACGGTTTAGAACGCCCGTACTCTCTGCCACTTCAATCAATTCTGAGAACGTTGTCAACGATGTTGCCGTCAGATCTGCATCGCTTAGATTCTTCTGAAGAACCGGTAATCCGTACGAGAAGATGGCTTGAATCCCAATGACGTCACCACCCGCCTGACGAATCGCCTTCGCCGCATCGATACTCGACATCCCGGTCGACAATAAATCCTCGATGACGAGTACTCGAGCGCCTGCCTCGAGTCTTCCTTCAATTTGATTGCCTTTCCCATGCCCTTTTGCACTCGAACGGACATAAATGAATGGAAGCCCGAGTCGGTCAGCGAGCAATGCCCCGTGAGGGATACCTGCCGTGGCCGTCCCTGCGATCACATCGACATCGGTCGGATTCACTGACTTCACCAATCCATCGACGATGACTTGACGCACTTTCGGATAACTGAGTGTGAGTCGATTGTCGCAGTAGATCGGACTCTTCAATCCGCTCGACCATGTATACGGCTCAGTCGGTGATAGTGTGACGGCTTCAATCTGTAAAAGTGCCTCAGAGATTTGTTTCATTCATTTGTCCCCATTCCTTCATAAATTGGTCGTACATGGCCATCGGATCAGTCGCACGTGTAATCGGTCGGCCGACGACAATTGAGTGAACGCCCGCCAATCTCGCTTCCTGTGGCGTCGCGATACGGACTTGATCATCCTCGGTTGCACCGAGTCGGATGCCAGGTGTGACCGTCATGAACGTGTTCCCTAGTTTTTGATGAATCGCTTTCGCTTCTTGAACGGATGCGACTACTCCGTCAAGTCCTGCCTGCTTCGCAAGTGTCGCTTGTCTGAGAACGGCTAGATCGAGTCGTCCAGCAATCCCGAGCTCTGTCTGCATCATTCGTTCATCTGTCGACGTCAACTGTGTGACCCCGATCAATCGAGTCGTATCGTTTGCCTGACGTAACCCGTCTAACGCATAACGCATCATCTTTTCGCCGCCTAATGTGTGGACATTCGTCACAGCCACCCCGAGCTTTCCGATTTGTCGCATCGTACGGCGTGCCGTCTCCGGGATATCGTGTACTTTCACATCTAGAAAGACCGGATAACCCTCATCGACCAATTCTTCGACAAAGCGTGCGCCTTCCCGATAAAAGAGTTCCATCCCGACTTTGACAGCCGGTCGGTTTGAAAATCGTTTTAACAAATGAAACGCTTCGTCCCGCGTTTCAACGTCAAGGGCGAGATACAAGTTGCGCATAGGCCTTCCCCCTCACATCCAAAATATGTTCGATTCCGAGTGAATCAAGTCGTGCCGGTAACGCTTCAATGATTTCCTGACAGACGTATGGATTTTCAAAGTTCGCCGTCCCGACGGCAACGGCAGACGCCCCCGCATAAATAAACTCGAGCACATCGTCGACCGTCCGAACCCCGCCCATGGCGATGATGGGAATGTCGACCGCTTGTGCGACTTCATACACCATCCGGACCGCTACCGGTTTGATGGCTGGACCGGATAACCCACCGATTCGGTTCGCTAAAATCGGTCGACCTGTCTCGATATTGATTCGCATCCCTACGAGTGTGTTGATCATCGTCAAGCCGTCCGCCCCGGCTGCTTCGACGGCTCGCGCCATGTCGGTGATTGACGTGACGTTCGGAGACAGTTTGACATAGACCGGCTTACTTGAAGCCGCTTTGACGAGTCGTGTAAGTTCTGCGGCCATCACCGGGTCCGTCCCAAACTGCATGCCTCCACATTTCACGTTCGGACACGAGATGTTCAATTCAATGGCTTTAATCGTCGGGTCGGCACTGATTCGACGGGCGACTTCCACATATTCATCTGGCGTCGAACCGGCAACGTTGGCGATGATTTCCGTGTCGAACGTCGAGAGAAATGGTAACTTTTCTTCGATGATCGCATCGACTCCCGGATTTTGAAGACCGATCGCGTTGAGCATACCCTGTGCCGTCTCGGCAACACGTGGGGTCGGATTACCGAATCTCGACTCCTCCGTCGCTGCCTTGATCATGATGCCTCCCAAAATCGAGAGGTCGTACAACTTCGCGAATTCCTCCCCAAATCCGAAACATCCGGAAGCCGGAATGATTGGATTTTTTAAACGAAGACCTGGTAACTCGACATTCAATCTCATAACAGCACCTCTTCCGCATTGAATACCGGACCGTCACTACAGACTTTCACATAGCCGTCCGGCGCTTGACAGACACAGGCAAAACAAGCACCGATGCCACAACCCATCCGATTCTCGATCGAGAGATATCGTTCAGGAATTGGTGAAGCGGCGACTGCTTTTAACATCGCTTCCGGACCACAACTGAACAACACATCGGCTTGGATGCGTGCGAGGGGGCCAGTGACGAAGCCAAGTTCCCCGTGAGTACCGTCTACTGTCGTGATGATCGTCTCACCAAGTTCACGAAAGGTTTCTTCATAAAAGACGCTTTCTTTTGAATCAAACCCGAGAATCGCAATCGTTTCAATCCCCATCTCATGTAGTCGACGTCTGACGTAGTAAAGCGGTGGGACCCCAATCCCACCTCCGACCAGGACGACTCGCTTTCCATGTTGCGCCAGTGGAAAACCGTTCCCGAGCGGACCAAGGACGTCTAGCGTGTCCCCCACTCGATTCCCTGCCAGCTCAGTTGTCCCTTCCCCAATCACTTTGTATAAGAAGGTGATTTCGTCCCCCTCGACGTTCGCCACCGATAACGGCCGACGTAACAGACCGGACGTCTTGATGTGAAAGAACGTCCCAGGGGCGACCTCCACCCCAGGGCAACGTACTTTCATTTCCATCGTCGCTTTGGCGATTTGCCGGTTGCTCACAATCGTCACGTCATGTCTCATACCATCACCCCGAACGTTGTGAATGCCGGGATGCTGACCGTCTGGAACGACAGGCTTTCAATGACTTGTAACAAGGCTTCGACCGTATCGAGCGAGGTCAGGCAAAGCGTACCCTGTTCGGCGGCCGTTCTTCGAATCAAGAACCCGTCTTTCGTGACGAGTGCGTCGCGGCTCGTCGTATTGATGATCAAGTCGACGTCTCCACGCTCGATCACACTGAGCATCGTCTCACCGTCTTCTTGAATTTTCCCGACTCGACGAACACGCATCTGTTCCACTTCAAGACTATCAGCCGTCCCACTCGTTGCCATGAGGCGGAAACCGAGGCGGTCAAATCGTTTCGCCAAGGCGATGGCCTCGTCTTTGTCATGGTCGGCAATCGTCATGAGCACGTTCCCTTTCAAGGCGATGTTCATCCCTGCTGCAACGAGCCCTTTATAGAGCGCTTTTTCGAGTGTCCGGTCTGTCGCCATGACCTCTCCTGTCGACTTCATCTCGGGACCGAGCGATGGGTCTACCTCTTTCAATTTCGCGAACGAGAAGACCGGTACTTTGACCGAAATACTGTCCGACTCAGGATGAATGCCTGTCCCAAGACCTAGTTCTTTCAAACTCGTCCCAAGAATCGTTTGTGTTGCAATCCGTGCGACCGGTAACCCCGTCACTTTCGAGATGAATGGGACCGTCCGACTCGCACGTGGGTTTACCTCGATCACATACAGGTCATCCGCATAGACAAACTGGATGTTGAGAAGGCCTTTGATGCGGAACGCTTTCGCCAACTTGATCGTATAATCGACGACTTTTTGTTTCAGTTCTTCACTGAGTCGTTGAGGCGGATAGACGGCAATGGAATCGCCTGAGTGTACGCCGGCACGTTCGATATGCTCCATGATCCCTGGGATGTAGACGTCCGTCCCGTCACAGATGGCATCGACTTCAATCTCAATTCCTGTCAAGTAGCGATCGATGAGAACCGGTCGATCTTTCGAGGCGATGACCGCATGTCGCATGTACCGCTCGAGCTCTGACTGTTCATACACGATTTCCATCGCCCGTCCACCGAGGACGTACGATGGTCGAACGAGTACCGGATAGCCGAGCTCATTCGCACATGTGACGGCCTCTTCCACGTTTGTCGCAGTCTTTCCTGGTGGTTGAGCCAATCGTTCCGCTGACAATGTGGCTTCGAACGCCTTTCGGTCTTCGGCACGGTCGATATCTTCCAGCGTCGTCCCAAGAATTTTCACGCCGTTCGCTTCTAACGATGCCGCCAAGTTAATGGCAGTCTGTCCACCGAATTGGACGATGACACCTAGCGGGTTTTCGTTCTCGATGACCTCTAATACGTCTTCTGTCGTCAACGGTTCGAAGTACAATCGATCGGAGATGGAGAAGTCTGTCGAGACCGTTTCCGGGTTGTTGTTGATGATGATGGCTTCATATCCTGCATCTCGAATCGTTTCGATTGAGTGAACGGTCGCATAGTCGAACTCGACACCTTGTCCGATTCGAATCGGACCTGATCCAAGGACGAGGATGGACTCCCGGTCTGTCTTCACCGCTTCGTTCTCCACTTCATATGTCCCATAAAAGTATGGTGTCTCAGAAGCAAACTCGGCCGCACACGTATCGACCATCTTATAGACGGGACGAATGCTCCATTCTTTCCGTTTCGTGCGAACCGCTTCTGTATCCATCGACAGCATACGGGCGATTGCCACATCACTGAACCCTAGACGTTTCACATCCAGTAGACGTTCTGACGTCAACGGCTCCTTGATCAGTTGTTGCTCTGCCTGCCAGATCCGGTTCAATTTCTGTAAGTAGAATCGATCGATTTTTGTCAGTTGGTGTAGCGTTTCTACCGTGTATCCGCGACGAAGGGCCTCATAGACGATGAACAAACGCTCGTCTGTCGGATGAATGAGTCCATTCTCGAGCTGTTCTGTGTCTAATGCTTGAAGTTGTGGAAGGTGGAGTTCTTCCATACCCAGTTCAAGCGAGCGAACCGCTTTTAGCAGAGCCTCTTCTAAATTCCGACCGATGGCCATGACCTCACCCGTTGCCTTCATTTGTGTGCCTAAGCGGCGATCCGCGGACTCAAACTTATCGAAGGCGAAGCGTGGGATTTTAGCGACGACGTAATCGAGCGCCGGTTCGAACGAGGCGTAGCTCGTCTCTGTGACCGGGTTTTTCAATTCTGATAGCTTGTAACCGACAGCGACTTTCGCAGCAAGCTTGGCAATCGGATAGCCTGTCGCTTTTGATGCGAGCGCTGAGCTCCGTGAAACACGTGGATTCACTTCGATGACATAGTACGTGAAACTGTCTGGGTCGAGTGCGAATTGGATGTTACACCCACCCTCAATACCGAGTGCCCGAATGATATCGAGCGAGACGCTGCGTAACATCTGATAATCCCGATCTGATAGCGTCTGCGTAGGGGCGAATACGATCGAGTCACCGGTGTGGACTCCAACCGGGTCAAAGTTTTCCATCGCACAGACGATGATGGCTTGGTCACTCGAGTCACGCATGACCTCGAACTCGACTTCTTTCATCCCGGCAATCGATTTCTCCAACAAGACTTGCGTAACAGGACTCGCCTTTAATCCAGATTCAACGATTTGCTCGAACGATTCCCGGTCATGGGCAATCCCGCCACCAGTTCCCCCGAGCGTGTACGCAGGTCGGATGATGATCGGGTATCCGATCCGTTCCGCAAATCCCCAGGCAGACTCGAGCGTATGGACAATCTCACTTTCAGGTACGCCGTGACCGAGTTCGAACATCAAGTTACGGAACTGTTCCCGGTCCTCCGCCTGAACGATCGCAGACAATTTTGTTCCAAGAAGTTCCACGCCACAATCCCGCAGGACGCCCCGTTTGTCGAGTTCAAAAGCCAAGTTCAAACCCGTCTGCCCGCCAAGCGTGGCAAGGAGTGCATCCGGACGTTCCTGCCGGATGATTCGCTCGACGAATTCTGGTTCGAGCGGTTCGATATAGACACGGTCCGCCGTCGTCGGATCTGTCATGATGGTGGCCGGATTCGAGTTGACGAGGATGACTTCGTAGCCTTCTTCTTTCAAGGCAAGACATGCCTGTGTACCAGCATAATCAAACTCCGCTGCTTGTCCGATTACAATCGGTCCTGATCCGATTACGAGGATTTTCTGAATATCTGGTCGTTTTGGCATGTCAAATTCCCACTTTCTGTTTGTTTTCTTGTACGAGTTGCATGAATCGGTCAAATAAGTCGTTGGCGTCGAACGGTCCCGGTGCTGCCTCCGGATGATACTGTACCGAGAAGGTCGGGTGATGGAGATGTCTTACCCCTTCGATCGTTCCGTCATTGACCGCACGGTGTGTGACGATGAGCGGTGTATCGAGCAGTGACGTTTCCTCAACCGCATATCCATGGTTTTGAGAGGTGATGGTCACGGCACCGGTCTCAAGCTCGAGCACCGGATGATTCGCGCCACGATGTCCGAACGGAAGCTTGAATGTGTTCGCACCGTTTGCGAGAGCAATCAGTTGGTGACCGAGACAAATCCCGAACATCGGTGTCGTCGGCATCAGTTGCTCGATGAGCGGCAGTGCCGTCGGAACGTCTTTAGGATCTCCTGGTCCATTTGACAACATGATGCCGTCCGGCTCATACCGTAATACGTCCTCTGCCGTCGCATCGTGTGGGAAGACGACGACCTCACAATCTCGTTTCATCAACTCGCGCATGATTCCAAGCTTCGCCCCGAAGTCGATCAAAGCAATGCGAGGGCCAGCTCCCGTACTCACATATGTCCGCTTCGTCGATACGCGTGCGACTTGATCGTTCGGCGATTCTTCATCAAAACGGGTTCGTACCTCGTCCCACGTCAACTCTCCATCGATGAGGACACCGCGCATGACCCCTTTCGCTCGTAAATGACGTGTCAACATCCGTGTATCGATATCCGAAAGTCCCGGAATGCCGAAGCGGGTGAGTGTCGCATCGAGTGTCGCCGTTGAACGGAAGTTCGATGGCGTATCGCATGCTTCTTTCACGATTAACGCTTTTGCCATCGGAATCGTCGTTTCAAAATCCTCACGATTGACACCATAGTTCCCGATCAATGGGTTCGTCAGTACAATCATTTGGTCGCAGTATGATGGATCTGATAAGATTTCTTGGTATCCTGTCATACCTGTCTGGAAAACGACTTCCCCCATCGTATCAGCCGGTGCCCCGAATCCTTTACCGACAAAATTCATTCCATCCTCAAGCCATAATGTTCGTTTCATCAAATCGCCCCTTATATACAATTTCGCCGCCGACCATCGTCATGACCGGCCATCCAACAAGCTCTTTCCCTGCGAACGGTGTATTCTTTCCTTTTGAGTAAAATGTCGTAGGATCGACCGTGCGAGACGTTTCCGTATCGATGAGAATCAGGTCCGCATCCACCCCAACTTTCAATTCTCCTCTCGATAAACCGAATACGTCACTCGGACGTTTCGTCATCCAGTCGAGCAACTGATGCTCCTCCATGACGCCAGTTTTTACAAACGTCGTGTACAGAAGTGGAAGGGCAGTCTCGAAGCCGGTAATTCCAAACGGAGCCCGCTCTATCCCTTGTGCTTTTTCTTCTACTGTATGGGGGGCATGGTCCGTTGCGATCATATCGATCGCCCCGTCAAACAATCCCTCAATGAGGGCCTGTCGATCATCCTCGCTTCGGAGCGGTGGGTTCATCTTGAAGTTTGCATCGAGCCCAGGGATATCGTCCTCGCTCAAGACAAGATGATGCGGCGTCACTTCTGCGGTCACGTGGATGCCGGCTCGTTTCGCATCCCGAATGACACGAACCGATTGGCGGGATGAGACGTGACAGACATGATAATGACACCCTGTCTCTTCAGCAATCAAAACGTCGCGAGCGATATGGATGCTCTCCGCAAGGCTCGGAATTCCTTGAATGCCATGCGCCTCACTGAATTTGCCCTCGTGGACCGACCCGGCCTTTAACGTATTGTCCTCACAGTGGGCGACGACCGCTTTGTTCAATCGTTTCGCTTCACGCATGGCTTGTCGCATCATCGCCGCCGATTGGACACCGACCCCATCATCCGTGAAGGCGAAGGCATCTGCGAGCGATTCCATGTCGACCTGTTCTTCCCCGAGCTGTCGTTTCGTGATGGCGGCGTAAGGTAACACACGTACGACCGCATCTTGCTCGATTTTTTGAAGGAGGACGTCCATTGTTTCGCGATTGTCAGGAACCGGTCTCGTGTTCGGCATCGAGCAGATGGTCGTAAATCCTCCTGCCGCTGCCGCCATCGTCCCCGTCTGAATCGTCTCTTTCGCCTCGCCCCCTGGTTCACGCAAGTGGACGTGGACATCGACGAGTCCTGGTGCGAGTAGATAGCCTGATGCATCGAGGACTTCTTGTCCCTCGGTCTCCCCTTTATAGTCGAGTGATTTTATCTTTCCGTCTTTCACTTGAATGGATGTCGTACGCTTCGTTCCCTTGTCATACCATGTCGCGTTTTGAAGTATCATTGTTGTCCTCCTAATGCTCGATTTAAGATGCTCATCCGGGCATACACCCCATTCTTCATTTGCGGGAAGATGCGTGACCGTTCATGCTCGATCAGACTTCCCGCAATCTCCACATCCCGATTGACCGGAGCCGGGTGCATGATGATGGCGCCTGCCTTCATTCGCTCGACGCGTTCGACCGTCAAACCGAACTGTGTGTGATACTCTTCTTTCGAGAAGACGTCTCCCATGATATGGCGCTCGTGTTGTACACGGAGCAACATGATGACGTCACATTCGCCTAAGATGTCATCGAGTTCTTTTCGCTCTAGCCCCATCGAATCGTCCCACCAAGAGGCAGGACTACAACCGACCACGTTTGCTCCGAGGCGCTTCAAGACGCTTGCGTTGGAGCGAGCGACCCGACTATGGACGAGGTCACCACAGATGGCGACGTTCAATCCTTGGAACGTTCCGAACTCTTCAAAGATGGTAACGAGGTCGAGCAACGATTGAGATGGATGTTCCCCGCTCCCGTCCCCTCCGTTCAACACCGGGATATTCAACTTTTCGATGAGTTCGTGATAATAGCCTGCTTCCGGATGTCGAATGACGAGTGCATCCACACCGATGGCTTCGAGCGTTTTACACGTATCGTATAGCGTCTCGCCTTTCGTGACCGATGACGTCGTCACATCGAACGGAATCTCCTGCATGTTCAAGTGGCGTTCGGCCATTTGAAACGAGTTTTTCGTACGTGTCGAGTTTTCAAAGAACAGGTTCGCTACGGTCTTCCCGTCAAACAGAGGAGGAAGATCTCCTTGCTTGTAGCGCAATGATTCTTCAATCATGCCCATGATCTCTTCAAGGGAAAGTGTGTCCAAACTGACGAAGTGTTTGACCGGTTTCACGTTTGTTTGCATCGTATTCAATGTTCGTCTCCTCCTTTTATTAGAGGCAAAGAGAAAAGGCGTCTCTTCACCGATGTGAAGGGACGCCTTTATCTGGGCAGGGTACACCCAAATAAACGAGCCTTCACTTTGCCGACCTCACGGGATCGAATTAAAAGTTACTTGCTTGTTTCGTTTCTTCAGTTGTATTGACTTCGACTGCTGTGTCGTCTTCTTCATGCGGTAAGATGGCGTTCAACAAAATGCCGACGACAGTCGCGAGTGCCATGCCTTGTACCGGGAAGCTCCCGATTTGAACCATCGCACCCCCGAGTCCGATGACGAGGATGACCGACGAGATGATCAAGTTGCGTTTTTCTGCCAAGTCAACTTTGCTCTCCACCATCGTCCGTAATCCGTTCGAGGCGATGACACCGAACAAGAGGATCGAGATTCCACCTTTGACCGGGTTCGGGATGGTCGAGATGAACGCTTCGATATGACCGAGGAATCCGAAGCTGATGGCCATGAGTGCTGCGCCAGCGATGACGTAGACACTGTAGACTCGGGTGATGGCCATGACGCCGTTGTTCTCACCGTAAGTCGTACATGGTGGTCCACCGAGTGCAGAGGCGACGGCTTTTCCCACTCCGTCTCCGAGTAGCGTGCGATGGAGACCTGGATCTTTCATCGTTTCTCGTCCGATAATTTTTGACGTGACCATCTGATCTCCGATGTGCTCCGTCATCGTGACGAGTGCGACCGGAACGATGGCGAGAAGGGCACCGACTTGCCACATCGGCATGTAGTCGACGAACACCATCGTGAAGTCAGGAAGTTGGAACAGGCTGGCTTGTTGAATCGGCGAATAATCAATGATGCCGAATGCCGCTGCGACTGCGTATCCTCCCACGATTCCAAAGAGGATTGGGACCGCTCCCCAAACACCTTTCAGTTTCGTCATGGCAAGCATCGTGATTCCAAGTGTAAGCAGGGCAATCGTCATGAACGTCCCGTTATAGGCACCATCTTGATTCATCGACATATCGATGGCGACCGGTGCGAGCGAGAGTCCGATGACCATGATGACCGGTCCAACGACAACCGGTGGGAGCAGTCGGAGCAACCAGTTGACGCCTGTCTTATAGATGATCAAGGAGACGACACCGTACACAGACCCTGCGACGATTCCGCCGAAGAGTGCGGCTTCGACACCCCATTGCTGGCTGACCGCTATGATCGGGGCGATGTAGGCAAAACTTGAACCTAAGTATGTTGGGACTTTGAAGCGGGTAATCGCTAAGAATGAGAGCGTGGCCACACCGGAAGCGACGAGGGCGACCGATGTATTTAATCCTGTCAAAATCGGGACTAAAATCGTCGCTCCGAACATGGCGAAGACGTGTTGAAGGCTGAATAATAGCCATTGTGGAAAGTGAGCTGGACGCTCGTGGATGTGTAGAACAGGTTGTTTCATATTGAATTCTCCTTCCTGGCCTCTCTGGACCACCTTAAAGGTATGAGTTTATTGCTGATGGATCGTGACTTCATCCGCCGTGTCGACTTCACTGAGTCTCACAACGACTTGCTCGGACTTGGACGTCGGAACGTTCTTTCCGATAAAATCTGGTCGAATCGGGAGTTCCCGATGGCCTCGGTCAATCAAGACAGCAAGTTGGATGTAATCCGGACGACCATGGTCGACAAGCGCGTCCATTGCGGCACGAACTGTACGACCTGTGTAAAGGACATCATCGACGAGGACGACGGTCTTTCCATTGATATCATGGGGTAGTTCCGTCGCTTTGACTTCAGGGTCTAACGACTTCTTCGATAGATCGTCGCGATACAAGGTGATGTCGAGATTGCCGAGTGCGACCGGCTTGCCTTCAATCTCCTCGATTCGGCGAGCGAGTCGGTCAGCGAGCGTCTCACCTCTCGTCTTGATTCCGACGAGGACGACGTCATCGATTCCTTTGTTTCGCTCGATGATTTCGTGTGCGATTCGGGTCAAAGCACGACGGATTGCTGACTCATCTAAAATGACTGATTGTTTCACGTGATTCCTCCTTCCAAGCTTCACTAAAAAAGAAGACTCCCTCATCCGGCTGGAAAGGGAGTCTTCATCAAAAACGGCATACGAATGCCGGGGTTGAATGGACGTACATGTGACCGCGGTCACAATCCTTTCACAGCCTCTCTGGACTGGGTTTAAAGGTGTTATGCTTCCTAGACTATAAATCGGAACGTGACAGAAGTCAACGAGTTTTCTCGATTTTATCTAATTTTGCGAGTTCCGCATTAAAGTCTTCTGGTAATGGTGCCTCAAACTCCATCCATTCTTTCGTACGTGGATGGTGGAATCCGATTGTTGCCGCATGGAGCGCTTGACCGCCCAAATCAATCGTGCGGCGTGGACCATATTTCGGGTCACCGGCGAGCGGATGACCGATATAACGCATATGAACGCGAATCTGATGCGTGCGTCCAGTCTCTAATTTACACTCCACGAGCGTGAAGTCTTTATAACGTTCGAGTAAACGGAAGTGCGTCACGGCTTCTTTTGCGTTCCGGTCCGTCACGGTCATTCGCTGACGATCGTTCGTATCGCGACCAATCGGTGCTTCAATCGTTCCAAGTTCGTGGACGAGTTCGCCATGGACGAGCGCGATATACTCGCGTTTGATGGTCTTGTCCTTCAACTGGCTCGCCAGCGATTCATGGGCCAAGTCATTTTTGGCGACCATGAGAAGACCCGTCGTGTCCTTATCAATCCGATGGACGATTCCTGGACGTTTGACACCGTTGATACCCGAGAGGTCATCACAATGATAAAGTAGCGCATTGACGAGCGTCCCTGACGTGTGTCCGGCTGCAGGGTGAACGACCATCCCGCGTGCCTTGTTGACGACGATGACGTCCTCGTCTTCAAAGACGATCTCGAGCGGGATGTCTTCAGGCAACACTTCGAGTTCGACCGCTTCCGGCACGTTCACTTCCACTTCATCCCCCACTTGAAGCTTGTAGTTCGCTTTCACGGCACTACCGTTGACGAGGAGGGCTCCCGTCTTGATCCATTCCTGTACTTGAGAGCGTGACCATTCACCACGGTCACTGACCCACTTATCAATCCTTGCCTTTTCATCGGCGACAAAAGTATACGATTCCATTACGATTGTCCCCTTTCTTTGTGTAATTTTTCTTCAAATAAAATCCCGATGACCATCAAGATGACACCAAACGTGAGTGCCATATCAGCCACGTTAAAAATCGGGAAGTTGTATCCGAACGGATACGTATCGACAAAGTCGACGACTTCGCCACGGAACAAGCGATCAATAAAGTTACCGATGGCACCGGCCAACAGTAATCCGACACTATATCCGAGGAGTTGATAGCCGTTCACCTCTTTGTGCAAGAAGTAAACGAGTCCGGCAACGACGAGTATGGTGATGATAAAGAAGAACGCCATCTGTCCTTCTAACATCCCCCAAGCCGCTCCTTTATTGCGGTAGGACGTCCAGTATAACAAGTTCGGGATGACTTCAATCGATTGACCAATTGTCATCGTTTGAACGACTACCCATTTTGTGAGTTGATCGATCAAAATCAAGATGAGCGCCAATCCATAATATCGTTTCATATGCGTCTCCTTTCAAGCCGTTAAGAAACCGGAGTGGGGACGCCACTCCGGTTCGTCTTAACCGATTACTGATGCACAGCGTGGGCAAAGCTCTGGATGCTCTTCGTTTTGTCCAAGCTCTGTCGAGTATGTCCAACAACGTGCACAAGCGGCTCCATCCGCTTTCATGACTGTGATTTTCGTCGTCGCATAATCGACGTCTGCCGTCTCAGCCCACTCCACTTGCGATACTTGAAGCAGTTGGCTGACATTGTCGATCGTGTTCAACAAGTCGGCAGTCTCTGCTTTTGGTGCGAGAATCAACTTCGCTTCGAGCGGTTTCCCGATCAACTTTTCTCCACGTGCGATTTCAATCGCTTTGAGGACGTCGTCGCGGAAGACGAGGAACTTCGACCACTTCTCGAGTAATGCCGTTTCGTCTCCTGTGAGCGCGCTCACTTCTTCTAAATCCGTCAAGAAGATGCTTGCTTCTGACTTTCCAGGCACTTCTTTCCATGCCTCATCGGCAGTGTGTGGAAGGATTGGAGCCAATAGTTTCGTCAAGAGGACGACGGCATCGTACATGACCGTCTGAACGGCACGACGACGGAGATCGTCTTCACGTTCGATATATAGGATATCTTTTGTGAAGTCGAGGTAGAACGATGACAACTCGTTGACACAGAAGTTATGAACGAGGTGATACACGGCCATAAAGTCAAACTCATCATATGCTTTGACAACTTTTGTCTGCAATTGTTTGAGCTTCGTCGCCATGAAGCGGTCCGCTTCCGGCATATCGTCGAATGCGACACGCATCGATGGCTCGAACCCGTTCAAGTTCCCGAGTAAGAAGCGAATCGTGTTACGCATCTTCCGGTAAACTTCTGACACCTGTTTGAAGTTATCGTGTGACGCACGTACGTCCGACTGGTAATCGACGGATGCGACCCAAAGGCGTACGATCTCTGCGCCATACTGCTTCACAAGATCGTTCGGTGCAATCGTGTTACCGAGCGATTTCGACATTTTGCGTCCGTCCCCATCGAGGACGAATCCGTGACTCAAGACATTCCGGTACGGTGCTTTCCCAGTCGTCGCAACGGCCGTCGAGAGTGACGAGTTGAACCAACCACGATATTGGTCCGATCCTTCAAGGTAAAGGTCAGCCGGACGACGAAGGTTTTCGCGTTCTTCTAATACACCAGCGTGTGAAGAACCTGAATCGAACCAGACGTCCATGATGTCGAGCTCTTTACGGAATTCACCGTTCGGACTGTTCGGGTGAGTGAACCCTGCAGGGAGAAGGTCTTTCGCTTCACGCTCATACCAAACGTTTGAACCGTGCTCACGGAATAAGTTGGCGATGTGGTCGATTGTCTCGTTCGTGATGATTTCCGTTCCATCTTCCGCATAGAAGATTGGGATTGGAACTCCCCAGGCACGCTGACGGCTGATGACCCAATCTCCACGGTCACGGACCATGTTGTAGAGACGTGTCATTCCCCATTCAGGGACCCAGTTCACTTCCTCGATCTCACGGAGCATGTCTTCACGGAAATCTTTGATGGACGCGAACCATTGTGGTGTCGCACGGAAGATGACCGGCTTCTTCGTACGCCAGTCATGCGGGTACGAGTGTTTGATGAACTTCAAGTTGAGCAAGTAGCCGTTCTCTTCAAGCTTCATACCAATTTGTTTGTTCGCATCTTCGTAGAAGAGACCTTCGAAACCAGGGGCTTCATCTGTCATATAGCCACGGTCATCCACCGGGCAAAGGACGTCTAATCCGTAAGCCTGTCCGACGCGATAGTCGTCTTCCCCGTGTCCAGGTGCTGTGTGTACGAGTCCAGTCGCATCCGCAGTGACGTGGTCGCCAAGGATGACGAGTGACGTCCGGTCATACAATGGATGTTGGGCCGTCATGTACTCGAAGTCACGTCCGTTCCAAGACCCACTCACTGTGTAATCCGTCCATCCGAGCGCTGCCGTCACTTCTTCAACGAGCGTTTCCGCGACGATATAGCCTTTTCCTTCATGTTCGATACGCGTGTAAGTCAACTCATCACTTACCGCGATTCCAAGGTTCGCCGGGATTGTCCAAGGCGTCGTCGTCCAGATGACGAAGTGATCGTCTGACGTCAACGTATCTTTACCGTCCACGACACGGAACGCCACGTAGATAGCCGGTGATTTTTTATCGTAATATTCAATCTCTGCTTCCGCGAGTGCCGACTCGGAAGATGGTGACCAATAAACCGGTTTTTTCCCTTTGTAGATATAACCCTTCTCAGCCATCGACCCGAACAAACGAATCTGTGCCGCTTCGTATTCAGGAAGGAGCGTGATGTATGGGTTCTCAAAGTCTGCGAGAAGACCGAGACGTTTGAATTGTTCGCGTTGCGAGTTCACTTGCTCCATCGCATATTCTGCACACTTTTCACGGAATTCCGC
The DNA here is from genome assembly GCF_902506275.1 of Exiguobacterium sp. 8A. Classification (GTDB taxonomy): domain Bacteria; phylum Bacillota; class Bacilli; order Exiguobacteriales; family Exiguobacteriaceae; genus Exiguobacterium; species Exiguobacterium profundum. Next base: position 256,200 of record NZ_LR733630.1, on the reverse strand, counting down.
GACTGTCATTTCCTTACGATTGACGCCTGCTTTTTGAAGGGCGTTCTCGATTGGAAGACCGTGCGTGTCCCATCCTGGAATCATTGGAGACTGATAGCCGTTCATCCCTTTGAAACGAACGATGATGTCTTTCAATACTTTGTTCATCGCGTGTCCCATGTGGATGTCACCGTTCGCATATGGAGGTCCATCATGTAAGATATATTGTGGTTTCCCAGCATTTTTTTCTTGTACCTTGTTGTAAAGGTCCATATCTTCCCATTCTGTTTGCATCGCTGGCTCGCGCTTTGGTAAATTCCCACGCATCGCGAATTCTGTGTTTGGCATTAATAGCGTGTCTTTGTAGTTCATCGAAACTCCTCCATCAACATTTTTTAGAAAACAAAAAAACCAACCCATCCCTGATAGGGACGAGTTGGTTGACTCGCGGTACCACCCTACTAGTCTCATCATCATGAGACCGCTCTCGGTAACCGATAACGAGGTCAGGCGGTCACGCTTACTTCAGTTCAGCGTGACGACTCATAGGGGATACCGATTCAAGTCTTTCTCCTAGGCTCTCACCGTCCCTAAGTCGCTTCGTAGGTATGACTCGATCGACGCGTCCTACTCAACGTGTTGATCATTTATCCGTGTTGTTCTTCATTACGTGTGACTTCGTCGTCATTATACGCAAGTTCTGTTCTATCGTCAAGAACCGTCTGCACAGGCGGTTCCCCGACAATCGTTTCCCATTCCGTACTGTTGAGAAGTTCCATTTGCGCATCGACGAGGACGCGGAAGCGTGTCCGATACAACTCTACTTTCTTGAGCATTTGAACGACTTCTCGTTCAGCAAGTTGCTCTTTGCGCGCCGCTTCCTCTTCACGAGCGAACGCTTCACGTTCCGCTTGTTTCAAGATGAGACTCGCTTCTTTTTGAGCATTGTTCTTCACTTCTTCCGCCGCTTCCTGCGCGACGATAATCGATTTGTTCAACGTATCTTCCATCGAGGAGAAGTAGTCAATGCGGGCTTGCATATCGTTGACAAGTTCTTCATACCGTCGATTCTCACGAATCAATAGTTCAAACTCTTTAATGATTTGATCTAAAAATTCATTGACCTCATCGATGTCGTACCCACGAAAACGGGAAGAGAATTCTTTATTATGAATATCAATCGGTGTCAACGCCATTCGACTTTCCTCCTAATTTCAACGTATGGTGCCATACTGGATTTTAATTTTTTCACGTTTGGTCGATCCGAGAATCTCCATCAATTTGATGCGACCATATCCACGGACTGATAGTAGATCATCCGGTTCAAGGATGAAGCTCGCGTCTTCAATGACTTTATGATTCACTTTACAGTCGCCATGTTTGACGAGCGCCTGCGCTTTTTGCCGAGAGATGTTAAGCACCTCGCTTGCGACCGTATCAAATCGTAAGGAAGAGACGATGCCGAACCCTTCGATCCATTCGGTCGCAGGGACGACAAGAACCTCGTCTTTTGGCACGGAAGAAATGCGAACTCTCGCTTTTCCGACACGTTCAAGATTCATTTCAATGAACCCGACCGCTTCACGCGTCGTCGCAAATTGTACAATCTCATCGTCAAGAACGACATCTCCGAACTTTTGACGTTTCAGTCCAGCGTTCAGCAATGTTCCTGTCACTTGTCGATGCGTCAAGTCCACGAATTTTGTTGGGTACTCGATTCGACGGATCTCAATCTCAAAATCATCTGGATTGAGTTCATAGTAATCCGGCGCTAAAATCAGACGACGTCGTTCCGCGCCTTCAAATCCGCCATCATCATGAATGACAAGTTGTTTCCCGACGAGTTGTTTGACGATTTGCTGTTCACGTGGGTCTAGAAAATCCGTCAATTTCAACACATAGCTATTCTCCACTTGTTGTACCCAGTCGAGCACTTGTTCAACGAACGCGCGTTCACTTGGTCGATAATGGTCATAGACGCTCATACGTCACCCAAAGATCGCAGCGATTCCGGCTTGGGCCATACGAAGCACGAACAGCGCAACGATTGGGGAGATATCAAGCATACCACCAATCGGTGGGATGATCCGGCGAAACGGCGCCAAGAACGGTTCACACAAAAACGATAAGATTTGACCAAATTTAGATTCGCGTGCGTTCGGGAACCATGATAATAAAATATAGCCGATGAGGACCCAACTATAGATACCAAGTAGATCGCTCAACGTGTTGCCTAAGGCAGGGATTACGTTTTCCATTCAGTTACCACCCTTTACTGTGAAGTTCATCCTCCGATATCAAGTTTGAGATTGAACCAGTCAATTCGACGTTGTTCGGAGTACACAGAATCGTGTTATGTCCAATCGAAGTCATCGATCCCTCAAGGGCGTATACGACACCTGAGAGGAAGTTGACGACTTGACGCGATTGCTCTTTTGACATGCGCTGAAGGTTGACGATGACAGCACGGTTTTCTTTCAAATGATCGCTAATGTCTTGCGCCTCAGCGAACACACGCGGCTCAGCCAATACGACTTTTGAACGGTCTTTCTTTTTCGTATTTAATGCCACGAGATTATTCGCTGATTTTGGACGATCATCCTGTCTGACGACAGATGTTTCGGTTGTAGAAGGAGCTGCTGCATTTGCCACAGTATACTCTTCTTCTTCATATGTGCTGTTCGGATCTTCTTCGAGTCCAAAGAAATCTTTCATTTTGTTTTTGATTGACATAACGGATTCCTCCTTAAGATATATTATTGCACAAGTACGGTACCAATACGAACAAACGATGCGCCTTCTTCAATCGCGATTGGATAATCGTTTGACATCCCCATCGACAGCTCCGTGCATGGTGCGTGTTCAAACGCATTTGCCTTCACTTCATCACGTAGATGACGGAGACGGCGGAACGTTTCACGAAGTGTTGACTCTTCTTCAGTGAATGGTGCCATCGTCATCAGCCCGATGATTCGAATATGAGGATACTGTTTACAGTTCTCGATGAAGGGTACGACTTCCTCTATTTCGAGACCATGTTTTGAATCTTCTCCTGACGTGTTCACTTGAACGAAACAATCGATTGTTCGGCTCGCGCGCTTGTCAATCTCCGCTGCGAGAGACAAGCGGTCGAGCGAATGAATTGCCGCGACGTAATCAATGATTTGTCTCACTTTGCGTGTCTGTAACGTACCGATAAAATGAAATCTTGCATCCTTCGGCATCCCTTCAACCTTCTCGAGTAAAGAATCTGGACGGTTTTCTCCGAAATCACGAATCCCTTCTTCATAAAGGGCATTCGCCACATCGACACCGACCGATTTCGTGACTGCGATGAGTGTCGGTTCTACTTCTTGAACATGTGATGCCATGATGGATTGAACTTTTTTAACATTATCTGAAATACTCACGATTTCCGCTCCTTGACAATGACTGCCGCAAACCGACGTTTCGTCTCTCCATCTCGATAGGAGAAAAACGGGCTGTCCGCGCCAGTCGTTAAATTCGATTGCATGACCTCAGTGTCATGTTCTTTTGCCAATACTTCATTGACGGTTTGGAGGGACAAGAGCGCGTGCTCACCCGACTCGTTTCGCACTGACCGTTCATATGCAATCGGCGAAACATCCCGGACGGCCTGGAGAACACGACCATCGACCTCATAGTCACTTCCTGAGATGGAGGGACCGACGAGCATGTCTACATCGGTCGCCTCGATTCCTTGCTCAGCAAACGCCTGCATCATGGTCTTAACGATGTTTCCGACCGTTCCCTTCCACCCGGCATGAGCGATGCCGATGACCCCATGATCTTTCGCACAGAAGAAGAGCGGTACACAATCAGCAAAGACGAGGGCTAACGGTAACGCGTCTTCGGTTGTGAGAAGCCCATCTGTTTTCGGAATCGCCTCTTCATATCGGAATGCCCCCTTACCTTTGTCCGACGAATCGACGACTTGGACAGTCGTACCATGTACTTGATCCGCCCACACGGAGTCCTCTAACGAGAGCCCGGCTTGTTGAAAGAACTGTTGACGATTTTCGACGACTCGGTCAATTTCATCGCCCACATGCAGTCCGACGTTTCCAGCATTATGTCCGTCCGTTCGTGTCGTCGCGTAAGCATGATAACGGTTTGTTTCGGTTTCCCAAGTATGTAGCAGTTGCATCGGTCTCTCCTTTTAGAAAAAGGGATGCCGAGTACCGGCACCCCTAGTTGTTTAGTTACGGCGTTGTCTCACAAACGCAGGGATGTTGATCGTCTCGTCTGGGACGTCTCCTCCATACACTGGGCGATGGAAGTTCCCTTCGTCTTGTTGAGCCGCTTCATTTGCTTTTGGTTGGGGTTCCTTGTTCTCAACCTCAGGCTGTTTTTTCGGCTGCTGAAGGAACGGGTTCGTTCCTTGTGCTTCTTCAGCGAATTCAGTTGCGATCACGGTAACGATGATTTCATCGTTCAAGTTTTCGTTGATGACCGAACCGAAGATCAAGTTCACTTCTTCATCAGCCGCACTTTGAACGATTTGAGCCGCCTCCGTCACTTCAAACAAGCTAAGGCTAAGTCCACCAGTGATGTTCATCAAGACACCTTTCGCTCCTTCGATTGAAGATTCGAGAAGTGGTGACGAAATAGCTTTCTTCGCTGCTTCAACGGCACGGTTTTCACCTGTCGCGACACCGACACCCATAAGGGCAGACCCTTTCTCCGTCATGATCGTTTTCACGTCCGCGAAGTCGAGGTTAATGAGACCCGGGATGGCGATCAAGTCTGTGATTCCCTGTACACCTTGACGAAGGACGTTATCCGCTTCACGGAACGCTTCGATCATCGGTGTGTTGCGTTCCACGATTTCAAGAAGCTTATCGTTCGGAATCACAATGAGGGTATCTACTTTTTCTTTGAACGCTTGAATACCGTGCTGTGCGTGTTGCATACGTTTCCGTCCTTCAAACATGAACGGTTTTGTCACGACACCGACCGTGAGTGCGCCGATTTCTTTTGAAATCTCGGCGATGACCGGAGCAGCACCTGTTCCCGTTCCGCCACCCATTCCAGCTGTGACGAATACCATATCTGCACCGTCAAGTGCTTCAATCAACTGTTCACGGCTTTCTTCAGCCGCCTTTTTACCGATATCCGGGTTCGCACCTGCACCGAGACCGCGTGTCAATTTTGCACCAAGTTGAAGCTTCACGTCGGCTTTCGACATGTTCAACGCTTGTGCATCCGTGTTGACTGCGATGAACTCGACTCCTTGTACCCCATGTTCAATCATGCGGTTAACGGCGTTTGACCCGCCGCCACCGACTCCAATTACTTTAATTTTTGCTACGGCGTCAATCGCCTCATCAAAGTACATCATTCAGGTATCCCCCTACGTATTTTCCAAGTTGTATTACATCGTCAGCTTAAACGCCAAATAATTTTTCCATCAAACGACTAAATCCTTTTTTCGACTCTTGATCGCTCTCGTATTCGTTCTCTCCTACATGAATATCGGTCGCTTCCGGCTTCGTGTGAAGTGTTTCCCGGCGAACTTCCGGTTTTTCAAGTTGAGATTTCGAAACGTGATGATCACTCATCAAGACATATTTCAATACACCGACGGCTGTCGCGTATTTTGGATGTCTGACACCAATCGACGACGGTTGATACAATCTCGTCTTTTGGCCCATAATGCGAGTCGCCAACTCCTGAATACCCGGTAGAGCAGCTGCCCCACCGCAAAGTAAGTATCCGCCATTCAGCATCGGAACACCTACTTTTTGAACCTTATTCAACATTAGGGTAAACATTTCCTCTATTCTCGCTTCTAAAACGTAGCTAATTTCTGACTGTGGTTCGAACGCCACTTCCCCATTGATGTTCGTGTAGGAGAAACCTTCTGTCTCATCAGCCATTTCTTCAAGAGCGAGACCATATTCTTCTTTCGCCACTTTGGCGTCTTGATATTTACAATTGAGTTTATAGACCAAGTCTCTTGTCATATGATCTCCACCGACCGGGAGGATATACGAGTAGACGAGGTCTCCCCGATAAAATACGGAAACCGTCGTCTTTTCATGTCCGACATCGACGAGCCCGATTCCTAAATCGATTTCATCTACAGAAGCTGCACTCATGCCGAGTGCAAGGTTTCCTAGAATAAAACCTTCGAGTTGTAATCCAGCCCGTTCAATCGAACGACGAATACTATGTAAAATGGTCTTCGACCCGGTCACCATTTTCCCATGCATCTCAAGTCGATAGCCTAACATACCCCGTGGATCGACAACACCTGTTTGTTGATCCACCGTGAATGAAGATGGGATCACATCGATGACACTCATCTCGTCCGGTAATCGCATTACTTGTGCCGAGTTGATGACTTCCATCACGTCTGCGTCGGTAATTTCTTGATCTTCCCGCTTCACGGATGCAATTCCGTGACATGGGGCAATTTGGATATGCTCCCCTTCGATGGCAACGTATACAGATCGAATTTGATCACCTAGCGATGTCTCAGCATGCTCAACGGCCTGTTTGATCGCTTGGACTGTTTTATCGATGTCTACGACAGCGCCACGTTTTACACCCGCAGACGGTGCACACCCTTCTGCCAAAATATTAAGCGTTCCGCCGAGCAATTCACCGACGACGAGCTTAATCTCTGACGTTCCAATATCTAATGCGGCCACATAACCATTCGCTTCCAAAAGGGAAACACCTCCGCTCTATAATTTTCCTGTTCCAATTGCCTGACACGTATACAGATATCCAAAAAAATTGTTGGTTTCGACAAGATATCTCACGTCTAAGTTTACAACAAATAAGATAGTGAGAAAAGGTAGAATCCTACAATTTAAGCGGTTTCGCGTTATCAATTCGTTTACAAACGACAAAAAAACAGCCCTTATGTGTCTAAGGACTGTAATATAACTGATTATTCATTCGTTTTCTCGTATGGAACAAAGTAAAACCCACCATCCATGACGACGGTCCCACGCTCACCTTTCGGGATGTTTTCATAAATTTCTCCATACTTCGATACGGTCTCACTTAACTTCAATGTCGGTGTGAGTAACGTATTGCCGTCGTTCATAAAAATCTCGTATCGCGTCGGCTCATCTTTTCGTTTTGATAAAATCACTTCTGACATACGAGCCCGAGTCGCATCATCCACCCGTTCGAGTTCACTTGCAATCTTTTCAAGTTCTGCTTCCGTGTTGAACTCTCGCAAGAGCGGTCCGTCCTTTAGCTTTTGCGGATCGGTGATGGCTCCGGTCGGATGGAGTGAACCGTCGGCTAACACGACGACATCTCCTTTTTCGGCTTTCGCATAAGCAATCATTTTCTCTTCTGTCACAGAGATATGAACCTTGTTATACCAAGAACGATCGATCTCTACCCGTTTGATACCAGGCAACTTTTCCATCTGTTCACTCATCTTGTTTGGGGAAAGACTGACAAACTTCGTCGATGAATCGAGCTCCATATCCTGAAACACGTACGTTTCTTCTAACCAGTATAGACCCGATACCTTCACTTCTTTCACGTTCGACATCGAAGTCTGCATGTAGACCACGAGTAAGATGAGAATTCCAAACAGTGAGAGTACAGAGAACATCCGACGGTTCGCTTTTTTACGCCGTTGTTTTTTCATGTATGGAATACGGTCTTCGAGACTGCGTACCGTTTGTTGGCTTGGTTCCATCGGGTTCTACTCCTTTATTGAATGACTTCTTCTACCAGGTCGGCCAATGCATCTGACGCGTTCGGGAAACCGAGCGCACGCGATGCGTTCGCCATCTCTTCACGCTGTTCGAGTGCTTGACGAATCGTCTCTACGAGCGAAACACCCGTCAACGCTTCTTCTTTGACAAGGAGGGCCGCCCCGTTCTCGACGAGGGCCGAAGCATTTTTCGTTTGATGGTCAGCTGTCACGTACGGACTTGGGACCAAAATGCTCGGTAAGCCAAGTGCGGTCAATTCTGAAATCGTTGAAGCGCCAGCTCGTGAGATGACGAGTGACGTACAAGCGAGTAGAGATGGCATATCGTACACGTACGGATGAATGTGTACATTGTCAGAGGATGGTGCCTGTTTCGACACCGCATCGAAATGCACTTTCCCTGTGACGTAAAGGACGTTGATCGGCAATTCTGAGAGCGCTGGGATTGCTTCCACGACCGCTCGGTTGATGGCCTCGGCTCCGCGGCTTCCACCATAAACCAAGACAATCGGACGGTCATCTAAACGATACTGTTCGCGGATAGACGCCTCATCGACTTCCGTCTGCAATACTTCGCTACCACGCGGGTTTCCAATCAAGCGAACGTTCGCGCCCGGAAAATGGACATCCGATCCTTTGAACGAGAGGGCGACCCGATCGGCTTTCTTCGATAAGAATTTGTTTGTTAATCCCGGGATACTGTTTTGTTCATGCAGAATCGTGGGGATCCGAAGCTGTTGTGCCGTATAAACGACGGGACCGGATACGAAACCACCCGTGCCAATCACGACGTCCGGTTTAAACGCTGCCATGTCTTTCTTCAATGCCCGAACGGCTTTCAAAAACCAGTAGGCGGTCTTCAGATTCTCGAGTGAAAGCGAACGCTTCAGACCTGCGATTTGAATCGACTTGAACGGGACACCGGCTCGCGGTACGAGATCGGCTTCTAATCCATTCTCCGTTCCAATGTATTGTACCTGTAAATCCGGGTGACGTTTTTGTAGCGTTTCAATCAATGCGAGTGCCGGATAAATATGACCACCGGTACCACCACCAGAAATCATGATTTTCATCGGTTCGCCTCCTCATATGAACGGACGAGTTGAACGAACTGCTCGCCTCGTTCTTCAAACGTTTTAAATTGATCCCAGCTAGCACAGGCGGGTGAGAGTAAGATGACGTCTCCCGTCTCGGATTTCTCAAACGCGAGCGGAACGGCGTCTGCCAACGTCTCGACCGTGAAAGAAGGAATCTGTTGAGACTCGCCGAGCTCTTTAAATCGTTCAGCCGTCTCACCATACGCGACGACAGTTTTTACTTTTGAGAGAGCAGAGGCGAGCGAAGATAAGTCCGCACCGCGTTCGAGACCACCACAAAGCCAAACGATTGGGGCGTCAAACCCCCGTAACGCCGCTTCCGCTGCTACGTTGTTCGTCGCTTTCGAATCATTGTAAACAGCACGTCCGAGCACATCACCGAGACTCTCGGTCCGATGCGCGACGCCACCGAAGTTTCGTAACACACGTTCGATATGCGTACGTGGAATAGCAAATGGTTCCACTAAGAGTAGTGCAGCCAATACATTTTCCACGTTGTGCGCCCCACCTAGTGCCAACTCATTTACTTGCATGATTTTTTCACCACGAACTGTGACCCATCCATCGACGACAGAAGCGTCACCTCGGTCAAAGCTGAACGTAGTTGGTTCAATCTCTCCCGGGACGCGTTTCATCACTTCCGGATCCGTCACTTTCACGACGATTTGGTCTGCATTCGTCATTTGACGGAACAGGTTTCCTTTTGCATCCGCATACGCATCAAAATCCCCATGATAGTCCAGATGGGCTTCCGATAGATTGAGTAGTGCCGCCGAGCGGGGATGGAATGACTCAATCCCCATCAATTGAAAACTCGACAATTCAATCACAATCAAATCGCCCATCTTCGCCTGAGATGCCACTTCAATCGCCGGGAATCCGATGTTTCCCGCAAGATGCACCGGACGTTCCCCACCTTTGAGCAATTCATAGACGAGTGTCGTGGTCGTCGTTTTCCCATTTGAGCCGGTGATGGCAACAATTTCCGCCTCCGTTGCCAAATAAGCAAGTTCCACTTCGGTATAGATTGGGATGTTTCGAGACATCGCTTCTTGAAGCAATGGAATCTGATACGGGATGCCTGGATTTTTGACAATCAACTCTGTCTCATTCAACAGAGCGAGGGGATGTTCGTTAAATACCGATTGAATCCCAAGCGCCTGAATTTTTTCCTGTTCGTCTTCCGGAGGGATATTCCCCGTATTGATCGTCACATCTGCTCCTGCATGATGCAGATATGTCGCCGCTGCAATGCCGCTCTTCGCAGCACCGAGGACAAGAACTTTTTTACCGTGCCATTGCTTTTCCATCTGTCTCACCCTTTTACATGAGTAGTAATGATAAACCTGCTGTAATTAAACTGATGCCTCCGAACGTGAGTACGATGCGCCATTCTGACCACCCGACCATTTCGAAGTGGTGATGGATCGGACTCATCTTGAAGAGTCGTTTCCCCGTCGTTTTAAACGAGATGACTTGCAAGATGACGCTCAACGTCTCGATGACGAAAATGATTCCGACAAAGACGAGAAGCAATTCGAGCTTCAACATCAAAGCGAGTCCAGCGACGGCTCCGCCTAGTGCGAGCGAACCGGTGTCACCCATGAAGATTTTAGCCGGATACTTATTGAAGACTAGGAACCCGATCAAGGCACCGACGACCGCAAACGCGAACCAAGCAATCCCAAGTTCATCTTGTGTAAGGGCGTAAATCCCAAAGAATGTGAACGTCGGGATGGCCGAGAAGGAGACGAGTCCGTCTAATCCATCTGTCAAGTTGACGGCGTTTGAGAATCCGACGAGCCAGAAGATGACGATGGCGATATAGAACCATCCTGTATCGAACGAAATCGACGTGAATGGAATCGAGATCGATGTATCGAGGTCTCCCCCGAGTGACAAGAACCATGCAAACAATACCGATACCACGATTTGACCAATCAACTTCTGAAGGGACGTCAATCCGAGGTTTCGTTTGTTGACGACTTTGATGTAGTCATCTAAGAAACCGATGACACCGAATGCCATCGTAACGAATAGAAGAGACCCGAATCCAGCGACCGCTTCGCCAAAAATGACGGATACGATGAATCCGACAAGGATGGCGAGCAGGATGACGATCCCACCCATCGTCGGTGTACCTGACTTCTTCTGGTGCCAACCTGGACCTTCATCACGAATCTCTTGTCCGAACTTTAATTGACGCAATGCTGGGATGGCTCGCGGCATCACAATCAAGACACTTAATAATGAACTGATTAATACGATTAAACTAATTAACATGTTGCTACCTCACTACTCTATTTATTGAACAAGACGCTCAAGCGCCAGTCCTCGAGATGCCTTTAACAATACCACAGTATCCGGTCGTTGATAATGATGAAGGAGCGCCTTCGCTTCCTCAACCGTCGGGACCATTTTAACGTTCACTCGTGAATCTTGAATCCCATCCGCGATCCATTTTGCCTTGTCTCCGACGAGAATACAATCGGTCACGGGAGATGTCACCGCGCCACCGACTTGTTCGTGTTGCAGTTGTTCATCCATTCCTAACTCGTACATATCTCCAAGGACGAGCACACGCTTCGAGAATCCTTCAAGCGACTTGACCGTCTCAATCGCTGCAATCATCGACGTCGGACTTGCGTTGTAGGCATCGTTAATGAGGTGAGCTTCGCCGAACATCTGTTTTTCCATCCGCATCGATGTCAACTTGATTCGGTCTAGGCCACGTTGAATCATCGCATGATCGAGACCGAACGCAAGTCCACACGCGATTGCATAGGCTGCGTTTCGAATCTGATGGGCACCGAGCACCTTTAGTTCATACAAGTCACCGTTGTATTTAAAGATTGATGCGTCAAATGTCGTTTCGATCACTTCAATTTTCCCATCCGCCGTTTCATCGTATCCGACGCGATAGCCTTGACCGGAAAGAAGTGGCTCATCCGCATCGACGATCAAGCGACCGTCTGCTTTGAGACCGGCCTTGATCTCAAGTTTCGCCTTGGCGATACCTGTCCGTCCGCCGACTTGTTCACCGTGGGACTCCCCGATATTCGTCACAAACGCCACATCAGGCTTGGCGAGTTTTGACAGCGTCTCGATTTGACCGAATCCGTTCATTCCCATCTCTAGGACGGCTACTTCCGTATCCCGTGGCATTCTGAGAACGGTAAGTGGCAAGCCGACGTCCGAGTTGAAGTTACCGGCCGTCTTATGCGTCTTGAACTTCTCCTCGAGCACGACAGCGACCATGTCTTTTGTCGACGTCTTCCCATTCGAGCCTGTAATGGCGACGACGAGCGGATTGATTTCTTCTAAATATCGCGCCGCTGCCGTTTGCAATGCCTCAATCGTCGATTTCACAGGGATGACAACCAGGTTGTCTGGTTGAGGACGACCTTCTTCCCAGAACGTGACAATCGCACCTTTTTCAACGGCCGCCTCGATGTAATCATGACCGTCGACTCGCGCCCCAACGATTGGGACGAAGAGACCCGCCTCGTTTGCATCTCTTGAATCTGTGGCGACCCGTTCGACGAGACGTTCGTCATTTAGATCCATGCCAAACCATGATGCCAATTTTTGAACTGTCAGTTGTTCCATACAAACTTCCTCCTCTTACATAGGAAAAGAGAGCCGCAGCCCTCTTCATCTCGTGCGTTAATTCGACGGTGTCTCCAATTTCACTTTCAAGGAGGCACCTGTTTTGACCGGTTTCCCTTTGCCAATCGATTGCGATGTGACAAATCCGGTACCGTCGATTTCTAAATTTAATTGATAAAGGGTCGCTAAACGTTTTACGTCACGCAACGACCAACCTTTTAATGTAGGCATCGTAAACGACTCGCTCGTTTTTAGCAACAATCGTTCACCGACGACATAAGATTGTCCTTTCACAGGACTCTGCGCAATCACTTCGTCTCCATCACCTAACACGATCGGATTGAAGGAATTCTCCGTCGATGCGTTCACTGCCTCTTCACGGTTTTGACCGATATACGAAGACGTTGTCTTCGTCGAGGCTTCGACTGCTTTTTCTTGTTTTTCAGGCTCGACACTCCGGTAACGTAATGCGACATCCATCACGTCTTTGAAAAGTGGCGCCATGATTCGTGGTCCGGTCGTAGACGAGTCACTGTTCGGTCTGTCCACCGCGATATACATGACAAGTTCCGGATCGTCTTCCGGAGCCATCCCGACGAACGAGTGAATATACTGTCCACTCAAATATTTTCCGTTCTCGGCGATTTGAGCGGTACCGGTCTTTCCGACGACACGATAGTTGTCTAACGCATACAGTTGCCCGGTTCCCACATCGCTATTGACGACACCGTCGAGCGCTTCACGTGTCTTTTTGGCTGTCTCCGCCGTGATCGGTTGACCGACTTCTTTCGGATTGGTCGTCCGAATGGTTTCGCCGGTCTCGCTGTTGACGATTTTCTTGATGAGGTGCGGTTGCTTCATCGTCCCATCCGTTGCGATGGCCGATGTCGCTTGCAAAATTTGCATCGGTGTCACCGCTGTCGATTGTCCCCATGCCGTAATCAAGACGTTCATCGGACTTTCGAAATCGAATTGACTATTGACCTCTCCAGGCAAATCGATTCCTGTCCGCTGATCAAACTTGAAAGCTTTAAAGTAATCTTCATATCGACTGAGACCAAGTCGTTCGTTCGCTAAAATCGAGAATGCGACGTTCGACGAATGCCAGACGCCTTCTACCATAGGAATGGTACCCCATCCCGTAATGTTGTAATCATTGAAGACCGTCTTGCCATATTTGTATGAACCGGATTCATACAGCTCATTCGGATTGTACACGCCTTCGTTGATGGCTGCCGCGAGCGTAAAGATCTTCATCGTCGATCCAGGTTCGAATCGAGACGAAACAGAGAAGTTACTGTACGAAGAAATCTCGCGTGTGTTCGGATCAAACGATGGTCGGTCCGATAGTGCGATGATCTCTCCCGTTTTCGGGTCCATGATGATGGCCGTCGCATGTTTCGGCTCATACAACTCATACAACTCATTCATCTTCGTTTCGAGCAACTGTTGGATTCTGTGGTCGATTGTCAATTGGACGTCCGCCCCGTCTTCCGGTTCAATCTTCAACTGCTCGTCACTCGATATGAGTTCACGACCTGCCAAATCTTTCTCAAATCGATACAGACCGTACGATTCACTTAAAATATCATTCAGAGACTTTTCAATCCCTAATTCACCGACGAGTTCGATACGACCGTTCTGGTCAATTTTCTGGGCATATCCGATTACCGAGGAAGCAAATACTTTGTTCGGGTAATAGCGCTTCGGTTCCTCGACAAACGTGATGCCGTTTAGGTCGAATGCTTCGATCTCTTCTTTTTGTTCTACGGTCAAGTCACGACCGGGAACACCGAACTCGATCTGTCCAAGGTCGGCATTTTGTTCAAGCCGTTTCAATAAATCGGCTTCTGTCATAGGCAGCACGGTCGACAATTGCTTCGCCGCTTCGGCGAACTCATCAGGCATAAGCGTCTTCCCTTTGACCCGCTCACCACCGAGTTTCAAAACGGCAACGAGCCGGTATGATGGAATGTTGATGGCAATCGGTTGACCGAAGCGATCATACACCTCACCCCGTTCCGCTTCTAACGTACTGACCGCTTTCCACCGTTGCTCTTCCGCGAATGCGAGCATGTTCTCCCCTTTGTACGTATGGGTGACGGATAAATAAAGGAACCATCCGACAAAAAATAAAAAGAGCGGGGTGAAGCAGACAATCGCTACCCACGCCACTCTTTTTTTACTCTGTTTTAAAGAATTCATCAATCAATCACCTTGACATTCTTTTCATTGAATTTCATTCCGAGCTTCTCGGCAATCGCATAAATTCTTTCGGGCGAGCTTAATTGGGCGATTTCATACTTTAGTTCTTCGTTTTCTTTTGCAACCCCGTCGACCTGCTGATTGACGGCTGCTGTATCACGCATAATATTATACGCTTCATTGTGCTTCGACACCGTGATGCCACCGAACATGACCACTGAACCAATCATCACTGGATACAGGATCGATTCAAACAAGGTCAACGTGCGTCGTTTTGGAGCAGGTATTGGTCGTTCTTGCGGAATCGGATTTCGATTCGGTGTTACTTGAGGCTGCAACGCCTTACGGGCAGCTTCTGGCATCAGGTATCCCTCCTACACTCTCGGTTATTTTTGTTTTTCGGCCACTCTCAACTTAGCAGAGCGTGAACGACGGTTATCTTCAAGTTCTCCCTCACTCGCCACGATTGGCTTACGCGTGATGAGTTTGAGTTCCGGTTCAAATTCTTTCGGAATGACCGGCAACCCCGGTGGTAATGGTGGATGCTGGCTTCGCTCTTTGAACACTTGTTTACAAATGCGGTCTTCTAACGAATGGAACGTGATGACACAGATGCGTCCATTCAATGCAAGTAAATCAATCGCATCTTGAACGGCGCGGTCGAAAACGTTCAACTCGTCATTGACGGCGATTCGAATCGCTTGGAACGTCCGCTTCGCCGGGTGTCCGCCTTTTCGTCTAGCTGGTGCAGGAATCGCTTCTTTAATCAAGTCGACAAGCTCGAATGTCGTCTCAATCGGTTTATCGGCACGGGCTTGCTCAATCTTTCGTGCGATTTGCTTTGAAAACTTTTCCTCCCCGTATGTAAAGAAAATACGAGCAAGTTCTCCGAACGACCATTCGTTCACAACATGATAGGCTGAAAAGTCCCGTGACCGGTCCATTCTCATATCGAGCGGTGCGTCATAGTTGTAACTGAACCCGCGGTCCGCCTCATCTAGCTGTGGCGAAGAAACGCCTAGGTCGAATAGTACACCGTCCACTTTTGTCACACCACGTTGGGCGAGTTCTTCCTTCAAGTGAACGAAATTGCTCTTTATAAACGTCACACGGCCTTCATAAGGAGCCAATCGCTCTTTCGCATGTGCGAGCGCGACGTCATCTTGGTCGAACGCATATAGTTGACCCGTCGTTAGACGCTTTGCGATTTCTTCACTATGACCCGCTCCACCTAACGTACAATCGACATATACCCCATCTGGTTTGATGTTCAATCCCTCAATGGACTCCATTTTTAAAACCGTTTCATGCTCAAACATTCAAAAAACCCTCTCAACCTACATATTTCAACTGTTTTATTACACTTACTTTATCATAAAAATGTCAAGGTCCGTACAGGTTTTTAGTGAAAAGAGGAAACAAAAAGGTAACAACGAAAAAAAGCTCTCGACAAATGTCAAGAGCTCTCAAAAAAAAGATTATACATAGAACAAACATCGCTCCGTATCAGATTGTTCATAAACCTGTCTCAATCGTTTAAACACGTCTAGTCCGTGACGATTTAATATCGGAACCATCGAGATGATGCGCTCTTGAGGGGCATCCATCGGGAACAGCCGGGTCGACAGATGAATCCTTCGTGCATTCAAGCGATATTGTTCTCGCTTCGATTCAGCACGCATCTCATCCGCCAATCGCTCGAGCACATGTCTCGACTTCGCCTCAAATCGTCTTCCTTGTTTCCCTGCCTCATGACTGACGGCCTCTGTGAGCGTCCGATACGCATATAGCTTTTCTTCAAACGCTTCATCGTCAAATGCATGATCCGGGAGCGGTCGCTTCATATACTGCTCCAATGTCACGCTTTCTTGACGAAGCTTCTTCTCATCATTTCTTGACACGATCAACCCACCAAGTCGTGGCAAGAGAAGCGGCATCTTCCATCTCATCTCGTGGAAGAGCGGTCGAAGCTGGAGCCAGTAGGCAATTTCACCGGGACCTGCCACATACCCAACAGTCGGGAACAGGAAATCCTGCATGAGCGGACGGGAGACCACGTTATTTGAGAAACGTTCCGGATGCGCCTCTATCTCTGTGAGCAGTTCGTCTTCAGTGAAGCGATGTCCTCGCTTTGTCGTGAACACCCCATCGACCTTCGTGAGCAGCTCTCGTGTCCCATCGTGATAAAACAGATGGGCCGCGTCTCTGTTCAAGTCGACCGATGGCATCCCTTCTTCATACGCATGACCGAGCGCTTCATGGAGCTTGTCATGATGCTCGATGAGACTTCGGAACATCGGTCGTTCGAGAGCCCGTACGTCTTTCGCGTGCGGGTCAAACAATAAAAAGTCAGATCCGACGAATCGCCGCATCATTCCACCGAAAAAGTGAGCGAACGAACGACTCACTTGAATGAGGTCAATCAGCTCATGATACAAATGTGAAGTATACGGTGTCTCTGTTTCGTTCAGTAGAAGACGTTGCGCCATTTGAACAAGTTCGAGCTTTACCCGTTCGAACTCTAAGTCCCCTATCGATGCTTTTCCTGCAAGCGGTAACGATGACAAGGCATCTTTTTTCAACGTTCTCGAAAACGCCTGTGTCGTGAAGACATGGTTGATTTCAGCAAAGTCATGATCTTCCGTCGCCATCCAGAAGACAGGAAGGACCGGCTGCCCTAATTTCGCTTCAGCCTGTTTCGCCCGTTTGATGACCGCTAACAGTTTGTATACGGCAAACAAAGGTCCTCCATATACGCCGACCTGTTGCCCCGTCACCATCACGTACGCTTTTCGCTGAGCGAGTAACTCCAGATTCGCTTCCAACTCTTCCGAAAGTTCCCCGAACTGTTCTTGTTGTCCCTTTATTATCTCGACGAGCTCCGACAGATGCTCATAGGTGCGCCCTGAGACCTCCTCGGCACGTTTTTCGATTTCATCCATCCCTCGATAATCAAGCCAGCGACCATATTCATGATCGATTTGAATCATCGGTGATGTGGATGCATATAGAGCATCAAATGCTTCTACCTTCACGTATAACAACTTCCTTTCAATCAATCAACGAATCATGCCTTGGGCTACACCGATTGCGAATAAAATGGCGTGGGTCGGAACAAGTAGCAAGAAGAGTAACCGCCAACCATGGACGAACATCTTCGTGAACAACACTTCCTCATAACGAATCCGCTGCCAAATCGCGTTGATCGGGAAAATCGCACAGCAGGCTGCGAGCAATAATAGCAACATATCCGTCCCGACGATGGCCTCAAGTAAAATACTGCAAGCGTAAAACCAAAGGATGACCCCGGCATCGCATGCGAGTTTGAATGAGTTGATTGATTTCGGCATAATTTTTCTAAGTATCATATACACCATAAACCATAAGATGAGTGGAAATGAAACGATATACACTAACACGATGCGCTCGCTCCTAGAATCAGTTTATGTAATAGCGGAATGACAGTGAGAGAAATCTGCATCTGTTCGGCTTTCTCAATCACCGGTTTCAAAATCGCATCCACCTCTGTCGGCCGACCTTCTTCAAGATCGCGCAACATCGAGGAGCGATTCTGTGCGGTACGTTCGATAATCGTCTCGATGTAGGAAAATGAGACTTGCTGCGCAAACAAAGGCACCAACTCATCGTAAATCGATTGTGCGATTTCACGATATGGTGAGCCGGCGAGGGCTCCATTCGGGACCCGGCATAATGCCGTGATGGGATTGATGATGGCATTAGCAAACAATTTTTCAATGACGACTTGTTCAATATCTTCTTCCCACACGATGTGAAGTGGGCTCTCTTGAAATGATAGAGGATGGAGCCCCGACGTACTTCCAATTCGAATCCGTCCGAGTCCACGATGCTCAACCTCATGACCACGCTTCGTCACCCCATGCTCGACGACACCTAAATGAAACCCTCGACGTTTCGCATATTCCAGATGGGCAATCCCATTCGAACAAATAAAGACGGGCACCTTACCCGAGAGTCGGACCGTCGCTTCCTCGACTTGATGGGCTTTCGTCGTGACAAAAAAAAGATCCTCGTCCGTTTCCTGAAGCGTCTGACTTGACCGTAACGACACACGTGCCGTCCCTTCCGTCACACCGATACGTGTGATGAAAAGTGGATCAGATGACCCGATCCTTCCGTAGAGCGTCACGTCGTAATCGTCTGCGAGCACAGATGCCAACAATAATCCGACCGCTCCGTTTCCGATGATACCAATTCGTTTGATGGAGTTCATCATGGCCCTCCTCCTATTCGAACTATTTTCGCACAAAAAGTTTACCACATCTTTTCACCATGACCCAAAAATGACAAACAAAAAAGGAGTAACCTGAGAACAGGTCACTCCTTCAAGCATTATTTGCTTGTTACTTCTTTACCGTTGTAATGTCCGCAAGATTTGCAAACACGGTGTGAAAGTTTCATTTCGCCACAGTTCGGGCACTCGTTCATACCAGGTACGTTGAGTTTGAAGTGAGTACGACGAAGACGTTTGCGAGTTTTCGACGTTCTACGGAATGGTACTGCCATCGTTGTCCACCTCCTTGATAAGTTAACCTTCCTCGTTCTCTTTTTTCGAGAACAAGTCGGCTAGTCCCGCGAAACGCGGGTCAATTTTTGGTTGGGCTTCGGGCTGTTCGTCAGTGAGCGTCCAGCCTTCTCCTTCAACCTGAGTTTTGTCTGTTTCGTTCCCATAAACTTGCATCGGGACGTCTAACATGATGAGCTCTTTTACAATCGGTACAAGACTGATTGTATTTCCTTCTGGCAAATTCACGTCATCGAATTGCTCCGTATAACGCCCATTCTCCAAAAAGAAAGGCTCGAGCGATTCAATATCGAATTCATAAGTGACATCTTCTAACGTTCGCGCATCTGGCAACGTCAGGTCACCTTGAATCTTCAGATTGAATGTAACTTGATTAGATGTGAACGATGCATCCCCGTGCACATGCACCGGGCGAATCGAACGGATATCCGGATGGAGCTGAGTCAGCTCTGGTAGTTCTACCATCTCATCGATTGTAAAACCGTCACCCTGGTTTCGGAGCTTAAGTAGCTGTGCAATAGACCATTTCATCCGAATCACCTCAATTGCAACAATATGAATTATAGATAGGCCAACTTGTTTTGTCAATGTTTTTTCTTTACACTAAAATCAGTTGACGACGGCGCTTTGCCAAAGCGTACTTACTCATCTTACACCAATCCATACGACAATGCAAAGGAGTAAATCATGCAAAAGACGGCCATTATTGCAGAGTACAACCCGTTTCACAACGGGCACTATTATCAAGCGCAAACTGCACGTCACGAAACCGGAGCTGATGTCATGATTGCCATCATGAGTGCCCAGTTCACTCAACGCGGCGAACCCGCCTCGTTCGACAAGTGGAAACGGGCTAAGGCTGCCGTCGAGAGCGGTGCGATCGATCTTGTCATCGAGCTACCGACCCAATACGGGGTCCAACGCGCCGACCGTTTCGCTAAAGCCTCCGTCTCGATTGCTGAACAGCTCCGTTGCCAGACGCTATCATTCGGGAGTGAGAGCGGGGATATAGATGCAATCCTCCATGCAGCCCGTTCACATGTCGAAGAGACGTCACGTTACAAAGAAGCGCTTCAAGAAGCATTACATGAAGGACACTCGTCCGCTCAAGCTTCGAGTCGAGCTTTCCGGACCGTTTATCCCTCATTTGATTTGACGCGACCAAACAACATTTTGGGCTATCATTACGCCAAAGCAGCAAAGACGATTCAGTTACATACAGTCAAACGGCTCGGGGCTGATTATCATGATCCTTCATTAATGGACGTCATGTCGGCAACGGGTATTCGGGCTCATTACCTAGACACCGGTGAAGTTCGTGCCGTTCCGGCATCAACTGAAGCGATGTTTCGGACACAACCGATGACACATTGGGAACACTATTGGCCCGTCTTACAATTCAAACTGAGAACCTTGCCACTCCACACGTTGACGGAGCTCGTTGGAATTGATGCTTCTCTCGCACCTCGTCTTAAGCAGGCGGGAGTCGAGCCTTCATTCGAACGTGCACTTGCTGTCGTGTCGACACGTCGCTACACGCGTACCGCCATTCAGCGGGCGTTCGTCGCCGTACTGCTTCACTGGTTAAAAGTCGAGGCACCGACACGCTTTGATGAAGTCCCTTACGTGAGACCGCTCGCCTTCAACGATCTCGGACGACATGCGTTACGAGATGTGAAGGAAGACGTGCCACTCGTCAGTAAGTTCGATGCCCGGCTCGATTTTGAAGCTCGTGTCACCGAAGCATATCGTCTCCCGCTTCAAGATGATACATTGATCGAGCACCGGCAACGCCCTCAGTTCATCTCTTCTAAATAACGAATCGCATCCTCGACCGTCTTTACAGGGACGACTTCAATGTTACTGTTTAGGCGGTCTCGTGATTCCAGCGCCTCTTCATAATTTGAACCGGCCGGCACAAAGAAGACTTCCGCTCTTTCCTCGTCGGCGGCGACAATTTTCTGCCATGCACCTCCGATAGGTCCGACATTCCCTTCCTCATCGACCGTTCCGGTTCCGGCAATCCGTTTTCCATTTGCCAAGTCACCTGGCGTCAATTGATCATAGATTTCTAGTGTGAACATCAATCCTGCAGACGGACCACCGACATTCGTCAAAGCAACATCGACTTCAGGATCAGCCGTGATTTCTTGAACGGGAAGCGGCTCATAGATTCCAATCCCGACACGATCCCCACTTTGATCGATCGGCTGAATGAGCGTTTGCACGACACGTTCTTCGCCGTCTCGTTCAATCGTCAACTCCACTTCATCGCCCGCATCAAATTCCGAAACGCGATTCAAAAAGTCGACGCGAGTGGCAAAGGACATCCCATCGATGGCCGTGATGACATCACCCGGCTTCAACACATTGGCCGCAAGGGACCCAGGAATCGGAGCAGATACATAAATTCCCTCGAAATCAACCGTCACGTCTTGATCTGCTAATTGATAGGCGTATTGGATTGCTGCTTGTTGAGAAGAGTCCATCAATAATTGTTGGCGACGTTCATAGTCTGCCTCACTCTCCCCATCGTATAAATAGCGACTGGATAAATTCGCTTCTGTGAACGGGGTCACCCAACTTTCAACTAACCAAAACGGAGTCGCACGGCGTTGGGAGATTGTCACCATCATCAGTTCCCCATCCTCTTTTTCGCCACCTTGGACGGTCAGGAACTCTTCAATTGAGGTCGCCGCTCCGGGTGAAGAGATATAGTAAGGAAGTGGGACGAACAGGAAGAGAAGCACTGTAACGAGTAGACCGAGACCGATTTTTAACGATTTCATTGTCCCGAACTCACTTGATACTTTTTACGCAAGGCAATTTCAACCTGTTCCGGTACGAGTTCACTGACCGATGCACCATATTTCGCCACTTCTTTGACAATCGACGAGCTGAGGAACGAATATTGACTATTCGTCATCATGAACAACGTCTCGACGTTCTCATTCAACTTTTTGTTAATTGATGCGATTTGAAGCTCGTATTCGAAATCTGAGACTGCACGGAGCCCACGGACGATCGTCGCCGCTTCCCTCTCTGCGGCATACTCGACAAGCAATCCCCCGAACGCGTCAGCCGACACGTTTGGCAGATGTGTCGTCACATCTCGAATCAGTCCAAGTCTTTCCTCCACATCAAATAATGGGGCTTTGCTTGAATTTTCAAGGACAGCCACGATGACTTCGTCAAAAATGGCCGCCGCTCGTTCAATAATATCTAGATGTCCGTTTGTGATTGGGTCAAAGCTACCCGGACAAATCGCAATCCGTTTCATCGTGTCACTCCTCCGATGCGTACTCATAGAAACTGATGGTGATGACATCTGAGTATCGCTGTTCTTTAATTCGTTCAAATCGTCCCACCCGCTCCGGTAATGTCACGTCACTACCGTGTTCACAGACGACTACGCCGATATCGATCAACAAATCTGATTCATCGATCAGCTGTAAGAACGCCACGTGTTCTTCCGCATGATAAGGAGGATCCATAAAGATGAGCTTGAATTGTTCCTGTTGAACCTTGAGTTGTTCGAGTACCGCCTTGGCGTCTTGACGATATACTCTCCCTTTTACTTCATAATGGGTCGCTCGCAAGTTCTCTTGAATCGTTTGGACGGCTTTCGGTTGACGATCGACAAAAATAGCTTCGTCACAACCTCTTGATAACGCCTCGATTCCGAGCCCACCGCTGCCCGCGTAAAGGTCTAGTGCTTTCCCGCCTGAAAAATAAGGTCCGATAATGTTGAATAACGATTCCTTCACTTTATCGGTCGTCGGCCGTGTCGCCGTTCCTGGGACCGCTTTTAAACGGGTCCCTTTTCGTTCTCCAGATATGACACGCATGTCTTTCCCTCCAGCAGAAAAGATGAAGGTGATGCCACCTTCATCTTTTTGTTTATTTCGATTTTGTCTCGTACGTTTCGGAAATGAATGGGCGTTCGCTTCGAACGACCGCTTCCACAAACGGCAATGCTTTCACTTGTTCGAGTACGGCTTCATGACCTTCGAGGTCAGTATAAAGAAACGCATACTTTTCTCGTTTTGAGACAAAGTAAAGATTCGCATAACGTCTTAACGCTTTCACTTGTTTTAAGGAATTCACGTATACGACGAAGCCAATCCGTTCATTCAACTTAGACGGCGCATCCACAACTTCCGCCTCCTCCGCAGCTACCTCCACCAGAACATCCACCTTCATCAAAGAATGGATTACCGGTCGGGACCTTGATTTTAGGAGAGACTGAATGAGCCAATAGTTCACTCACTTCCCCTAACAACTTATCCAAGCTTCGTTCTGCTTTTTTGAACGCAGCGATTTCCGGCTGAACATCTAGACGACGTTTGATGAGGTGCATCTCTTTTTTGATGCGGTCGTGGTCCGGATGATGCTTTCCGAATCGCTGGACATACTCATAGTCCTCTTTCATCTTCAAGAACTCACGCTCGATTTCCTTTGCTTCTTGTGATGCGAGACGTGCCGCTTTCGTTTGAATATATGTTTGAAACGATTCGCTTGCTTCAATCAAATCGGTCAATTCTTCTGTTTGATCGAGCAGGGCAATCGTCTGTTCAGTGATTATCATACCCCTCACCCTTTCTGCCATGATTTTACCACAATTGTTTCCCTATGTAAGCAATCCACACTATAATTGAAGTTGACCGCAAGGCGTTCCATGTAGAAAGGAAGTGAACAGACGCAACCTATGCGTCTACGTATGAAAAAAGTTTCTTTTAATATGATCCGATCGGCCGGGATCAAGACGGATTATGCGAAACCCGAATATTATTTCGATCAGCTCGATAAGGTTCGCGCTGCCGACCTCGTCCTGTTCCCTGAGTATTGGATGGTCAATTCCATCATCTACGGGATGAATAAAGCAATCTTCCCATCACCTGCGACTTATCACCTCGGGCACGACAAGATCGAGATGACGCGCGCCTTTAAAGCGACATATCCGCACCGGATTCCGAAGACATTGATTTATGGAAAGAACCCATACACGATTGAACGCGTGTTGGAAGAGTTCCACTACCCGTTCGTCGCCAAAAAAGCCAAATCCTCAATGGGTCAAGGGGTATGGTTAATCAAAAATGACCAAGACTGGTTAGAATACGTCGAGAATCATGATACGTTCTATGTCCAAGAGTTCATCCCGAATGATCGCGACTTACGCATCATCGTGATTGGAGAAGAGGTAGTCGGTGCCTATTGGCGTGTCAGCGAGGCTTTTTTAAACAATGTCGCTCAAGGGGCTAACTTCTCGTACGAAGACATCCCGGAAGACGTCATCAAAGAAGTTCAATCGATTGCCAACACGTTATCTATCAATCACGCAGCGTTTGACGTTATCGTGACGGAAGAAGGATTTTACATTTTGGAATTCAACGTCTTTTTCGGATCAGAAGGACTGCTACCTCTTGGCGTGAAACTCCCTCAAAAAATCGAGGAATACTTAAATTCACTCGGCTGATTAATCGTTCATCTTTTTTTCACAATTTGAACACACGTTATTCCAAGAACGTTTTTGAATATGGTATGATGACATATGAGGTTTATTCGAAAAGGGGGATTATGATGAAATTTGAGCAGTTCCACATCGAGGGAAAAGAAATCCGTTTTGGTTTGCTCGAGACGATCATGGATCATCATCATTTCATCCGTGAAGGTGCTTGGGATTACGAGCGTGCCACGTATGACATGAAATATGAGAAACAATCGACTGGCGAAACATTCTATCTTCGCTTACCTGTATACGCGATCGAAGGTCAAATCGAAGATCGTCACGCTGTTGTCAAAATGCTTACACCGATTTTAGGAAAGCATTATTATCCACACGGTGTTGAATACGATGAAGTCTTCCCAGAAGAAATCGTCCGCGACTGTGAGCGCCGTCTAAAAGCACTCGCAGAAACATTAGAAGTCAAACCCCTTGCATAAGCGAAGGGGTTTTTCTTATGGGCGAGTTAAACGTTGTTAGGCAACTTACGCCGACAAGTCTTTTGATTCGATGATCACGCAACCTTTACTCTTATAATACATAATCATATCTTCTAGTTTTTTCAAATCGTAGCTCGTAATGCAATCCGACAAGACGCTAACCGCATAGTCAGATTTCCGCAGATTGTAGCAAGTCGACTTCACACAGGCGGTCGCATCAGCCCCAGTGATATAAAACGTATCGATGTGATGCTTGGCAATGAACGTCACAAACGCTTCGCTCGTCAAGGCGTTGCCCTTGTACTTTGTGAACACGTGGTCGGACGCGAGCTTCAAATCTGGTGCTAATTCCGCTCCTCGCGTTCCTGTTTTGAACGTTCTCGTCCCTGCTGATAAATTCTCATGACGGATATAGACGATATGTAACTTCTTTTCGACCGCCCAATCAATCGCTTTATTGATGTTGTCGATGATTGCTTTGTAATTTTTCGTGATGTCATTTTGAATGTCAATAACGACTAAGGCTTGGTTCTGCATACTTTGTCCTCCTCCATTTCTAAAAAAACGAACATTAGTTCGACTCCGCTATTTAGTATAGCAAAGTTCACTTCTGGAAGATATAGTCATAAGAAACGTAGCGTCGAGCATATAAAAAAGGAGGCCCTCTACGGGTCCTCCCTTATATCATGCCGCAATGACGGTCAATGTCACATCGACTTGACCGAGCAATAAATCGAATTGGTCTCGAACATAGCGGTACAATCGCTCTGCCTCGACGAGTGTTAATGGTGCAATGATTTGATAATCATAGTGGTCTTTCGAGCGAGAGACGACTTTCACTTCTTTCAAGCCGAATTCGATCGCGCTACACGCGATCAAATCTTCAATCGCCCGTTCCGCAATCGTCACGTCTCCGTATGAATAGTCATTCCCAATCACAGCCATCGTATCGTTCATGGTGATCACTCCTTTTCATTCGCGAGCACTTTAACGTCCTCCATGATAGATTCGATATCGACCGGTTCATCCCCTGCCGTCGCCATCTGCGCGACAGCACGGACATCATGATGGCGGTCGATGACGTACATCGTCGTCGCATGCGTCACGAGTCCGCTGTTCGCCTTCGAATAATAGAACTGTAGCTGACGCGTGATTCGGTCAATGTCTACCTGGTCTCCCGTCAACATCTTCCATCCAGTCGGCTCTGCTTGGAATGCTTCCCCGTAATTTTTCAGAACGGGCACGGTATCCACATCCGGGTCAACCGTGATCGCGACGAGTTCTACGTCCGAGCCGTATAAGTTCTCTTTTTTCAATTCTTTTTCGAGCTTCATAAAATCACGTAACGTGAGCGGACAAATATCTGGACAGTTCGTATAGAAGAACGTCACGATCTTCACTTTTCCGTTGTCGGAATTATAGGTCTCTTCATTTAATGCGTTCGTCAATGTGAACGGGGTTGGCTCTTGAATGACGGGTAGGTCGTCTTGATTGAAGAAAACAAAATACACGGCTACTCCGATGACGACAAGCGTCAAGACGGTCAAACCGACCGTCAAATAGCTATTCCGTTTCATACAGCTCTCCCTCTCTATGGATCATCCTCCGATTATCGCGCGGAATACGTTCGTCGTTTCACCTGGGTCATATGCCACATAGAGAAGAATGTAAACCGTCACCCCCGTAATGGCCGTGAAGAACCAGACGACTGACGCTTTTGGACCGATTTTCCGGTGCTTCTCGATTTTGTTTTTATAACCGAGATAGAGCGTAATCAATCCGAGGATACCACCTGTGGTTGCGAGAAGAATATGGAAAATCATAAAACCAAGATAGAACGGCTTCACTGAATCCGGTCCCCCAAATGCCGTGTTACCGACAAAAATGGTACGCGAGACGTAAAGGATGAAGAACGTCGTCGCTGCAATCGCTGCGGCCGTCATCACCTTTTTATGTTTTTCGATGTTGCTGCGGTCTTTTGCGATAATCACCCATCCGATGGCGACAAGAATCGCACTGATGACGATGAATGACACACTAATTAAGGCAAGATAGTTCATCAATGTTTCCCCTTTATGTTCTGTTTAATTTTTTTCATTTGTTTCTTGCGGAGTGAATGACATGCCTTCATCAAGAGCAAGTGACTTCGTCCGACGCACCCAGCCGAAGAACGTCCAGCCGAAGAAGAAGCCGTACACGATCTCTTGACCGAGTTTCATGAGGACCCCACCGAAACGTTGATCTTCGAGCGCACTGTTCGTCGCTCCCATCAACGCCTCTAAATCAATTCCGGAAACGTCACCATTCGGGAGACAGTATCCAAGGACCGTCGCAAACGTCTGTGGGTCCGTGTATGCATTATAGAGCGTCGTTTGACTAAAGATGATGAGCGCACAGGCAGGTGTCAGTAAGACCCCGTTGGCGATAATGTACACCATTCGTTTCAAATCGGACATGCCTTCCTCTTCGTCTGAGACGAGTGGAACGATGACCGGATACCACATCGTCAAACTAAAGACGACAAGGGCACCGTGGAAAATACGGTGAACGCCGTAGTTCGTCAAGACGTAGTCGAATACGACCGGCATATGGTAAATCGAGAACAATGCGTTGAATAAAATGAGCGCGATCAGTGGCTTCGTCAAAAACTTGAACATCGGCCCAATCCATTTGAAGCTAAGTACTTTTTCAAACACCCAGTACGGTAGACCGTAAACGACGAGTGCCGGTGCCAAAATATAGACGAGCACCATTTGGAACATATGCACCGATAAAATGATATGTGCCATGACATCGATTGGACTTCCAAAACCGATGTAATACAAGACAATCGCAAACAACATACTAAACTTTTGTAATAACGTGGTCGAGGCATATCCTCGCTTCGCCATTCTCTCTGTCACGACGGCGTATAACACATAAATCCCGACCATGAGCAATCCGAACAGCGGACTCCATAACGTGAGCCAATCAAATTGATTGAGCAGCTCCGACGTATTCCAGAGCATCCGTTCACCCCTTTTCTTTCTCTCCCTAACCTTTGAAACCGTTCACTTCAAGATTACTATTCATTCATTTTTGAAGTAAAGGAAAAAGGACCGAATCATCCGTGTTTCCACAGATGTTCAATCCTTTGTCACAATTACCAAATGAGTAAGCGGAGTGCAGCGACCGTGATGATGGCAACAAAGATACCTAGCCACATCATGCCAACGATCCACGTGTTCCCACGGTTATTCATATGCATGAAGATATATAACTGTAGGAAGACTTGGATGACCGCCAAGATGATTAAAAAACCACCTGCTGCCCACACCGGCATCAATTCCGCATAGACGGCGCCGAATGCCACGAATGTGAGTAAAATCATCATCGCGAAACTGATTAATTGAAGCTGATACTCACGTTTCGACTCTGCTTTTACTTCAAGCTCTAACTGCTTGTGAGATTCGTTCATTACTCGTTTTTCCATATTAGTTCACCATCCCTAAGAGGTAGACGATTGAGAAGATGAAGACCCAAACAACGTCGATAAAGTGCCAATATAGACTCGATACATAGAACTTTGGTGCATTGTATACATCGATCGGACGGTTCCAGTTACGAATCAAAAGTGTCGTAATCCAAAGAAGACCGAACGTTACGTGCGCGCCGTGGAAACCAACCAACGTATAGAAGGCTGAACCGAATGCGCTCGACGTGAACGTGTGACCGATGTGGTAGTAGTGAATGAACTCGTAAATCTCAGCACCAAGGAATCCGGCACCAAGAAGGAGCGTCACAATCAACCAAAGCTTCATACGCCCTGGATTGTTTGCCTTCATGTTCATCATCGCAAGGACACTTGTAAGTGAACTTGTGAGGAGGAGCATCGTCATGATGAAGACGAGCTCCATTTCGAAAATGTTATACGAACGTAATTCCTCTGGCGCACCAGAGTTCAAGAGACCAACGTATGTTCCAAAGAGCGAGGCGAAGAGGACTGTCTCTCCACCAAGGAAGAACCAGAAGGCCACATATTTATTTTTCCCTTCCAGTGTTGCTTTCTCTGGATTGGCCGGGATACCGGTCACTGGGTGTTTTTCAACTGCATGTGCCATTTATTGTTCTCCTTTCTCACGAATCGCTTTCAAGTCTGCTTCGACTTGTGACTTCGGAATGTAGTAGCCGTGATCGTCAATCCAAGAACGTAGGAACATCGAGACGAACGTCATCGCTAATCCAAATCCAATCAATGACCAACCGACGACCGTGTTATCCATCTGGAAGATGGCACCGAGTCCTGCGATAAAGAGGCCGAGTGACATGAAGAACGGAATGAGCGAGTTGTTCGGCATGTGGATGTCCGAAACTTCTTCAGCGACTGACACGCGTTTGTTGCCTGCCATTTTCTCGAGCCAGAACGTATCAAGTCCTTTGACGAGTGGCGTTTGTGCAAAGTTGTACTCTGGAGTCGGAACAGGAAGTGTCCACTCAAGCGTACGTCCATCTCCCCAGTGGTCTGGTTTGACGCGGTCTTTCGACAAGAAGGCTTTCACAACAGCGACGAGCAAGACAATCGTTGACACACCCATGAAGAATGCACCGATTGTCGAGAGCATGTTGAGTGTATCCCAACCTTGACCATCGAGGTATGTGAAGACTCGACGTGGCATACCGAACAATCCGAGGAAGTGTTGCGGGAAGAACGTCAAGTGGAACCCGATAAAGAACAACCAGAACTGCCAGTATCCAAGCTTTTCAGAAAGGGCTTTTCCGAACATGAGTGGGAACCAGTAGTAAAGTCCTGCGAAGAGACCATATACAACCCCACCTACGATTACGTAGTGGAAGTGAGCGACAACGAAGTAGCTGTCGTGGTACTGATAGTCAGCCGGTGCGACTGAGAGCATAACCCCTGTCATCCCACCTACGAGGAATGAAGGAATGAACGCGACTGAGTAAAGCATAGCGACGTTGAATTTAATTTGACCGCCCCACAGTGTGAAGAGCCAGTTAAAGATTTTAACACCCGTTGGTACGGCAATCGCCATCGTTGCAACAGCGAAGATCGAGTTGGCAACTGGACCAAGACCGACTGTGAACATGTGGTGAACCCAAACCATGAATCCAAGGAAACCGATGAGCATTGTCGCGAAGACCATCGTCGTGTAACCGAAGAGGCGTTTACGCGCAAATGTCGGAATGATTTCCGAGAAAATACCGAATGCCGGTAAGATCAAGATGTATACTTCCGGGTGACCGAAGATCCAGAAAAGGTGCTCCCAGATGACAACGTTCCCGCCAAGTGCCGGGTCAAAGTAAGCAGCTCCGAAGAGTCGCTCGAACATCAACATGAACAATCCGACCGTAAGTGGTGGGAATGCGAAGACGATCAATGCCGATGCAACGAAAGTCGTCCATGTGAAGAGTGGCATACGCATGAGTTTCATTCCTGGCGCACGCATGTTCAAGATAGTGACGAGGAAGTTAATCCCGGCCATCAATGAACCGAAACCTGAAATCTGAAGACCGAGAGCGTAGAAGTCTACCCCTGTCGCTTCCGGTTGTGTTGAGAGTGGCGCGTAAGCCGTCCACCCTGCGTTTGGTGCTGCTCCGAAGAACCAGCTCAAGTTAAGCATGACTCCACCGAAGAAGAACAACCAAAAACCTAATGAGTTAATGAATGGGAACGCAACGTCGCGTGCCCCGATTTGAAGTGGTACGACGGCGTTCATGAAACCGAATAACATCGGCATGGCCGCAAGGAAGATCATCGTCGTTCCGTGCATCGTAATCAACTGGTTAAACGTCTCACCGCTGACGAAGTCGTTCATTGGTTTGACGAGTTGCCAACGAATCAGTAATGCTTCAATTCCACCGAGAAGGAGGAAGAAGATTCCTGAGAACAAATACAAAATACCGATTTTTTTGTGGTCAACCGTCGTAATCCAATCCATGATGCCATTGTATTTACGCGATTGCTGCATTGCAGTGGTCTGTGCCACGTGAAATCCCCCTTTTCCCGTTAGTCAATCTTCTGCTCATACAAGAAGTCAACGAGTGCATCTAATTCTTCGTTGCTGATTTGACCTTCATTGAATCCTGGCATAAGAGCCCCTTGTTTTTTCTCTTGCGGGTCACGGATCCACTCTTTCAAGTTATCCTCGTTGTTTTCGAGGTAACCTGCGAGCCATTCACGATCACCGAAGTTCGTCAAACTTGGTGCCACTTTACCGCCGCCGTGACAGCTCAAGCAGCTTTCGACATACACAGCTTCACCTGTCGTCAAGTTTGTGTTGTCTGCGACGAGTTTCTCACCGTTCTCGTCTTGCTTGGCTTTCATGTCAGCGAGCCATTGATCATATTCTTCTTGCTCGAGCGCGATGACTTTAAAGTCCATAAGGGCATGTGACGGACCGCAAAGCTCAGCACATTTCCCGTAGTAAGTACCTGGTTCATTTGCATGTAACCACATTTCGTTATCAAGTCCTGGGTTCGTATCTGTCTTACCAGATAAAGCTGGTACCCAGAATGAGTGAATGACATCTTTAGACGTCAAGTTGATGCCGACTCGTTTTCCGACTGGAATGACGAGCTCTTGCCCTGTCACAACACCTGCTTCTGGATATTCAAATTCCCACCAGTACAAGTTAGCTGTAACGTTGATTTCTTCTTCTTTTTTCGCTTCTTTCGCTTTCGCGAGTTCGACAGTCGTCGTGATTGTCGGAACAGCGAGAATGATGAGAAGGATAATCGGAACGACTGTCCAAATCATCTCGAGTGTACTGCTACCTTCAACTTGCTTCGGAATCGATTCATCTTTCCGACGGAACTTCATGAGCACGTACACGTAAATGACCGATACGATGATGAGTACGAAGAGCATGATCGCCAAACTGATGAGAATGATGCGGAGCTGAAGCTCAGCCCCTTCTCCCATCGGCTTCAATGCAGACAATCCCTCTTGACCGCAACCTGATAACAGGACTGCGAACATCATCATCGGGACGATGCCAAACAGAAGCTTCTTAAATGATTTCACAACAATCCCCACTTTCTCCCAAAATGATGTGTAATGGTTTTCTATATAGTGAGTGCGATCACCAGAGTGCTGTCAAAATCAGCGCGATAATCCACACGACTAAATAAATTAATGAATAGAAGAACATTTTGTTTGCCCACTTGATTTCGTCCTCGGCGTTGAATCCTTTCAATCCGAGATACAACCAGTAGCCCCCTAAACCGGCTGCGACTGTCAAGTAAACAAGACCATAGTGCATAAATAAGAGCGATGCCGGAATCAGCGTCGCAATCCACCAGATGATTTGCCGTTTCGTGATGGCAAATCCGTTCACGACCGGAAGCATCGGAATGCCTGCCGCTCGATACTCTTCCGTCCGTCGCATGGCGAGCGCCAGGAAGTGAGGTGGTTGCCATAAGAACATGACAAGGAACATGAGCCACGCATCAATATGAAGTGCCGGATCTAGTGCTGCCCAACCGATGAGCGGTGGAACGGCTCCCGAAATACTACCGACGACTGTATTGAGCGTACTCGTACGCTTCAGCCACATCGTATAAATCACGACATAAAAAAATGCCCCGATTAAACCGAATACTGCGGCGACGTACGATACAAGGAGCAATAGTAGTGTTCCGATTGCAAGTTGTGTCAATCCAAGGAGTAAAATCTTCTCTCCTGAAATCTTGCCGGTTACACTCGGTCGATTGTCCGTACGATCCATTAAGTAATCGATATCTCGGTCCACAAAGTTGTTTAGGTAACAACTCCCCGAAATCACGAGTGCGCTTCCTAACATCGTTAATAAGAGCTGTGGCCAAACTTCAAACAAGTAAAGGACTGGCGTATCGCTCTGGTACGTCGCTGCCACGAAGAATCCTGCAAACACCAACAACAGGTTGGCGCGAACGATTCCCATTTTCGCTAAGGCGACGTAATCTCGGAATGACGTTGATTCTGTATACTCTACATCTACCGTCATCCCTGGGTTGACTTTTGTCATACTGACCCCCCCACATAATCACGAAATCCTCGCATTCTCTTCACAGAAAAAACACAATATGAACAAAATACACTTAACTCTCTACAAAGATACCATATTTTTTTATAAAATACGCCCTTTATGCTTGTAAAATAGCGAGTTTTTTGTGTCAATAGTGTGATATTTGTCACACCTTATGTGCTTTACTAATATTAGAATAACGTTTTTGATAACGATTGCAAGCTTTTCCATTTCGTTTTTTGAACAGAAAGCCGTATAATAAGTATGGCGAAAAAAATATAAATAAACAAGGTACATTTTTTAACGGATTTCGATTAGAAGCAGGTGGTATTGCATGCATAAAAAACTCGCGTTTTTCTCAGGGTTTGTCACCCTCGGGATGATGCTTGTCCTCATCATGGGTGGAACCGTGACGAAGACGGATTCAGGAGATGGTTGTGGGACGGACTGGCCACTCTGTCATGGAAAATTAATCCCAACCAATCCCAGTGTTGAAACGATGATTGAATACAGTCACCGGGTAGTCTCCGGTATTGAAGGTCTTCTCATCATTGCGCTCGCCATTTGGACGTTCATCGCGGTCAAACATCGGGTCGATGTGAAAATCTTTGCGTTTCTCGCATTTATCTTTATGCTCATCCAATCAATCATTGGAGCGGGCGCGGTCATTTGGCAACAGTCGGATGCCATCCTGGCCCTTCATTTTGGAATTTCTCTCGTGTCGTTCGCATCGTTACTCATTTTGACGATTCTGTTATTCGAAGGTGACCGGGAACATCAAGTCGTATCGAGACGATTAAGATCTCATCTTTACGGTCTTTCAATTTATACGATGATCGTCGTGTACACAGGAGCCTACGTCCGTCACCTCGGTGCTACATACGCATGTGTCGGTTGGCCGATTTGTGAGCAGAACGTCTGGACGTTTGAGTCGTATGTGCAGATGGGACACCGTGTGATGGCCGGGCTACTCGTCTTGTACACGTTGTATGTTCTCTACTTGGCACGTAAAGAAATGAATCGATTGATTGAGCGCGGCATGTGGGCGTCTCTTTTCTTCATCCTGCTTCAAGTCGGTACAGGTGCATGGATTGTTCTTGGGGGACACGCGACTTACGTTCCGCTCCTTCACGCCTTCTTGATCACTTGTTACTTCGGCATCCTGTCATACCTCTCTTATCACGCGTATCGGTCGACAGCGCGACAAGACGGGGCACAATTGAAAAATATGAACGGATAACCAAACAAAAAAGCGCCGTGGCGCTTTTTTGTTTACAATGCTTTAAATCGTTCGAGGGCACGCTCTCTCGCTTCTTTATGATCGACGAGTGGCATGGCATAGTTGTCTCGCTCTGACGGGTCCGGAAAGTGAATCGATTTATCTGTTATATGTTTCAGCTCCGGCACATACTTCCGGATGAACGTTCCGTCAGGGTCAAATCGTTCGGATTGCGTCGTCGGATTGAAAATACGGAAATATGGAACAGCGTCCGTCCCGACTGAGGCCGCCCATTGCCATCCCCCGATATTCGACGCTGCCTCATAATCGATCAGCTTTTGCTCGAAATATCGTTCCCCTTTTCGCCAATCGAGAAGGAGATGTTTCGATAGGAAAGATGCGACAATCATGCGTAGGCGGTTGTGCATCCACCCGGTCTCGTTCAACTGACGCATCGCGGCGTCGACGATCGGATACCCAGTCTCCCCGTTACACCACTTTTCGAACTGCTCTTCATTGTCCTCCCATTCAATCGTCTTATATTTATCATTGAACGGTTGATCTTTCAATGCGTGGAACTTTGCCATGACCATATAATAAAATTCGCGCCACAACAGCTCATCATAATACGTGTCGCGCCCTTTTGATTGTCTCGCCGACAACACTTGTTCGGTGATGGTGCGAATCGACAACACACCTGTCCGTAAATAAGGAGATAGTCGACTCGTCCCGGCGATGCTCGGAATGTCACGCTTTTCGTCATAATCGACCATGCGATCATTGACGAAGCGGGTCAATCGCTTCTTCGCTTCCGTTTCCCCTAGCCCTCTCCATTCACGTTTACATCGCTTGAAGAGCTCTTTCAGTTCACTCGGTTGTTCATTCTTTGAACGGATGTACTGAGATAAACGATTGACATCAACCTCATACGGTGCGGGTGGCTGTTCGGCATACGCCGCTTTTTTGAACGGGGTGAACACCTTATAGGGATCGCCACTTTTTGTACGAAACGCATCGGGATGAAACAGGTGACGATCTAAAAGTCGCACTACCTTTACATCTTCACTAAGTGCCTCAATCACACGTTCATCCCGCTGTTTGAACGGTTCCACATACTCCGCATTAAAATAGAGCACATCCATCTCGCCGAGCTGTTTCATGAACGCATCCTCCGTCTCCGCGACGAGGACACGAAGCCCTAACCCTTTCGCTTCTAAATCATCCATGAACGTTCGCATCGTCGAGAAGAAATAGTCATGCCGCACTTCGAATGGGTGACAGTATTTCGGATTCAACCAAAAGACGAAGTCTAGGTCATCGCCTTCCTCCATATCTTTCAATACACGGTGTAACATATGATTATCGGTCAGTCTAAAATCTGAACGGAACCAACATACTCGTCTCAAGATCTCCACTCCCATCTACAAAAAAGAAGCATAGCGCGCTATGCTTCTTTTGATTATACAAATTCAATCAACAAGTCGTCACTTTGTATTGTGTCGCCTTCTTTAATATGGATGGCCTTAATCTCACCATCTTGTGCCGCTTGAATTGTCGTTTCCATCTTCATCGCTTCTGTGACGAGCAACTGCTCCCCACGATGAACACGACTTCCTGGTTCGACCAATACTTTCAAGACAGACCCCGGCATCGATGCACCGACTTGTTTGGCGTTCGAACGATCGACTTTCGGACGACTTGTCGTTGCCGATTTGACATTGACATCTTTAATCTCGATTTCACGTGGTACCCCGTTCATCTCATACGAGACGAGACGGATGCCATCTTCATTCGCTGCACTCACTTGTACGAGCTTGATGATTAACGTTTTTCCAGTCTCGATTTCAACTTGGATTGTCTCACCGACGTTTAATCCGTAGAAGAATGTCAACGTGTCGAGCACTGAGACGTCCCCGTATGTCGTTGTATGTTTGATATAGTCTTCGTACACTTTCGGATAAAGCGCATGAGCAAGAAGTTCAAAGTCCGTCACCGGTCGCTCGAATTTTTCGAATAGTTCTTGGCGTGCCGATTCAAAGTCATACGGTTTGATCAATTTACCAGGACGAACGTTTAAAGGCTCTTCTCCTTTCAAGATGACTTGTTGCACATCTTTCGGGAATCCACCTGGAGGCGTTCCTAATTCACCACGCATCATTTCGACGACCGAGTCTGGGAAGTCCAACTGATGTCCTCGTGTCATCACATCTTCTTCCGTCAAGTTATGCTGGACCATGAAGAGCGCCATATCACCGACAACTTTAGATGACGGCGTCACCTTGACAATGTCCCCGAACAACATGTTGACTCGGGCATACATCGCCTTGACTTCTGCCCAGCGGTCTCCAAGTCCGACCGCTTTCGCCTGCTGTTGGAGGTTTGAATATTGCCCACCTGGCATCTCGTGTTCGTACACGGATGGATTCGATGCACGCATATCACTTTCAAACGGTTCATAGTTGTGACGCACGTCTTGCCAGTAGTCACTGATGATTTCATATTGTTTCGGGTCGACTTTCGGCTGACGTTCGTGGTGGTTGAGCGCATAAACCAAACTTCCACCTGAAGGCTGTGATGTCATCCCTGACATCGAACTCGCGGCAACGTCAACGATATCGACACCGGCATCTGTCGCGCGAGCATATGTGAAGATCCCGTTACCGGAAGCATCGTGTGTATGCAAGTGGATTGGTAAGTCCACAGCGTCCTTCAATGCCGATACGAGTGCATAGGCTGATTCCGGCTTCAATAGACCTGCCATATCCTTGATTGCCAAGATATGCGCACCACTCGCCTCAAGTTTCTTCGCGAGGTCGATATAATACGGAAGATGGTACTTCGGACGGTTACCATCATACAAGTCTCCCGTATAACAGATGGCTGCCTCTGCCACTTTCCCAGTTGGAAGCGTCGCATCGATTGCCAATTGAATCGACTCAAGGTTGTTGAGACTATCAAAGATTCGGAACACGTCGACTCCGGCATATGCCGCTTCGTGTACGAATTTCTCGATGACGTTGTCTGCATAGTTTTTATATCCGACCGCATTCGCACCGCGTAGCAACATTTGAATTAGGACGTTCGGCATCTTCTCACGAAGCTTCATGAGACGTACCCATGGGTCTTCGGATAAGAATCGGTAGGCGACGTCGAACGTCGCTCCGCCCCATGCCTCGACCGAGAACAATTCTGGCATGAGTTTGCTTGTCGGTTCGGCGATATTTAGAATATCCTGTGTGCGCATGCGCGTCGCGAGCAACGATTGATGCGCATCTCGCATCGTCGTATCCGTCAACAACAGTTCCGGTTGACGTTTGATCCAGTCGGCGAGGCCGTCCGGTCCAAGCTCTGTAAGAATTTGTTTCGTCCCTGGCTTCGCTTCTGCCGGGAGGTCGTGCGGGATTCGCACCGAACGGCTGATCGGCTTGTCTTTCAGACCAACACCTGGGAATCCATTCACTGTCACATCCCCGATATAGTTCAGCAGTTTCGTCCCGCGGTCTTTTCGTTTCGGGAAGACGAACAGTTCTGGCGTCTCATCGATGAATGACGTGTTGTAATCTCCACTGATAAAGTTCGGGTGCTTCATGACGTTAATCAAGAACGGAATGTTCGTCTTGATTCCACGAATCCGGAACTCGTTCAAGTTTCGAACCATCTTCGAGGCCGCTTGTTCGAATGTCATGCCATGTGTGGACAATTTCACGAGAAGTGAATCGTAGTACGGTGAAATCTCTGCACCGACATACGCATTCCCACCGTCAAGACGAACACCAAAGCCACCCGGAGAACGGTAAGCCATGATTTTTCCTGTGTCCGGCATGAAGTTATTGCCTGGGTCTTCAGACGTAACACGTGATTGGATTGCATAACCGAGAAGTTTAATCTCTTCCTGTTTCGGCATTTGAATCATATCGCCGTGGAGCGACTCACCTTGCGCGATCATCAATTGCGTTTGAACGATGTCAAAGCCCGTCACCATCTCTGTGATCGTATGTTCCACTTGAATGCGCGGGTTGACTTCGATGAAGTAGAACGACTCATCCTCTGTCACCAAGAACTCGACTGTACCGGCGTTGACGTATCCGACGTGACGCATGAGTTGGACCGCCGCATCACAAATCGCTTGGCGCGATGCATCAGACAATGTCACACACGGCGCCACTTCGACAACTTTTTGGTGACGGCGCTGAACCGAACAGTCACGCTCGAATAAGTGAACGATGTGACCGTGCTCATCCCCAAGAATTTGCACCTCGATGTGTTTCGGACGTTCGACGAGTTTTTCTATGTACACTTCGTCAGAACCGAACGCCTGCTTTGCTTCTGACTTTGCACGTTCAATCAAATCTTTCATTTCCGCTTCTGTTCGAATGACACGCATTCCGCGTCCTCCGCCACCCATCGAAGCTTTGACCATGAGCGGGAATCCGTGCTCGTTCGCAAATGCTTCAGCATCTTCATATGATGTGAGCGGTCCATCCGAACCCGGGATGACAGGAAGACCCGCAGCAATCGCACTCTGACGTGCTCGTACTTTATCCCCGAACGCATGTAAATGTGACTCATGCGGTCCGACAAAGATGATGCCCTCTTCACGGCAACGTCGTGCGAGTTCAATGTTCTCTGAAAGGAAACCATACCCTGGGTGAATCGCATCACTGTCTGACTCCTTAGCGATTCGAATCACGTCTTCGATATCGAGGTACGCATCGATCGGTTTTTTGTCTACACCGATCAAGTAGGCTTCATCAGCTTTAAAGCGATGTAAGGAGCCGCTATCTTCTTGCGAATAGACAGCTACCGTTCGAATGCCTAACTCTGTCGCCGCGCGAAATACGCGAATGGCAATTTCCCCACGGTTTGCAACAAGTAACTTTTTAATTGGTTTCAAATGAAATCCCCCCGTTAATGAAGTTTGTTCGTTTCCTTACCTGACAACGTGAAGCGATGAGCGTTGAACGTTTTCTTCTGACTTCACCCGAATTTCTTCTCGTCGTGTCGCCTCTCGATGACGGTTACGCATCGAGATACTACTGAGCACCCCGAGAACACCCATCATCATGATGAGCGATGTTCCTCCATAACTGACCAGTGGCAAGGTTACGCCTGTCCCTGGGAACCAACCGGACATCGCACCGATGTTGATGGCCGTCTGGATAATGATTTGTGATGCAATCCCAAACGATACGAACATCGCAAAGTGACTATCCGCATGATTGGCGATATGGATCGCGCGAAAGGCGATGAAGAAGAGTAGGACTAAAACCGTCAATACACCGAGGAATCCTAACTCCTCCGCAATGATCGACATGATATAGTCGGTTTCTGGTTCTGGCAAATATCCATACTTTTGAAAACTGTTCCCAAGTCCGACTCCAGTCAATCCACCATGTACAATTGAGATAATCGACATGAGCAATTGGTGTCCATATCCTTCCGGGTCCATGAACGGGTTGAACACGACTTCAATCCGACTTCGTTGATTCTCCGAAAAGATGGTCGTGAACAATACGAATACAGTACCAACCCCAGCTAAAATCCCTGGAATCAAAATTCGAAGCGGCGCCCCGACACCGAACCACATGAGCAACATGATGGAACCGAGGACGAATAGCCCCCCCATATCCGGCTGTCCATTGATTGCGATCGCATAAAACGAAAAGTAAAAGAGGACAGGTACTAAAAAGAAGGCGCCGATTTGTGCGCGCAGCCCTTTTTTCGTGATAGCGGCCCGCGCCAATCGGCCAGGGAGTCCTTTCAACTCATTATTCCATAGTTCATGGTAGTAGTTCGCAAGCAGTATGATGAGAACGAACTTCGCAATCTCGACCGGTTGAATGGTCATTCCTCCGATGATGAGCCAAGCTCGCGCCCCATTCAATGGAGGCATCGCCCACGTGACAAACAGCAAGATGACAGAGAGCGCATAAAGACCGAGGCGAATGCCTTTTTTCCGAAACATCTCATATCGGAACAATGTCGCAATCAAATAGACAAAGATTCCAATGCCAACGTAGACGAGCTGGCGATAGAATAAACTACTATTCGCGTAATCCCCACGATTCCAAACACTCGCACTATAAATCATGATGGAGCTTAGCCCGACGAGTAAAAGCACTGACAAAAACAACGCAAAATCAAAATACCGAAACCGTGTTTTCATGTATTCACTTCCTTATGTAAAACAATCCGACAACCCTTATAAAAAAATACTCAAACAGCGCCACTTGCACAGTTTGAGTATAAGGTTCATAATTCTGAAGCTTCTGCCAAAGCAGACAACTTTTGTTCCAATGAATCGAGCAGTCCTTTACCTTCAATGTCTGAAATGAGTCCAAGACGAACCGCAAAATCAATTTGGCGCGATAGTCCAAACATATGTGTATCAAGCACCTCTTCATAAAGCGGGCACTTCGGCATTTTTAGGTTTTCTAACTGCACTTCAATCAGACAACGGATTTTTTCAGCATCCGCCTCGAGTAATTGAAGCGCTTGCTCCCGTTGGATTGCAGCCAAATTTGTCGCCACTACGACCCCTCCTCCGTACGATGACAGACTGTTTGTCATAACTCAACTGTACATTATCTTTCATCATAATTCAATGTACAGTATGAATGAACGCGACATTCTTCCTCTTTTCCATTTTACGAGAAAGAGCGCTATAATGGAACGTGTAATGTGTATGAAGGGGGATATAAGCATGATTTTTCCACTTGATGGAGCGGTTCGCCACAGTCTGACGATTGACCCGACCGTATGGATTTTTGACGAACGAAAACGGAAGATTGAAGATTTGGACTCGGTGACGGAGAATGACCGTGAGGCATACTATGCGAAAATGGGGAAAGCATGGGATGACGGATTGTCACAAGGAACTCGAATCGACCACAATAAACCGATGTCACGACAAGACAAAGATGCAGCATTACGCGACTCGTTCGCCATGCCGCTCGCGCCATTTTTAAACAATGCCGAACCGATTGAACTTGCGACGCATGTCCGTTTTTACGGGGAAACAGTATTGACTCTATCGCTCAGCGAGGCAGCACAAGTATATTTACAATTTTCAAAAGACGGAAAAGTACTTACCGACGGACCTGTCTATGTATTATATGAGGATCAGGTCATTCGCCAAGTCAATCATATCACCATATTAAGCAATTAATGAGAAGGTTCACACCTTCTCTTTTTTTGGACTTTTTAGTTCATAAAGTGTAGTATATAGAGTGTTGATTACCAATTAAATAAGAAAGGTCGTGACGCTTACGATACCTCTATGGAAACGAAACTTAATGGTTGTTTGGATCGGTAGCTTCTTGACCGCTGCGTCGATGAGTCTCGTCCTACCATTCCTCCCATTGTTCATCGAACAACTCGGGGTAAAGGATCCGGACCACGTCGTCACTTGGTCTGCGATCGCCTTCGGCGCGACGTTCCTCGTAGCTGCCATCGTTTCTCCGATGTGGGGGCGCTTGGCTGACCGAAAAGGAAGGAAACTGATGCTCATCCGAGCCAGTCTCGGGATGGCCACCGTCATGTTTCTTATCAGCTTCGTCCAAGACGTGTATCAACTCGTCGGATTGCGTTTACTCATGGGTGCCGTGTCCGGATTCATCTCAGCCGGCATCACGTTAGTCGCATCCCAAACCCCAAAAGAGAAAAGTGGCTGGGCGCTCGGTACCCTGTCAACCGGTGGAATCACTGGTGGTCTACTCGGTCCCCTCATCGGTGGATTGCTTGCAGACTGGATTGGGCTTCGATCCGTTTTTCTCTTTACGGGAAGTGCACTCTTCCTCACGTTCCTCATCACGCTTTGGTTCGTAAAAGAAGATTTTGTCCCAGTGAAACGTGAAGAACTCGCGTCGATGAAATCGATTTTCGCCTCACTGCGACATCCTCAATTGATTGTCGGGCTGTTTGTGACAACATTCCTCATTCAGTTCTCGACACAATCCATTGGACCGCTCTTGACATTATACGTACGTGAATTGAATCCGAGCACAACCGCTCTCGCCTTCATGGCAGGGATTGTCGCCTCCGCTCCGGGACTGGCCGCTCTCTTTTCGGCGCAGCGTCTCGGACGGTTATCAGACCGATATGGGGCAGAACGCATCTTGTTTTGGGCACTGCTCCTCTATAGCCTATTCTTGATTCCGCAAGCATTCGTTACCTCAACGACTCAACTCATTTTGTTGCGTTTCGGAATCGGATTCGCAACGGCTGCCTTAATGCCGTCCGTACAATCGCTACTGCGCCAGCATACGCCGGTCTCTGCGACCGGCCGGATCTTTTCGTACAATCAGTCCGCTCAGTTCATGGGGAATCTACTCGGACCGTTATTTGGATCCCAAATCGTGGCACACTTCGGATTTTCTGCCCTGTTCATCCTCACGGGATTGATTATGATCTCAAATGCCTTCTTAGAACGGACGAACGTTCAGTCACTACAACTCGATACAAAATAACGCCGAGTGCGAAACTCGGCGTTATTTGTGTATATCGCTTATAGTAAATCAGCCGCCAATCGTGCAAGGGATGAACGTTCCCCTTTCACGAGTTGAACGTGCCCGAAGACGTTTTGTCCTTTGAAGCGTTCCACCGCGTACGTCAATCCGTTCGAATACTCATCTAAATACGGATGATCGATTTGATACGGGTCGCCGACGAGTACGATTTTCGAGTTCTCACCGACTCGGGTGAGAATGGTTTTAATTTCGTGCTTCGTTAAGTTCTGTGCCTCATCGATGATGATGAACTGGTCCGGCATACTTCTACCTCGAATATAGGTGAGCGCCTCGAGCTGAATCGATTTCATACCGGCTAGAATATTCCCGAGCTC
This sequence comes from Exiguobacterium sp. 8A, assembly GCF_902506275.1. Lineage (GTDB taxonomy): Bacteria > Bacillota > Bacilli > Exiguobacteriales > Exiguobacteriaceae > Exiguobacterium > Exiguobacterium profundum. The sequence goes on along the minus strand of NZ_LR733630.1, from coordinate 213,025 downwards.
GTCTTTTGAATTCGCATTAAATAAAAATTCCAAGTTATCATAAATCGGTTGCATCCAAGGACGAAGCTTCTCTTCCATTTCCCCTGGCAAGTAACCAATATCGTTCCCCATCGGCACGACCGGGCGAGCGACGACTAGCTTATTGTAACGCTGTTCATCCTCGACAAGCGATAGCCCTGCTGCTAGAGCAAGGAGCGTCTTCCCGGTACCAGCTTTCCCAAGTAAGGTGACAAACGGAATGTCATCCCGAAGCAGCAGGTCGAGTGCCATCCGCTGTTGAACGTTTCGCGGATGAATTCCCCAAATATGATCTGCATCGAGTGCCAGTGGTCGTAAAATCGGTTGAAGCGAATCGACCACAGCAAGCGCACTCGCTTTCGACACATTACTTTTCAAGACGACGAACGAGTTCGGATATAGCACTTGTTTCGTCAAGGCCGTCGTCGGCAATTGACGGACTTTATAAAATTCATCGATGAGCGACTGATCGACTTCAATCTCTCGATAGCCGGCGTATAAGTCCGTCGTGTCAACGATATGATCTGTCAAGTAGTCTTCTGCGTCAATTCCAATGGCGTCCGCTTTGACACGGACCAATATATCTTTTGAGACGACGACGACCTTTCGACCCGCGTCATGCTCGTATTGTTTCATTAATCCTAACGCTACCATTAAGATGCGATTATCATTCGTCATGACATCGAACGGGATATCGACCTGGTGTTCATGACCGATTTCGACAAACAGACGTCCTCCGTTTTCAAGCGGGACCCCGTCATGCAGTTTCCCCGATGACCGGAGCTGGTCGAGGACACGCGACGTTTCACGGGCGTTCCGCCCGACCTCATCCATGTTACGTTTCTTCCCATCTAACTCTTCTAGGACGATGGCTGGAATCACCACGTCGTGTTCTTCAAATTGAAATAAGGATAGCGGATCATGTAGGAGTACGTTCGTATCAAGTACATACGTTTTTTTCATAGACTTTGCCGCCCCTCGAATATAGGATGGTATTCAAGAATGAAGACTTTCTTTCACTTCACGGTCAAGCTTTTCCGCCGCACGAATATCGTATGTTTTCGTGATTTCGGGCTGTGCGTAAGCTGCTCCATAAAACGAGATGTTCCTCACTTCTTCGACATGTCCTTCAAAAAAACGAAGATGAAGGCTTGGTTTGACCGCCGGGTCGAACTCTCGAATTGATGAGAGTAAAACATGATAGGACTGACCATCTTCGATAAAGATGAGGCCAGCCGTCTTTTCAGTCGTCAAGATGGTCACGATATGGGAATTTCTCGTTAATGCGAACCGGACCGTGACAGCATCTAACGCTTGCACCCAACTGATGGCATGGCTGATCGGCCAACGCTTTGCCTCGTCAAAACCAACGAGAAATGTTAACGGCATGTCATTCAACAAGCGCTCTTGCGCAGCTGTCAGTTCAAACGTTGCCTTGCTCGCCATTCAACTCCCCTCCTTTTCACCGGGTATGGTTGTACCATTCTCCCTTACCGGTTCAATTCCCTGCTTTTAACGGTTGAAATCATGCTATACTCATCGTATAGAGGAAGGTGAAAAGATGCGTGTAAAATGTTCTCTTTGTGATAAAGTCGAGACAATCGACTCATGGTCGTTTGAAGCAAAACGCTTGCGTAACAAACCGGCGAAAACGTATATGTGTCAAGAGTGTCAGGAGCGAATCAGCGAACGAACGGCTGAACGCGCCGCATCTGGACAGTTCAAGTTATATCCTACATTTCGACAAAAACGAAACTGGTAATGCAAACGGGCGCCTCCGAAGAGACGCCCGTATTTTTTATGATTCTACCGCATCTTGACGACGATTCCACCAGAGGCGGCCACGATAGATGGCCAACACGATAGCCATGACGGCAAGCACTTCCGGGATTGGCCATGTGAAAAAGACGAGTGCCATCGTACCTGCTCCAAGTGAAAGGAGAATATAGACGATGAGCGACTTCCACCATGCCAATTGTTTCGCAAAACCAAGTTTAAAGACAAGGATTGTCAGTAAGATGACCGTGACAACGAGTGCATTGAACCCAACGGAAAAGTCGTTCGGGTCACTGCCGACACCTAGCATCGAAGCGATCCACGGAACGTCAATTTGTGTGATATCGATTGTTTGAGAAGCTTTCAAGACAAAGAGTCCCCCTTTATTTCATACACATCCATTCTACACTATTCCATGCAAAAGGGAACGCCGAAGCGTCCCCTTTCTTCTAACTTATTCTTTACCAAGTTTACGACGCTTATCTGCTTTCTCGCGTTCGTTCTTGTTCAAGATTTTCTTACGGAGACGGATCGACTCCGGTGTAATTTCACAGTACTCGTCATCGTTCAAGAACGTGAGTGACTCTTCAAGTGAGAAGACGCGCGGACGTTTCAAGACTTGTGTCGAGTCTTTTGCAGAAGCACGCATGTTCGTCAATTGTTTCCCTTTAACAGCGTTAATGGCAAGGTCAACATCACGGTTACATTCCCCGATGATCATTCCTTCATACACATCTGTACCTGGCTCGATAAAGATTGTCCCACGGTCTTCAAGGGCACCGATTGAGTAGGCCGTCGACTTCCCGTTTTCGATACAAACCATAACACCGCTACGACGACCACCGATATCAGCAGCGATATATGGACGGTACTCTTCGAACGTATGGTTCAAGATTCCGTATCCACGTGTCGCTGACAAGAATTCGTTACGGTAACCGATAAGACCACGTGATGGCACGAGGAATTCCATACGTGTCTGACCGTTGTCATTCGTGTTCATGTTCGCAAGCTCACCTTTACGGAGACCGATCGATTCCATGACTGAACCTGTGTACTCTTCAGGTACGTCGATGATGACGCGCTCGAACGGCTCAACTTTTGTGCCGCTTTCGTCTTCGCGGATGATAACTTGTGGTTTCGATACTTGGAGCTCGTAACCTTCACGACGCATGTTTTCAATCAAGATCCCGAGGTGAAGCTCACCGCGTCCTGATACGATCCATTGGTCTGGTGAATCTGTGTTTTCGACACGGAGTGAAACGTCCGTCTCGAGTTGTTTCATCAAACGCTCTTCGATTTTACGTGCCGTCACGAAATCGCCTTCACGTCCTGCGAATGGAGAGTTATTTGTCATGAAACGCATTTGAAGCGTTGGCTCATCGATGCGAAGGAGCGGAAGTGGCTCTTCTTTACCGACTGGCGTTACCGTTTCACCGACGTTGATATCTTCCATCCCGGCGATAGCGATCAAGTCACCTGCTTTTGCTTCTTCGATTTCGACGCGCTTGAGGCCGAAGTAACCGAACAATTTCGTGACACGAAGTTGCTTCACCGTACCGTCTGTCTTACAAAGCGATACTTGCTCACCGACTTTGATTTTCCCACGGAAGACGCGACCTACGCCGATACGGCCGAGGTAGTTGTCATAGTCGAGCATCGTCACTTGGAATTGAAGTGGCTCGTCTGAGTTGTCCACTGGAGCCGGCGTGTTTTCGAGAATCGTGTCGAGCACGTGAGTGATTGTATCTTCTTGTTTTTCTGGGTCAGGATCGAACGAACTTGAACCGCTGACTGCTGATGTATAGACGACAGGGAATTCAAGTTGATCTTCATCTGCGCCAAGGTCGATCAAGAGATCAACAACTTCATCGACAACGTCGAGTGGACGAACCATCGGCTTATCGATTTTGTTGACGACGACAATCGGACGAAGTCCTTGGTCGAGTGCTTTTTTCAATACGAAACGAGTTTGTGGCATACAGCCTTCACGCGCATCGACAACAAGAATAACGCCGTCTACCATACGCATGATTCGCTCAACTTCTCCACCGAAGTCTGCGTGACCTGGTGTATCTACGATGTTGATGCGAGTCTCTTTATAATCGATTGCTGTGTTTTTTGCGAGAATGGTAATTCCGCGCTCACGCTCGATATCGTTCGAGTCCATCGCGCGTTCTGCGACTGCCTCGTTCGTCCGGAAAGTACCAGACTGTTTCAATAATTCATCGACTAACGTTGTTTTACCGTGGTCAACGTGCGCGATGATGGCTACGTTACGAAGGTTTGTTCTTACGTTCATGTAGTTATTCCTCTCTTATTTAAAAAATTTCAACTTTTCTTCAACTTTAAGAGTATAGCACACGTCACAGTACCTTTGTCGAGTGGAATCGACTGTGAACGTTTTCATCTCGTGTTTTTTATCATACAATAGGGAAGAGAAGAGAAAATAAGGAGGAACCTCCATGCAGCTAATGTTTGTATTGATCGCAACGGCCGTTGTCGCAGGATTCGTCGGCATTGGAATCGGGGTGGCCGAGGGGAGCGCCGCCATTATCTTGGGCAGCCTCGTGTTAAGTGGCGTAGCGACATATTTTGGTATTCAATTGCGTCGCCGCATTCTTTCAGACCATCAATCATAAAGAAAGGGTTACTCCGGTATCATGTCGGAGTAACCCTTTTACTTGCGTTTATAGTGGACGTGTCAAGCAGATGCGGTCGCGTAAAATGAGTCCATCTTCTTCGATGTCATCGTACCCGTGATTACGAAAATAATCGCGTTCCACCGAATCGAATCGGAATCCAGCTTGTTGGTAAAAGCGCAGTTGCATGATGCTTGAATTCCCTGTACAGACGAGCAGTTCTTTTCCACCAATCAACGTGGCCCGCTTCACTGCGTCTTGTAACATGCGTTGACCGATTGTTTGGTTTTGACGTTCCGGCTTCACTGCGATATTGACGAGTTCAACCCGCTCGTCTCCGTGTGAGACGAGCATATATGCACCGACAATCTCACCACCGAGTAACGCTTTGTACGTACGCCCTTCCTCGAATTGTTCCCGGACCATCGTTTCATTCGGATTCGCCAAGACGAGTAGATCGCGGATTTCTTCATACGAATCATGTTCCACGATGTGTAAGTCCGGTTTTGCTTCAGCCGTGACCCCTTTTGCGATGACGTAATGTTTGATGACGTCATTTACAAATGAGTCACTCCCTGCCAGGACAGATGTTTTTCCGTCATAGCGAATCGGCTCACCATATAAGGAAACGACACGTCCCCCTACTTCTTCTACGAGTAACTTTCCAGCAGCATAATCCCATGGCATATTGCGCATTGTGATGTAGCCGTCCACGCGACCGGCGGCAAGCCAGGCTAATTCAAGCGATGCAGCACCATGGGCTCGCGTCCCAATCGAGTCTCGTACAATCGGAGCGAGTATTTCCGGGGCAATCTGGTGGTTCGGCGTGACCCACGTCGCATTCATACTTAAAAATGCGTCTCGGACATGATGTTCATGAAGAGTCGTCAATGTCCGACCATTCAACGTCGCCCCGTATCCTTTCCGTGCCATGAACATCTCATCCGCCATGACGTCATAGACGAATCCATATTCCACGACTCCATCTATCATGATCGCGATAGAGATGGCAAACATACGTTTTTGATGAATAAAATTTAACGTCCCATCAATCGGGTCGACAAACCAGACGGTACCAGTCAATTGTTCTGGCTGATTTGTCGTCCCTTCTTCCCCCATAATCTGATGTTCCGGAAATGTTTGTTGGATTCGACGGACAATCAATTGTTCCACCGCTCGGTCGATTTCAGTGACCAAGTCCCCTTTTCCCGTCTTTCGTTCCACTTCATAACTTTGATCAATCTCGCGACGAATCAGTTCTCCCGCTTGTTTGATTAAGTCGACTGCAAACCATTCTATCATCTGTGATCACCTCAACTGTATTGTACCAAACAAAAACCAGTATCCGCTCGGAATACTGGTTGAATGTGTGTGTAATGGTTAGGCTTCGAGACGCAATAATTCTTGGCGGTACTTCTCTAACCGATGCTTGCTAGCCTGAACTGTAGCATCATCTTGTGACGCCATCGCATCGAAGAGGGTTGCCAATTCATAATCAATCTCTAAGCGCAGCACCGGAATCCGTTTTTCTGCGTCTTTTCTTTTGAATGCCTCAATCACTTGTTTCATAAGATGCCACACTCCTTTTGTTGGGCTACAAGTTACGGTTTAGTGAGTTGAATTGAGTATATCAGATAAAATTCGAAAAAGAAAGAGAATTGTCTGACTATTTTGAATTTTTTATCTTAATGGATATATTCCCAATTCCGAGGTCCCTAAACCTGATTCGGTGTTAATGAACTGTACCCGATTTATAGGAGAAATAACAAAAAAGCATGCCTGAATTTGCTCGGGCATGCTAGGTCTTACAGTTTAATCATTTTACTCGAGGACTTCATTGCCGCCTGAACCGTACGATATGTGGAATAGCCCGTCTGCTCGTCGTGAACCGCGTTCAGTTGTTTCTCCTCCGACTTAGATGTTACGATTTGCTTGAAGGCACGATAGGAATCGAGAAAAACCTCTCGTTCGACTCCACCTTCATTGGCTTGTGCGACAACGTTATAAAACTCGACGACTTCAATCAATTCGTCTGTCGTCCAATCCGGATTGATCGGATAGTTAATTTGCATATTGTTTCACCTCGACACCCATTGTAACAACAAAAAAAACTATTGCAAGTTGAGCCAGAAATCTCTATAGTTTTTTTGTTGCTTCTTTTTTTAAAAACAACATATATCATAACGATACTATTCATCTTATAAATAAACTGATTCAAGGGGGATTTACGATTGAAATTAAAAGGTGCTACTCAGCTCGAAACGCCACTATTTGACACGTTGCTTGAACATGTCGACTCAAACCCGATTGCGTTCCACATTCCTGGTCATAAAAGCGGAAAAGGGATGGACCCAGAGTTTCGTGACTTTATTGGTGAAAACGCCCTAAAAATTGATTTGATTAACATTGCCCCACTCGATGACCTCCATCATCCAAAAGCGGCAATCGCTGAAGCGGAACGCTTGGCGGCAGAGGCGTTCCGTGCTGACGAGACCTTTTTCTCTGTCCAGGGAACATCGAGTGCCATCATGGCGATGATCATGGGTGTCGTTGGCCCGAACGAAAAAATCATTGTGCCACGGAACGTCCATAAATCCGTCATGTCCGCGCTCGTCTTAACGGGTGCTCATCCGGTCTTCATCCACCCGGAATTTGACGAAACATACGGCATCGCCCACGGAATCACAGCTAGTGCCGTAGAACGCGCACTTGAACTTCACCCGGACACAAAAGCCGTTCTCGTCATTAATCCGACTTATTTCGGTGTCGCAGGTGATTTAGAGCGTATCGTGTCTGTCGCTCATAAGCAAGACGTTCCTGTACTTGTCGATGAGGCACACGGCGTTCATCTCCCTTTTCACGATGAACTCCCACTCTCGGCGATGCAAGCGGGAGCAGATGTGGCGGCGACGAGTGTACACAAGCTTGGTGGTTCAATGACAGGCAGTTCGATTTTGAACGTACGCCGCGGTCTCGTCTCGCCAGAACGAATTCATGCGATGCTTTCCATGATTACAACGACTTCGACGTCCTACTTGCTCCTCGCTTCTCTCGACGCGGCACGTCGACAGTTAGCGACAAAGGGACACATGATGAATGAACGTGCACTTGAGCTTGCGAGAACGGCTCGTACAGCAATCAACCACATGCCGAACTTGTCAGTATACGGTCATGCCGAATTGCATTCTGAATCGACATACGCGCTCGACGAAACGAAAGTACTCGTATCCGTGCGCGAACTTGGAATAACAGGATTTGAAGTCGAGAAATTTCTTCGGGACAAACACCGTATCGAAGTCGAGATGTCCGATTTATTGAATGTGCTCTTTATCGTCACATCAGCGGATGATGAGTCCACGATTCAAGCATTGATTGAAGCGATGCGAGACGTCGTCTCCGTTTATCAGAAGTCTGGTAACGATTCACTATCGATCATGCTCCCAGAGATTCCACCTCTTGCGCTCAGCCCTCGTGATGCGTTTTATGAAGAGACGGAAACGATTCCTCTCGAAAACGCAGTCGGCCGTATTTCAGCGGAATTCATTATGGTGTATCCACCAGGGATTCCGATCATCATTCCAGGCGAATTGATTACGACTTCGACACTCGAGTACATCATGGCCAACATTGAAGCGGGTCTTCCGGTTCAAGGTCTTGAAGATGAGTCACTGCAAATGATTAAAGTCATCCAACAAACAAAAGCGATTCGCTAAATAAAAAATGAGCCGGTCATCGTGACCGGCTCATTTTTTATGTCATCTCAGAAAAGGTGGCTGTAGATGATCGAATTGCTTCCCCTAGTGCCTATTATAAGAAAACGCTTACATTTTTTCAAGTATCAATTTCTTCAGATGCTTGTGTTTTTTCAACCAAGCAAAGTCGTAAAAATTCAGCGACGTGTTCCGTGTCGTTCAAGTTAATGCCAAGCATCGGATACAATTGACGTGGCTCTTCTAGCGCATGCAAATCAAGAAGGGCCGATTGACCCGTTTGCATACAGACGACTAACACCTTGCCCATGAATTGCTGTGTATAGACGAAACCAAAATCATAACGAGCGGCTTCTGTTTCAATACCGGTAAATCGGACACGACTCGTCTCGGATACGGTGTATAATAACTCCTCATCGAATGCCATCAGGATTCCCTCCCTTCTCTCATCACATGTATTTTCCTTTATACTACTAGTATGAAACCTAAGGAGAGAATGACAATGAAGATTGATTATGCAACGGAGTTAAACGTAGAAACTCTTGTCCAGTTCATGCACGACCTATGGCCAGATGCCCCTATTGAAGAATTACGAATGGAAGTCAAACTCGGTCTCGCCTCAAAAAAGATGCATTATTTCATCGCATCAAATGAACATGGGGAGGCAGTTGGTTTTTGTCAGCTCAGTTTCCGACATGACTACGTGCCAGGTTCTAGCACGTCACCGACCGCCTATATGGAAGGAATCTATGTCATTGAATCAGAGCGTCATCGAGGTGTTGCCTCTCGTTTGGTCGATGCTGCGTCGACCTTCGCGGCGCGTCATGGTTGTATCGAACTGGCATCAGATACCGAGCTTGAAAACGAGGACAGTCAACGCTTTCACGAGAAAATTGGATTCAAGGAAGTCGAGCGTGTCGTCACCTACATGAAAAAGCTCTCTCACGAAAAGTGAGAGAGCTTTTATGAGTATTCTTATTTTACGACGTGGATTGGCATACCCATTGCGATTTCAGCAGCTTCCATTGCCATCTCACCGAGTGATGGGTGAGCGTGGATTGTAAGTGCGATATCTTCAGCAGTCATACCAGCCTCGATTGCAAGACCAAGCTCAGCAATCATATCTGAAGCGCCAGTACCCGCGATTTGAGCACCGATCAAGAGACCGTCCTCTTTGCGTGTGATGAGCTTCATGAAGCCGTCTGGCTCGTCAAGTGCAAGTGCACGACCGTTCGCTGCGAATGGGAATTTCGAAACTGTGATTTCGAGTCCTTCTTCTTTTGCGAGTGGCTCTGTGTAACCAACCGTTGCGAGTTCAGGATCTGTGAAGACGACTGCAGGGATTGCAGAGTAGTCGAGGTAAGCTGGCTTACCTGCTGCTGCTTCCGCTGCGATTTTCGCTTCGTAAGATGCTTTGTGTGCAAGTGGTGGTCCAGGAACGATATCACCGATTGCATAGATGTTTTCGTTCGATGTTTTACACTGGTCATCGATTTCGATGATTCCGCGGTCGCTGATTTTAACGTCCGCGTTCTCAAGACCGATGTCACCTGTGTTTGGACGACGACCAACTGTGACGAGGACATAGTCCGCTTCAACAGATTGTTCTTCACCGTTTACTTCAAACTTAACGGTTACGCCGTCTTCCGTTTCTTCAACACCTTTAGCAAGTGCATTCGTGTGGATCGTGACGTTCCCTTTTTGCTTGAGTTTCTTCTTAACGATTTGCGTCATTTGTGGTTCGAAACCAGACAAGATGTCGCTAGCGCCCTCTACAACGACAACTTCTGTATCGAAGTTAGCGTATGCAGTACCGAGCTCCATACCGATGTATCCACCGCCGATAACGACGAGTTTCTTCGGTACTTCAGGAAGTGCCAAAGCGCCAGTTGAAGAAAGGACGCGTTTAGACCATTTGAACGATGGGATCTCGATTGGTGTAGAACCAGTCGCGACAATCGCTTTTTTAAATTTGTAAGGAGTTGAGCTGTCTTCAGTGATGACACGAACTGTGTCTTCAGACGCGAAGAACGCTTCACCTTGAACGATCTCGATTTTGTTTCCTTTGAGGAGACCTTTAACACCGCCAGTCAATTTGTTAACGACTGACTGTTTCCAATCTTGAACTTTTGTGAAGTCCACTGACACGTTGTCAGACGTGATTCCCATTGAATCATGACCTTTAGCGTGTTGGAAGTTGTGTCCTGCTGTGATCAACGCTTTCGATGGGATACATCCGACGTTCAAGCAGACACCACCGAAGTTGCCTTTCTCAACGATAGTTACTTTCATTCCGAGCTGTGCGCCACGGATTGCGGCAACGTATCCACCAGGACCGGCACCGATGACAAGCAAATCAGTTTCTTGTGCGAATTCTCCTACTACCATGTTCTTATCCCTCCATCATTAGAAGTGCTGGGTCTTCGAGCAAGCGTTTCACCATGTTAAGAGCGTTTTGTGCAGTCGCACCGTCGATGAGGCGGTGGTCAAAGCTGAATGAAAGTGCAAGTACTGGCGCAGCAACGATTTCACCGTTCTTCACGACAGCTTTCTCAGCGATACGGCCGATACCGAGAATCGCAACTTCTGGGTGGTTGATGACAGGTGTGAACCATTGTCCACCAGCTGAACCGATGTTTGTGATTGTGATCGATCCGCCTTTCATGTCTTCCCCAGCGAGCTTACCTTCACGAGCTTTACCTGCAAGTTCGTTAATGTTTGTAGCAAGTGCATAGATTGATTTACGGTCTGCATCTTTTACGACTGGTACAACGAGTCCGTTGTCCGTGTCAGCTGCAATCCCGATGTTGTAGTAGTTTTTGTAGACGATTTCTTCGTTCACGTCATCGATTGAAGCGTTGATTGTTGGGAATGCTTTCGCTGCAGCAGTCAATGCTTTCACGACGAATGGCAAGTACGTGAGTTTCACGCCTTGGTCAGCCGCGACTTGTTTGAAATCTTTACGGAGTGCAACGAGTTTTGTAACGTCGACTTCGTCCATGAGTGTAACGTGTGGTGCAGTGTGTTTCGAGTTAACCATAGCTTTCGAGATGGCTTTACGGATTCCACGGATTTTCTCACGTGTTTCAAGTTCAGGAGTCGCTGACTCGTAAGGCTTGATTTCCGTTTTCGCAGCAGCTGCTGGTGCTACAGATTCTGTTTTCTCTGTTGTAGCTTCTGCAGACGGTGCTTCGCCGTTCGCGAATGCATCGATGTCTTCTTTCAATACACGGCCGTTGTCGCCAGAACCGTTGACTTCACGGATGTCGACACCTTTTTCACGTGCATATTTACGGACAGATGGCATAGCGATAACACGCTCAGATTTGTGAAGTTGAACGTCGCGTGGCGCGTCTTCTTTCACATCTTCTTTTACGTCTTCTGTCTTCTCTTCTGCTTTCGGTTGTTCAGGTGTTTCTTCTTCACCTGCTGGTGCGTCGCCTTCGATGTCAAACGTAATGAGGACGTCGCCGACTACAGCAACTGTACCTTCAGAAACTTTAACTTCTTTGACTGTACCGTCGACTGGAGCTGGGATTTCAACGACTGCTTTGTCGTTTTGTACTTCTAAAAGAACATCGTCCTCTTTGACCGTATCCCCTGCTTTTACGAACCACTTGACGATTTCACCTTCGTGAATACCTTCACCGATATCTGGTAATTTAAATTCAAATACTGCCACTGGTTTTTCCTCCCATCAATTCATCATGTAAACACGACAAGGGAGACAATTCTCCCTCATCGTTTATTCGACACGATCTTAGAAGTTCACAACTTCCTTAACTTTTGCAACGACATCTTTATGGTCAGGTAACCACATGTCTTCACCTTGTGCGAATGCGAAGACTGTGTCTGGTGCAGTTACTCGAAGAACTGGTGCTTCGAGGTGAAGAATTGCGCGCTCTTGAATTTCAGTTACAACGTTCGCTGCGATACCTGCTTGACGTTGTGCTTCTTGAACGACGATCGCACGACCTGTTTTCTTAACAGACTCTACGATTGTGTCGATATCAAGCGGGCTCACTGTCATGAGGTCGATTACTTCAACGTTGATGTTTTCTTTTTCAAGTTCTTCCGCTGCTTTAAGTGAAGTATGCACCATCGCACCGTAAGTGATGATTGAAACGTCTGTACCTTCACGTTTCACATCTGCTTTACCGAGTTCGATTGTGTAATCACCTTCAGGTACTTCGCCACGGAATGAACGATACAATTTCATGTGCTCGAGGAACACGACTGGGTCGTTGTCACGGATTGACGCGATCAACAAACCTTTTGCATCGTAAGGAGTTGATGGAATAACAACTTTAAGACCAGGTGTCTGAGCCATCAAGCCTTCAAGGCTGTCCGCGTGAAGCTCAGGTGTCTTAACTCCACCACCGAATGGTGAACGGATTGTGATTGGTTGGCTGTAAGCGCCGCCTGAACGGTAACGCATACGTGCCATTTGAGCTGCGATTGAGTCGAAAACTTCGAATACGAATCCGAAGAATTGAACTTCCATAATCGGACGGAATCCAGTAAGACCTAGACCGATCGCAAGACCACCAATCCCTGATTCAGCGAGTGGCGTGTCGAAGACACGGTCTTCGCCGAGCTCGTCTTGGAGACCTTCCGTCGCGCGGAATACCCCACCGTTTTTACCAACGTCTTCTCCGAAAAGAAGTACTTTCTCGTCGCGTTTCATTTCAACGCGCATCGCATCAGTAATCGCTTGGATCATTGTCATTTGAGCCATAACTTACTTCGACTCCTTTGCAGTATATTCTTCAAGCTGTTCTTTCAAGTTTGAAGGAAGTTCTTCGAACATGTTGTTGATGAAGTCCGAAACTTTTTGTTTTGGTTCTTTGTCTGCTTGGCTGATTGCTTCTTTCACGTCAGCTTTCGCTTGCTCGATCACTTCGTTCTCCATGTCTTCGTTCCAGAGTTTCTTGTTCTCAAGGAAGAGACGGAAACGTACGAGTGGATCTTTTTCTTGATACTCTGTGTCGAGTTCTTTTGTACGGTAACGTGTTGGGTCATCCCCAGCGAGCGTATGTGGTCCGTAACGGTAAGTGAGTGACTCGATAAGTGTCGGTGTTCCCTCGAGTGCGTCGACGCGAGCTTGTTGAGTCGCTGCGAGCACTGCAAGAACGTCCATTCCATCTACTTGAATTCCGTTGATTCCAGCTGCAACAGCTTTTTGCGCGATCGTTTTAGCTGCAGTTTGCTTTTCAACAGGAGTTGAGATAGCGAAACGGTTGTTTTGAACAACGAAGATTGCTGGTGATTTGAATGCACCTGCAAAGTTCAATCCTTCGTAGAAGTCACCTTGTGATGAGCCACCGTCACCTGTGTAAGTAATGGCGACATTTTTGTTGCCGTTGCGTTTGAGGCCCATTGCCACACCCGCAGTTTGAATGATTTGTGCACCGATGATGATTTGTGGCATCAATACGTTGACACCTTCAGGGATGCGGTTTCCTGCCACGTGTCCACGTGAGAACAAGAACGCTTGATAAAGCGGAAGTCCGTGGAATACGAGTTGTGGGATATCACGGTATCCTGGAAGGATCCAGTCCTCTTTGTCGAGCGCGTATTGCGTCCCGATCATCGTCGCCTCTTGACCTGCCACTGGCGCGTAGAATCCTAAGCGACCTTGACGGTTAAGTGAGATGGCGCGTTGGTCCCAGATTCGAGTATAGACCATGCGGCGCATGAGTTCCTGAAGTTGCTCGTCCGTTAGGTCAGGCATTGCGTCTTGGTTGACGACCTCACCCTTCTCGTCGAGAATACGGAACGTTTGGAAGTTTTCTTCCACGTTTTGAAGTACCTGAACGTTGTTCATTCGTTTCACCTCATCCTTTCAACTATGAGACAATTGTCTTTTTTGTGATCAAACACTATCTCAAATCTTACGTGTATCTGTCCAAAAAAGCAATCTGTATTAACGTGATTCAGAAAAGTTATCCTCTCCTGACGTTTCCTTGTTAGTATAAAACGGGTTGTTTCAATAACGCAAAAAATATGCTTACTGAAATAAAACGCTTACATTCAAGGGATATGACATCCTTTTCACCACTGTATTATTTTCATTTCACCTTCTGTACCATCCACATTCCTTCCTGTTTAAATATGATATAATCAATCATATAAGTTCGATAGAAAGGAAGTTGTGTATGTTAACCATGAAAGATGTCATCCGCGAAGGAGACGAGCGACTTCGCGCGCGTTCAGCCGAAGTTTCGATTCCGCCAACAACAGAAGATTTGGCGTTACTCGACGAGATGGAGACGTTTCTTGTCAATAGTCAAGACCCAGAGATGAGCGAGAAATACGAGTTACGAGGTGGTGTCGGAATCGCCGCACCTCAACTCGGTGTGAATCGTCGTTTCTTCACAGTATTGCTAAAAGAAGAGGAAGAGACGTTCAAACTCTCCATCTTCAATCCTAAAATTACAAGTCATTCCGTCGAACAGACATTTTTGAATGGCGGCGAAGGCTGTCTATCGGTCGATCGCGTGGTCAAAGGAAATGTACCTCGTTTTCGTCGAATCACGTTAGAAGGGTTCGACCGCGACGGGAAGCCGATTAAGCTTCGTCTGCGCGGAATGCGCGCTGTCGTATGTCAGCACGAGCTCGATCATTTAGACGGGATCATGTTCTATGATCGGATCAATATGTCGAACCCGTTAGAAACATACGGCGAACCGATTTAACATGTTTAGTTCGAGAAAAAAGGCACTGTTGTTACTATTCCCATTTTTATTTCTTTTAATCGGTGGATGTGTGCGAATCAATTATGATGCAACCGTCCACTATGACCAATCTGTTTCGCTTGAAACGACTTACGCTTTCCGTGATCATCCAGTCATGAAATTGCTCAATCTCAGACTCGATTGGGATACGTGGAAAGAGCAAGCAGAAGCGAACGGATATGAGACGGAAGATTATTCGAGTCCTGATGACTACGAAGGCATGGTCTTAAAGAAGACATTTAAAAATGTGGACGAGTTGCAACAGATTAAAGAGGAATGGAAAACGGGACCAGCCGGTATTTTAGTCCCTCCGGATATTCAGTTCGACATCGAACAACAGGAAGGCATTTGGTTTGATTCATATACACTCCAAACCAATCTCGACCTCCGACTCGATCGTGTCGACTTACCCGGTGTTGAACTAACCGGCTCCCCAAAAAAATTGGCTGAACGATATATCCGTCAAGCCGACATTCGCTTTAACTTGACTGTTCCGACCGGCGTATTCGTTGAGGATGGAACTGGCCTAGACCTCCGTTCTATGAAACATGTCGAGTGGCAAGTCTACGGCGGTCGGCAAAATAACGTGAAGCTCGTTGCCCATGTACCGAACGTCAACGCTTGGATCGTGACGGGAATCGTTCTGATTGCAGCGACCGTATTGACTTACTTCATTTGGCGCAAATATCGTCGGAATGTTGGCAACCCAAAAGAGACATCCATTCGTTCACGTCTTCTCGGACTGTTGATTGTCTCACTTTCACTCGCTCTCATCATCGTCACCTTCCGACAAGAGTTGACAAACGAGCGTCAATCCGAGGCGATACGTCAAGCTTCTCAAACGAATGAGTTCATCCCTACGTTTGCAGTTCATGGACTACTCGGGACAGACCGGACGTTTCTCCGCTTCTCTCAAGCGATGGAACAAAGTGGTCAAGCGACTGATGGGGCGCTTTGTACCGTGACTGTCAAAGGCAAGACCGACTGTGAAATATATGATTTTAGTTCAACTCGTCCGATTGTCCGAATCGAGTTCGAAGATGCAGAGGCTTCTTTAAACAATCAGACAAAGTGGTTGAATGCAGCCATTGAAACATATAAAAAAACGAGAAATCGATCATTCGATCGGATGTATATCATTGGCCATAGCATGGGTGGCGTAGCCGCTGCCAACTATATCCTGAATCAAGAGACATACATCGTCGATAAGTTTGTGACGTTCGATAGCCCGTTCGGCGGGACGCGCCTTGCAAACTTCGGTTTATCTGCCAGTAACTTCGGCATTAATACCGGAAGCCCTGCCATCCGTGATTTGTCCCCTAACTCAGACGGACTGCAAGCATTCCAGTCTAAACTCGAGACATGGCCGAGGTCCGTTCAGGTACTCTCCTTCTCTGGACGAGGTGGCGAATTCAATTTGATTGAGCCGGCAAGTTCGCTGTTACTTGAAGAGTATACGAATAACATTCAGACAGAAACTGTGCCGTACGACCATTTCTCGCTTCACCGTAAAAGTGACGTCTTGAAAGAGACCGGGAAATTCTTATATGAATACACGAATGAGTTTAATCCAATCGAGACGAACTAACGTCAAAACAGCTATCCCCAAACTTTGAGGATAGCTGTTTTTTAATAGGTCATCGTCCATGTGACTTTTTGGAGCCAATACATCATATACTTTCCGAGCGGGAGATCCGTTTGAATCTCATCATATGCTACCGTATACGCGCCGTTCTCATTGTTCCATAGACGATTAAAATACTCGTCCACCTCATCAAAGAAGGCTGTATCCACTTCTCCTGTCACTTCGACGTCTGCCTCTAGGTTGTAATCGTTCATGTTCCGGGTCGTATAGTTCCCCGATCCTAAGACAACGGTTTTCTCCTCACCATCTACATAGAGGATTTTTGGATGATATTGTTCCTTACCGACATCATACCAGCGAATCTCGATATGCTCCGGGTTGACGGTGTTCAGTTCTGCCGTCACCGGTAAGTTCGGTAACCCTGATTTCGATCGACCGAACGCATTCGTGTTCGGATCGAGGATCAAGTTCACAGTCACCCCGCGCCCTGCGGCATCCTCGATTGCTTGGATGATATTCCGGTCTGCCAAATAAAACATTCCGATCCAGATGGTGTCTCCATCGTCCGCCCCATTCATTGCATCGAGCACTGACTCTTGAATTTTCCCTTCGGTGACGTAACGAATCTTCATTGGTGCCTCGCTCGGCGCATTTTCAATCTTCGACAACGCTTCATCATCAGGGAATCGGCGTGCATCTCCTTTCGAGAACGTCGCGACCGCTTGCTCACCTTCAACGATTTCTTTTAAAATCGGTCCTTTTAAATGGACACCGACATTCGAGTGGTATCCGCTAGCGTCATGTGGATTGGCGGATAGTACAAATCCCTCATTTTCAGTGACCATCACCTTCCGATGGTTCGCTTTGATGTTGAGCAACCTTAAATAAGCACGAACCGTAATGTCCGGTGCCGAAGAGGCCATCGGATTCGGCAACCAGCCGGATTGACTGTCCCCGAACCATTGAAGCGCCATTCGATAAAACGTGGAGTAAAGAATATTTGGGTCACGAAGTTCGTCGAGATTTGTGTACACGACTTCTACTCCTGCCTCCTCCAGTACATCGAAGTGGTCGGAAACGTGCCCGTTATAAGTCGTATTGATATCGTCTGTAATAAAAACGACTTTCAAGTCCGGATATCGCTCCATTTGCTCAAGTAATGCCGATGACAGGCGCGATGTGATGTCCGGATATTGTCGGTCTTCATTCGAATAAGGATTGAATAAGAAAAAGTCCATGACGATGTATTCCTTTGCCTCACGTATTGCTCGTTCAACTTCACTAAATATCTCTTGTTCGACAATCTCCGTATCTTCCCCTTGATAGGTCAAATCGTGGAGAAAATCGATTTGGTCATCTGTGATGAGATATGGTTCAGATTGTCTCGACACGCCTTCAGGTAATGGTTTGACTTGATGATATACGAGCGTGATGAGAAAAATGACCGCTACGATTGCAGCTCCCCATTTCAGCCACCCTTTCTTCCCCTTTTTCTTCGCCATAAGCTCCCCCTCCTCATTTGCTGGTGAAAAAAACGAGCCGTAGTCTCCTACAGCCCGTCAAATCATACTTCCATAATAATCGGCAGGACCATCGGGTGTCTCCGCGTCTTTTGGGCCAAATAAGGTGTGAGGGTGTCTGAGACGAGTTGTTTCATCTCCGACCACTTCATCTGCTTATTGGACAATCCTTGTTCGACGGTTTTCTTCAACAATCGTTCGCCGTCACGAATCAGACTACCTGATTCACGCATATAGACGAATCCACGTGAGATGATATCTGGTCCTGAGACGAGTTTGCGCGTCTTGCCATCGATGCTGATGACGACGACAACGAGTCCATCTTCAGACAGAATTCGGCGATCCCTTAATACTATATTCCCGATATCACCAATTCCATTCCCATCGATATACACAGCGTTCGCAGAAATTTTGCCAGTGACCGCAGCCGACTCCGAGTCGACAGCAAGCACTTCACCATTATCCATAACGAAACTGTTCTCTTTCGGGATTCCTACCGATTCAGCAAGCTCAGCATGCTTTTTCAACATGCGGTACTCACCGTGAATCGGCATGAAGAATTTTGGATTCAACAGACGAATCATCAATAACTGCTCTTGTTGCGAACCATGACCTGATGTATGAATGTTCGTCAACTTACCGTAGACAACATCCGCTCCCGCTTTATACAACTGGTCAATCGTCTTCCCGACGGAGATGGCATTTCCTGGGATTGGAGAAGAAGAAAAGATGACCGTATCCCCAGGAATGATTGACACTTGACGATGGGTACCATTCGCAATACGGCTGAGTGCTGCCATCGGTTCCCCTTGCGAGCCGGTACAAAGAATCGCGATTTCATTCGGGTCGTAGTGACGCATTTGATTCGCCTCAATGATCATCCCTTTCGGAACGTTGATGAAACCGAGTTCTTGTCCAATCGTCATGACTTTCTCCATCGAACGACCGAAAATCATGAGATGGCGACCTGTCTCGGCACACGCATCGACCACTTGTTGCAAGCGATAGATGTTCGATGCGAATGTTGCAAAGATGATTCGACCATCCGCTTTCCGGAACGTTTCACTAATCGTCCCACCGACAACGCTCTCACTCATCGTGAAGCCTTCCACTTCTGCATTTGTCGAATCGGACAAGAGACAAAGCACGCCTTCTTTTCCGATTTCCGCCATCTTGGCGAGGTCTGCCGGCTCACCTACCGGAGTGAAGTCGAACTTGAAGTCACCCGTATGGACGATGTTCCCTTGTGGCGTCTTGACGACGACACCGAGTGAGTTCGGAATCGAGTGCGTCGTGCGGAAGAAGGAGATGCTCGTCTTGCGGAACTTGATGAGTGAATCCTCATCAATCTCATGGAGTTCCGCCTCACGAAGCAACCCATGCTCCTCAAGTTTAACTTTAATCAATCCGAGCGCGAGCTTCGTCGCGTAAATCGGCAATTGCACTTGCTTCAATAGGAATGGAATTCCCCCGATATGGTCCTCGTGACCGTGAGTGATGAATACCCCTTTTACTTTGTCCTTGTTTTTAATCAGGTACGAGTAATCAGGAATCACATAGTCGATTCCAAGCAAGTCATCCTCTGGGAACATGATTCCCGCATCGATGACGATGATTTCATCTTGGAATTGAACAACATATGTGTTCTTCCCGATTTCTCCGAGTCCGCCCAATGCGAACACGGCTGTTTGGTGGTTCTTAACAAACTTCATTTAATCTCTCCTTACTTCAATTATTAATACATCTATGTGAAACATAAGTGATTCTCGAATATGCCCGTAAGATTCTTTTTTCATTATAGCTCATATCATGACAATATTTCACTAACGATGTGATATTCGTGGTAGTTTCCCTATTTCGTGTTATCCTTTTAGTGGGTTCAGAAAACATATTTTTTTAGATAAAGAGAAAGAATGGTGAATCAAATGGAAGATCAAAAGGTTGTTTTCTTCGACATTGACGGCACGCTTTTACATGAAGGTAGTTATATACCGCCTTCCACGATTTCAGCAATTCAGGCATTGCGAGAAAACGGCGTCGAGACATTCATCGCGACGGGACGAGGACCGGCCATGCTATCCGATATCCCAGAACGTGTCGGGATTGATAGTCTTGTTTGCTATAACGGTCAGATTGTCGTGCATAAAGGTGAAATCGTCTATCGTAACACGCTTTCAAAAGATGCACTCGGCCGATTGACGACGCACGCCGCTTCAAATGATCATACTCTCGTCTATTTGGGACAAGACCGTGGTGGTGCTTCAAGACCGAATGATGCCATCGTCAAACAATCGCTCGGTGAACTCGACATGCCGATTCCTTCATTCGAACCGAACT
Organism: Exiguobacterium sp. 8A; assembly: GCF_902506275.1. Lineage (GTDB taxonomy): Bacteria > Bacillota > Bacilli > Exiguobacteriales > Exiguobacteriaceae > Exiguobacterium > Exiguobacterium profundum. Next base: position 192,703 of record NZ_LR733630.1, on the reverse strand, counting down.
TCCATACAGAAGAAGATGTGTATCAGACGTTACTGTATTGCACGCCTGAAGACGAGCATCATTATATCAACGCCTACCGTGAGTTCGATTTTATCCGTTGGCATCCTCATGCAATGGACGTGATCAACAAAGGGGCCAGTAAGGCAGATGGCATCCGTCACTTTATTGAGACCAATGGCTACCGTCTTGAGAATACGTACGCTTTCGGAGATGCGTTGAACGACTTGGCCATGCTTCAGTATGTAGGTACTGGAATCGCCATGGGCAATGGTCGCACCGAAACGAAAGACGTGGCGGATTTTGTCACGAAGTCCATCCTTGAAGATGGAATCGAGTACGGCTTGAAAGCGATGAAACTCATTTAAAAAAGACCTCTTGGAGTCAAACCGTCGAGTTGGATCAATCGATTCAACGATCGCGGCATCGCTCCAAAGGTCTTTTTTTATCTCGAACGAAGTGTACGCTCTAGTCTATCCAAATCGGTATCCTTCCCGATGATAATCAAAATATCTTCCGATAAAATCATCTCATCCGCTTGAGGAGAAATCAGGACATCGTCATCGCGACGAATCGCCACGATGTTCACCCCGTACTTTGCCCGCAAGTCCAAATCGATGAGTGATTTGTTAGATAACTTATCAGATGCTTTTATTTCGACAATCGAATGTTCATTCGATAATTCGAGGTAGTCGAGGATACTTTGGCTCATCAATCCATTGGCAATTCGAACGCCCATGTCACGCTCAGGGTGGACGATATTGTCTGCCCCAATTCGACGAAGTACTTTTTCATGGTAATCGTTTGTTGCTTTCACCGTGATGATTTGAACACCAAGTTCTTTTAAAATCAACGTCGTCAAAATGGAAGCTTGAATATTCTCCCCGATGGCGACGATGACATGTTCAAAGTTACGAATCCCCAAACTCTTCAACACATTTTCATCTGTTGTATCGGCGATCACCGCATGGGTTGCCAATCCCATAAACTCATTGACACGCTCCTCATCTGAATCGATGGCGAGGACGTCATATCCATTTGAAGACAATTCACGGACGATCGACCCACCAAATCGTCCTAATCCGATGACTGCAAATTCACCTGTCATGATGCTACATCCCTTTCCTACACATGTTCACTTCTTGATTCTTCGTTCAGTGTAACTGATTCCACTTCAAAACTCTATACAAAATACAAAACGGGATTCCCTTTAAATAAAGGAAATCCCGTTCTCGCCATTATGCTTTTCCACTCGATCGTTTCCCTCGTACGTAGTCGTTATCAAACAAGAACAAACGGAGCAAGAGGTAGAGTGCCGGAACGAGTAGGAGCAATCCTAAGATGAACACGATGACAAGCGCCACCGCCATCGACTCGTTGACGACACTTCCATTAATGTCGATGTACGGATACAGGATGTATGGTAAGTGAGAATATCCGTATCCGAACCATGCCATGAAGAACTGCCCCATGACCATCAAGAAGGCAATCCCGTAATTTCGTTTCATATACACGAAGGAGACGGCGATGACGAAGAACAAGAAGCTCATCGCGAACCACCACCAGTTCCCTCCTAGGATGCTTTCGTAATGCCACGCAGCTTGCGACTTCAATCCAAAGAAAACGAGACCCGATGCGATAATCGTCGGGACGCTCCAGAATAGAGCCCATTTCCGAACGAGTTCGACGGCATTTTGGTCACGTGCCTTGTCCGCGTAGAACAAGAGGAACATGGCACTAATATAGAGGACGGAGACAATCGCCAAGATGACGACCGTCCAGGAGTAGAAGTTGGTGAACAACTTCGCTCCGTCAAAGAAGACCCCGTTCTCTGTTTCCGTGATGAAACCTCCTTGGCTGACCGTCAGTACCGTCGACATCGAAGCTGGGATGAGTAATCCCGTCGCTCCATAAAGGAACACATAGAGCGTGCTTTCCTTTGAGCCATAGTTAGCGAACGCATAAAAACTACCACGAATCGCAAGCAAGATTAACACGACAGACGCCGGAACGAGCAAAGCCGTACCATAGTAATAAGCGGTGTCCGGAAAGAATCCGACAATCCCGACAAAGAAGAAAACGAAGAATACGTTCGTCACTTCCCATGTCGGTGACAAATACCGTTTGACGAGTCGGTTCACTAAGTGATCACGTTTCGTATAGCGGCTATAGAAAGCGAAGAAGCCTGCACCGAAGTCAATCGATGCGACGATGAGATAGCCGTATAGGAACGTCCATAAGACGGCAATCCCTAATTCTTGAATTTGCATGTCATACCCTCCGATCACACTTCATCCGCAAACATCGCTTCACCACGATGCTCGGATTGTTTTAGTTCTTTCCCTACCGGATTCTCTTTGAACAGGCGTGATAGGACAACCACAGTCACTGTTCCAAGTACCGCGTAGAGGATCGCGAAAGCGACAAGCATCCAACCGACGTTCGCTGAAGTCGTAGCTGCCTCACTCGTACGCATTAACTCATATAACGCCCAAGGTTGACGACCAAATTCAGCGAAGAACCACCCAAACTCAATCGCTGCCATGGCTAGCGGTCCACCGGCTGCAATCGCAAAGAGCATCGGCTTGCTGAACTGGTTCAAACGTTTAATATAGCGGCCGAGTACAAACAGGAAGGAGATGAGTGCGAGAAGCATCCCAATTCCGACCATCGCATCAAATAGATAGTGAACGAAGAGCGGCGGTTGATCTTCTTTCGCAAACTCATTGAGACCCGTCACCTCGTAGTTCGGGACTCCACCTGCAAGAATAGAGAGCGCGTAAGGAATCTTCAAGGCGCCTCGGACTTCATAGCCACCTTGACCATCATCTTCTAACCATCCACCCAAAATCAATTCAGCCTCGGAGGAGGTTTCGAAATGCCATTCTGCCGCGGCTAATTTATCTGGTTGGTACTGAGCCAAATATTTACCTGAGAAGTCACCGACGAGCGCTGTCGCAATCGCAAAGATCAAAGCGACCGTCATCGTCAGACGGAGACCTTTCTTGTGATATTCAATCGACATCTTGTCGAGTTGATTTCGACGTTGACGTAACAACTGAACGGCTGCAATCGCAGCTAGAATGAACGCGGATGTTAAAATAGCTGAAGTCAACACGTGTGCCATTTTAGTCGGCATAGCCGGACTGAACATCGCCTCGAGTGGGCTGACATTTGCCAATCGACCATCGACAATATCAAACCCTACAGGCTGGTTCATAAAACTGTTTACCGTTGTGATAAAGAACCCTGAGAACAATGCACCGACTGCAACCGGTATCCCGAGAAGCATGTGGTGCCACGGATTTTTAAATCGATCCCACGTGTACAAGTAAATACCAAGGAAAATCGCTTCAAAGAAGAAGGCGAACGTTTCCATGAAAAGCGGGAGCGCAATCGTTTGACCCGCAACGCGCATCAAATTCGGCCAGAGAAGTGAAAGCTGCAGACCGATGGCCGTACCTGTCACAACCCCAACTGCTACCGTCACGACATAACCACGCGACCAACGGCGAGCCATGAGCGTGTATTTCGGGTCTTTTTTACGTATTCCTAAAAATTCTGCCAATAAAATTAAAAGTGGAACCCCGACGCCGAGTGTGGCAAAAATCACATGAAAACCTAATGTGAGTGCCGTCAATGCTCGACTCATCAGGACAGGATCTTGAAACATCTATTGATTACCTCCTATCTCTCTCTATCGCTTCGAACCCATGTATGAAACGACAATCACAGATGAATACCCTTCGATACTTACATCATAATGATTTTATATTGCGCTGTAATGTCTCAATGCTCGAGTTCGCAAAATGTTCACATTTGAGCAATCGCCACAAAATCGTCGCTTTACATGAATAAATGTTTCCCTTTTTCACCCTCGTTCACTCCTTTTCGGGCACACTAAAAGCGGACTCAATCGAGACCGCTTCGTGTTATTGAATCATGACATTACGGAAGTAGTGGTCGAATAAATCGATGGCTACTTCAATCGAACGTTCATCCGGGTTGAGTGTCGATTGATGAAGTCCTGATCCCATATCGTTTACGCCTAACCAAACCATGAATCCAGGGACCTGTTTCAACATATATCCAAAATCTTCACCCGTCATGGCAGGGACACACGTTTTATAAGAATAGCCGACCTCTTCCACCGCTTCCTCGAATTGATAGAGGTAACGTTCGTCATTGACGACCTCGTGATAGCGATTACCAAATTCAAGGTCAATCTGAACGTTATACGTCATCTCGACACCGGCAATGATTTGACGAATCCGGCTTTCAAGCACGACCATTTCTTTGTCGGACAATGCACGGACCGTCCCATCCAATTTGGCCGTATCAGCGATGATATTTTCTTTCGTTCCTGCTGCGACTTTTCCGATACTGACGACCGCACTTCCCATCGGGTCAATGTTCCGTGACACAATCGTTTGCAGTTGCATGATGAGGGCGGCCGAAACGATAACAGCGTCAATCCCTGCGTGAGGGAAAGCACCATGTCCCCCTTTTCCGTGAATGGTGATATGAAGCTCTCGCGCACTCGCAAACAACACGCCCGGTCTTGAAGCGACCATGCCGACAGGATATTCAGGCGCGACATGCAAGCCGAACAGTGCATCCGGCCGGAAGTGATAGAACAATTCTGATTTCGCCATCGGTTCGGCTCCTCCCGGGCCCTCTTCGGCCGGTTGGAAAAAGACGACAAGGTGATGGTTAAGCGGTTCCTCGACCGCTCGTTTAATTAACCCAAGCGCAATCGACATGTGCACATCATGTCCGCATGCATGCATCATTCCTTCGTGAATCGATGCGAATTCTAGCCCCGTCTCTTCCGTGATGGGCAGTCCATCCATATCGGCTCGATATCCAATCGTCTTCTCACCGACGAGACCATCTACCCGGACGAAAAGACCTGTTCGCCAGTGTGTGATGTGAACACGTGGTGAATCGAGCGATCGAATCAATTGCTCAAGTGTCGCTTGTGTTTTGAACTCTTCATATCCGGCTTCCGGAATTAAATGCAGCTGTCTTCTCGCTTCAATTGCCCAATTCATCATTCAGTCTCCTTCGTAATTTCTTCAACGATCTTCCAAAACGCTTGAACTTGCGCCAACTCCAACATCGATTCTGTCGAAAGCATCCACGTGTCCCGGACGAGTGGCACACCACCCGACGACGTCAATGGAATCTTATTCATCTCATTCACATCTTTGATGGTCGATTCAGGGAGAATCGCGAACCCGATTCCGTGTAACGCCATCTGTTTGCATGTCTCGATTTGATCGACGACCAGCGTCGTCAGAGGTGGACTCGAAAACCGTTCCTGCCACCACTCTAATATTTCCTGGTAATAAGTCGAATCACTCTTGAATTGAATAAACGAGCGCTCATTGTTTTTTAGTTGGGAGAGGTCGGTCATTTTTAGATCGACCAAATGCAAGGAATCGGAGAACAACTTCATCCGTTCTCCTCGCCAATCCGGATTCCCTCGAATGATTCCGATATGAAAATTCTCTTCGAGCATATAACGCATCATTTCGCTCGACCATCCGGTGACCAATTTGACACGGACGGACGGATAGCGTTCGACGAACGTCTTCAATACCTTGGGTAACCAATATTGTCCCATGATGGAGGCGACGGCAATTTTCAACGTCCCGTACACTTCCCCTTGGTTGGCAGTCAGTTCACCCCTCAGTTCTTGTTCTTCGCTGTACATCTTTTTGGCGAACTCGATGATTTTCTCCCCATCTGGCGTCAATGCGAGCCCTCTTGTGGAGCGAACGAAAATCTTCTTTCCCCACTGATGTTCGATGGTCACGAGCCGTTGACTGAGCGCTGGTTGTGAGACAAACAACCGCTCGGCTGCTTTCCGCATATTCAATTCTTCCGCAAGAATAATTAACACTTCTACTTCCGAAACTTGCATCACGTCACCTGTTTCTCTATCGTTTGAAAGATTGTATACTGAATAAGTATTTGTTTCAATGTATCATATCATGTTTAATCATCAATTTGATTGTTAGGAGGAAATCTGATGCAACGTCATCATTTCGCCTTTATCGTTGCGACCGTCGCGACGCTCGGCAGCCTTTATTTTTCAGAGATTATGCTCTTTTTACCTTGTAAGTTGTGTTGGTTCCAACGCATCTTTATGTATCCACTAGCCATCTACTACTTGACTATCATGTTGACTGCACGAGACGTCAACCGCTTGTTCGTAGGGATTATGGCCGGTGCCGGATGGTGTATCAGTCTGTATCACGTTATTTTAGAACGTATCCCGAACGGTGAAGCCTTCTGTACGAACGACTGCCTGATTCGTTGGGTCAACTATTTTGGATTCGTCACCATCCCACTCCTCAGTTTTATCGCCTTTACCTGCATCCTGATCGTTCAGTTCGTCCCGCTTAAGAAAGCGTGAGACAACAAAGGAGAAGCTGTCTCGAGACAGCTTCTCCTTTTTTCATTGCCACCATTCGTCGTACAACGAGGCAGGCATGTGATGCTTGTGGCGTGAACGTTTGAAAATTGTCTCGATTCGCTCGGCGATTGTTGGGTCGATTGTCTTCCCTTCCAAATAGTCGTCCAGCTGATCATACGTCATACCGAGTGCGACTTCGTCAGGAAGTCCAGGGCGACCATCTTCAAGGTCAGCCGTCGGCACCTTATAAATCACACGCTCATGCGCTTCAAGTTCATGGAGAAGTGCTTTCCCTTGACGTTTGTTCAAACCGGTCAACGGTGTGAGGTCACAAGCTCCGTCACCGTGTTTTGTATAAAATCCTGTCACATATTCCGCAGCATGATCCGTTCCGACCACAAGGGCACCGAATGTTGCCGCGATATCGTATTGTGCCTTCATCCGCTCACGTGCCTTCGTGTTCCCTTTATGGAAGTCACTCAATTCGAGACCCGTTGCACGGTTAAACGCTTCAACCGATGCGTCAACAGCAGGCTTAATGTTGACAGTGAACGATTTGTCCGGACGAATGAACTCAAGCGCAAGTTGCGCGTCATGCTCATCGTGTTGCTCACCATATGGCAATCTGATCGCATAAAATGTATACTCGCCACCCGTTTCTTCACGAAGCTCTTCCATGGCGAGTTGACATAGCTTTCCGGCAAGGCTTGAGTCTTGCCCACCTGAGATACCTAGGACGAGTCCTTTCGCACCGGCTCGTTTCACATATGCTTTCAAAAAGTCGATGCGTTGACGAATTTCTTCTTTCGGGTTGATGGTCGGTTTGACATGTGTTGATTCAATGATATGTTGTTGCATGGATTGCCCTCCCACTATGCTCTCATTTTGCTTTATTGTCTGATAATCCTTATACCCCGTCAACTAGCGTCTCAAAAAGAAAGACGGAAACAACAGTTTCCGCCATGGCTTTATTGAACTTTAAATGATGTGACCTCTCCACCGATTGGTGTCATTTCTAAGAACAACGGTTGATCTTTCGCCGGTGCTTCATCGAGCAATACCCCAAACGTGAAGCCACCGCCGGTCACTTCGGCTGCGCCTTGAGCGTAAATATTATGTCCGTCTGACACAGACCACTCGAACTCGACTTCATCCGTATACCCGCTCACTTGAATCATCGTGTCATTCAAATCAATTTGTACATCACGGAACGCACCGTCCGATTGCGGCTCTGTTGCTGGTGTTTCTTCCGGTGTTTCTGATGTACCTTCATCCGGAGTTTCTGTTGCAGCAGATTCAACCGTGAACGTCGTCTCATCTGTCACAGCAATTTCAGGTGCCCCATCAACTTGACCGAGCCCAATCACTTCGACCGAATATTCGCCAGCCTCTAATTCATCTAACAGGAAGACCTCATCGAAGATCTTTTGTTCATCCGCTGCCCACTTTTCTTCGATAATCGATTCCGTGAACATAAATTCGCTACCATAATCAAACACGATTTTGTCACCTTGTTTGATAATCAACTGATAGCGCTGTGACGTATTGAATGTCACATCCACGGCTTCCTCATTTGGGTTCGTCATTTTGATTGTTGCTGATAATGCTTGGGCTGCTGAATCGTATGCCATTTCCGTGTCGAGCGTCAATGGAGCCGGTGGTTCAGACGAATCACTGTTTACTTGACTCGGTTTCGCCTCTTCTTTCCCACATCCCGCTACGACTAATAAGATTGCCGTCACTACGGCGAGCAACCAAGTTTTCTTCATGGATCCCACTCTCCTCAACAAAATAAAAAACGTCTATAGCACTAGTGTATACAATGTGCAGACGTTTGTAATGATTTCCCTTATATTATTTACCTTTTTTACGAAACTTTAGTTTGTTCCATGTATTGTTGCCAACCGGTCATGAACAATGAATCTGCGATATCGAGATCAGACCGGACTTGAGCCGTGACAGAGAACGTCTCACTGTGCATCGATTCAAACGTGACGACCATCGTTTCTCCTACTACTTCCTTATAAGCTACAAGTTCAGGCGTTTCTGCAAACAATATCATAAGTATGGCTCCTTTGTTCATCTGTGATAAATCTAGTGTACCAATCTGAAACCAAGATATATGTCCTATCGTTCGACAGCACAACAATGACATTTTACCTATTGTCGAAACGTTTACATCAAATGTTAGTCAATTGGGGAAATGTGCATGTGTTTTTGTGAAAAAAAGGAGCAATCCGCAATGCAGATGCTCCTCTTTACCTTAAATTGTAAATCAAAATGATTCGACACATGTCGAACGAAACCTCATTTCGAGCGGTTCGAAATTTGTTGCCATACCGTCCCGAGTGCTGTCTCGCCGCTCGTGATCCGCTCTTTCGCAAGTCGCGCTTGTAAAGAGACCTCGAACTCGCGATCTTCCTCCGCGATTGACAAGGCAGGTACAGCCCGTTCATCTCCACAATCGAATAAGAAACGAGCCGCTCGCCAACGTACGAGTTTGTTTTTATCTTTCAGCGCCTCAATCATTGAAGGTTGTGACTGAGGTAATGCCCAATCGGAGACCGTATCCCCAGCTGTTCGTCGCACAATAGGAGAAGCGTCCACTAAAGCTTGTTCAATATATGTGACATATTCCTCACGTCGTTCTTCAAACATCCCGATCATGACGACCGCTTGTCGACGAATTGCCATCACGGAATCTTCCAAGGCACGACGGAAATAGGGCATATTCTCATGATGGATTTCAAGTTCATCCAGGAATGCCATCCGATCTTTCCAATTTTCCGACTGCAAATGGTTCGCGTTTGCCTCAAAATCTGCTTCACGACCAAACGCACGGGCCACGATCCGTTCGATGCGCTCTTCAGGATACGCCGCTTCCAATTCTTCTTGCGCGATGACACTGACTTCATCCAATTCACCATAGCGTGGGGCTTGCTCTACCCAACGACGGTCTTGAATGACATTCTTCACTTGTGCTTGAACTTCCATCGCTGCATCGACAAATCGTTTCGACAGCCCGATTCGTTTTTCTTCGTCCCCTTTGACGAGTTTTAATTGCATCGGTACATCGAGCACGAACTGGACGGATACATGGACTGGTTCATAGTCCGTATCCATCTTTGTGGATTCGACTTCCTCAACTTGTTCCCCGAACGCCCGTCGGATTTCATTCATGACGTCATGCCAATCATGTTTCGGATGTCGCTCGACAGCGAGAAAATCAGACACGGCGTAAACGGATTTGACGCCTCGAAGCCCAATGATTTCTTGAATGATGGCTGGGGCATCCGTACTCGCTTTATCGTACGTTATGCCTCTCCCTTCGAACGGAGGGTCCACAATGATTTTCAAGTTATTCGGACTTGGTGTCGGTTCGATTGCTACTAGTTTCATCCTCATCACCTCACTTTTCATCGTGACGAAAATGACAAAAAAACGCAAGCGAGTCGCTTGCGTTCGATCAATCCTCTATTTTACTTAAAACAACGCGATAAACTGTTGGAGTGAATACGTCGTCCCATCCACAGTAAATGTGTCGTCCTCTGAAATCGGTTCAAGGAAGAAACGTTTTTCACCATCTTCTTTCACGTAACCAAAAATATGATTGGATTGATAGAACAATTCAACAATCGTCATTCGTCCAAATGTCATCCCATCGTTCATTACCGCCCGATCACCTAATTCGCCGCCATTGTACAGTTCGATGTAAGTTTCCATTTTGGTGTCGCTCCTCTTGTGTTTGTTTTCACAATTCCTTTCTATCAAACAACATGAGCGACTTCAAGTTAATTTTTTGTGTTACGCTTCCAAAATTCTATCCATTTACGATATTCCGATAATGTTTTGTTAATTTGATTAATCGACTTCTCATCGTGCAACCCACTATCATCAATCTTTTCTTTACAATGCGTGATGAAAATTTCATTTCCCGGTAAAACATTTGCACGATTTGTGGCAAATACTTGTCGGAGATGGATTTGGCATCTGGCGGTTCCAAGTATGCCAGGCGAGGCCCCGGCGATCATGACCGGTTTATCCCGAAGTGGCGTCCCTGGCTCGAGCGAAAGCCAGTCGATCGCATTCTTTAGGACGCCCGGGATGCTATGGTTATATTCGGGGGTGACAATCAATAATCCATCAGCTTCCCGAACGACTTGCTTCAAAGTAGCCACAACCTCTGGTTCATCTGGATCAATCAAATCATCATTGAACAGTGGAAGTTCGATGGAGACGACTTCAATGTCGAAATCATCTTGAGCCAGTTCAATGATCGAATGCAAAAGAGCGGTATTAAAAGATTTCTTTCGAAGACTTCCTGACATAGCGATTAACTTATACTTTTCCATGATCCACCTCCTGCATCCATTCGTTCATGATTTTTGCTTCTTCTTCAGGGGATTCCATCATCCCCATATGACTGAACGGAACGATTGCTTTAGTATGTCGTGACGCACCTAAAAACGCCCGCTCCTCATTCATATTCGGGTCTTTTGAGCCGTAAATGAATAGGCCGGGGAGGTCAGTCGTTTCGACGGTGTCCACTTCGTCTTCACGATCCCGGATCGCCTGTTGCGCGTTCACGATTCCCTCGACCGTCATCTCATATCCGATTGCAATCGCTTGTTGAACGAGCGCCGGGTCGGAATCACTTGAGAAGACATTTGGAATCATTCCGTCAATAAACGGCTCGACCCCTTCTTCGATGACTTGATGAATGGCACCGTTTCGCTTCTCCCGCGCCGCTTCTGTATCCGCGGCAGCCGTCGAGTGAATCAATACAAATCCTGATATTTCTGTTCCATAGCGACGCACGAGGTTAGTCGTCACGTAGCCTCCGAAAGAATGCCCACATACAAGGGGACGCTCAAGGCCTCGAAGACGAATTTCTTCGATGACCCAGTCCGCAAAATGATCCATCGTTTCCGGCCCCACGTCCGTCCCAGCATGACCGGGTAATGTGAGCGTGTGGACTTCGGCATTCAATAGCGGTTCCAATTGTTCAAAGTACTTTGGAGAACCGCACAACCCATGTAACAATACGAGTGCTTTCATATCATCGAGTGCTCCTTTTCTTCCCATTCTGTTTTGAGTAGCCGATACATAGTCAAATCCATGAATCGACCATGGCTATATGCATAATCTTGTAGAAGTCCCTCTTCAATAAATCCCAATTTTTGAACGAGTCGATTCGACCCTTCATTCCCTGGTGCGACCAACGCAGAGATTCGATGAAACTTGAATTCTTCAAAACCGTATTGAATGACAGCTGAAGCGGCTTCGAAAGCCACCCCTTGTCTCCAATAGTGAGGGGAAACCTCAAACCCGATTTCGGCGCGATAATATTGGGGCGTCCAATTATGGAATCCAATCGTTCCAACCAATTCATTCGTCATCCGATCGCATATCGCCCAGCGAATGGCCTTCCCTTGCTGAAATTGATCTTTAAAGTAAGCGATCACGTTCTTCGCCTCATAGACGGCAAGCAACGGGTCCGACCCATAATATCGCATCACTTCCTCAGTGGATAGAATGGTATATAGTGCTCTAGCATCACGCGGTTCTAGCTCTCGCAGGATAAACCGGGGCGTAGCGAGCTCAGGAAAACTCCGTTTTAATCCCCACATGTGTAACCCGCCTTTCCTATTCGTTTCCTCAATTATACTTCTATTTTCCCAAATGTATCGAACTCAACCCTCTGGTACCGTCTTAAGATGGCGGAAAGCATGTGTTTTTGCTACTATAATCGTAGTATGTCAAACTGAGGGGATACCATATGTCAAAACAACTCTTTTATTTGAAGCAAGACCGGGACGTCCAACGCTTCACACTCCATGGTGTGACGTTGGCGGATGTAACAGAAGCGCTTTCCGTGACGAGACCGATGATTATTTGTCGAACGGATATCAAAGGGATGAGACAATCCTCGAGGTCGCGTTTTCGTTATATTGAAGCGCATGAACTATCTTCGTTCTCGTCTAAGTATTTGAATAACCAAACAACATTCACAGCGATCGATTTTCCGGACTACAACACGCTCGAAACTCTGTCCGATCATGAAATTGCAGAAATCTTGTTTTTAAGTCATATGGAACGCGGAATCAAGAAGCCGTTCTTGGATTCGCTCGATAATGAGATTGTATTCTTCAATGAAGCAAACGATCGACATAGCAGTCTTTATATTCGCGATTGGTCGACAATCAATCGTTTCGTTCAAAACATGTTGCAAAGTAAACTTGATCGTGATATTCGTAACATCAGTTTTGTTCCGATTCCACTTCCTGTCATTGATGAATTACTCGAGTTGGCACCTCAAGGTCTGATCATCGATTTCGATCATACGAAACGCAGTTTGTTCAATCGCCAAATCGTCATCTCATTCTATGTAGCGGGTCGCTATGAAGACATGTCCGTTCTTGAAGAGGACTTCGATGCGAAGAAAGAATCCATCGCCTTAAAAGGACAGTTGTTGTATCGCCGTCGTACATGGCAGATTGAGCGATTATAAGGTCATACATGTAACCAATAGATGCGAACCTCTGAAAACGGGGTTCTTTTTTGTTATTTTCAGACCGATTGTTTCAACCTTATTCCTATGCTAGACAGGGTTGAACGCTATTCTTAAAAATTGATAACAAATTGTCTTAATTTTTTGTTAAATTAACACTTTTCTTTTTCGAACGAGGCGTTATACTAGGAATAACCTTCTGGAGGAATGGAAGGCAATATAGAGAAAGCGAGGTGAAAATCTATTCATCACGCGATGGATAGATACACGAAATGGAACAACTGAAAGTACAAGGAGTCTCATCGTTCACCAAGTTTGCGACGAATGGAAAAATGCTGAAACTTAAAGATGCTCACGCAGGGGAACAGCGCATTTCACTACAGGATGCGACGGATATTCAAGTCTCTCTGCTCGACGAAGACCATTCGCGCTTCACTATATTTGGTCACGCTCACCCTTTGGTGGAGCTGATCCTTCCTCACAATTCTTGTGAAGTCCTCTATGCTTGGTTACTACACAAGATGAAACGACAAAAAATCAAACTCGCTTCGAACGCGTAAAAAAATGAGGTCTTGTCTCCATATGGGAGAAAGACCTCATTTTTCACATTATGAGAACAATGAAACGAGCCAACTGACTAGAATGCCCACAATAGCAAAGTCAGAGTCTCCAAACGTCGTACTTTCAAAACCTAAGTTCCCTAATAGCGGAAGTAACAAAGCCGGTAAGAAACTAATCAGAATTCCGTTAGCAATCGATCCAAGAATCGCTCCTCGACGTCCACCCGTAGCGTTCCCGAATACTCCCGCTGTCGCTCCTGTAAAGAAGTGAGGTACGAGACCCGGGACGATGACCGCCAAACCAAACAACGGTAATAGAAACATCGAAAATAATCCAGCGGCAAAACTTGCAAGAAATCCAATAATGACAGCGTTTGGTGCAAATGGGAAAACTGTCGGACAATCGAGCGCAGGTTTTGCGTTCGGAACCATCTTATCAGCAATCCCTTTAAAGGCAGGTACGATTTCGGCAATCAACATGCGAACCCCCGCAAGTACGATATACACGCCCGCTGCAAAAGTAATGGCTTGGATGATAGAGAAGACGATATAGTTCGACCCATCTGATAATTCTGTTTCAATGAACGCAGGACCGGCAAAGATTGCGACGACCACGAAGAGTAAGGTCATCGTCAACGAAACTGCTACCGACGTATCACGTAAAAAACCAAGTTGTTTCGGTACTTGAATCTGCTCGGTTGAATGCTCTTTGTTTCCCGCATATTTTCCGATTGTCCCTGAAACAAAGTATCCGAGTGACCCGAAATGTCCAACTGCAAAATCGTCAGAGCCAGTAATTTGACGTACAAAAGGTTGAAGGAGTGCCGGGAATAAGACCATACAGAGTCCTAGCAATACCGATCCGACGATGATCAATAACGTACCATCGAGTCCTGATACGGATAAAATTGCTGCTAGTAAGCTTGCCATAAATAACGTATGGTGACCTGTCAAGAAGATGTATTTAAATGGCGTGATACGTGCGAGCACGATATTCATAACCATACCGAACACCATGATCATTGCCGTTTCGACACCAAACGCATCTTGCGCAACCGCAACGATCGCTTCGTTGTTCGGAATGACCCCTCGGATACTGAACGCTTCGTCGAACATCTGTCCGAATATGTCGAGTGCCGCTATGATGACGCCGGCACCCGCCCCGATAATCACAAACCCCATGATTGTCTTCAATGTACCAGAGACGATTGAAGCAATATCTTTCTTCTGTAGAACGAGCCCAATCAAAGCGAACAGTCCAACCAGTATGGCAGGTGTCCCCAATATATCTCGCATAATCAAATCAAGCATGAGCGTTCCCCCCTAATAAAATTTCATCTATCTTAAACTTTTCCATCTAGTTTTGATTTAATTTCTTCAATATTCATCACGTTCTCGAGTGCGACGATTTCTTTTGAACCATCATCTAACGTTCCGATGATATCCTGAGCTCCGAGATAAATATCTGCTGGTTCAGTTCGTGCCGTCGCCAGGTCTGTATGAGAGACATCCGCCTCTTTCCCCATTTGTTCGAGTGCTTTTTTTACGTTCAATTCCATGATAAAGCTCGAGCCTAATCCATTACCGCATACCACTAAAATCTTTTTCATTATTCTTCCTCCTCTGAATAGCGATTGAGTACCTCAACAATATCGTCTACTGTGTCTGCTTCTAAAAGAAGTGACACGTCCTGTTCATTTCCTAATAGCTCGGTCAACTGTGCAAGGGCTTTTAAATGAGTCGTTTGATCGATTGCCGCTAGGACAAAGAAAGCACGAACCGGTTTCTCTCCAGGAAAGAATACAGGTTTTGTTAACTTCAGCACACTCATCCCAAGGTGATTTACACCATCTTCCGGCCTCGCATGAGGGATTGCAATTTGTGGCATGAGCACGATATACGGACCATGTTCTATGACGTTCTCAATCATCGTCTCAACATAACGAGATTCGATTGTTCCATTATCAACAAGTGGTTTGGCCGCGAGACGAATGGACTCCTGCCAATCCGATACTTGATCGTCAAGTTGGATTTCTTTTTTTGTTACGAGTTGATTTAGCACGGGTTGTCCCCCTTTCCATTCATCTTTCATCGGTTCATCTTGTAGCAGATGTTTCAATTCTTTTCTTAGTTGCGCTTCTTGATGGATTGTTGCATATTTCTTCACCACTTCGAGAATATCTGCGACTTCCATTCGGGCGACGCTCCCATTTGCGATGAAGCGCTGTTGGATTTGGCGCTTTAAGGCAAGCTGTTCTAGCCTTGTCGGTAGTGTCGGAACAAGCGTCACGTGTGCTTGTTGTTGAACCGCTAGCGGCAATCGCACCGTCGTAAAAATCAAATCGACAAGCGGTGCAAACTCCAAGACATCCCGTTGCGAAATTGGTGGCAGAAACACAAAGTCAGGAAATTGATTTTTCAAAATGTGATCGAGCATATGCGAAACGCTAATCCCGCTTGGACATACGACAATCGCTTTCATTTTTTCATCTAGATGTTGCCCCTGTTGATGAAGATGGGCCGCAAAATGAAGAGTGAAATACATGACTTCTGAACTTGGAATTTTCGTCTGAATTTGGTCTCGAATCGGGTCGAGAGAGCGGTCGACAATTACATTTAGTACACGGTGCTCCTTCATCACATATCGTTCCAATTCATCTGACGGCATAATTTCGGTATGGACACGATTGAGCGTCGCTTTCGCATGGAGGACTAGTTTTTCACATAACGCTTCGCGTTCGATTACACGTGTACAACTCAAACCTTCAAAGCGCTCAATCACCTCAATCATGATAGACGCAAGATTTTGCTGTACCAGCTCATCCATTTCTTCCGACACTTTTGAACCACCTTGAATTAACATCATCAATGTCTCCCACAGCTGTGGAACATCTTCAAAATTGTCTCGGATTGATGCATCGACTTTTTCTGTCAACCAGGAATCGTCATCTTGAACATATGCGTCAGGTGATAACCTAGACCCAATCATCAGAAAATATGCTAATTTTTCACGATGGCTTTCGACAAACTGAAACTGATTCAAGTTTTCAAAATGTTCAATCTGTCCGATCCGTTCCATAAACTCAACTTGCCAAGAATCGAAACATAAATCGAGTAATTGAGCGAACGTTGACTTCTCAAGCAATTGTTCAATTGTTCGGTACACGTATAATGCGACCGTTTGGAGATGACCGTTGAACCGATATCCTTCTTTCCTCGTATAAGAAAAATCAATCCCGAATTGGGCCGCCTGCTTTTTAACGGTGTTCAAACTTTCTTGGACCGTATACTTGGAAACATCTAATAGGTGCTGAAAATGAAAACTGGATAGAAATTCGACTTGGGTCATCGCGAATAGCGTGATGACAAGCTCTCGTTCTTCTTCTGACCAGACTAATTCGGCGCACTCGACTTGCTCGATTAGCGCCTCTGTCACGGTCAATTCTATTTTTGTTCCGTCCATCTTCAAATTCGATAGTCCGTTTCCGACGAGCCATTCTTGTATACGTTCCAATTCATATTCGACTGTCCGTCGAGAATATGGAAGCATCATCGTCAAGGTGTCTAGTGTCATTTGCTTTTCATGCAAGATGACATTTAAGATTCGTTTACTTTTTTCATTCAGTTGCATAGTAGAGGCCTCCTACACCTGTAGTATAAAACGAAATCAATCACAAAATGTAAGCGGTTACGACTGACTTTTGGGAACTTCGCCCACAAACTTCTGTCTCTTCATGAATGCATAAAAAAAGAGACGAGTGAATCTTTATATTCATTCGTCTCTTGCCATTATGAATTCGCAGTGACCGGGTTTCTGCGATAAATCGTCACGCCACCATGCTTGGCCTCTCCTACTACTTGAAAGAGCCAGCCTTTCTCAATCAAAATGGTTCGAACGGATAAAAAATCTTCGCGTGGCACGTTCACTTCATCCACTTGTTCGTCCAATAATTGTTGAAATGTCATTTCCCAATCAGTCATGTTGATTCTCCTTACGTAAGTCTTCATCATGCATCCATTTAAATAGACGACGTCCTGATTCTAAGCGGTCCGCCTTATCCAACAATGCTGTCGGGACGATCCGCGTCGCCTCAATCGACTCATCTCCGGCAAAAACGACTGATTCATTCGTCATCTGTTCAATATACTGAAGCGCGAACAATAAAATCGATTTTTCTGTTTCCAATCCGCTTTCCCGTATCACAACATCAAATGACTCATCTCGTTTATTGTCCACTAGTAACGTCCGCCCCCCGTCGAGTAGAGCCAACGACGGCACAGCATCGACATGAAAAACTTCATATGAACGATAGGTGTGCTCATCACACAGTAAAAGGGGAACAAAACGACGTCGACCCGTCCATTTCTTTAACTGGAACAAAATTTTCATCGAGGTGAACCATGTCGCCCCTTCTCTATCTTTTTCCACTAATATCGTGGGAACTGATGCCTCATCAGCTTCTTTCTTTTGAACGAATAACCATTTTGCTACATCTACCACAACGATCAAACCGTTCTCCTCCTTATGATCCATTCAGACAATGCAATCATCGTCAACGCAACGAGCCAACCGCCAAGCACATCACTAAAGTAATGAACGTTTAAGATGACTCGGCTGAGCGAGACCGCAAGGACGAGGCACAAGAGAATGAAGATGACGACTCTCGACTGTTTCTTTCGATACAGTACATAAGCTGTCAATCCATATAGTGCAAGCGATCCTGAGGCATGTCCGCTCGGAAAACTGTATGTCGTTGCATCGAGGGATGCATCAATGAGCGGTCGGTCGATTCCGTAGACGAGCTTCAGCACTTGAGTAAACAGAAGTGTCCCGATTCCGACGAGCGCTAGGCGCCACGCTTCGATACGGTCCCCACGCCAATACCAGAACAACAATCCTAATATGGAGAGTCCCACAATGACTTGTGCACTCCCGAGCTCTGTCACGTAGGCAAACACTCGATCCGGTAGCGGCTGTAACCATTCATATACGAATGTGTTCATCGGATCGACCGCCCCTAAAACGACAAACACCGACACGATCACATATGCGACCGTCCCGGTGATGACCACCATCTGCGGTGTCCACTTCATCAATACAACCCTTTTCTTTCACGCATCTCTTCTTCTCCGAAATCGACCATATCTCGTAACCGGTGCGCCAATCGTCCTGAAGCGTTGGCAGCGATGGCACCGACGAGATCGTCCATGAACGTATGCACTTGCCCATCATCCATCTTCGTGTCGAGTTGTTTGATGATACCGATTTTTGCCTTGTCTAAGTATCCGAAAGTCGTAACGGCAATCGAACCATATGTGTTGACGGCACCGATTGCAATCGTCTCGTCCACTCCAAATAAACCTTCGTCTGAGGCGATAATCGACAGAAGCGGTTCGGATAATTGCCCTTTTTCAGCCAACATATCGAGCTCTGATCCCACGAGAATCGCATGTTGTAGTTCACGTTTATCAAGAACCGCCTCGACAGAATCCATACAATCTTTTAGAGAAAGATGTGGCGAATAAGGTGCCTGCATCTGGTATACGATTTCAGCAATCGATTCAATCGTGACCCCGCGTTCGAGCAAACGAGCACGAGCCGCTTCTCGGACGTCACGTGAGTGTGGTACGTGTTTCATAATAGGCGCAGGATCGAAATCCCGCTTCACATCCCTTCGTTCAGAGAGTCATCGTCTCTCTATATGATATAACCATTATACTGAAAAATTGAAAAAAGACGAACCCTGCTTTGACTTCCCACATTAAATCGGTCATCATTAACATGTAGGTTAAACGATTAAAGGGGGAAGAGGAATGAAGATTGGGGTAGTCTTATTTCCGTCTAAACAAGTGCAAGATTTTGCGAACTCTTATCGAAAACGCTATGACACAAAATATGCGTTGATTTCACCTCACGTGACCATTAAAGAGCGGACAGAGGTGTCAGAAGAAGACTTGCCGAAAGTACTCGAGTACTTGCAACAAGTTGCGGATTCGACTAAACCGATTCAGTTGAAAGTCGATGGCGTCCGGTCTTTCGCACCGACGAACAATGTCTTGTATTTAAAAGTGTTACCGACACGTGATTTGTCGACTCTTCAGCAACAACTGCATGAAGGTGTGCTCAACCAAGCACCGAAATATGAATTCTTGCCGCACATCACGATTGGTCAAGATTTGACCGATGCCGAGCTGTTCGACGTCCTCGAACGTATGCGTATGGAGCAGGTTCATTTCGAAGAGACGATCACTCGGATGGCCGTCATGTATGAACTCGAAAATGAAACATGGAACGTCTATGAGACGTTCCGTTTCCGAGGCTAACCTTATATGCTCCGGTCGACATAGCGACCGGGGTTTTTTTCTTGCTCTTCTTCAAGCCATTCTTCACGTCGAGGTCGGATTCGTTGGACACGTTTGATTCGTGTCACCGGTTCGATGCTTGCTCGACCTGATGGCTGGACTTGTCGGTTGACGTATTGTACGACAGTAAAATCAATCTGATAGGGACCCATGATCTGACCTCCTTCATAGGTCCTTACCCGATTTATTCACGAGGTAATACAAAAATGGCGCATCACTGCGCCATTCCCCAAACTTATAAAATATGGTATCCGCTATCTACGTGAATGACTTCGCCGGTCACGCCACTTCCCATCCCCGAGAGGAGGAAGAGACCTGTCGAAGCTACTTCTTCCGCCGAAACGTTTCGACGCAATGGCGCCTTCTGTTCAAGCTCAGAAAGGATACTGTTGAAATCACCAACCCCTTTGGCTGACAATGTACGAATCGGCCCCGCCGAGATAGCATTGACACGCACACCATGTGGACCGTATTCGTTCGCCAAATACTTGACGCTCGAATCAAGTGCCGCTTTGGCGACACCCATCAAGTTGTAGTTCGGAACGACACGCTCGCCGCCGAGGTAAGTGAGTGTGATCACCGAGGCGTCTTGTGCGAAGTAAGGCTTCGCCGCTTTCACAACTGCCGTCAAACTAAATGCTGAGATGTCTAATGCCTGCGCGAACTGACCACGTGTCATTTCTGAGAACTCACCGCGCAATGCTTCTTTGTCAGCAAATGCGATCGAATGCGCGATTCCTTGAATCTCGCCAGCTTGTTCGTGAATCGAACGGAATGTTGAATCAATCGCTTCGTCATTCGTCACATCACACTCAAGTAGAATCGCTTCTTGTTTCAACTCACTCGCGAGTGACTCGAGACCCGATTTGAATCGTTCTGCCGCATACGTTAACACGAGCTTCGCCCCTGCCTCATCAAGCGTTTTGGCAATCGCCCATGCAATCGAGCGCTTGTTGGCAATCCCCATGACGACGTACGTTTTATTCGTTAATGTTGGATAAATTGACATCATAAACTCCCCTTTTTAGTACCTGGTGATAATATCTGTTCTCAGATTACAGAAAGGTTTCTGTTTTGTCAACCGACTCGTTACGTATTGCGATTTTTTTAAGTTGCGGTAAGATAAAATACGTATAGAAAGGGTGATTCGACTCCATTATGAACCGTATACAATCATATTTTAAAAGTTTAGATACGACACTGTTGACCATCGTCTTCCTATTGATGATCATCAGTCTCGGTGCAATCTATACCGCTCAACCGATGTTGCCAACGCGACTTCAACATATCAACTTCGCTCTTGAACAAGGCATTCGTTATGTCATCGGCTTTTTTGCAATGTTCGCGATCATGACGATTGAATATGAGCAACTCCGGAAAATCCATTGGTACTTATACGCATTCGGTCTACTTCTGCTCGTCGGTCTGATTCCGTTACGTGACACGTCGCTCGTACCGAACATTAACGGGGCGTATGGTTGGTATAACGTGCCTGGATTCAGTTTCCAGCCAGCCGAATTCATGAAGCTCTTTTTATTGATTTCTATGTCGACCATCGTCTATGAGCACAATAAACGTTACGGATCGTCACAACTCGATACATGGCTCCTCGTGAAACTGGTACTAGTCGCCATCCCGCCGCTCGGGCTGATTGTGACACAACCAGACTTAGGGACCGGGCTCGTTCTGATGACGATGCTCGGCGCCATCATCATCGTCTCGGGAATCGGTTGGAAGTGGCTTCTTGGTCTCTTCAGCGCTGCGGCTTTGACCATCGGCACATTCATGTATCTGTTCTTTGCCCATTTCGAAGTCTTACAAGCATTCGTACCTGGACACGCCCTCAACCGCTTCCAGGCCTGGATTTATCCTTACGAATATTCAGATGATCTGGCATTCCAATTAATCAAATCGCTACAGGCAATCGGTTCTGGACAGATGTTCGGAGCAGGATACGGCCAGGGTCTCGTCTATTTACCGGAATCTCAAACGGACTTCATATTTGCTGTTATCGCAGAACACTATGGGTTCATTGGCGCAGCTCTCGTGATCATCGTCTTCTTCTTATTCCTCTATCGGATGATTCACATTGCGTTAGAGTCTAGTAGCGCGTTCGGAAGTTATATCGTCACCGGTGTCATCGCCATGTTCACGTTCCAAGTGTTCCAAAACATCGGTATGACAATCGGTGTCTTGCCGATCACTGGACTTACCCTCCCGTTCGTCAGTTACGGGGGAACAGGGATTATCATGAACATGATTGCCATCGGTCTCGTCATGAACGTGGCTTCTAAATCAAAAACCTATATGTTTGATGATGATTGACAAAATCCCTCAAGGTTTTACCTTGAGGGATTTCTTTATACAGTTCGAAAATCTTCCGGAATTGGCGCCTCAATCTGAATCTCATCCCCTGTCATCGGATGAATGAATCGCGCAGACGCGCTGTGAAGGGCGTGACGGGGCATACGAGTCGTCCCCCCATACATGGAGTCCCCAATGAGCGGATGACCGATATGGCGCAAATGCACGCGAATTTGATGGGTCCGTCCCGTCTCGAGTCGAATCGTCAATAACGAGCCGCTCTCAAATGGCTGACATGCGAGGATATGCGTGATGGCGCGTTGTCCCTCAGTTGTCACGACTCGCTCCATAATCGAATTCTCGGCACGCCCGATCGGTGCTTCAATCGTTTGTGGTGTCACTTCTTCTTCGACCAATGCCTTGTACGTACGCACCAATCCATTCGCTTTCTGAAGTTCACTAAATCGATGATGAATAAATCCATACTTTGCAAACAAGACGACACCGCTCGTGTCGCGATCGAGCCGATTGATCACGTGAATCGCAGATGACAGACCGATGCGTTGATAATAGCCGAGTACAGCGTTCGCAAGTGTATCGGTCGGATGTACTCGTGATGGAATCGTGGCAATCCCTGCCGGTTTATCGACCGCCAACAGCGTATCATCTTCATACAGAATTCGAATGGGCCGATCTGAGGCGACCATGTCGAGTGAGGGGGCTTCAAGCGGGAATCGCACCATCACTTCATCTCCTGGTTCGAGTTCATGTCTTACGGTGCGGTGCACGCCATTCACTTCGATATCCCCTTCATGCTTCACGAGCGTGAGCATCTTTCGAGAAATCCCCATATCTTGCATTAAAAAGTCGCGAAGTGGGACGGCTTTCTCCACAACGCGACGAATCGTAAACCCTTGCATTCGTTACTTTCCTTCCTCGATGAACGATTCGCGAACTCGGCGCCAGAATGGGAAGGGCCGGAAGCGAGCGAACGTCACTTTTTCTTTTGCGACCGCACATCGAATCGAGACGACATCCGACCAGGACAACGCTTCTTGATGGTCAAACGCCAATTCAAATTCGGTTTTCGTGTGCGGTTTGATTTTCACTTGATGGTGTTTTGGTAAGAGAAGCGGTGCACCGATCGTTCGATACACTAGGTTGTTGATTGAAGCCATCTCAGTCACTTGAATGGCTTCAATCGATGGGTGAACGATTGCTCCACCGAGTGCCTTATTGTAGGCGGTCGAACCCGATGGTGTCGAAATACATAATCCATCTCCACGGAACGTTTCAAAGTAGTCGTCTCGAATCGATAAATCACAGACGAGCGTTCGCTTGTAGTTCTTAATCGTGCAATCATTCATCGCCAGTCGACGATCAGTCTCCCCGTTCTCATAGTCAATGAGCACCTCAACGAGCGGATAGGAGACCGGCTCGAACGATTCGCTCGTGATCATCTCGGTCAGTTCATCCAACTCATCCGGTTGCCAATCGGCATAAAAGCCGAGATGCCCGGTATGAATCCCGACAAGTAGCGTTTCATCGAGTCGGTCGATGTATTTATGAAACGCCTGTAACATCGTCCCGTCCCCTCCGACCGATACTACGATTCGGGGCTGTTCCGATAATGTATGCCCGGCGGCTTGAAGTTTTTCAGTCAGTTCCTGGGCGATCTCCGCTGATCGCGTATCTCCCCTCGATACAATCGCAAACTGCATATCGGTTTCCCCCTAGTCTTCGTCCGTTTTCACGTTCATCTCTTTATCCCGAAACACTTGCTGGGCGTCCTGAATTTCAACGCGGAGTTGGCTCATCTCGGCATCGAGTAAAAAGGCCGCCTCGGCTGCACGTCTCAATCGTTCCTGCACTTCAAGAGGCATGTCACCATCATATTTATAATTCAATGAGTGCTCAATCGTGGCCCAGAAATTCATCGCAAGCGTGCGGATTTGCACTTCAACGAGCGTAGGGATTTCACCGTGAATCGTCTGAACCGGGTACTCGATGATGACATGATACGATCGATAGCCCGAGTCTTTCTGATGGGTAATGTAATTGCGTTCTTCCACTATTTTAAAATCTGTTCGACGATGTAGCAAATCCAAGACGTGAACGATATCATCGACAAATTGACACATGATTCGTAATCCCGCTATATCCTGCATATCCGTCGCCAATTCATGGTCAGCGATATTTTTTCGTTTCGCTTTCTCGAGAATGCTCCCGACCGGCTTCACTCGACCTGTGACAAATTCAATCGGAGAATGGTCATTTTGGGACTTGAATTGCTTACGAACGGCTTTCAATTTGACTTTCAACTCGTCTACCGCGATTTGATACGGTACTAAAAACTGATCCCAGTTCACTGATTGCATACGCTGTCACCACTTTCGTTCTTTTCCGGAAAAAACGCGTCCTTTCCGTATGTATCCGTTTGTATGGTATCATAAACGAACAATTGTTCATAGAATGGAGCGATGATTCATGACCCAAGAAGTGGAAATTGAATTTAAATCAATGTTGACGAAAGACGAGTATGAGACACTCCTACGTGCCTATCAGCTTGATGACCAAGTTCGTTGGCAGGCGAATGATTATTTCGACACCCCTTCTTTTCAGCTAAAAGCGAACGGGGCAGCACTTCGCATTCGCGAGAAGAAACATGGTCAAGTGCTGACGTTAAAGCAACCCAACGAGGTCGGCTTGCTTGAGACACACGCCACAATTACAGAAGATGAGGCTGAGGATTTGTTTAAGTATGGAATCATTCATGACGAGCAAATGAAGCAGGCATTGGCTCCGTTTCAGCTAAATGCACCGCTTGAGCATCTCGGTCGACTCGAGACGAACCGGGCAGAGCTCCAGACAGAAGACGGTCTCCTCGTTTTGGACGAAAGCCATTATTTGGAGACGACCGACTATGAAATAGAATTTGAAGTGACGAATGAAGAAGAGGGAAAACGTGCGTTCGAAGGACTTCTTGAAAAACATGGTCTCCCCTATCGTCCCGCTAAAAATAAAATCGTCCGATTCATGGAATTAAAAATAAGTCGGTTGGAAGGTTGAGCAGATACATTGCCAACCTTTTTTTTTCGTTGCTACAATGAGTTTACAAAGTTAAATGAGTTTTTTGACGAGAGGAGGCGACACAAATGGAACTTGAACAATGTAATGGGTCATCCTGTTCACTGGAAGAAACTCCTATTCAAGTAACGTATAAGCCATTGGAGTTATTCTATTTCATGGACATCTCAAGTCCTGAGAACTTTCATGTGATGACACTGATCAAAAAGTTAGAGATTGAATACGGACACGTGATTCGTTTTCGAATGGTCTCTACCGTTCCTAGCTGTGTTGGCGGATGTCAGGAAGAAGTTCGCCTTCTCACCATGATCAAAGCGCTAGAATTACAAGGGAAACGTCATGCGATGCGCTTCTTGCGTCATTTGCATGTGAATGATCTATTCTCTGGTGAACAACTTGGTTCAATCGATTTATGGGAAATCGCACGTTCTTTCGAAGAGTATGGTCTTGATTTAAGTGAACTCGAAGCCGATCTTCAATCGAACCAGCTCTTGAATGCACTAGCTGTCGACCATCAAGTGTTGAAAGATTGGGAGATTGAGTTATTGCCCGCACTCACATTCGTGACGCGCGATGAAGCATTGAAGATTGAAGGGGTTTATCCGTACGACGTCTATCAATCGGTCATGACTGAATTGTTAGGTTATGCACCGAGCCGTTCGACCGATTGGGATGTAGCCAAAGTGTTGGCACGCTATGATGCGTCGACCATAACAGAGCTTTCGTACATTCTAGACTTGGATAAGACGGTGATTGAACGCGAATTGAAGAAACTCTCCCTACAACAGCGTTGCCGTCCTGTGCCAGGATGTAGCGGTGAAGCGTGGGCTCAAACGAAATAAAAAAGAACCCCATGGCCGGGGAGCCATGGGGTTTTTGACGTCTCAAGCGGGGACAAGAGACATCGAACCTTGAGGCCCGGGGAAGGCCTACAAGATGGGAGAAAGTTTACGGTCAATAAAGGGGTTTGTGATTGATTTCACACTTATAATATACCTAGTGCAGAATCATCTGACAACCTCTTTGTGCATATTGTCACATATTGTTCACGAGAACAATAATGATTCCATTTCATCAAGAACCGCTTCGAACTGATCGAGCGCTTTTAATACCGGCTCCTTCGTCGTCATATCGACGCCAGCCGCCTTCAACACCTCGATCGGATAGTCACTAGAACCCGCCTTCAAGAAGTTATCGATATAACGACGCACGGCTGGCTCCCCTTCTTCCATGATCTGTTGTGACAGTGCAGCAGATGCCGAAATCCCTGTCGCATATTGATAGACGTAGTAGTTGTAATAGAAGTGCGGGATGCGCGCCCACTCATATGAAATCTCTTCATCGATGACAATCTCGTCTCCGAAGTAACGTTTGTTCAACTCGAGGTATGTTTCATTTAAGTACTCCGGAGTGAGCGATACGCCTTCTTGAGCAGCTTGATGAATCATGTGTTCGAATTCAGCGAACATCGTTTGACGGAACAATGTTCCACGGAACGTTTCAAGCTGATTGTTCAACAAGTAGAGACGTTCTTCTTTCGCTGTTCTCGTTTTCAACAAATGGTCATTCAACAAAGCTTCGTTCGTCGTCGATGCCACTTCTGCAACGAAGATCGAGTAATCGCCATACGGATATGGTTGCGATGCGCGCGTGTAATGACTATGCACCGAGTGTCCGAACTCGTGTGCAAGCGTGAACAAGTTGTTGACGTTATCTTGCCAGTTCATCAGGATGAACGGTTGCGTATCGTATGCTCCCGAGGAGTAAGCACCGCTACGCTTACCGCGTGTCTCTCGAACGTCGACCCAACGCGAATCGAGACCGTCTTTGACGATTTGGACGTACTCTTCTCCGAGTGGTGCCAAACCATCTACCATCCATTGTTTCGCTTCTTCATACGATACTTTCATTTCGACATCTTTGACGAGCGGTGTGTAGAGGTCATACATATGCAACTCATCTAAGCCGAGCGCTCGCTTACGCAACGCGACATAACGATGTAACAAGTCGAGTCGTTCGTTTACCGCTTCTACAAGCCCGTCGTATACAGACTCGGGAATCGCATTATGATGGAGCGCGGACTGTCTTGCACTTTCAAACTTACGGACAGTCGCATAAAAGTTATCTTTCTTCACACTTCCAGATAATGTTGAGGCGAACGTATTCAAATATTGCGCGTACGTCCCGTACATCGCTTTAAATGCCCCTTCGCGAACGCTTCGGTCAGCCGATTCAAGGAACGTGATATATCGACCGTGCGTCAACTCAACTTCTTCCCCTTTTTCATTTTTCACTTTCGGGAATTTTAAATCTGCGTTGTTGAGCATACCGAACGTCGAGCTCGATTGACCGAGCACATCTCCGGCTTGTGCCAAAATCGATTCTTCCGCCTCCGTCAACACGTGTGGACGCTCTAGTGCCAACTCATCGAATGCATGACGATAAACGCGAAGTGACTCATTCTGCTCCATGAAGGCTTCAATCTGATTCTCATCAATCGAGAGCAACTCAGGTGTCATAAACGCGAGTTGTGCTGAAACTTGAGACGCAAGTGAGCCGGCACGATCATTCAATGCTTGATAATGGCTATTCGCCGTGTCTTCGTCATAGCGCATATGAGCATACGTATATAGCTTATGTAACTGACGTGAGAGATCGTCTCGAAGTTGCAACGCTTCGTGCAACGTTTCCGCCGACTCCCCAAGGCGTCCTTTAAATCCAATCAATGCCGGCACTTTCTCTTTTAACGCTTGAAAATCCGATTCCCAAGCCTCGTCATTGCTGTAGATGGTTTCTAAGTTCCATGTTTCTTCCACTGGAACTTGCTGTCTAGTCAATACCTCTGACATACGTCCACTTCCTTTTCGATGATTAAGTCGATTGTAAGATCAATCGCTGAAGTCCTTGAAACAAACGTGTATCGTGATGTCTGGCCTCCTCGTAATGCTTTGGATGCGGCCATGACCTGACATCACAGGATAGACGACTCGCATTCAAGAGTTGTTTCCATTGTACATGAAATGACTGGAAAAAGTCGCTTGTCGGTGTCACTCCAAATTGGCGACACGTTTTTTGAATACTCCATTCCACGGAATCGCGCGGTGCCTCGTATCGATTCAAATAATGCACGGTCTGAAAATCAATCGGATGTACACGGATTCCCCAAAGCGATGAAAGCGGAAGGTAACAGGCGGTCGGTAATAATCCGGGTAACAGACCAAGTGGATAGAGCCGATTCAATATGAGCCGTCGATTTAGCGGAGACGGATAAATCGGCGACATGCGTTTACGACGAATCATCTCTATCCATTCAAAAGCATCGAACCGATAATAAGCTTCGTACGGTGACGTGTTCACTGAAGATGAGATTTCCCAGTTTCCGATTCCATACTTGATCGAAATCGGAAATCCATTGAAGCGTAACAATCTCCCATTTTTCACCGTCAATAACCGATGTCGCTGAAAAAGTTCTAGACGCATCCATGGTTGAAACGATTGATTGCTTCTCAAATCGAGACCGCTCGCAATCCAAATCACATCAAGCCCCGCTCGTCGATAATCATTCGTTCGTTCGGCGTATTCTTCAGGTCGTAAAGGAGATGCCTGAATTTCGAACACGGTGTGCTGCCCGTCCATGTTCGTGATGATGTCAGCCCGACGATTCTTAATCGTCACTTCTTGCTCGACAGGATAGCCATTCTCTTGAAGCCACTGGCATATTGCCCATTTATCCTGATGATGCATGACCGATTCAGCTCTCCCACAGGTGTGGATATGCGCAAAATGCAGCCGTTTCTTCACACCTTGCTTCACAATCAATATTTCCTGACAAGTCGGGCATCGAAAAGGAGCACGTTGCTCTGCTTGCATCCGATTTAATGTAAAGGAATCAACGATATCCCCTTCCCGATCGATTGCAAACCGCATCTTGCTCCCTCCTCATAGCAGTGGTGAAAACATTCTGGCTAATGATTCAACGAGTTTGATAAAGAATGACCGTTTCGCGAACTCTTCTAATACGAGTTCGTGTGACCCTTCGAAATCATCATATAAGTCTTGTTTCAGTTGATGGACTGAGTTCGTGTTATAGAGGAGCGCATTGACCTCGAAGTTCAAATGAAAGCTCCGAAAATCCATGTTCGCCGTCCCAATCGTGGCTAATCCATCATCCACCACGATGACTTTTGAATGCATGAATCCCTTCTCATATAGATAGATCTTTACCCCGGCGAGTAACAGTTCTTCATAATAGGACCGACTCGCGTAGAACACGATTTTATGGTCGGGATAACTCGGTAAGACGATGCGGACATCAATTCCTGATAATGATGCCGTCTTTAAGGCACTCATAATGTCTTCATCCGGAATCAAGTAAGGTGACGAAATGTAGACAGATTTTTTCGCAGCATTGATGAGTGAAAAGTAAATAGATTTCATCGTCTCATAAGGTTCATCCGGTCCACTCGCAACGATTTGAACCCCTCCGCTCGCACTTCTTACCGTCTCAAGCGGCTCTAGATAGAACGGTGTGAATAGGCGTTCCCCGGTCATGTAATACCAATCTTGCAAGAAAATCAGTTGCAGTTCAGATACCCCTTCTCCTCTTACATACAGATGAGTGTCGCGCCAAAATCCGAACTTAGAGTGCTCACCCAAGTACTCATCCCCTACATTCAAGCCCCCTGTGAATGCCTCGGTACCATCGATGACCACGATTTTTCGATGGTTTCGATAGTTCGTCTTACTCGAAACGAGTGGCAATACAACTGGAAAGAATGCCTGGACTTGGACACCAGCTTGCTTCATCTCTTCAAAGAACGTGCCACTCGTATGAATGGACCCGACCGCATCGTACAAAAACCGGACTTCGACCCCCGCCTTCGCCTTTTCAATCAAGATTCGCTGTATTTCCCGAGAAATACGATCTTCCCGAAAAATATAATACTCTAGATGGATGTGTCGGGACGCTCCTTTCAGAGCCGGCAATAACTTCGAGAATTTTTCACGGCCGTTCGTCAAGATTTGGGTATACGTATTCGATGAAACAGGTAATTGGTTCAACGAAGAAGTAAGATGCATCAGCTTCTCATAATCGTCGT
This sequence comes from Exiguobacterium sp. 8A, assembly GCF_902506275.1. Classification (GTDB taxonomy): domain Bacteria; phylum Bacillota; class Bacilli; order Exiguobacteriales; family Exiguobacteriaceae; genus Exiguobacterium; species Exiguobacterium profundum. The sequence continues at coordinate 162,358 of NZ_LR733630.1, read as the reverse complement.
GGGCGAACATAAGAGACGGCGACAACGTCATCGCTTTCTGACGATAGGCCAAGTATGTCTCTTCATCAAGCATCGCTTTTTCTTTGAACATACGTTTACGTCGATAGTTCTGGCCGAATACAAAGTATGCAAATAATCCGATGACTGGAAAACCAATCATGACGATTGCCCAAATGAGCGTACGTTGTGGATTTCGATTTTCAAGTAAGATGACGAGTAATATACTGAACGTTGTCAAAAAGACGAGAATCGAGAACAATCCAATTACTTGTGAGCTCCAGTAATACGATAATATCGCAATGAGTCCTGCGAGCAAAATGAGGGAAAAGAGTACTTGTATGCGTCGCAACATATTATAAGCTGACCTCGTTTCTGTCATGTATTATCATTAATTATACATCGTAACGTCATCTTTTTGAGGGGAGCGAATGAATTATGGGGACTTTTCTGATCACAGGTGCGACAAGCGGGATTGGTCGCGCCGTCGCTTTACAGTTGACTGCTAAGGGGCACCGAGTCATCGGGATCGGTCGGAATGAAACAAGAGGCGCCTCTCTCGAGTCTGATTCAAATGGACAAGCCACATTCATTCGATGTGACCTTGCTTCGACAGAGGACATCGACCATCTTTTCACTCAGTTGAAAGAGCAAGGTGTGACCTTGAACGGATTATTTAATAACGCCGCTACTTTTGGTAGACCGGGCACACCTGAACGTTTGACACATGAGTCGTATAACGAGGTATTCGATGTCAACTTGTATGCGCTGAACACCGTCACACAACGTGCCATTCCCCTATTTGACCAAGGAGCGAGTGTCGTCAACAATGCCGCCATCGTTGGGCACGTCAAGTTTCCACCGATGCTCGCCCACTATGCCGCTTCAAAGGCGGCCGTAATAGCCTTAACTAAAACGTTCGCACACCGAATGAAAGGAAAAGTAAGATTCAATGCCGTTTGTTTTGGACCGATTGACACACCGCTCAGTCACAAGCTATATGGGGGTGAAGCAAAGTTCAAAGAGGCAATGACCCACCATTTCCGGGGACATGCCGCACATCCTGAGGAAGTGGCGCCGGTCGTAGAATTTTTATTGACTGATGCTTCAACTTACATTAACGGCCAAGCCATCACAGTCGATGGAGGATATACATTGTCTTGAACAGAGACCACCTCTTCTTTAGAACAGGTGGTCTCTACTCATGTCGTCATCTTTTTAGCCCGATTCATCTTATTGCGCAAATAGTTCTGTTCTTTCGCATGAAGACGATCCCAATCAATCACATCCGCAAAATATTGAATCATGTCCTCAAATGTCGAATCGAGTGTTTCATGTGCTTGGAGGCGCGCCATTCGAATCGCCTCGAACACGGACCCCATCACAAAGATATCTCGGCTCGCATAAGTCTGCATCGGCGATAGCGATTCAAATAGTATCGTCTCAAGCGTTTTTCGTTTCACATGCCAGTCAGACTTCCCGTTCGAATACAAAAAATCACCATCTGGTAATTCACAAAGTTCTCTTAAAATATCCCCGATGTAATGAATCGCATGAATTGCCGTGTTCGGATCATTGATTCCTGGAGAGATTCCTCTTAGCGCAATCTCACTCAATTTTTCAACCGCAAATGACGGGTCTTGCATCGAAGAACGAACTTCGCCAATCTCAAACAACTCGATGTCCGGCACATCATCACCCTTCCAGAATCCGAGTAAATCACCTTTAGCAACGAAATCCCCGACGGCTACGACGGACTCAAAGTCCGTTTCTTGATCTCCTTGCTTCTCTCTTAAAAACAATCGGATGTACCCTGTTCGCGGAGCTCGTACCACTTGACCTTCGAATGAATGGACGGATCGAGGCAGGACGAGATGAACCTCATCCGACTCAATCGCATCTTTTTGCTCGCTGATGACAGAGAGCGCTTCTTTATGTAACGCGGACAATAGACGTTCCGCCTGAATCGAAACACTGATCGTCTGGATGAACTTGACGAATGCCCAAATCGAACCAATAACTAAGAGCACACTGATCCCGGACGACAATACGACGCCTTCATCTGCCGTACGGACGAGGAATAAGTTCGAAATCCCATAAACCGTCGTCATGATGAAAAGACCGAGCGTATGCTTGGCCGACGAGTTCGTCAAAAAGTTATTGATCGTCCGGGGAGAGAACTGAGAAGAATATGTTGTCAATACGACCAGAATCGTGGAAAAACTGAACGTCATCATCGTCATCAGGCTCGTAAATGTCGAAGACAACACGGATGCCGCTGAGTCCAGATCTAAATAAATAAAGTCTGGTAATAAATCACGAAAAAAATCCCCAAACACTTGGGTTAATGCCGTTAATACGATGCCACCCATTCCGTATAAAAACGGGACAAACCATGCGCTGTCATCAAGTAGTAATCGAATTCGTCTCACCATACCAACACCTCTTTACCGTCGATTTGAAAAAATCGCCTGTCCAACTGAACAGGCGATGTACCATTAAAAATAGTGACGCACTTTCGCAAAGACGTCGCCATCGAGAATGAGTTTCCCATACTCTTCAAGCATTGGTTGCGTCTGTGTACTGAATGTTAAATACTCTGCTAAAAGACTGAGTGCATTCTCTTCGTCTTCCGGTTCCATTTCATCCGGGAAATCAATCCACAAGTAGTAACGGTCTTGATAGTGGTATAGTTTCAAATCAAGATCGCTGAACATGTCTCCTGTACGTTTACTCAGCGAAATGATTGCCTCGAAATCATTTGTTTCCATCGCGAGTGGTGCCCAAGCATCTGCCTCGGCTTCAAGTTCATCCAACTCACTCAATTGGTCGAGTACCGATTGTTGATCCCGTGCCTCATCGATTGCTGATCGAAGGAGCGAACCGAGTTCAGAATCGTCTTCTGTGTCCATTACATTTTTTGCGATTGTCACAGTCACTTCTAGACCTTTTTCAAAAGCTTGTACTTGAATCCATAGTGGACCATCAAACGAAATGTCTTCACGTTCGTGAGCCTCGTCCATCATTTGCCAGAACAGCTGCTCGCCACGTTCTCGGTTGTACCAAATTTCATCACGTGCAAAACCACGTTTCTCGATATCCACGTATGTGATGAAAAATTTGACGGTATTATCATTGATGCGCTCAATTTTCACGATTGTCCACTCCCTTCTCACCTCGCTCCCAATTCACATAAGGAGGAGAGGGGAAATTGTCTTGTTATCTTTGTACCCTTTTTAACATCGTTCAATCTAGATGAAGGGTTATAACTTTATTTTATAGGAAATAATCGATAATAAAAAGCACACTGCTTAAACAGTATGCTCTCATTCATTCACAAGTCGCTGGGCTTCCTGTAATTGGAACGTCCGAACTTTACGTGGCAAGAATCGACGAATCTCATCTTCGTTATATCCGACCTGTAAACGTTTCTCATCAATCAAAATCGGACGACGTAAAAGACCTGGATATTCTTGAATCAAATCGTAAAGCTGTTGAAGAGATAACGCATCAACAGACACATCGATTTTAGAAAAGACTTTCGAGCGAGTCGAAATGATTTCATCCGTCCCGTCTTCTGTCATACGTAAAATTTGTTTAATCTCATTCAATGAGAGCGGTTCTGAAAATATGTTTCGTTCTGTAAACGGGATATCATGTTCTTCGAGCCAAGCCCGTGCCTTTCGGCAAGATGTACAGCTTGGAGACGTATAAAGTGTGACCATTTTTCTTCCTCCCTGATCGAGTATGCGTCCATCTTTTTAAGTGACTCTATTTGTATACCCAAATTCGCATCCACTTAATTATAGTAATTCTTATTTATCAAAACTTCAATGATATTCTTTATCAATCAGATATGAAAAGAGGGCGCATTCGTTGAATGCGACCTTGAACGACCTAACTTAAGACGCAGGGATTCGAGAAACCGGTTGAGACACCGTCTCTTTCCCTGGCTTGACTTGTAAGTCTTTCAACTTTTTCTTCAATACTTCTTTCAAAAGTCTCTTTTTCTCTCGCAGAACTTTGTCACGTTCTTTCATGGCCTCTCACCCCCATACAGCGTAAGGAACCGCCCGAGCATTACCGATTCTGAAAATCTTGAAGTTGCACTATATCTACATTTAAATTATAGCACACTCGTTTGTGAAATGTGAATCATTCTTACACGTTCATCTCAAATTTACACGGATATCATTTGCAATGATTTGAATAAACCTGTATAGTTTATAGAAATAACCTTTTTATTTTTAAGGAGGAGAGCGATGATGAGAATCACTTTAGAAACGATTATGAAACATCCGGTTACCCAAAAATATTTAACTCGATCTGGCTTAAAACATGCGGTCGACGTCTGTGAACGCGCTCTCGAAATGGCAACGAAACGTGGTCTTGATACAGATTTGGCGACGAAAGCTGCACTTCTTCATGATATCGGACACTATGAATGGTATACAGAAGGTAAATGGAATTATGATTTGTATCGTCAGAACGATATCCATGCGATCAAAGGGGCCGAACGTGCCCACAAATTATTGATTCGTTTAGGGGAAGATCCAGCCCGGGCAAAAGAAATTTCTGTCATGATTCTCTTGCACACGGATTCCTACCTTCCACCAAGTCGTATCCAACGGACCCCTCTGCAACAACTCGTCCATGACGCGGACACGTATGTGGAGCAGCCAGGCGGTCTTCATCATTACGAGACAATGGAAATTGAAGATGCGTTAGCTCGCGTCCGTCAAATCGACGCCATCGTGGAACATCTTTCTAATTTACCACGCATCTCGAACGGATAATCAGTCACCTACTTTAATAGGTGATTTTTTTGTGCAAAAAAAATCCCGACTCAATAAATGAGTCAGGATTGATTTCGTTACACGAGTTGCGCTTTATACGCCTCGTACTCTTCGTCTGTGAGCGAGACATAGTGTCCTGGCTCAACTTCGCGAAGTGGCGGGATACTTGAATCTTCATCTGAACGTCCGACTGGACCTTTCGATGTCGATTCATATACGATCCGTTTACGTGTACGCTCATGCTCTGGGTCTGGAAGCGGAATCGCTGAAAGGAGCGATTTCGTATAGGCATGAATTGGGTTCTCATAAAGGCGATCTGCTGTTGCAAGCTCTACGAGGTGACCTTGATACATAACACCGATACGGTCAGAGATGTATTTAACCATCGACAAATCGTGAGCGATGAACAAATACGTCAAATCGCGATCGCGTTGCAATTCTTTCATCAAGTTGACGACCTGCGCTTGAATCGAAACGTCAAGTGCAGAAATCGGCTCATCGGCGATGATGAAGTCCGGTTCAACCGCAAGAGCACGGGCAATCCCGATACGCTGACGCTGACCACCTGAGAATTCATGTGGATAACGGCTCGCGTGCTCTTTCGTCAAACCAACTGTTTCAAGAAGGTCATATACGCGATTCATGCGGTCTTCTTTCGTCTTCGCAAGACCGTGAATATCGATTCCTTCTGCGATAATATCGGCGACTGTCATACGCGGATTGAGCGAAGCGTATGGATCTTGGAAAATCATTTGCATCGCACGGTTGAATTTCAACTTGTCCGCCTTCGATTTTTTATCGTGGACGTTTTCGCCTTTGAACACGACATCGCCATCCGTCGCGTCGTAGAGACCGATAATCGTACGTCCTGTCGTTGACTTCCCACAACCAGACTCACCTACGAGACCAAGCACTTCACCTTTGTAAATATCAAATGAAATCCCGTCGACCGCTTTGACAACGCGGCCACGACCAATTTTAAAGTGCTGCTTCAGGTTTTTTACCTCGAGTAATTTCTCGCGTTCCATTATTCAGCACCACCTTTCGTAAACGATTTTGCGAACGCACTGTCTGGACGATATTTGAGAGCGAGTTCACGAATCGCGCGTGGCGGGTTCACCGCTGGCGCTTGCGGATGTAATAACCAACTCGAAGCGAAGTGTGTATCACTTACTTGGAACATCGGTGGCTCTTTCTCAAAATCAATCTTCATCGCGTATGGATTACGCGGTGCGAATGCATCCCCTTTTGGAGGGTCGAGCAAGTTTGGAGGCGTACCCGGGATTGCCGGTAACGCTTCATTGCGGTCATCTGTCGGACGCGGCATCGAACCGAGAAGTCCCCATGTGTATGGGTGACGTGGCTCATAGAAAATCTCATCAACCGTTCCTTTTTCAACGAGACGTCCCGCATACATAACAGCAACACGGTCAGCCATGTTCGCAACAACACCAAGGTCGTGCGTGATGAAGATAATCGCTGTGCCGGTCTTTTGCTGAATGTCTTTTAACAGTTCAAGAATCTGCGCTTGAATCGTTACGTCGAGTGCTGTTGTCGGTTCATCGGCAATCAACACTTTTGGGTTACATGCGAGTGCGATTGCAATAACGATCCGTTGTCGCATCCCACCAGAAAGTTGGTGTGGATACTGTTTCAAGCGTGCTTCAGGGTTTGGAATCCCTACAAGTGTCAACAATTCGAGCGTACGTTTCTTCGCATCCTCACCCGTTAACCCTTGGTGCTGTTTCAACCCTTCTGCGATTTGCTTGTAAATCGTCATCGTCGGGTTGAGCGATGTCATCGGGTCTTGGAAAATCATTGCGATGTCGCGACCACGAATTTTAAGCATTTCTTTTTCCGAAAGTTTCGCCAAGTCTTTTCCTTCGAACATGATTTCTCCGTTCGTGATTTCACCTGGAGGGTTCGGAATGAGACGCATAATTGCCTTAGAAGTAACGGATTTACCTGAACCCGATTCTCCTACGATGGCGAGCGTCTCGCCTTTTTTCAAATCAAACGAAACACCACGAACAGCCTGAACTGTTCCTGCATATGTGTGGAACGAGACCTCTAAGTCTCGGACTGATAAAATCGTTTCCATGCACGAGTCCCCCTCTTTCTTTTTTATTTACGCATTTTCGGATCGAACGCATCACGCAAACCGTCAGCAAGCAAGTTGAAGCTGACCATAAGCAAGACGATGATGACAGACGGGATAATAAGAAGGAACGGGAATGTCCGTAGTTCTTTGTATCCATCGTTGATCAACGTACCAAGTGATGCCTGTGGTGGTTGAAGCCCGATTCCGATAAAGCTGAGGAATGCCTCGAAGAAGATCGCAGATGGAATCGTGAACATGAGTGTGATGATAATAGCACCCAATGTGTTCGGAATTAAATGTTTGAAAATCAAGCGTCCACTTGAAGCACCGAGTGTACGAGCTGCCAAGACGAACTCTTGGTTTTTGAGTTTAAGAATTTGTCCTCGAACGAGTCGACTCATCCCAATCCAACCGGTGATGGCCATGGCAAGGATGATGGTGAAGACACCTGGGTCAAAGATCAAGATGAACAAGATGATCAAAATCAAGTTAGGTACACCTGTCAAGATTTCAACAATACGTTGCATGATGTTATCGGTACGACCACCAAAGTAAGCCGAGATTCCACCGTATGCAACTCCAATGATTGTATCGATGATGGCTGCGACTAAACCGATGAAGAGGGAGATTCGTGTCCCTTCCCAAATCCGCGACCAAAGATCACGACCGAGATAATCGGTACCAAACCAGAAGTTTTCTTCTACATTCTTCTGTTCGTAGAAGTCGATTTCACGACCTCCAAGTGTTGCCAACCCATCAAATCCAGCCCATTCAAGTCCAGTGACTTTAGGCGGTAGTTTTGCTTGCGAGATGTTCTGTTCATATGCATCTCGGCTTGAGAGCATCGGTCCAAACAAAGCGAGTGCGACGAGAATTAAAATAATCGAGAGCGAGATGATAGCCGCCTTGTTTTTCTTTAGGCGCATCCATGCATCTTGCCAAAAGTTCAAACTTTTTCCGGCAATCCGCTCACCAAGCTGTTCATTCATTTCAACTGGTGTGAACATGTCTTGGTCGAACTGTTCGTAATTCTTTTTGTTTTCAATCATCAGTTATTCCCCCCAAGACGAATACGTGGGTCCACAACCCCATAGAGCAAGTCGACAAGTAAAATGATAATAATGAAGAGGGCCGAGAAGAAGAGTGTCGTGCCCATGATGACAGAGTAATCATTCAACGTGATTGACGTAACGAACAATTCTCCAAGACCAGGTACTGCGAAAATTTTCTCGATAACGAATGTACCCGTTAAAAGTCCAGCTGTCATCGGTCCAAGAATCGTGATCGCTGGGATCATCGCGTTACGGACCATGTGTTTCCATACGATGGCGTTACCCGTCAACCCTTTCGCTTTCGCGAGCGTGACATAGTCTTGTCCGGTTACTTCTAACATCTCGGTTCGGACGAAACGGGCAATTGCTGCCGTAACACCGAGCGATAACGAGATGGTTGGTAAGATTGTATGAGCTGGAGATTCCCAGAATGCTACCGGGAGCAACTGTAATTTAACTCCAACATAGTACTGAAGGAGGGCTGCAAAGACGAATGATGGGACGGAAATCCCGATTACCGATACGAACATTGAACCATAGTCAATTGCCGTATTGTGACGAATCGCCGCAACAACACCCAACAATACACCTAATAGAGTTCCAAGAACTAATGCCTGAACCCCTAATTGTGCCGATGGACCAATTCGTTCCATAATCAACTCAGTTACTGGACGGTTAGCCGTACGGAAAGATACGCCAAGGTCACCTTGTAGCATGTTTCCAATGTACGTCGCATAGCGGACCGGAAGCGGATCATTGAGTCCGTAGCGGTCATTCAACAATTGAATTTGTGATTCTGTCAGTTTTTCCTGGTTCTGATAAGGCGAACCTGGGAGCAGGTCCATCAGGAAGAACGTGAACGTGGCAATCAAGAAGAACGTGATGAGGCCGTAAGTCAGCCGTTGTAGGATATAACGTCCCATGAATAAAAACCCCCTGTTTTGTCTAATTCTTTCTACTACTTGCACCAACAGCTTCACTATGACATATGACCTATTTTTCAAATTCACAAAATGAAAGGAATTTTCTGAAAGAATAGCGTATACGTCATCTCAAGGCTCTTAGTACAGCGACTGAAAATAAAGAAAATTCTTTTCAGAGATTATTCTGAATTTTCACTGTTACTACATTATACTTTACCAACAAAACATTTGAACAGTATTTTCTCTTACTTCGCTAGAATTTTTTAGAAAATTGGGGACATGCGGTTAGCATGCCCCCTCCTTCCATTACTTAATATCAACGTATTTGTACTGGTAATCAGCACCAAATAATTGACGGTTGAAGTTCTCGACGTTTGGACGGATCAAGTATGCCACACCAGCTTGGTAGATAGGCATGATTGCTTGATCTTGTTCAATCAAGAGAGCTTCAGCTTCTTTGAACAAGTCGTAACGTGCATCGATGCTTGTTTCAGCAGATGCTTCATCAATCAACTTGTCATACTCAGATGACGAGTAGTTGATGTCGTTTTGTCCATTGTCTGAAGTGAAGATACCAAGGTTCGTAAGCGGATCTTGGTAGTCAGGTCCCCAAAGTGCGAATGACATTTGGTAGTCCCCTTTTGCTTCACGCTCAAGTTTGTTGTTGAAAGGTTGTTGTGCGATCTCAACCGTTACGTTCGGCAAGTTCGACTCGATTTGACCTTTCATGTACTCAGAGATTTGTTTCGATACTTCACTGTCGAACGAGAGGAGTTCGATTGTTGTTGCTTCTCCACCGGTTACTTCTTCCCAAAGTGAAGCAGCTTCTTCAGTGTTTGTTTTGAAGTATTCCACGCCTTCTGTATAATCCGTTCCGTCTTCATACTTGATGAAGTCTTTCGGGATGAATGACGTCGTTGCTACTGAACCGTTGTTCAAGAGCTGATCGATAATCCCTGATGGGTCGACTGCGCGTGCGATTGCTTTACGTGCATTTACATCAGAGAAAAGTTCATCTTCATGGTTAAACTTGAAGTAACCAACTGCAGAACGAAGACCTGTGTTGTAATCTTCATCTTCTTGGAATGCTGCGACTTGCTCTGATGCGAGACCAGCATAGTCGACATCGCCCGCTTCATACAAGTTGACGACTGTAGATGTTTCTTTAACAACTTTCACATCAACAGAGTCGAGAGCAACATTTTCTGCATCCCAATATGATTCGTTTTTCGTTAAGACATAGCCTTGTTCACGATCCCATTTAGTCCATGTGAACGGTCCGTTATAAAGAAGGTTTTCAGGACCAGTCGTGAAGTCTTCACCTTTTTCTGTAGCGAATGCTTCGTTGATCGGAGTGAATGTACCGAACGAAGTAAGTGAAAGGAATGATGGGTCTGGACGCTCGAGTGTAACTTCGAGTGTCTTCTCATCGATTGCTTTTACGCCAAGCTCTTCTTTTGGTGTGTCACCAGTGTTGATTGCTTCAGCGTTTTTAACTGTGTTCATGATGTATGCGTACTGTGAGCCTGTTGCAGGATCAACAGCTCGTTGCCAAGCGTAAACAAAGTCGTTTGCTGTGACCGGTTCCCCGTTTGACCATTCAGCATCACGAAGTTTGAACGTGTAAACCGTTTCGTCTTCGTTTACTTCTGGTTCGCCTTCAGCAAGTGCCGGGACGGCATTTCCATCTTTATCAAGACGGTAAAGACCTTCCATTGTGTTGGCGATCAAGTTGAATGCGACCGCGTCTGTAGCAAGAGCCGGATCGGCTGTTGTGATATCTGACGTATCCGTCAAACGAAGAACTTTCTCTCCGTTTGAAGAAGAACCGCCGCCATCAGAGTCTCCGCCTGTCGAACAAGCTGCGAGAACTGAACCGAGTGCCAAGATGATTGTCATCATGAGCAAAATCGATTTTTTCTTCATTGCGATTTCCCCTTTCGTTTTAAAAAACTAGCCGATCGTCGAATAAACATCTTACTTTTTCTTTAATTTTCTGAATATTTCATAAAGTATTCGACGAAAGAACGTTAGGGCTATTGTAAGAAATTTTTAATATAACTGTCAACTATTGAATAAAACGCTGTCATTTGATTTAACATTCTTACTCGCTTTCTGCCCCACCTTCCTAGTATCATAGAAGAAACACGGAATGTTGATGCATTCCCTCTAACGCTCGAAAGGAGATTACATCGTTGAAAAAGTTTCGAAATATATTGATTGTTTGGGGGATTGTCACACTTTTCTATACGGTGTGGTCAATTTTTTCCTATTTCCGAACTGAGTCCTTCACGTTTCATTTGAGTGGCGGCTTGTTCGTTTCAGGTATTCTGATATTTGCCATCGGGATGTTCTCCCATATGAGTGCAACAGGTCTATTTGACGGAATCATGTACGGATTTAAGCGTAATCGACGTGCAAAGTTGAAGGAAATTGACGCGGACTATGAAGAAGATGAGGAAGAAGAACCGGAAGATCGACAACTTCGTAAACAATCGGCTTGGAACTGGGTGTATGTCGGAGTTGGAAGTATCGCTCTCTCATTTCTCGTCGCTTTGATTTAATCTTTTCGTCACTTGAATCCTGTGCTAAACTAAATGCAGAATAAGAACACTTGGATGAAGACAAGTAATTCAATTCCCCTTTTCCTCAGAGAGTCTACGGTGCTGTGAGTAGATGAAAAGTTATTGAATGAATGGACTTCGGAGTGGCTCGCCTGAACAAAAAGTATGGCGAGACGGTTCACGCCCGTTAACGCGTTCAAGTGGCATAGTATATGCAAATTTGGGTGGCACCGCGGCTATTCGTCCCGATTTATTCGGGCGGACGACTGCGGTTTTTTATATTTTTCGGAGGTGTATTCACATGGCAACGATTTTTTCAGGAATCAAACCGACCGGCGTCGTGACGCTCGGGAACTACCTTGGCGCGATGAAACAATTCGTCGACCTACAAGACGACAACAATGCCTATTATTGTATCGTCGATTTACATTCAATTACTGTTCAACTCGACCGTGTCGAGCTCATGAACAACACGCGAAAATTAGCAGCACTTTATCTCGCGTCCGGTCTCGACCCGGAGAAAGCGACGATTTTCGTACAGTCTGAAGTAAAAGCACACGCTCAACTCGGTTGGATGTTAACTTGTATCGCCGGCATGGGTGAGCTCGGTCGTATGACGCAGTATAAAGACAAGTCGCAAGGCAGCGAGAATGTTGGTGCAGGGTTGTTCGTCTACCCGACGCTCATGGCTTCTGATATTTTGTTATACAATACGGAACTTGTTCCAGTCGGAGACGACCAAAAGCAACACATCGAACTGACTCGTGACTTGGCGGAACGCTTTAACAAACGTTATTACGAGACATTCACGATGCCGGAACCACTCATTCAAAAAGAAGGCGCTCGGATCATGTCTCTCACGAATCCCGTGAAGAAGATGTCTAAATCGGATACGAATGCCAAAGGATATATCTCGATGCTCGATGAGCCGAATGTCATTCGCAAGAAAATCAAGAGTGCCGTCACAGATTCGAGTGGTGTCATCTCATTCGATCGGGAGAACAAACCAGGGATTTCAAACTTGTTGGAAATTTATTCACTCTCTACCGGCACTTCAATTGATGACCTCGTCAAGCAATATGAGAATTCGAACTACGGAACATTTAAACAGGATGTGGCAGAAGCGGTCGTTGCCCTGCTTGAACCAATTCAAACGCGTTATCACGAGTTGATTGATTCACCAGAACTCGATGAAATCCTTGATGCCGGTCGCGTGAAGGCTGAAGCCGTCGCGAACAAGAATCTCGCAAAAATCGAGAAAGCAATGGGTCTCAGTCGCAAGCGTGCCAAAGTGAAAAAATAAATGATGTTAAAAAGAACGCTCAGCTGAGCGTTCTTTTTAACATCAAATATCTACATAAAAAAGAGAGACAGGCGTCCCTGTCTCTCTTCGTAAAGATGATTTGATTATTCTTTTCCTTCGATTGAAGCCCACTTGTAAGAGTAGTCCGCACCGAATGCGTGCTCAACGATATCCTTAACATATGGCTTCGTGAGGCGAGCCGATCCACGTTGGTAAACTGGCGAGATTGCGTTCTCTTCAAGAACGATTTTCTCTGCAGCTTGAAGGTCAGCCCAACGCTGTTCAGCATCTGTGCTTGATTTCGCAGATTCGATCAACTTATCGAATTCTTCATTCGACCACTTACCACGGTTGTATGGTCCGTCAGTGACGAAGAGGTCAACGAATGTCATTGGATCTTGGTAGTCAGGACCCCATCCAGCGAATGTGAACTCGAACTCACCTTTGTTCTCAAGGTCAAGTTTGTTGTTGAACGGTTGTTGTTTGATTGTAACCGTAATTCCTGGAAGGTTCTTCTCAAGCTCACCTTTGATGAACTCACCGATTTGCTTCGCAGACTCTGAGTCATAGTTGAGGAGCTCAAGTTCAACTTTGTCTGTTCCGAGCTCTTCAAGTCCAGCTTCCCAAAGTTCTTTCGCACGATCCACGTCATAGCCGCCGATGTCGCCGTTTGCTTCACGGAAGTCTTTGCCGTCAGGACCTGTTACGAAGTCTTTTGGTACGAGGTAGTTCGCAGGAATCGAACCGTTCGCAAGAAGCGTCTCTGAGATTGCTGCTTTATCGTATGCCGCGTCAATCGCGTTACGGATGTTTTGGTTATTTAATTCTTCAACAGCAGTGTTGAACTGGAGGTAGAAGAGTGTTGGTTCAACGACAGTTGAGAACTCTTCGCTGTCTTGATACTGGGCTACGAGCTCAGAAGTCAAGCCTGTGCGGTCAACGTCACCGTTTTCATACAAGTTAACACCTGTTGAAACTTCTTTAACGACTTTAACGTTGATTTCTTCAAGTTTAACTGTGTCAGCATCCCAATAGTCTTCGTTCTTGACCATCTTCCAGCCTTGCTCGCGCTCCCAGCTGTCGAGTTTGAACGGTCCGTTGTAGAGAGTCGTCTCTGCAGATGTACCGAAGTTCTCGCCTTGCTCTGTATCGAATGACTCGAGTTTTGGCATGAATACGCCGAAGCTAGTCAATCCGAGGAAGTAGTCAGCTGGTGCTGTCAATTTAACTTCAAGAGTTTGATCGTCGATTGCTTTAACGCCTACAGCATCGCGCTCGCCTTCACCTGTGTTGTACGCTTCTGCGCCTTCGATGATTGACATAACGTATGCATATTGTGATGCGTTATCTGGGTTGAGTACTTCTTTCCAAGCGTATTCGAAGTCGTTCGCTGTGACAGGCTCCCCGTTTGACCAAGTCGCGCCTTCACGGATTTTGAACGTGTACGTTTTACCGTCTTCTGAAACGTCGTGGTCTTCAGCCATACCCGGAGTCGGGTTGTCTTCTTCGTCCATGCGGTAGAGACCTTCGTTAACGTTGTTCAACACGTTGAACGATACAGCATCTGTTGCGAGTGTCGGGTTAAGTGAAGGAATATCTGAAGAATCGAGCAAGTTGAGGACTTGCGCTTCGTCAGAAGAACTTTGATTCGAGTCTGTTGATGCGCCTTCCTCTTCCCCTGTCGAACATGCAGCTAGGAATGCACTTGATAGAAGTGTAACCGATGATGCTAAAGCAAAACCTTTTTTCTTATTCATTGCGATGACCCCCTGATTTTTTCGTTTTAACGAAGTGAATGATGGTAGAAAATTCAGTCATTTCTTCTGACAGTATTTGTTACCAAAATCCCGTTGATGCAATAATACAATATTCTGATAATTTTGCAAAGTGTTTATTTTGATTTTTCTAAAAAATTTTATCTATAGTCTAAAAGCCCGCCTACAGTGGCGGGCTTTTAGCTCAATTTTCGTATTTTTTTGCAAAGGTTAGGACATATGAAGGACCGGTGACCGGATATCCGATATGGTCGTAACCTTTTTCGATCACATAAGAGCGTCCAGCTTGATAGATTGGCATAACAACAGCCTCTTCTAACAGCTGTGCCTCCGCTTCTCGGAAGATTTCATTTCGTTCTTCCAACCGATCCGTTGAGCGAGCCTGATCCATCAATTTATCATACGATTCGCTGGCATATCGACTCGAATTGAGGACATCGTTTGTTTCAAATTGAGTCAAATAGGCGGATAACATCGGATAGTCTGGTTGCCAGCCTGATAGAGAAAACACATAATCCCCTGAGACTTCTTTCCTAACTTTTTCTCCTAAGGGGAGCTCGATAATGTTAACGGTCAAACCATCCAACTGTTCCAAATTCTTCTTTAATTTTGCGGAGATTTGACGCGCTTCGTCATCGACAAAGCTGAGCAGCTCGATTTCGAGTTCATCTTTCTTCAGCCGTTTCTTCACGGTGTCAAACAATTGGTCGGCGTTTCCTTCCAATTGTGCGATCGCATCCTCTTGGTCGATGACGAGTAATCGTTCTGTCGTCTGTTCCGCTCGCGCGAGTGAATCCTCGATTTCCGACCGCTCAAGCGTCAATGCGATGGCTTGTCGGAACGCTACATCATTAAACGGGGCTTTTTTAACATTCGGCTTTAAATAAAAGACTCCACTTCGTGGAACGTCCTGTACGTTCAAAATTTCCTCATCAATCGTGGAAACGTCAAAATCGTATGGGACGGGTTGCATTCCTGTCGCTTCCGTCAAGTTCGCTTCACTATTAATGGTAATCGTTTCAAGCGTGACCTGTTCAGCTTCTCGGTACGTTTCATTTTTATGTAACGAGATGGTCGTATCTCCGATTGCCTTGATTTTAAATGGACCGTTCGTCTCTAGCTCTTCCCATGCTTCCACATTTGGTTGAGGTAAAAATGCGGGCATCGCCAAAATCTGTTCGAACCCTTCCATCGGACGGACAAGAGTCAACTCGAGCGTCCGGTCATCGATTGCCTTGACCCCTAGCGTATCTGGTTCTTGTTGGCCAAGTCCGATTTCTTTTGCGGATTGAACATCTGCTAGTAAGAAGCTGAACGGTGAATTCGTATCGACGTCCACGAGTTTTTGGAAGTGATCGACGAATGTTTGCGCGTCAATCGCATTCCCTTCTGTCGTCACACTCTCTTTTAATGTGAATGTATAGACCGTTCCATCTTCGGATCGCTCTAACTTCTCAACGAGCGCTGGTTCGATGGTCCCGTCTGCTCCGAATCGATACAGGCCTTCGTAGAGATGGGACAGGATTGTTTGAGATGACGGATCGATTGCTAGCATGACATCCGGCTGAGTCGGAAGTGACTCCCCGTAAATCGTCAATTGTTGTTCTTCTACTGGTACTAGTTTGCGTGACTGCTCTCGTTGTTCGTTCCAAATAAATAAAAAAAGGATAAGGACTGAACCTAACAAGGCGGCCACGATGAATGATTTCTTTTTCATTCGTTGCACTCCTTTCTGTTAGACCAACCCTTATACCCTAACCTTTTTTGTGTGTTTTTTCTACCGTCAGTTCATCACTTTTGCAAATGCGAGTGTCGCATTGTGGCCCCCGAAGCCGAGTGAGTTACTGAGTGCATAACGAATGTCAAGTTCCCGATTTCCTTCACGTACATAATCCAAATCACAGTCTGCTGCTGGTGATTCGCAGTTAATCGTTGGATGAATCTTGCCTTCGTGAATCGATAATGCTGTGATGACGGCCTCGACGCCACCTGCACCACCAAGAAGGTGACCAATCATCGATTTTGATGAGTTGACGGCGAGCTTGTCAGCGTGTTCCCCGAACACTCGACGAATCGCTTTCGTCTCGAGCATATCGTTGAGTGGTGTACTCGTTCCATGCGCGTTGATGTATTGAACATCTTCTGGCGTGATTCCAGCGTCACGAATCGCCTCACTCATCGCTTTTGATCCGCCCTCAGCTTCTGGTGACGGTGCTGTGATATGGTATGCATCCGAACTCATTCCATATCCGACAACTTCAGCGTACATTTTTGCCCCACGTGCCAATGCGTGCTCATATTCTTCTAACACGAGCACCCCAGCTCCTTCACCCATGACGAACCCGTCGCGATTCTCATCGAACGGACGGCAGGCCGTGTTCGGGTCTGGATTCGTAGATAGAGCTTTGTTCGAACAAAATCCTGCGAACGAGAGTGGTGTGATTGGCGCTTCCGCTCCACCTGCGAACATAGCGATGGCATCTCCACGTTGAATGACACGGAAAGCTTCGCCGATTGAGTTCGTCCCTGACGCACAAGCCGTCACGGAACAGTTGCTCGGTCCTTTTGCTCCAAGATAGATAGATACTTGTCCGCTCGCCATGTTCGGAATCATCATCGGAATGAAGAACGGGCTGACGCGACGTGGTCCACGGTCATGCAAGATGGCAGACTGTTTGTCAATCGTCTCGACGCCACCAATTCCGCTCCCGATCCAAATCCCGACATCGTCCGCGATCGCTTTCACATCGAGTCCGCTGTCTTTATGGGCAGCGTCTGCCGCAAGTAAAGAATATTGGATGAAGGAATCCATCTTACGCGCTTCCTTCGGTTCGACTAAATGATCGATGTTCCATTCCTTCACTTCCGCCCCGACCTTGGCCGGGTATTGACTGATGTCAATCTTCGTCAACGTATCAATCGCGTTATCCCCTTTTAACAGGCGATCCCACATTGTTGAGACATCGTTTCCTAATGGTGATACGACTCCTAATCCTGTCACTACTACTCGTTTCATAAATGATTCCCCTCCGTAATGGTTGCGTGATTCCATGTCAGGCAGCTAGCCCCCCACGTGAGCCCAGCACCAAATCCTGCGATGACGACCGTTTGTCCATCTTGGATTTTGCCAGACTTGACCGCCTCGGCCAATGCGAGTGGAATGGAAGCTGCTGATGTATTCGCATGGTCTTGAATGGTCATGACAACTTTCTCTTCTTCTAAGTGTAAACGCTCCATCGCAGCGTCGATGATTCGACGGTTCGCCTGGTGTGGAACGAGGATGTCAAGGTCCTCCAACGTCTTATCGGCTTTGTCCAGCGCCTCAAGAACGATTTCGGGCATCTTCCGAACGGCAAATTTGAAGACTTCACGACCGTTCATGACGATTTTACCTTCTTCATTTTCATACAGATGTTTGCCACCTGTCCCGTCACTTCCGAGCACAAGTGAGTCAATTGAAGCGATATCGTCTTCCCCGAGCACGACAGCCCCTGCCCCATCTCCGAAAAGGACAGCCGTCGATCGATCATCCCAATCAATCAGACTTCCCATCTTCTCTGCGCCGATGACGAGCGTCTTTTTAAATCCTTTTGAATCCATGAGACTCTTCGCCGTGTCCATTGCAAAGATGAAACCGCTACATGCCGCGCTCACGTCGAACGCCACGGCGGCTTTCGCGCCAAGATTCGCCTGAACCACACATGCAGTTGCCGGGAAGGCTGGCGCCGTTGCTGTCGCACAAACGATGGCTTCAATGTCGTCGATTGTGACGCCCGCACTCTGTAACGCCCGTTCAGCAGCGCGTGTCGCCATATCTGCGACTGTCATATCTTCTTCAGCCAAATGACGTGCTTCGATGCCTGTACGAGTACGAATCCACTCATCGCTCGTATCCATTCGTTTTTCTAAATCGATATTTGTCACCCGATTGTCCGGTAAGAACGATCCGATGCCGATGATTCCAATATTCATATCGTCGACCCCTATTCTTAGTATCTGGTACTAATATAAGGGAATAAAAAGAGGATGTCAATGCATCCTCCTCGTGTTGACTGGATTAAGCTTGTTCTAAACGCTTCGTGACAGCCATGACCATCTTCGCAGAGTTGATCGATGCTGTCTCCAAAAACTCGTCGAATGACAAGTTCGCTTCTTCGTCTGCACTGTCTGAAATCGAGCGTGTGACGACAAAAGGAATACCAAACTGATAGCACGTTTGAGCGATTGGGGCAGCCTCCATCTCGACCGCTGCGACGCCGTCGAAATGACCGAGGATGTCCGCCACGCGTTTCGAATCGTTGATGAACGAATCTCCCGTCACAATCAATCCCTGATGTACATTCACATCTGGCAAGTTTTCAATGACCTCTTTACAGACGCTGACGAGCTTGGCATCCGCCTCATACGCCGGCGGCATACCTGGTACTTGTCCGTACTCATACCCGAATGCCGTCACGTCGACATCGTGATGACGAACTTCCGTCGAGACGACGACGTCTCCGACTTTCATCCCCTTTTTAAAACCACCGGCAGATCCTGTGTTGATGACGACGTCCGGTTTGAACTTATCAATCAAAAGTGTCGTGCCGATGGCAGCGTTGACTTTCCCGATGCCTGACTTCAAGATGACGACTTGCATGTTACCAAGATAGCCCTCATAAAAATGATAGTTCGCGATTTCAGTATCTACTCGTTCTGTCAACTCGTTCCGAAGTAGATTCACTTCTTCTTCCATCGCGCCGATGATGCCTACTTTCATTCCGTCTCCTCCTCAGAAAGAGAGCGACTTCCGAATAGGAGGTCGCTCAACAATTTATTTGATTTCTTTAATTTCGACGACCATGTCGCCACCTGGTGTTTGCACCGTGACCACATCACCAATCGTACGTCCAAGAAGTGCCTTGGCAATCGGTGATTCGTTCGAGATTTTCCCTGTGAACGGGTCTGCCTCAGCTCCACCAACGATTGTATACGTTTCGTCTTCATTATCTTCTTGAATGAAGAACGTTACCGTCTTCCCGATTGAGACAACCGAGTTATCGCCTGCATCATCTTGAATGATGACCGCGTTACGGAGCATTTCTTCTAATTGTGCGATGCGTCCTTCGACCATCGCTTGTTCTTCTTTCGCCGCGTCATATTCCGCGTTCTCTGACAAGTCACCGAAATCACGAGCAATCTTAATATTTTCAACGACTTCTTTACGGCGGACCGTCTTCAGTTCGTTTAATTCATGTTCGATCTTCGCTTTTCCGTCTAACGTCATATAGTGTTGTTTTTCAGCCATTTCTGTCACTCCTTCATTGTCTCCTAGTATATTACAGCTAGGGTTGAATTGAAAACGATTTATTTGCTCACGCGCGATTGCGCTCAGTGAGCACCCAACGGATTTTGGTCACGAGTAAATCGATCGCGACAAAGTTTTCTCCGCCTTCAGGAACGATGATATCTGCATACCTTTTTGTTGGTTCACAGAATTGTAAGTGCATCGGACGCACCACATTTGTATATTGGGCAACGACCGAATCGATTGAACGTCCACGTTCATTCAAATCACGCTGCATACGACGCAAGATTCGAACGTCCGCATCTGTATCCACGAACACTTTGATATCCATCAGATCTCGTAAACGCGCATCTTCGAGTGCCAAGATCCCTTCGACGATGACGACATCGACGGGTTCGATTAAGATGGTTTCACTTGAACGCGTGTGGGCCGCATAGTCATAGACCGGCTTTTCAATCGCCTGATGTTGTTGTAACTGTTGGATATGTTCGATCAACAAATCGTTATCAAAGGCGAAGGGGTGGTCGTAGTTCGTCTTGTACCGCTCCTCCATGGTCATCTCTGATTGATCCTTATAGTACGCGTCTTGCTCGATCATGACGACCGATTGACCTTGAAACGCATCGACGAGCGCGCGGGCCACGGTCGTTTTTCCTGATCCGGTACCCCCGGCCACGCCAATAATGACGGGTTTATGTTGCATCAAAGTTAAGTCCTCCTCATCGTAATTTACGACTGATTGCTAGGCCATCACCAAGGGGCAAAATTGCAGTATGATAATCGGTCCGTGCCATCAATTGCTCAGTAAACTGTTTCACGAGACGCACGAGCCGGCGTCGGCGTCGGTCCAGGACCGACACATCCTCTAGCAAGACGTCCCCTCGTAAAAACAAATTATCGCTGTAAATCGTACCACCAATTGGTACTAAAGCGCCATACCCATCAAAAAATTTTTGATATTGTCCTTTTGCCGCATCAATAAATACGGCATCGAATTCACCTTCAATCGTTCCAATCAATTCGACGGCATCGCCGTGAACGAGCGTAATTCGATCGCGCACGTCCGATCGATTGATGAATTCCGTCGCCTCTTCGAAACGGCGAGCATTCCGCTCAATTGTGACGATTTCTGCATCGGGTAACAATTCTGCCATGCGAATGGCACTGTAGCCGATGGCCGTACCCACTTCGAGGATTCGGGTCGGCCGTTGCATCGACAGTAAGGAGAGCAGCACTTCCGAACCCGTCAAATCCATGATTGGGACGTGATGAACACGCGCGAACGCCTCCATCTCCGTCAATAGCGGGGAGCGGTCATTGATTAGTTTTTCTACATATCCCTCATAGGATGCATGGTCCACTCGTTCCACCTCTTAACTCTCTTCATTCAAACGACCGGAAGCATCCGCTTCCGGTCGTCCCATCAATTACTGTTTGCTTCTTCAAACGCTTCCCATTCGGAACGGTACTTATTGACGTTTTGTTGGTGATCCTCATAGTCGACTTCGAACAAGACTTCCCCGTTCGGGAACCCTTCACGTGGAGGGCGTGCGTAGAAGTAAATGTTCTCCGTGTCGTTCGGATTAAGCACCGCCTCAAATGCGTCACGGCTCACGGCCGCAATCGGTCCAATCGGGATGCCTTCGTAACGATACGTGTTATATAAGGAATCGTTCTCCAAGTCCGCGAATGAAGTGAAAATCGATGTTTCCCCCGTTCCGTACCAGACGGTCGGGTCAGATTGTAATTTCATTCCGTCGTTTAAGCGATTCTCGAACACGCCGGCAATCTCTTTACGGTCTTCCGTTGACACCGCCTCTTTCTCGACAACGGATGCGAGCGCGAGCGTCTCATGGAACGTACGTCCTGAATCGGCTAAACGACCTTTGTATTCTTGATACATACTTTCGGTCGGTAGTAACATCTCATCGATGATTTCATTGAGCGTTACGCCTTTATTGAATTCATATGTGGCTGGGAACAGGTATCCTTCAAGCGGATGATAGATGCCTTCCTGCAATACTTCTTCCGTCAACATTTCATGCTCGTTTACGAGAGACTGAATGTATTCACGGTCGCTCAACTGCTCAGAAATCTCTTCTTTCGGGATTTCTGCCACTTTCGCAAGTCTCGCAATCACCTGATCAATCGTGAATCCTTCTGGAATGACGAGCTTGATATCAGGGACCACAATGACTTTACCTGTTTGCAACGTTTCAATCAATTCATCGATTGATTGTGACGGAGATAACGTATACGTCCCCGCCTGGAACGACGATTCGTTCTTAAAGCGTGTATAGAAACGGAAAATCGTGCTACTCCTTACAAGCCCATTCTCTTCTAGTAATTCACCAATGTATCCCGAACCAGCACCGAGCGGGACTTCAATCTCGACCGTTTCAGTCGAAGTTGGGTCAATCGGTTCGATGGAACGCTTCACAAAGACATATGTGAGCGCCGATCCTGTGGCGATGACGAGAAGGAAGATGGCCAGGATGACAACCGTGATGCGACGGACGATCCGGTTGCGGGCACGTTTCTCATCTGACATAGATGGATGATTCATGCATTTCTCCCCTGTTCTTTTTATAAAGAGAGGCGACGAGGGATATTCCCTAGTCGCCCGTCCCCTATTTAGTCTAGACCGACTTCGTCATTGACGATGTCGAATGCTTCCATGACCTCATCGAAGTCTTCATCGTCTTCGACGAGCTTCAAGATGAATTCGCCATCTTCAAGTTCTTCAATTTCAAATGCGTATACTTCAATCGTATCTTCATCTTCTGTCTCTGGTGCGCCAACCGGTTCGAGTACGACAAACGTCTTTTTCGAACGGTCGCTCGTCATACGGAAAATTTCTGCAAATAAATGTTCGTCTCCATTTTCGTCTGGAATACGGTACATTTCTTCTTCACGACGGATTTCTGCCATGAGAGATTCCTCCTTATTTCCCGGAACGATCCAGGTAGTTTTGTAAAATCATCACGGCCGCCATTTTGTCGATGACCGCTTTTCTCTTTTTGCGGCTGACATCTGCTGAAATGAGCATCCGTTCCGCTTGCATCGTCGTTAATCGTTCATCCACCAACACGCAAGGTAAACCCGTCTGTTCTGTGAACGCCTCGGCAAATGCCTCGGACGCCTCACCACGCGGGCCGACTGTCCCATTCATGTTTTTCGGATGACCGACGACGACTTCTTTCACATCGTACTGCTCGATAAACGGACGAAGGAGACGGACGGCTTCGTCAAAGTCAGGTTCGGTCCAGTAGACCGTCTCCACACCTTGCGCCGTCCATCCCATCAGGTCACTCACCGCGACACCAATCGTCTTCGATCCGACATCGAGTCCCATGACTCGCTTCATATTAATCCTCTCTACGATCGTTCAAATACGATTTGACCAACTCTTCGAGAAGTTCATCCCGCTCAATTTTGCGAATCAAGTTTCGCGCATCATTATGACGTGGAATGTAGGCAGGGTCACCTGACAGTAAGTATCCCACGATTTGATTGATCGGTTGATAACCTTTTTCCTCGAGTGCTTGATATACCGTAATCAGCGTCTCACGTGTGTTAGCACGTTGATCATCTTCTGGAAAATTGAATTGCATCGTGCGATCCATTTGGCTCACAAGAATCCACCTCTTTCCGTTTGCACTTCACACTCTATTATGCCAGTGATTCGACGTAATGTGAAGCAAACTTCAATGCTTCGTCCAGTTTTGTTGCATCACGGCCACCTGCTTGTGCCATGTCTGGACGACCGCCACCGCCACCACCGCAGCGTGTCGCGACTTCTTTAATCAGTTTTCCGGCATGGAAGCCA
Organism: Exiguobacterium sp. 8A; assembly: GCF_902506275.1. Classification (GTDB taxonomy): domain Bacteria; phylum Bacillota; class Bacilli; order Exiguobacteriales; family Exiguobacteriaceae; genus Exiguobacterium; species Exiguobacterium profundum. Next base: position 138,731 of record NZ_LR733630.1, on the reverse strand, counting down.
CGATCGTTCAAGTCTTTCGTCACACCTGCGACAAGGTTGACCTTCTCACCGTTCGCCGAACCAAGGATAATCACGGCAGAACCGAGTTTAACTTTCAAGTCATCGACCATGCTGCGAAGGGCATCCATATCTTGTCCATCGACGCGTTTCGCAATCAATTGAACGCCGCCAATCGTTTCGATCGCATCCGTTAATGAAGATGCCTCGATGTTGGCAAGTTTCGCTTTAAGCGACTCTGAAGCGCGTTCGACTTCTTTGATTTCAGCTTGAAGTGCTTGTACGCGTGCAGGAACTTCAAGTGGTTTCGTCTTCAACAGTTTCGCTGTCGCTTCGAGCGTCTCGATTTGTTGGTTCATCACTTCATATGCGCCAGCTCCCGTGACCGCTTCAATTCGACGCGTCCCAGCGCCAATCCCTGATTCAGACAAGATTTTAAAGAGTCCGATTTCAGCCGTGTTGGAGACGTGAATCCCACCACAAAGCTCAACCGAGTAATCTCCTGCTGATACGACACGAACGACATCACCATACTTCTCGCCGAAGAGTGCCATCGCGCCTTTTGCTTTCGCATCCGCAATGTTCATCTCTTCGATATCGACACCGATCGAGGCCCAAATCTTCTCGTTCACTTGACGCTCAATGGATTGAAGCTCTTCTGATGTCACTTGACCGAAGTGAGAGAAGTCAAAACGGAGACGATCTGGTGTCACGAGTGAACCGGCCTGGTTGACGTGCTCCCCGAGCGTATCTTTGAGTGCGCGGTGCAAGAGGTGCGTCGCCGTGTGGTTCTTGACGATGGCTTGACGCGATGCTTGGTCGACAGAAGCCGTGACGGCTACTTCCGCTTTCGCCACACCTGACTCGACCGTGACCGTATGCAAGTTCTGTCCGTTCGGTGCCTTCGACACATCTTTCACGCGAAGAAGGAAGTCTTCGCCGACGATTTGTCCTTTATCACCGATTTGACCGCCACTCTCAGCGTAAAATGGTGTCTGATCGAGGATGACTTGTGCCTCTTCCCCTGCAGCGACGACGTCAGCGAGTTCGCCGTTGTGAATCAAGCTGATGATTTTTGCGTTCGTCTCAAGGTTGTTATAACCGAGGAATGTCGAAGGCATCGTGATGTCTGCAAGCACACCCGACTGAATCTGCATCGATTCTACGTCAGCACGCGCTTGACGTGCACGTTCACGTTGCTCGTTCATCGCTTCTTTGAAACCGTCCTCGTCAACCGTCATCTGATGGTCTTCTGCGTATTCGATTGTCAATTCGAGCGGGAAGCCATACGTGTCATAAAGACGGAATGCATCTTGACCGCTGATCACGTTTGACCCAGCAGCTTTTTGTGCTTTCGCGACTTCGTTCAAAATTGCGAGACCGTCATTCAACGTTTCGTGGAAACGCTCTTCCTCGTTCTTGATGACTTTCTTGATGAAGTCTTTCTTCTCGTTCACTTGCGGGTAGAAGTCGACCATGATGTCTCCGACGACATCGACGAGCTCATACATGAACGGACGCTCGATTCCGAGCATCTTCGCATAACGTACAGCACGGCGGAGAAGACGACGGAGGACATAGCCACGTCCTTCGTTCGATGGAAGTGCCCCGTCACCGATTGCGAACGATACTGTACGAATATGGTCCGCGATGACTTTGAACGCAACGTCTTTGCTGCTGTCTTGACGGTATACGTCGCCACTGATTTTTTCAGTTTCACGAATGATCGGCATGAAGAGGTCGGTATCGAAGTTTGTCGGTACGTCTTGAAGGACGCTCGCCATCCGTTCGAGTCCCATCCCTGTATCAATGTTTTTACGCGGAAGCTCTGTGTAGTTTCCGTGTCCGTCATGGTTATATTGGCTGAACACGATGTTCCAGATTTCAAGGTAACGCTCGTTCTCCCCACCCGGATAAAGTTCAGGGTCTGTCGGGTCGTCCCCGAATGCTGGACCACGGTCAAAGAAGATTTCCGTGTTTGGACCAGATGGACCTTCACCGATTTCCCAGAAGTTATCTTCTAGCGGGATGATGCGGTCAGCTGGCATACCGAGGTTCAACCAAATTTGTTTTGATTCTTCATCGTCCGGGTGAATCGTGACGGAGAGACGGTCCGGATCGAGTCCGTACCATTCGTCGCTCGTCAACAGTTCCCAGCCCCATGTGATCGCTTCTTCACGGAAGTATTCACCGACTGAGAAGTTCCCGAGCATCTCGAAGAACGTATGGTGACGTGCTGTCTTCCCGACGTTCTCGATATCGTTCGTTCGAATCGATTTTTGAGCGTTGACGATACGTGGGTTCGCTGGAATCACACGTCCATCAAAGTATTTCTTCAATGTCGCAACACCTGAGTTGATCCACAACAAAGTCGGATCTTCAACCGGTACAAGTGAAGCACTCGGCTCCACGCTGTGCCCTTTTGATTTGAAGAAATCTAAGTACATTTGGCGAATCTGTGCGCCAGTCAATGATTTGAGCGGTTTCATGAACAATTCCTCCTTATTTCTGAACGAAACGAAAAAAAGCGATGCCTGCCCCTGTGGAAAGGGACGAAAGCATCGCTTCGTGGTACCACCCTCGTTCGCACGGTATACACCGTGCCTCGAACATCCGTTAACGTGGATGAGGCGCCCAGGTTGAGTGGGGACTCCAGAATAGCTTCGGTCGGCCGACCCCCATCTTCTCGCAGCCTAGGAAGATGTCTCTGTAGAGGTGGTGACGACGTACTCATTTCCTTCATCGTCTGTATCGTTTCAGTTGTCTATTCGTCATTATCACACGCGTTCGGAAAGACGTCAAGACTTCCCACCTAAGCGTTCGACCAATTTTGTCCGTCGCACTGGTTCCTCTTCTCGCGTCGCCGCCTCAAGCGCACGCACATCACCGAACAAGAGTAAGCTCTTCTTCGCCCGAGTCACGGCTGTATAAATCAAGTTACGTGACGACCGGAATCCCCCGTTGAAGAAGACTGGCATGAGCACGATCGGGAACTCGGACCCTTGTGACTTATGGATCGTGATGGCGTAGGCGTGGGTGAACTGGTCCCATTCACTACGGTTGTACTCGACTTCTGTCTGATCGAATCGAATATAAATTTTGTCGACCTTATCAACGTTTTCCTTCGCATAGAAGATGTTCGTGATTTCTCCGATGTCCCCGTTATAGACGTTTTCCTCGGCGTTGTTGACGAGTTGTAGCACTTTATCGCCATTGCGGTAAATGCGCGTCCCATGTTTCACTTCACGGGCACTCGATTTTGGATTGAATACGTTCTGAAGTGCTTCATTCAGCCCATCAATTCCACAGACACCCCGATATGTCGGTGCGAGCACTTGAATATCAAACGGTGAATATCCTTTTCGGAGAGCCGCTCCTGCCATCTGACAAATCGCTTGAAGCGCCGTCTCTTGGTTCGCCGTATAGAAACGCCGGTCTGGCAGTGACGCCAACAAATCGTCTGGCATTTTCTTCGCATTCAACGAATGGGCGAGACGGAGGATACTTGACTCCGACGCTTGACGATGGACGACGTCAAGGCGGACGACCGGAATCCCTTCTGTCGCCATCAAATCGGCAAGTACTTGCCCCGGTCCGACAGATGGGAGCTGATCACGGTCTCCGACGAACAAGATTTTCATGCCGTTCGGTACCGCTTTGAGCAAACTTCGGAACAAAAAGATGTCAATCATCGACGCCTCATCGACGATGAGCACTTTCCCGACAAGTGGATTCGTCTCATCGACTTGGAACGAACTTCCGTCGAACTTTAACAGACGGTGGATCGTCGAGGCCGGTAGCCCGGTCGACTCACTGAGGCGTTTCGCCGCTCGACCCGTCGGTGCGGCCAAGACGAACGGGAACGGTTGGTTCGGAACGGGTTCTAACTTCCAATCGAAGACATCGCTGAGTGCATGAATGATGCCTCGAACGACCGTCGTCTTCCCGGTACCCGGTCCACCGGTAAGAACCATGAGCGGTGACTTGAGGGCGAGTTCGATGGCTTCTCGCTGTTGAGTGGCATATTCAATCGAGAACATTTCCTCGACACGTCCGACCGCGTCAAAGATGGTCGTCATGTCCACGTCCTCTGTCGTCGATGTCGCCATGATTCGGGCCAACTCTTCTGCCGCCTTCCGTTCGGCACGGAAGACACGGGGATGATAGACGACCCCATCCTCGATGACGACCCGTTCTTCTTTAGCGAGCGATTCGAGCGCCGTGACGAGCGCATCCCCCGGATCAGCCCCGATGATTCGAGGCATCTCGGCTTCGAGTTGTTCCGCCGTCACGTAGAGATGACCGTTCCCTTGCTCGAGTTCTAATACGTACAGCACGGCTGCCGCGATGCGTTCAGGATGAATGCCTTGAATCCCAAAATGTGCCGCGATGGCATCCGCCGTCTTGAATCCAATCCCCTGTACATCGTACATGAGCGCATACGGATTCTTCTCAATCGTCTCCATCGCCCGTCCTTCATACTCTTTATGAATTTTCGAGGCGAGACGTGGCGTCACGTCGAATGGAGCGAGAAACAAAAGCAACTGATCGACCCCATATAAAACGTTCAGGCGTTCGGTGATCACACGCGCCTGCTTTTCTTTCAATCCGTCTACCTCAGACAGGATACTCGGATGTTTGACGATTTGATCGATACAATCGTCTCCAAGAGAATCCGCAATCTTTTGCGCCGTCTTTTGACCGATTCCGGGAAAAGACCCGTTCGTCAAAAAGCGGACGGCTGCACGTTTCGTCATCGGGACGACACGACGAATCCAATCCGCTTTCATCTGTTTCCCAAATCGAGGATGGTCAACGAGACGACCGTGCGCCTTATACGTCTCGCCTTTTTCGATGCCGACTCCGACGCCAGCGATGACCATCTCGGTCTCATCCGTCTCAAAATTCTTTTCTTTAATACGTACGAGCGCAATCGTATGCGCCTCTTCTTCTGATTGAAACAGGACTCGAATGACTTTTCCAGTCAACTCATAAGGTGCTGCCATCATATCCGACACCTCCAGCTATTTTTCCATCATCCATTATAGCCCGAGATGAATCGATTGAACAAATGCCCTAATTGAACAGGTTTAAGATTTGCTCGATTCGGTCGAGATCGACGACTTCCAAAATACGTATCAACTGTTCGATATCGACTCGGTCCAAAATGCGCTCAACCTGATCCAAGTCCACTTCTTCAATTAATCTCTGAATCCTGTCCAAGTCACCAGATGCCTGATATGCCTCGAGTTTTGTGAAGAGCTCGGTCTTCTCGATTCGAATCGAGTCCTCAAGCATCCCTCTCGCCCCAAATAGGACGAGACCGATGACAGCCAACTGAATCAACCAGTTCGTCACGACTTTCCAGAATGGAACGGTCTGATGGATGAACGGAATGAGCGGAATGAACGTTACTTGAAGGAGTATGATCCCGACTTGAACATACACGTTTGGAATAAGAAATCCGAGTAATGCCAGAATCAATGGAACGAGCCACCCCACACCGACATGTTCAGATGTATGTTGCCAAGACTTTTGCTCACTGTACACATAGTGAACTGTCCATCCGACGAGAAGGAGCGCTATGAATAAAAGAAGGATTAACGTTAAGAGTCCACGTGGTTCAACGACCACTTGATACAAAATCGTATTCGTCCATTTTCCGTCTGCCAATCGTTCATTTACCGATTCAAATAATTGATTCAACCACACATACTCGACAATGAAAAACAAAATGACGCTGACCATGCTGAATTTTCGCAAGCCACTCGACCTCCTTCTATAGGTTGTCATTCCCCCACTTCAATACTGCTAGTCGCGTTTTTGATTCAAAGAAACGGGGAACTGTTCGAATGACACATTGAAGGAGGAATCATCTATGGGCAAACGAATTCCAGTAAGCGGATTATGCGAACTCGTGTTAGAAGTGACAGACATGAACGAAGCTGTAGCTTTTTGGCATGAAAAATTAGGTCTTCCTGTCGTCGAACAATGGGTCGGAGACGATGCGGAGCCGAGTGAATCACAAGAGCAGGCGAACGAGCCGTGGGCAACATGGCTTTATATCGGTGGGAACACACGGTTAGGTCTTTGGTTGAAGCGCGACTTTACGGAAGAAGAGGATGCGAACCGTAAACAGGACGTGACGGAATGGGACACACTCTATGATGAAGGTGGCGTCCACGTCCACTGTGCGTTCTTCGTTCCGATGGAGTCGTTTGAACAGGCTCTCGAAATCTTAGATGAGACCGATGTCCCTGTTAAACTTCGGACGTGGGACGAAGATGAGACGAAGAATGGGAAAGAACGCTCGGCGTACTTCAAAGACCCGAGCCATAACATCATCGAACTGTATACGAAAAATATGGACGAAGCATACGGCAAGTTTGCCGGAGAACCCGTCAAAATCACAACGAAGCAACTTTGATTGCGATAACTAAAGAAAGTGCCATCGCTCAATCGCGATGGCACTTTCTTGTTCATACGTTTCAGTTTCCAAGCAGCGCATCCATCTTCGTGATGGCGTCACGCGCAAGTTCATGATCCGGTTGCATCTCCAAGACGCGTTGAAGCTCAGCGTACGTTCGTTCCTGGTCACCCAAGAACGCATATGCGATTGCCAAGTTGTAACGGGCATCCGTATGGCTCGCATCGAGATCGAGCGTCTCTTCTAGCGCAACGACCGCCTCTTCGAGCTGTTCACTCTGTGCGAGTGCAAGTCCGTATTGGAACGTGATCTCCACGTCTTCTGGCGATTGTTTTTTCGCTTCACGCAAGCGTGGCATCGCTCGAACGAAATCACCCATCGCCTTATACGTCAACCCGAGCATGAAATGAAGATCAGCATCATCCATGCCAGAAAGGAGCGCTTGGCGAAGCGACGCCTCCGCTGACTCCAATTGCTCGAGTTCATAGGCAAGTGCACCTTTCGCGTAGTGAGCGGCACCGAACGAACCATCGAGCTCGATCGCCTTATCATAGAAGATGACGGCACGATCGTAATCGTTGATCGCCTGGAGCAATGTCCCCATGTTGACGAAACCAGTCGGGTCCGTCGGGTTCGCTTCGATGGCCTCATTGAAATGTTTGGCCGCCTGTTCGAATTCACCTTGCTGCATCGCTTGGATGCCTTGTTCGTTTGCGTTCATATCAATCACCTCATCCGATATAGTCGAGTCGTTTTCCGTTTCGATACGCTTCGTCAATCGTTGCCCCACCGAGACAGATGTCGCCATCATAGAAGACGACCGCTTGTCCTGGCGTGATGGCACGTTGTGGTTCATCGAACTTGACGAGGACCTCGCCATTTTCGAGCGGAGCGATCGTGACCGGGACATCTTGTTGGCGATAACGGAACTTCGCCGTCGCCCGGAACTCTCCTGATGAAGCAGCTCCCGTCCATGATAGTTTCGAAGCGAGCAGCGCATCTGAGTAGAGCGCGTCGTGATGGAACCCTTGTCCGACGAACAAGACGTTGTTCTCAACATCTTTCCCGACGACGAACCAAGGATCACCGTCGCCACCGATTCCGAGACCGTGACGTTGTCCGAGTGTATAATACATCAACCCGTCGTGACGTCCTTTGACGACGCCATCGAGCGTCCGCATTTCACCAGGCTGTGATGGAAGGTATTCCGACAAGAATTCTTTAAAGTTCCGTTCACCGATAAAGCAGATTCCCGTCGAATCTTTCTTCTTCGCCGTCGCGAGTCCTGCCTCTTCGGCAATCGCACGTACATCTTTCTTGTCCATATGACCAATCGGGAACATCGTCCGCGCGAGCTGGTCTTGTGACAATTGGTTCAAGAAATACGTTTGGTCTTTGTTATCGTCTTTTCCTCGTAACAAACGATGCTCACCATCAACATATTTCACTTGCGCATAGTGTCCGGTCGCTACAAAATCGGCACCGAGTCGAAGCGCATGGTCGAGGAATGCTTTGAATTTGATTTCTTTGTTACACATGACGTCCGGGTTCGGCGTCCGACCGAGACGATATTCCGCTAAGAAATATTCAAAGACGCGGTCCCAATATTCTTTTTCAAAGTTGACCGCATAGTAAGGAATCCCGATTTGGTTCGCCACGGCGATGACGTCTTCATAGTCCTCTGTCGCCGTACACACACCGTTCTCGTCCGTGTCATCCCAGTTTTTCATAAAAATTCCGATGACGTTATACCCTTGTTCTTTTAACACATGGGCCGTCACCGATGAATCGACGCCACCTGACATCCCAACGACGACCGTCGTCTCTTCAGGGGCTTTCGTGCGTAAATTCATCTATCTCACTCCGTTCATAAATGTCGAGACGACTTCTTCTAGTCGCTCCGCGAGCCGTTTCGCGTCCTCGACCGAGTTACCGTGGCCAAAACTGATTCGAACAGACTGACGCGTCCGCTCTGAATCCCCGTACATCGCCGACAATACATGGGACGGTTCGACCGACCCCGCCGTGCAGGCGCTCCCGCTCGAAATCGCCATGCCCCGCATATCCATCATGATGAGGAAAGGTTCAAGGTCAATTCCAGGGAGGTATAGGTTCACGATGTGAGGTAAACGATTCGACCCGTTCACCTCATAAGTTACGCCTAGTTCGTCAAGACGTTGACGCAGTGCCAAATCGAGCGAAGCATAGAGAGTCACTCGGTCCTCACGCTCTGCCATGACGAGTTCAGCTGCTTTTTGGAATCCGACGGCACCCGGAACATTTTCCGTGCCGGCTCGACGTTTACGTTCTTGTTGTCCACCAAAAGAACGTGACGCTAATTTTACACCTGTTTTCATGAAAAGAAAACCGATACCTTTTGGTCCATTCACTTTATGTGCGGACGCCGACAATAAATCGACATGAATACGTTTCACATCAATTTCTTCTGTACCGAGCGCTTGTACCGCATCCGTATGGAAGAGAGCCTGATGGTCTTGTAACAACTCCCCGATTTCTTGAATCGGTTGGCGCGTTCCGACCTCGTTGTTGCCGTACATAACCGATACGAGAATCGTATCCTCACGTAACGCTGATCGGAACGTTTCTATATCTACAGCTCCCGACTCATCAACATCGAGATACGTGACGTCGAAGCCCTCGCGCTCAAGTTGCTCCATCGCGTGAAGAACGGCGTGATGTTCGACTTTTGTCGTGATGATATGTTTGCCTTTTTCTTGATGGGCATACGCCGCACCGAACAAAGCATAATTATCCGACTCCGTCCCACCTGACGTAAAGACGATCTCGTTCGGTGAAGCACCGATCCACTTCGCGAGGACGCGACGTGACGAATCGAGCGCCGCCCGGGCGTTACGTCCAATCCCATGGATGCTCGACGCATTCCCGTACGTCTCTAAAAAGTAGGGTGTCATCGCTTCGAGGACTTCTGGTCGCATCGGTGTCGTCGCAGCGTGATCAAAATAGTTCATCTAAGGTCACCTCATTATTAAATATAAAACATGTAGCCGTCTGACTCTTCCTCAGCGAGGTCAGCGAGTGTCGTTTCATCAAGGACGGTATCAATCGCTTCTTTGATTTTATCCCAAAGCTTCCGTTTCACCGCATCATCTGCTTCAGATTCTTCGACGATGGCCAGCGGTCCTTCAAGCAAGCGAATGATTTCACCCGCTGTCACTTCTTCTGGCGGTTTGACGAGCTGATAGCCGCCATACGCACCACGCACGCTCTTGACGAGTCCACCGTTACGGAGTGGGCCGATTAATTGCTCTAAGTAATGCTCTGGCAATTCATGTCGTGCCGCAATCTTTTTTAAACTGAGCGGTTTGTTATCAGTCTCTCGTGCCAACGCAATCATAATCGTCAAGCCATAACGGCCTTTAGTAGATATTTTCATCTTCAAGTCTCCTTCTGTTATACTAATCGAACAAACGTTTGTCGAAAGGAATGGTTACGTATGCCTGATTTATTTCATCAATCGAATGGCGGACCGCTCGCCAATCGGATGCGCCCCGAAACATTAGATGACGTTATCGGACAGCGCCATATCATCGGCGAGGGCAAGCTACTTCGTCGTGCCATCGAAGCCGATCGACTCGGTACGATTATCCTATATGGTCCACCTGGCACCGGTAAGACGACACTTGCCCGTGTTATTTCGAATTACACGAAAGCGACATTCGTCCAATTGAACGCCGTCACAGCAAAACTCGATGAATTGCGGAACGTCATTCGTGAAGCGGAGTCCCGCTTCGACTATGAAGACGAACGGACGATTCTCTTTTTAGATGAGATCCACCGGTTCAATAAGCTCCAACAAGACGCGCTCCTTCCTGCCCTTGAGTCTGGAAAGCTCGTCCTCATCGGAGCGACGACCGAAAACCCGAGTTTTGAAGTAAACGCCGCACTCCTGTCACGCGCGACCGTATTTCGACTCGAGCCACCTGGTGCTGAAGAGTTACGTGCCGTCCTTGAGCGGGCGCTACACGATTCACGTGGTCTCGGAAATTATCCGGTCAAAATGGATGAAGCTGCTGCAGACCATTATATCAAAATGGCGGATGGTGACTACCGTGTCCTATTGAACGCACTCGAACTCGCCGTCTTGACAACGCCTGAGGTGGACGGAGAGATTCATATCACGCTAGAGGTCGCGGAAGAGTCGATTCAACAGAAGTCGATCAAATACGATAAGACGGGCGACCGACATTACGATGTCATTTCGGCGTTTATCAAATCGATTCGGGGGTCTGACCCGGATGCCGCGCTATACTGGCTAGCCGTCATGATTGAGGCTGGCGAATCTCCGCGATTCATCATGCGTCGTTTATACGTCCATGCCGCCGAAGATATCGGAATGAGCGACCCGAACGCACTTCTCATCGTCGATGCAGCAGCACGAGCGAGCGAGTACATCGGTTTTCCGGAAGCTCGCATCCCAATCGCAGAAGCCGTTCTCTATTTGGCAACCGCTCCAAAATCAAATGCGGTCATCACCGCCATCGACAAGGCGCTTCACCACGTCCGGACAGTCGAGGGAGGCCCTGTGCCCGTACATCTCCGGGATGCCCATAGTCCAGGAGCACGTGAACTCGGGAACGGGGTCGGATACAAGTATCCACATGACGAAAAAGACGGGTTCGTCCCTCAAAACTATTGGCCAGAAAACTTGGCTAGAAAACGACCAAATTACTATAAACCGACGCCACGTGGATTCGAGCAACAAATTCAAAAACGGCTCGATTATTGGGAAAAACGACGCGACTCGAAATGAGCCAGCGTCGTTTTATTTTTGGATGCGGTTGATTTCGACGCCCGCTTGTTCGAGCAAGTCATTGATGACGTATCCCGCAGCGACAAGTCCTGCAACCGATGGGACGAACGCGTTCGAGCTCGGTGGCATCTTCGCTTTACGGATCGGGGCGTCTTTCTTCCCGACGACCTCGTTCACGTCCTCGCGTGTCACGATTGGAGATTCGTCCGAGAAGACGACCGGGACGCCTTTGTAGATTTTCTCTTTACGTAGACGAGTACGGACCATCTTCGCAATCGGGTCATATGACGTATCTTTAATGTCGACGACCTTGATGCGCGTCGGGTCCATCTTATTCGCCATCCCCATGCTTGAGATGACCGGGATGCCGCGACGCTTACATTCTACGATTAAATGAATCTTATAGATGATCGTGTCTGACGCATCGATAACGTAGTCGATGTTTTGAGCGAAGAACTCTTCATATGTCTCTTCTGTATAGAACATCTTCAATTGGACGAGGTCTAAGTCCGGGTTGATGTCGAGGAGACGTTTCCCCATCGCTTCGACTTTCGGTTGACCGACCGTCGACAACAGTGCGTGGATTTGTCGGTTGACGTTCGTGATATCGATATCATCTTTATCGACGAGGACGATGCGTCCGACGCCACTGCGCGCAAGTGCCTCTGCCGCAAATGAGCCGACACCGCCGACGCCTAAAATCGCGACCGTTTTATTCTTTAAAGCATCAAGGCCTTCAGAGCCGATGGCCAATTCATTTCGTGAAAACTGGTGTAGCATATTTCTTCCTCCAACTAATTCTATTTTCTCATACTATTTTACTCGGAATTATATTCAAAAAAAAGACGTCTCGCGACGTATTTACAAAAAAATCGATGGGGCCCGGAGTGCCGTGACGATGCCTTGCTTTTGAACCTGCGTATGCAGGTGGGTGACCTAGCGTTTCCTTCACAAGTCCTCCTGCACGTGATGAGGCAGTTGATCTGGTTAGCAGTTCGGTCTCCCGTATTCAAAGTGTTGGCTCAAAATAACGAAGGCGGCTCTCGTACACCTCAGGTATCCCATCTGTTGATTTAACTATAGCGCTTCTGTAAAAAGAAGTCAATGAGAAACGCCGACTTCACGTGACACTTTGGTCACAACCATTTGTTACGAAACGCACGGTCCGGATCATACGTGAACTGTTGACGCTCGATGTTGAAACGGCGGTCGCGCGAGTCGTTCCCAACACCCGCCTGGTACGCCCAATTCCCCCAATTGCTCGCCACGTCGTAATCGATTAGTTTCGATTCAAAGTAGGAAGCCCCGTAACGCCAATCTTGTTTTAACTCTTTTGAAAAATAATTCGCCACGATTTGTCGCCCCCGATTGGACATCCATCCCGTCGCATTCAGTTCGCGCATAAACGCATCTACGAAATCAACACCCATCTCTCCCTTTCGCCATTTTTCAATGACATCCGCCTCGACTCGCCAGTCTTTCCGTTTCGACCGGATGCCTTGTGATCGAAATAATTTTTTCCCTTGCTCGAGTGCGACCCATTGAAAGAACTCACGCCATAATAGTTCAAAGTACAGCCAGTACGTTGATTCATTTACCCCATGCGTTCGTTCATGTGCCTCGAGTTCAAAGAATACCCGTCGAGGTGATAACGAGCCGTTCGCTAAATAAGAAGATAGCTTCGTCGAGTCATCGACACCAAAACCATTTCTCGTTTCTTTGTACGTTCGAATCGGCACGGACAAATAGTCATTCAATCGACGCTTCGCTGCCAATTCGCCACCTTTGAACGGAAACGCCGTCCTCGGGTCTTGCTTTACTTCTTGAATCGAAAATGGGAACGTCACCTCGCGTGTGGCAGCCGTCGCCTTACGGGAAATCAGTTCTCGGGGACGTACATCATATTCGACCGCTTTTCGAAACTCCGTGAAGAGAAACGGCATTTTCTCAAACGGGATATCGCCCTCTTCAAATAACGTGAATCCACCGAACGTCTCGTACTCCCCTTTCCATTTTTTAATCACTTCATTTTCACGTCGGCGCTCATTGTATCCGACTGCCCGCTGAAACAAGAGACGGTCGGACGGGTCGAGCGTTTCGAGCGGATGACCGACGTGCACGTGAAATGGGATACCAAGTGCGTCGAGTGAACCGGCCACATCCTCTAATGACTCCTTCAAGAAATGAAGTCGCTCCTTCCCAAGTGGAATGACGCCATAACGATTTTCAACGAACTGATTCGGATTGATAAAAAAATGACCTTCGATCGGATCGTCATGGCGAAGTGCCTCTTCAAGCGGTAAATGATCATCAACACGTAAATCATTTTGGTACCATATGATTGTTTTCATCAATAGACCTCCTCCACCCTATAGTATGATGGGTTATAATCTTTGTCATGAAGATGGAATGTGCTCGAGATATGTTTTCAAAATCAAATTGTGTGGAATATATTCTTCTAGAAGAGAAAGGGGTGCAGCATAATGGCTAAGAAAGGCAAAATGGGAACATTGATTAAAATCGCGACGGCGGTCGCACCGTTCGTCTACGATTACTATAAAAAGAACAAAGCAAAGAAAACACCGAAGAAATAACACTCACGTCTCAGCCAATAAGCTGAGACGTTTTTTTTTATGTTTTTCAATCGCCTGTGCTAAGATAAATCAATCATTCTATTGAAACGAGGCGATGTTCGTGCACGTCCGACCTATCCACCTTTTACGCATTCTCTTCAAATGGGGTCTCTTCATGACCGGGTTGTTCTTACTCGCGCTCGGTTCATCCATCATGATCATGGCAAATCTCGGGGTTTCCACGTGGGACGTCCTTCATATCGGTATCGCTCACCATCTTCCGATTTCAATCGGGACGGTGATTTTATGCGTCGGTCTTTTACTCGTTCTATTTAAATACATACTCGACCGCATCCGTCCTCAGTTCGGAACTCTAGTTAACGCGGTGTTCGTCGGGGTGTTCATGAACGTGATATTAAATGAGCAATGGCTCCCTGTTTTCGAAGGGATGATTGTGAATATTGTTTGGCTCACATTCGGCATATTTGTGATGGGCATGGGAGCTGGTCTCTATGTCGCCGTCGGGTACGGTGCAGGTCCACGCGATGGATTGACACTTGCCTTAGCAGACCGTTTCCAAACGTCCGTCCGTGCCATGAGGACTTGGATGGAACTGACCGCTTGTCTCATCGGTTGGGCACTCGGCGGGCCACTTTTCTTCGGGACCGTCTTATCGATTTTCCTCATCGGTCCGTTCTTCCAGTTTTGGCTAGAACGGTTCCGCCTGTTCATCGCCTATGTCGATCGTCTCAAAGTAAAATTCGCATAAAAAGAGAGGAGATCTCCTCTCTTTTTATGTGTTCGGAATGAGCACAATCTTTCCGAACTTACCCGATTGTTTAAAATACGCCTGTGCCTCACGTGCCTCTTCAAGCGGGAACGTCCGGTCAATGACCGGTTTTAGCTTCCCTTCGGCAATCGAGCGCAACATCTCCGCGAATTCATATCGTGTCCCGAGAACAGACCCGTACATCGCGATATGTTTCAAGTACAGCGTCCGGAAGTCGAGATGGGTCGTCTGTCCTCCCGCCGAACCAGAGATACAGAACTTCCCACCTTTTTTCAAGACTTGAAGAGACACATCAAATAACGCATCCCCGACGACGTCAAGCACGGCATCGACCGGGCCACCGTTCGCAGCGATGATATCATCGGCGAGCGACTCAGAACGATAGGAAAACACTTCGGTCGCCCCAAGCGCTTTTAACTCTTGCTCGTTTTTCAAATCACCGACGATAGCGAACACATTCGCCCCGAATACGTTCGCCGCAATTTGGATGTTGAGTGAGCCGACCCCGCCACTTGCCCCTGTGACGACAATCGTCTCACCGGAACGGATGTGTAACTGCTCGTTCATATGCCAAGCCGTGAGACCACTTACGGAAAAGACTGCACTTTCGACGAAATCATCAAGCGGCATGTCAAAACAAAGGTCAGCCGGCCATGATACATACTCCGCATAGCCCCCGTCATACTCTGATCCAATAAAGGACATATCGTCCGACAAGTGTTCCTTTCGCTCAGGTCCGCTCGAGGTGAACGGGAATAAGACGACGTGTCGACCCATCATCCCTTGGTCGACCCCATCTCCGAGCTCGACGACTTCACCAGTGATGTCTGAACCGGGAATGCGTGGGAACTGGACTCCTTCCGGGCGCCATCCTGACTTCTCCCCAGTTCCATAAGCCCCTTCTCGCATCCAGATTTCCGTATTGTTAATCGCGCAGGCGCGTACCTTGATCAGCACTTCTCCCGCTTTCGGAGACGGTTTCGGGATATCAACCACTTGGAGTTGGTCAACGTCCCCATATCCTACGACTTGTACAGCTTTCATGGTATTTTGCCTCCTTCGCTTTCGTTCATCCATAAGTATTTACCCACGAAATACTGTTATCACGCCAAAAAGGGCCGCCCTTTATCAGGCAGCCCTCGATTTATAGTTGTTGACGTTGTAACAGGTTCGTGAAGACGCCACCTTTTTGACTGAGTTCTTCGTGCGTTCCATCTTCTACGATTCCTTCTGCCGTCACGACAAGAATCCGGTCGGCATTCCTTACAGTCGCTAAACGGTGCGCGATGATGAGCGTCGTTCGATTTGCTGCCAGTTCATTTAATGAATCCTGAATGATGGCCTCGGTCTCCGTATCGAGCGCCGAGGTCGCCTCATCGAGTATTAAAATCGGCGGATTTTTCAAAAACATACGCGCAATGGCGATGCGTTGTTTCTGACCTCCGGAGAGTTTTAGTCCACGCTCTCCGATTTGTGTATCAAGACCGTGCTCGAGCTCTTCGACGAGCGTGCCGAGATGTGCTTTTTCCACCGCATGCATGATCTCTGCATCGGTCGCATCCAGTTTCCCGTAAGCAATGTTCTCCCGTAGCGTACCCGCAAATAAGAAGACGTCTTGTTGCACAATTCCGATTTGACGACGTAAACTTTCTTTCGTCATGTCCCGGATATCCATGCCGTCAATCGAGATGGCACCCTTTGTGACGTCATAAAAACGTGGAATGAGTGAACAGATGGTTGTCTTTCCAGCCCCGCTCGTCCCGACTAAGGCCACAGTCGTCCCTGCCTCGATCGACAAATCAATATCTGTCAACACTTGACGGTAGTCTGAATAGCCGAATGAGACGTCGTCGAAGACGACATCACCTGTCAACGTTTCGACCTCGGTCGCATCCGCTCGGTTCTCAATGTCCGGCTCTTCATCAAGCAACTGCGTGAATCGTTTGAACCCTGCCATCCCTTTCGGATACATCTCGAGGAGCGCCGTGATCTTTTCAATCGGCTTAATGAGTAAATTCATGTACAAGATGAAGCCGACGAGTTGTCCGTACGATAACTGTCCTTCATACGTCAAGTACGCCCCGTATACAAGGACGAGCAACGTCATAAGACGCGTCGTGATATAAATACCTGCGAGTGACGTACTCATGACGCGATACGCTTCAATCTTCGAGCCGCGATAGAAGTTGTTGTCTTTTTGGAAACGCCCGATTTCGAACGCCTCGTTCGTAAACGATTGGACGACGCGTGCCCCGGACACACTGTCCTCGACGCGCGCGTTCACTTCCCCGATATTCGTGTACATCTTTTGCCACGCCTTGTTCATGTTCTTATTCGCATACGTGATCATGATGATGAGGAACGGTACTGCGACAACGGTGACGAGTGCGAGTTCAGGGTCGATCGAGAACATGATCCCGAACGCACCGAGTAACGTCATGATGGCGATAAAGAAGTCTTCCGGTCCATGGTGCGCCACTTCCCCGATATCGAACAAGTCGTTCGTGACCCTGCTCATCAAATGGCCGGTCTTATGATTGTCAAAGAAGCGGAAGGACTGTTTATGGATATGCGTGAACAACTCTTCTCGCATGTCCGTCTCGATGTTGATGCCGAGCTTATGTCCCCAGTAGTTGACGACGTACTGCATCATCATGGCCAATATGTATAGAATCAACAGACCGATGCTGACGATGATAATCCAGTTCCATTCCCCACCCGGCAACAAGTCGTCGATGAACCATTGAACGGCAAGCGGAAATCCAAGTTCAAGCAGTCCGACGAGAATTGCGAATGAAAAATCGAGTAGGAATAACTTTTTATGTGGTCGATAATAACTAAAAAAACGTGAAATCATTCTCTCTTCCCCCTTCTCTTCATTAAGTGTACGCTTTTTTCCGAAAGGTGGAAAACAGGATGCATCCCTTTTTCATTCTTTTTTCAAACGGCGTATAATAAAAGTAAGGAGTGATACACATGCATGTACACATTACAGATCGTGCCCTCGAACGAATCGAGTCATTGAAAGGCGAACGCGAAGGACAGATGCACCTCTTTTACGAGACAGAAGGTTGTGGTTGTGGGAACAGCGGAATCTTTGAGATTCGATACGTAACCGAGACGACTCCGGAAGACGTTGAAATCGAATCAAACATCGGACCAATCTTAATCAAAAACTGGACAAAAGTGTTTTTAGATGAACAGATGAAAATCGATTTCCTCGAAGACCGTCGTACGCTCGTCTTGAAGAGTGACGGCCAAGTGTTCAATTCGAATCTACTCGTGACGGACGGCACAGGATGTCAGTTGAACGTTCCGAGCCGATGAAACAGACACTGAAACAACATCCGAGACTTTTCATTCTCTTTTTCGTGAGTTTCGGGCTCGGGCTACTTGGAATCTATCTGGCGTTTATCGATTCGGTCTATACGACGTCCGCCGTCATCGCCTCGCTGTTTGCCTTTGGTTTCGCGTTGCAGCGAACAGCGAAATATATGCAGCGAGAAGAGGATAAACGTTAACAAGAGGATGTGTTCCAATTAAATATCTACCATCTCGTGTTGAATCCAAAATCCGTTTCACACATACAAAAAACGAGGATTGCCATGGCAACCCTCGTTTTTTATGCTTATTTTTTCTCTTTTATTGCCGTACGAATCGATAACTCTTCGAGTTGCGCGTCCGCGACAGGGCTCGGTGCTTGCGTCAAGAGACAGCTTGCCGAAGCCGTTTTCGGGAAGGCGATTGTGTCGCGAAGGTTCGAACGACCTGCAAGAATCATGACGAGACGGTCGAGACCGAGTGCGATTCCCGCATGTGGCGGTGTACCGTATTCGAACGCTTCAAGCAAGAAGCCGAACTGTTCAACCGCTTCTTCTTGTGTGAAACCAAGCAATTTGAACATGCGCTCTTGAATGTCACGCTCATAAATACGCTGTGAACCGCCACCGAGTTCGTAACCGTTCAAGACGAGGTCATACGCAACCGCGCGTACACTTGCCGGATCTGTCTCGAGAAGATGGAGGTCTTCACGGTTTGGCATCGTGAACGGATGGTGGTTCGCATAGAAGCGACCGTCTTCTTCTTCAAACGTTACGAGTGGGAAGTCCGTTACCCAAAGGAAGTTGAACTTCGACTCGTCGATGAGACCAAGTTCGTGACCGAGCTTGACGCGGAGTGCGCCAAGGCTGTCTGCAACGACAGTTGGTTTCGATGCGACGAAGAGAAGAAGGTCACCTGCTTCTGCATCTGTGGCTTCAATTAGCTTCTGTGCGTATGTCTCATCAAAGAACTTCGCGATTGGACCGTTCAAGCCTTCCGCTGTCACTTTGAGCCATGCGAGACCTTTCGCACCGTACACCGCCGTGAACTCTTGAAGCTTGTCGATGTCTTTACGTGAGAAGTTGTCCGCCTCACCTTTGACGTTGATCGCCTTGACTTGCCCGTTTGATTCGAGTGCTGCATCGAACACTTTAAAGCCAGCACCTTTCACAGCGTCTGCCACGTCGATGAGTTCGAGACCGAAGCGCGTGTCCGGCTTATCCGAACCAAAACGACGCATCGCTTCCGCGTGTGTCATCCGCTCGAACTTCGCTGGTGTGTCCGTACGACCGAGCGTCGATTCCATGACTTGTCCCATCATCGATTCCATCATCGCCATCAAGTCTTCGATGTCCATGAAGCTCGTTTCGATGTCGACTTGTGTGAATTCAGGTTGACGGTCTGCACGAAGGTCCTCGTCACGGAAGCAGCGTGCGATTTGGAAGTAACGGTCAAATCCTGCGACCATGAGCAACTGTTTGAAGAGCTGTGGTGATTGTGGAAGTGCATAGAACTCACCACCGTGGACACGGCTCGGTACGAGATAGTCACGTGCGCCTTCTGGCGTCGACTTCGTCAAAATCGGTGTTTCGACTTCAAGGAACTCTTGCTCCGTCAAGAAGTTACGAATCGTGTTCGACGTTTTCGAGCGGAGACGGAACGTCTCTTGGAGCGCCGGACGACGAAGGTCGAGGTAACGGTATTTGAGACGCAGGTCTTCTGAAACGTTTTCCGCTTCGTCACCGATTGGGATTGGTGTCATCTTCGCAGCGTTTAAGATGTTGATCTCTGAAGCGATGACTTCGATATTTCCTGTCGGCAAGTTCGGGTTCTTGTTCTCACGCTCGAGAACCGTCCCTTTCACGTCGAGGACGAACTCACTACGAATCGTCTCCGCGAGTTGGTGGACCGCTTCGTTCTCTGGGCGAACGACGACTTGGACGATCCCTGTGCGGTCACGAAGATCGATGAAGATGAGACCTCCGAGGTCACGACGTTTTTGTACCCATCCTTTTAATTGTACTTCCTGGCCGATGAGTGACTCTGTCACGCGGCCGTTCATATGTGTGCGTCCGATCATTGTCCTGCTCCTTCCGATAGTTCACGAATTTTGTCTGCGACGGCCGAGAGTGGCACGTCGACTTGTTCACCAGTCGTCATATCTTTCAAGGCGGCTGACCCTCGTTCGACTTCGTCATCCCCTAAGATGACTGTGAACTTGGCTTTCAGACGGTCCGCCTGTTTGAATTGTCCTTTGAACTTGCGTCCTTGGTAATCACGGTCTGCTTTGAACCCTTCCATGCGGAGGAGTTGTAGGAGGCGTGTCGCCGTCAATTCGACTTCTTTTCCGCCTTGGGCGACGATGAAGACATCAAGTCCTGTCTCGAGTTCAGGTAGGACTCCTTCATTCTCTAATGCGAGGATGAGACGCTCCAACCCGATTCCAAAACCGATTCCCGGCATGTCCGGTCCGCCGATATCTTGTACGAGACCGTTATAGCGTCCGCCGCCACAAAGCGTCGTGATGGCTCCGAATCCTTCTGCCTCAGACATGATTTCAAACGCAGTGTGCGTGTAGTAATCGAGTCCACGGACGAGCGTCGGGTCGACTTCATAGGCGACACCAAGTGCATCGAGTTGTGCGAGCACTTGGTCGAAATAGGCCTTCGACTCTTCGTTCAAATATTCAAGAATCGACGGTGCCGTCTTCATCGACGGGTGATCGCGGTCGACCTTACAATCCAAGATGCGAAGCGGATTCTTATACAAGCGTGACTGACAGTCTTGGCAAAGTTCGCCTGCCACCGGCTCAAAGTGACGGATGAGCGCATCGCGGTGGGCGTTGCGGCTTTCCGCGTCCCCAAGCGAGTTGACGACGACTTTGATTTTCTGAAGTCCGAACGACTTGTAAATCGAATAGGCGAGGCTGATGACCTCAGCGTCAACGGCCGGGTCGCTACTGCCGATCGCTTCGACACCGTATTGGTGAAGCTGACGGAAGCGACCTTTCTGCGGACGCTCATAGCGGAACATCGGTCCCATGTAGTAGAGCTTCGTCGGTTGATCCGGATTTCCGAACAGTTTGTTCGTCACGAACGCACGAACGACAGATGCCGTCCCTTCTGGGCGAAGCGTGTACTCGTCTTTTCCTTTCTTCACGAGCGTGAACATCTCTTTTTGGACGATGTCCGTCGTTTCCCCGACACTGCGTGTGAACAGGTTCGTTGTTTCAAAGATTGGTGTGCGGATCTCTTTATAGTTATAACGGGCGCTCATGTCGCGAAGCTTTTCTTCGACATATTGCCACGTCTCGACCGTGCCCGGAAGCAGGTCTTGTGTACCGCGTGGTGCTTTCATCATCACATTTCCCTCCTTAAAAATACAAAAAGGCCCTCGTCCGCAAAGGGACGAGAGCCTGTGTCAGTTTCCCGTGGTACCACCCTCGTTGCAGAGCCATCACTTGAAACTCTGCCACTCGAAATCGGTTAACGCCCGATGAAACGGCTCCCCCTACTCGCTTTCAAGGGAGCACCTCCAAAGTGTCGTTCGGGTCATCATCCAGTCGATGCTTTCAGCCAAGGCATCGCTCTCTTTGCTGGTGGGTTGACCGTACTCTTCTTTATCTTAGGTGTTTGACTATATGCTTCATGATGCCGAATCAAGCCGGCATCTGTCAAGCGTTTTTTTCGAGCATGAGTGTGACCGGTCCGTCATTGACGAGGGCGACGTCCATCATCGCTCCGAAGCGTCCCGTCTCTACGACGAGCCCATTCGACCGGAGTCGCTCATTGAATTTTTCATAAAGCGTCTCGGCCATATCCGGTTTTGCGGCCTTTGTAAAAGCAGGTCGCCGCCCTTTCATCGTGTCTCCATATAAAGTGAACTGAGAGACAGATAAAATTTGTCCGGACACGTCTTGAATCGATAAGTTCATCTTTTCTTGATCGTCCTCGAAGACGCGAAGTCCGGTCACCTTGTCGGCGAGCCAGTTCACTTCCTCTTCTGTATCTTCATGTGTCACACCGACGAGAAGCAAGTACCCGGCGTTGATTGCTCCGACGACTTCTTCCTCGACTGTGACTGATGCTTCTTTCACTCGTTGCAATAATACACGCACGTTCCTCTTCCTTTCGTCACGTCATCATGACTCGGCTGACCGAATACACGTCTGAGATTTGTTTGATGCGCTCGACGACTTTCTGCAAATGGTTCACGTTCGGAATCGAGATGGTCATCGAGATGCGGGCCTGTTTGTTTTGGTCGCCCCGACCACTGACGGCCACGATATTCGTATTCGTCGCCGATACTGCTTGAAGGACGTCGTTTAAGAGACCTGAGCGATCATATCCTGTGATTTCGATGTCGACGTTATAGTTCTTCTCTTTCGCTTGTCCGACTTCCCATTCGACGTCAAGGAGACGCTCTGGGTGTTGTTCGTTGACAATGTTCAAGCAGTCTTTCCGGTGAATTGAGACACCGCGTCCACGGGTGATGTATCCGACGATTTCATCCCCCGGTACCGGGTTACAACAACGGCTCATGCGAACGAGCATGTTGTCGATGCCTTTGACCGTCACGCCCGCTTCCGTCGTTTTCTTCTTCGGTGCCTGACTGACTTTCAATTCGCTGATGGCTTCCGACAGTTCGAGTTTCGGTTCTTTCCGCTGCTTCTCCGTCAACTTATGTGCGACTTGTGCTGCAGTGATGCCTTGATAACCGACAGCGGCGTACATCTCTTCCTCGTTCCCGAAGTTGAACTTCTCGACGACGATACTGAGTGCAGGTTCATCGATAATCTCTTTCGGTTCAAAACCAAGTTTCTTAATTTCTGCTTCGACGAGATCTTTCCCTTTCTCGACGTTTTCTTCACGTTGCTGACGTTTGAACCATTGACGAATCTTGTTCTTCGCCTGGCTTGAAACAGCGAGCTTCAACCAATCCTTACTCGGTCCGTAACTATGCTTCGACGTGATGATTTCGATGATGTCTCCAGTCTCGAGTTTGTAGTCGAGCGGTACCATCCGGCCGTTCACTTTCGCACCCGTCATCCGGTGCCCGATCTCCGTATGAATCCGGTACGCATAGTCAATCGGGACTGAGCCCTTCGGCAACTCGAATACGTCTCCTTTTGGTGTGAAGACGTACAGCATGTCGCTAAAGAAATCGACTTTGAGGGATTCCATGAATTCCTCGGCATCCGTCGTATCCTTTTGAAGTTCAAGAATCTCACGAAGATGGGCGATCTTCTCGTCGAATCCGTTCGTCGAGACGTTTTTCCCTTCTTTATACGCCCAGTGTGCCGCAATCCCGAACTCAGCGATGAAATGCATGTCTTTCGTCCGAATTTGGACTTCGAGCGGCTCACCTTTCGGTCCAATCACTGTCGTATGGAGCGACTGATACATGTTCGGTTTCGGCATAGCGATATAATCTTTGAAACGTCCCGGCATCGGCTTGTACTGGGTGTGGATGATCCCGAGTACCGCATAACAATCACGAATCGAATCGACGATAATGCGGACCGCCATCAAATCGTAAATTTCATTGAACTCTTTTTTATGCTTCACCATCTTATTGTAGATGGAATAGATATGTTTCGGTCGACCGTTCACGTCGGCATCGATATGCACTTCCTCAAGAACCCCGTTCACTTCCGTGATGACAGAGGTGACGAGTGCTTCCCGTTCCGTC
Organism: Exiguobacterium sp. 8A; assembly: GCF_902506275.1. Taxonomy (GTDB): domain Bacteria; phylum Bacillota; class Bacilli; order Exiguobacteriales; family Exiguobacteriaceae; genus Exiguobacterium; species Exiguobacterium profundum. Next base: position 115,140 of record NZ_LR733630.1, on the reverse strand, counting down.
CGTTTCTGTTTCATCATCGAGACGATCTTATAGTATTGCTGTGGGTTGATATAACGTAACGAAATATCCTCGAGCTCCCACTTGATTGTCGAAATCCCCATCCGGTGTGCGAGAGGCGCAAAGATTTCAAGCGTCTCTTCCGCTTTTTGGACTTGTTTCTCTTTCGGCATATGCTGCAGTGTCCGCATATTGTGGAGCCGGTCCGCAAGTTTGATCAAGATCACGCGCACGTCTTCTGCCATGGCGATAATCATCTTCCGGTGGTTTTCAGCAAGTTCTTCTTTTTTCGATTTATATTTAATCTTACCAAGTTTCGTGACGCCATCGACGAGCATGGCCACGTCTGGACCAAAATCGTCCGTCAATTGCTGTAACGAAACATCCGTATCTTCGACAACATCATGCAAGAGCGCTCCAATAATCGTTGTGGCGTCTAAGCCGATATCAACGAGAATGCCGGCCACTTGGACCGGATGGAGAATATAGGGCTCGCCCGAACGTCGGAACTGACCGGTATGATGAAGTTTTGCGTATTCGTAAGCGCGTTTCACTTCGGCTATATCGTCGTCACCCATATACTCCCCGAGCGCGTCGAGAAGATCCTCAATACTTACGATTTGTTTTTTGGTCATAACATTCGACACCCTTTTTCTAACCGCTCCAATCGCCTCGGATTCGTCGCAGCATGGTAGTAGTTTGTATTCAAGATTCTGTGATTTTTATAACCATTATCGAAAAAATCTGACGACCTGTCAAAGGTTGTAGGTTATTTTCCTTAAAAACTATTCAAAAACGGGAAGCATATCGCTTCCCGTTCAAATTAGTCTTCGTAGCGGATGAGTGAGAACACGTCGTATCCTTCAAGACGCTCACGTCCACCAAGTCCGTCGAGTTCGATCAAGAACCCGATTCCTGCCACAACACCACCGAGTTGTTCAATCATTTTAATCGTTGCTTCAATCGTACCACCTGTTGCGAGCAAGTCATCCAAGATGACGACTTGTTGTCCAGGTTTGATTGAATCTTTGTGCATCGTTAAAATGTCCGTTCCATACTCAAGACCGTATGAAACTCGTACTGTCTCACGTGGTAACTTTCCTTCTTTACGTACTGGTACAAACCCGAGTTCGAGCGCATACGCTGCCGGGCAACCGACGACGAATCCGCGTGCTTCCGGACCAGCGATCAACTCCGCTCCACGTTCACGTGCATAAACGACGAGCTCATCTACTGCTTTCTTGTAGACTTCGCCATCTTGCATGAGTGACGTGATATCTTTGAAGCTGATTCCTTCCTTCGGGTAATCTGCTACTTCTTTAATATGCTGTTTGAAATCCATTTTATGTGTATGCCTCCTGCATCTTGTTCGATCGCAACGATTGTAACCGCTCTTTGAGCTCCGCCAATGACGCGTATACGAAACGCTCTTCGAGTTGTTGGCGCCCAATCCGGCGTTGATAGCACGGCGCCTCGGTCAAATCGCGTTTCGGTGCTTCTGGATTGACTCCAGGCAGTCCGTCTTCCATTGTAACAAGAAATTCGAGTTCAGAGAATACTTGATGCATAAATTGAATCGTATTTTTTGACCATTTTCGCTCTTTTGACAGACGAATCAGGTTTTCACGTAGATTTTTCCGTTCGCATGTTGCCATATGGACATAATACGTTCGGAAATCCTCACGGGACGGAAGACGTTCAAAGAACGAGTCTCCTTGACCGAAGGCACAATAAATGCGTTCAATCCCCTCATGAAGTTTTTCTGCGAGCACCTCTTCATCGTCCGGAAGATCGAGCAGAACGACGAAACGGTTGAGCGGTTCATCTCCTTCATGGAGTGGAAAATCTTCGTTCGTCCCTTGGAAAGATAAAAATGACGTCTGTTCTTTCGGCAAATCTTTCAACTCTTGCATTGATTTTTTCTTCCCACGATAGTCAAACACTTGGAAGTCATCGACCCGTAAATCTTGAATCATGAGCTGCGGTTTACGCATTCCGTTCCATTCGTTGACTTGAAGACTTCCCATCACCGAGATATGAGCCATCTTTGAAATCTCTGAAACGACGTGCCCGAATCCAAATCCGATGCCATCGAGCTCACGCTTGTCTCCGGCGAGCTGTACTTTCAAATGCGTGGCATCCCGTCCGATTTGGCGAATATCTCGCAGTTTCGCATCTGCGACGACGACACGAGGGGATGGGTTCCCCATACCAAACGGCGCGAGCTTTCCGATTTCTGAGATCAAGTCGAGCGAGACGTCGTTGACGGAGAGTTTCAAGTCGACGTTCACCCGTGGCACAAACACGTCATCAGGGATAGAATCCGCTTGACGGTTCAGCCGCTCTCGTAGTTCGGCGACATGTTCCGACTGAAGGGTCATCCCGGCGGCAGCGGGGTGCCCACCAAAGTGTGGCAAAATATCTTCATTCTTCGAAAGTTCCTTGAAGAGATCAAACCCTTCAATCGAACGACCCGATCCTTTCGCCTTACCCGTCTCAGGGTCGTGGCAAAGGAGGATGACTGGACGATAGTACGCCTCGACGAGACGAGATGCGACAATCCCGACAACTCCAGGATTCCACTTCTCACTTGCCACGACGAGTACACGGTCCTCGGTCATCGATGCTTCGACGAGTTCTTTCGCTTCAGCAGCGATTGTCTTGACGATGTCTTGACGTTCTTTGTTTTGCTTATCGAGCTGTTTTGCGAGCTCGAGCGCTTCCTCGACATGTTCAGCCAGGAGCATTTGTAATGCCGGCATCGCTGAATCGAGTCGACCTGCGGCATTGATGCGTGGACCGAACGCGAAACCGACCGACTCTTCGTTCAATACGCTGTCACCGAGACCACATACTTCACGTAATGCTAAAATACCTGGACGTTTTGAAGCCTCGAGCGCGACAATCCCCTTCTTCGCGAGCAACCGATTCTCTCCGTCGAGTGGGACGAGGTCGGCAATCGTTCCGAGGACGGCCAAATCAAGAAGTTCTTCCGGCATTCTCCCTAAAACGGCGTGCGCCACTTTGAGAGCGACTCCCGCACCGGCGAGTTTATCGTATGGATATCCCGGGTCGATATGTGGATGAATGATTGCATAGGCGTCCGGCAATGTCTCTTTCGGCTCGTGGTGGTCTGTGATGATCAAATCGACGCCAAGGTCTTTTAAGAGTGTGGCTTCTTCAATCCCGGAAATTCCACAGTCCACCGTGACGACCAAGGTGAAGCCTTCGTTCGCTGCCCATTGGAACGCTTCTTTGTTCGGTCCATAACCTTCAGTGAAACGGTTCGGGATATAACACTCGGCCATGACACCAATTTCGGTCAACGCATGCCACATGACAGATGAGGCACTGACCCCGTCGACATCATAGTCACCATAGATGAGCACCATTTCCCCGTCGTCTGCTGCCTGTTTGATGCGGGTGACGACTTTCTCCATCTGTTCAAACAAATACGGGTCATGAAAAACGAGTTCATCCTCGGCATACAAGAATGCCTTGGCCGCTTCTACGTCTTGATGACCACGCTGAACGAGCAACGTCGCCAGTTGTGCTGATATATTTAATTCGTTTTGTAAACGCGTGACGTCGTCCGGATTTGTTTCCGGATAGAGCCACTGTTTTTTCGAATGGTACATGTCCTTCACTCCAATCAATTGTAGATTATAGCAGACCGCGTGAAAGATGTGCCGTCTTGACATTTAAAAAGGTCTCCCGATTGAAGGGAGACCCACTTGTTACGCCTCTGTGACCGGCGTATCTTTTTTCTTGTTGATTGTCGTCCGTTTGATGAGGAGCCATAAATACGATGCAATGAAAATCGAAGAATACATCCCCATGAAAAGTCCGACGATGAGCGCGAGCGAGAAGCTGCGAATCGACTCGGCACCGAACGCATACAAGGCGATGGCTGTGACGAGTACCGTAATGACCGTATTCACGGACCGGACGATCGTCTCTTGAATCGACTTGTTGATGATTGACTCATAGACGTCCATCGACTTGATTTTTCGTTCCTTTTCATACGACGTGATGTTCTCACGGACCCGGTCGAACGTAACGATCGTATCGTTGACCGAGTAACCGATGATGGTCAAGATCGCGGCGATAAAGTACAAGTTGACCTCGATCCCAAATAACGAGAACGCGACAATCATGAAGAAGGCATCGTGGAGCATGGCAACCACGGTCGCGACCGCGTATGAGAATTGGAAACGGACCGTGATGTAGAGAATGATCCCGATTGAGGCGACGGCTACCGCATACAAAGCATTTTTCGCCAAGTCACGACCAACTTGAGCCGAGACGGTGCTGATATTCGGGTCGTTCCCGAACTGTTCGGTGAACGCCGTTTTGACGTTCGCGACTTCCTCTTGCCCTAATTGACCGACGAATGTGACATATGCCAAGCGACCTTCATCTGCATATTGGACGCTTGAAATCTCTTGGTCGACACCGGCATCGTTGAACGCTTGCGTGAATTCCTCTTGCGATACGCGTTCTTCCGTCAAGACTTCGACGCGTGTCCCTGAAGCAAAGTCGATTCCGAGGTTCAACCCACGGAAGAACAAGAGACCGATTCCGAGAACGACGATTGCCGTCGAAACCAAGAACATCGTGCGCATATGTTTCACGTAATTCCATTCAGTAAGCTTAAAGTTCACGGATTTCACTCTCCTTCACACCAAACCATCCTTTGCGTTTGTCGAACAGACGACTTGAGACAAGGAGGTGCATCAAATAACGTGAGATGAATACGTTCGAGATGAACGTCATCCCGATTGAGATCATGAGCATGACAGCAAATCCTTTGACCGAGCTTTGTCCGAAATAGAACAAGACCGCAGCCGAGATGAGCGTCGTCAAGTTGGCATCGATGATCGTACTGAGGGAACGACGGTTACCTGCACGGAATGCCGATAAGACCGATTTTCCAGAGCGGAGTTCGTCTTTGATTCGTTCCGCGGTAATGATGTTCGCATCGACTGCCATACCGACCCCGAGGACGAGTGCTGCAATCCCTGGAAGCGTCAATACCGCATTGATTCCGTTAAAGAACAACATGATCAAGTTGATGTACAGAACAAGCGTGATGATCGATACGAGTCCTGGGAGACGATAGAAGAACAACATGAAGAGGAATACGGCGATGATTCCGATTGTTGCGGCAAATACCGTTTCTTCTAAAGCATCTTGACCGAACTGGGCCGATACGGATGTCGAGTAAATCTCATCTAGTTTGACCGGGAGCGCCCCTGCGTTCAAGATGTCCGCAAGGCGTTGACCGCTTTCCGCGTCAATTCCACCACCTGAGATGATGGCTTTATCCGATAAGATTGGACTCGTTACCGAAGCATCTGACACAATTTTCGAGTTCTCTTTTTGAACTTCTTCTTCATATGTGTCGCCCTCTTCATAGTCGAGCCAGATGACCAGACGGTTCTCAGGAGCTGGACGTTGTGCAATCTCAGATGTCACTTCGCCAAACTTGTCGGCCGATTGGAGTGTCAGCTCAACGACCGGTTGTCCTTGTTGGTTGTAGCTGAGCGCTGCCCCACGCGGCGCCAAGTCTTTCCCATCGAGCAAGACGTTGTCGTTCACGTCACGGAATGTCAATTGTGCCGTTGACGAGAGAACCTCGCGCGCTTCGTTTTGGTTCGATACGCCCGCGAGCTGGACACGGATGCGATTGTTTTCTTCGATTCGAACGTCCGGTTCGGAAACTCCGAGGACGTTGATTCGGTTATTGATGGCGCGAACGGTTGCATTCATCGCCGACTCGTCGATGACGTCGCCATCTTCGAGCGGTTGTACTTCATACAAAACTTCGAATCCACCTTTTAAGTCGAGTCCGAGGTTCGTGTTCTTGACGACCCATGGTGTCGTGAACACTGCGAGCAGGATTGTCGCAATCATGATGATCGCAAAAATCGCAATGTTGCCTTTTTTGTACATACGACTATTTCCTTTCTAAACCACTGTTCTTGATAAAAACTTCTCTCGTTAACATTACAAATTTTCTAAACATTTATCAATCATTTTCCTAAAATTGTAACGACCTTCACGGATTGTCCGACTGAGTTTGCATATAAGACTAAATGTTGCGCATGGGCAAAACTTCATGTATGATGTAGCTAACATCAAAACATCAAAGGAGTCTTTCCATATGGACAGCACAGTTATTTATGCCTTTCTCCTTACTCTATTCGCTGGTCTAGCTACCGGAATCGGTAGTATGATCGCATTCTTTGCGAAACGGACGAACACGGCATTCCTCTCCATCTCGCTTGGATTTTCCGGAGGCGTCATGATTTACGTGTCGTTCATCGAGATTTTCCCGAAAGCGCTCGAGGAACTCGTCGGCGCACACGGAGAATATACGGGTACAATCTACACCGTCCTCGCATTCTTCGGTGGGATGTTCTTGATTGGCATGATCGATAAGTTCATTCCGAAAATGGAGAATCCACACGAAGTCAAGTTTGTCGAGTCGATGCAGAATGACCCGACAACACATGAACTCGCAACGACGACGACAAATGAAGCGGCTCCAATCAATCATCCAGAGGTACAAAATCGACTTAAAAAAATGGGGATTTTCATGGCACTCGCCATCGGGATTCACAACTTCCCAGAAGGACTTGCGACGTTCGTCTCGGCATTAGATGACCCGGCCGTCGGCTTAGCTATCGCCATCGCCATCGCCCTACACAACATTCCGGAAGGGATTGCCGTCTCCGTCCCGATTTATTATGCGACGGGCTCACGGAAGAAGGCGTTCAAGCTTTCGATGTTGTCAGGGCTTGCCGAGCCAGCTGGAGCGGCCATCGGATTCTTGTTACTCATGCCGTTCTTGAGCGACACCGTCTTCGGACTCTTGTTCGCGGCGGTCGGTGGCATCATGGTCTTCATCTCGCTTGACGAATTGCTCCCTGCCGCCCGTGAATACGGACACGCCCATCATTCAATGTATGGAATGGTTGCTGGTATGATCGTCATGGCGACAAGTCTAATCCTATTAATGTAACGAACAATGCCCTGACGCGCGCGTCAGGGCATTTGTTATGTCGTTTTAAACACATGGACGACATCTTTTAATTCAGACGACATGTGACTCATCGTTTCAGCGATGCCGTTGATTTCTTGAATGGCGGCAAGCTGTTCTTCGACGTTCGCACCGGCTTCTTCGACGCTTCGCTGTGTCGAGACGGCGTTTGTCGACATATCTTCAACAGAGACGGCAACTTCAGTCGTATTGGCGCTCACTTCTTCTGTTGCTGCCGCAATCTCACTCATTTGACGGGACGTCTCTTCGATGACCGATACGATCTCACGGAACGCCTCGGCCACTTCTCCCATTTGCGATACCCCATTCTCCACATGTACGCTCGATTCTTCGAACGCCGATTCGACTTGCTCCGTGTCACGTTGAATGTCGCGGACGACGGTCTGGATTTGAATGGCGGATTGTTTCGATTCCTCGGCGAGTTTCCGGACTTCAGCCGCGACGACGGCAAACCCTTTTCCGTGCTCACCCGCACGTGCTGCTTCAATCGCCGCGTTTAAGGCAAGTAAGTTCGTCTGTTCCGTGATCGCCGTGATCGAACGGGTGATTTTCTCGATTTCAAGCGATTGGTTCGATAGACGGTTCACCATCTGTTGAGTGAGCTCGTTGGCACGGCGAATTTCTTGCATCCGTTTCTCTGCCAATTGAACGGTCTCAAGTCCACCGTTCGCCGCCTCAAGTGTATGTATCGTCTGCTCATTCACACCTTGTGAGGCCGCAGCGATTTGATTCAATCCATCCACCGCTTGATTGACGCCAATCGTCCCTTCTTCTGCTCGCTTCGAGGATCCTTGCGCAGCCACGTTCATCTCTTCGAACAACCGGGACACGCCTTGGGTCGTTGTCGCGACATGGTCTGTGCTTGCGTAAAGTTCTTCAGAATATGCAGTCACTTTGTCCGACGCTTCACCAACCCGACGAATCAAGCCGACCAGATTATGCTTCATTTCATTGAACGCCGTAACCAGGTCTCCTAGTTCATCGTTTGAGGCGACCTCGATATCTTCTCCAGTCAAATCCCCTTCTGCCATGATGCGTGCTTGACGACCGAGTCGATTGATCGGTTTTAGGAAAAGCCGTTGTAGCGCAAGTAAGGAAAGAATCCCGATCACGACACCACCAACACTGATGATGAGCATCCAAAGGATTGAACTTTCTGCATCTGCTTGTACCGCTTTCGTCTCAGACTCGAGGAGCTCCCCTTTGTATTCGACAAGGTCGGTCACGGTCATGCGTACCCGATCCGTCGTCGGTGTCACACTCGTGTTGAGAACGGTTTTGAAGCCGATTTCGTCTTGTTGTTGACGAAGTTCGACGGCACGATTCATCTCACGGTCTAATAGCTCGTTAAATTTCTCCAAATCTCCCAACCAAGACAATATCTTCTCATCTGAAGAAGATGCCTTGAGTGAAGCCATCAATTCGTCTCGTTGTTCTTGAACTCCCTGGAGACTGATGAGCGTCTTCGGATTGGCTACAAGCATATAGTAGTTCAAGTAGCGTTCGGCATCCGTCACCGCTAATGATAGATTCTCTGCAAGCAGCATTTCCTGCGTGCCTTCACTGAGGACCCGGTCATAGGCGGCAGTCGATTGTCTCAATTGATAAGATCCGAGCGCGCCGACAATGACGAGCGCAATGATCGTCGGAATGAGCGCGATGGACATACGTCGTCTCAGCGATGAGCGTCCTCTCTGTTTCGTACCACTTCGTTTTATGCTCCATCCTTTCCACTTCTTCATCTGGTTAAGCAATCGTTTCACGTCCATGTCATTCGTTCTCCTTCATCTCGGATTTCTTCTCAACTTGAGATTAGTGCAAACGTTTTCATTAATCAAATCGATTTTTCGAAATGAGGTGGATAAATTTTGAATCGGATTCGTTTTGACAAAAAGAAGTCATCTTTGTATACTTTAAATCGTAATAATTACGTTTTGAAAGGATTCTCTATGATTGTGGAAAATACGAAGTTATTAATCATTGGTGCTGGTGTACACGGAATGACCCTCGCCATCTCATATATGGAACAAGGCGGGTGCTTGGAGGATTTGATTATTGTCGACCGTCTCACTGACCCGTTATCGAACTGGAAACAACAAACTTCATCCATCTCTATGTCGCACCTACGTTCGACCCGAGTGCATCACGTTTCTTCGAATCCCCATGCGTTGAAACAGTTCGCCTCGCGCTATGCCTATCGTTCCAATCATTTCAAAGATACGTTCGGACGTCCATCGCTCGAACTGTTCAACGACCATGCCGAATCGTCATGGAACGTATATCGCCTTGATGAGCGGTTCCTCGGAAATGAACAGGTGATGACGCTCCGCAAAGATGGCGCACACTATCATGCCCGAACAAATCATCGCCTCATTATCGCGAACTCGGTCATTGTCGCGATCGGTCAATCGGAAAATGTCGTGTTACCTGAATGGGCTGACAAACAATGTCGACACGTGTTCGAAAAAGATCAATCGGATGAATCGGATCAAGTGACTGTCGTCGGCGGTGGCATCACAGCACTTCACTATGTCGTGAAGCGTGCCAATCAAGGTCACCGTGTCACCCTTGTGACGAGACGTCCGCTCGAAGTGAGTCAATTTGACGCCGATCGACAGTTCATGGGACCGAAAGGATTAGATGACTTCCATCGTCTAAAACAAGACTGGACGACAAAACGATCATTCATCGCCCGTGAACGAAAACCGGGATCTGCTCCGAACGATCTCGTCTTAAAAGTGAAGCGCCTCATACAGATGAACGCTGTGACGCACATCATCGGAGAAGTCGAGCGGGACAGTGGTTCGCTATTTGTGAACGGTGAACAACTTGCCGGAAAAGAAGTCGTCTGTTGTACGGGAATCAGACCTCATCCTGTGAAAGAGACATTTCTTCAGCCCTTGATCGAACAATTCAACCTACCTCTCACCCCATGTGGCACCCCTGTCCTGAATGAGCATCTTGAATGGACGCCTGGACTTTACTTGACCGGTCCTTACGCCGATTTGATCATCGGCCCGTTCTCAAGAGCCATCTATGGTGGACAAGAGGCCGCTCGTAGAATTCTCCCCCAACTTCTAGCCACACAAAAAAGCGTCTGACCATGATGGTCAGACGCTTACTTGCTTATTCCTCAAATGAGGCATTCGCTTTTTTCACGACTTCCGCAACTGCGCTTCGGTTGAAACGGAGAAGCGATTGATCGCATTTCAAAACGACATGTGTGTCTTCGATTTGATGAACGACGCCGTGTAAACCGCCGATTGTGACAACGCTGTCGCCACGCTCGAGGGCGTTTTGCATCGATTGTACTTCTTTTTGGCGTTTCGTCTGTGGACGAATCAAAAGGAAGTAAAATACGACGAAAATCAAGATCATTGGTAATAACGCAACGAGTGTTTCCATGAGTAACATTCACCCTTTCCTTCAATATCAGGTTCATTATACCGTGAAACTGAAGCATTGTCACACAATGTCCGACACGTTTCTTTAGAAATTCTTCGCATTCGGCTTGTTGTAGCCGTATTCTTCGAAGAACTCTTCTTTGAAATCGAGCAAGCGGTCTTCGCGAATCGCTTGACGAACCTGCTCCATCAACTTCACGAGGAAGTGAAGATTATGTGTCGTACACAAGTGAAGACCAAACATCTCATCCGCACGAATCAAGTGGTGGACGTACGCACGCGAGTAGTTCTTACACGTATTGCAGTCACACTTCTCATCGATTGGACCAAAGTCCGTCTTATATTTCGCTTGTTTGATCGTGACGCGACCTTTCGACGTCATGAGCGTTCCGTTTCGTGCGATGCGAGTCGGCAGAACGCAGTCGAACATGTCGATTCCGCGAATCGACCCTTCAATCAACGCATCCGGTGAGCCAACACCCATCAAATAACGTGGTTTGTTCTCTGGCATGAGCGGCGTCGTGAATTCGAGGGCACGATACATGACATCTTTTGGTTCACCGACCGAGAGACCACCGACCGCATATCCTGGGAAATCAAGAGAGACGAGGTCTTGGGCGCTTTGACGACGAAGGTCCTCATATTCTCCACCTTGGATGATGCCGAAGAGCGCTTGGTCTTCTGGACGTTCGTGTGCCTCGAGGCAACGTTCCGCCCAACGGCTCGTCCGCTCGACCGACTTCTTCATGTATTCATGCGTCGCCGGATAAGGCGGACACTCATCGAATGCCATCATGATGTCCGACCCGAGCGCGTTTTGAATCTCCATCGCCTTTTCCGGTGACAAGAACAACTTGTCGCCGTTCAAATGGTTACGGAAATGAACGCCTTCCTCTTGGATATTTCGGAGGTCGGCAAGTGAGAACACTTGGAATCCACCCGAGTCTGTGAGGATTGCCCCGTCCCAGTTCATGAACTTATGAAGTCCACCGGCTTGTTTGATGACCTCATGTCCTGGACGAACCCAAAGGTGATACGTGTTCGACAAGATGATGTTCGCACCCATCGCCTTGACCTGTTCAGGTGCCATCGTTTTGACGCTCGCTTGCGTCCCGACCGGCATGAAGACCGGTGTCTCGAACGACCCGTGCGGCGTATGGACGATTCCGTGCCGCGCTCCGGTCTGTTTGCATGTGTGGATGTGTTCGTATGTGACTGCATGTTTTGTCATTTTGTTACTTCCTTCCTCGTGATGAGCATCGCGTCTCCAAAGCTGAAGAAGCGGTATCGTTCTGCGACCGCAGTCCGATAAGCGTGTAAGATGATGTCGCGCGTCGCGAATGCCGAGACGAGCATGACGAGCGTTGATTTAGGGAGATGGAAGTTCGTGATCAATCCATCGATTGCCTTTAACTCAACACCAGGGTAAATAAAGATATCCGTCCAGCCCGATGACTCGACGAAGTCCCCGTGATCTCGCATGATCGTCTCAAGCGTGCGCGTCGATGTCGTCCCGACCGCAAAGATGCGACCGCCATTCGCTCGAATCTCTCGAAGCGCAGCTGCCGATTCAGCCGACAACTCGAAATATTCACTATGCATCGTATGTTCCTCGATAGAATCAGCCGTCACCGGACGGAACGTCCCGAGGCCGACGTGAAGTGTGAGCGGGATCAACCGGACACCTTTCGCTTTGGCCGCTTCAAGCAGTTCCTCAGTGAAATGAAGACCGGCTGTCGGAGCGGCCGCACTGCCTCGTTCACGGGCATAGACCGTCTGATAACGGTCTTGGTCATCGAGTTGTTCGCGAATATACGGCGGGAGCGGCATCGTTCCAAGCTCGTCTAAAATCTCATAGAAGATGCCGTCGTAGTCAAACTTGAAACGACGTCCACCTTCTGGGAGCTCCTCGACGCATTCTGCGCGGAGAAGGCCGTCCCCGAACTCAACGATGGAGCCGACACGAACTTTTTTCGCCGGTTTGACGAGTGCTTCCCATACATCATCTTCCGTCTGCTTCAACAAGAGCAGTTCGACTTTCCCGCCTGTTTCTTGCTTTGCCCCAAAAAGGCGTGCCGGTAAGACGCGCGAATCGTTGACGACGAGCGCATCCCCCTCGTTCAAATAATCGAGCACGTCACGAAAATGGCGATGCTCGATGTCCCCTGTCTCGCGGTCTAATACGAGCAAGCGTGAGCTTGTCCGATCAAGCAATGGGACTTGCGCAATCAACTCTTCTGGCAATTCAAAATCATAATCGTTTACGTTCAATTGAATGTCTTGCATACCTTACTCCTCTTCCTCTTCATAACCAAAATGCGACTTGGCAAACTGTGTGATCATCCGTCCTCGCGGCGTGCGCTGCAAGAATCCTTGTTGCAATAAATAGGGCTCGTAGACATCCTCAATCGTCTGAGCGTCCTCACCGATGGTCGCAGCGAGCGTCTCAAGCCCGACCGGTCCACCTCCGAACCGCTCCACCATGGCTCTCAGTAACCGATGATCGACTTCATCGAGTCCGAGCGCATCGACGTGTAGCCGGTCGAGCGCATCAGATGCGAGCACTGGATCGATTTCTTTCGTACCAGCCACTTGTGCGAAATCACGGACACGACGCAAGAGACGGTTTGCAACTCGTGGCGTCCCTCGTGAGCGTTTCGCAATCGCACCGCTCGCCTCCGGTGAAATCGAGAGACGGAACAACTGGGCCGTCCGGCTGACGATGGCCGCTAACTCATGTGTTTCGTAATATTCGAGCTTCAACGTGACGCCGAAACGGTCACGTAAAGGCGCCGACAACATCCCGGCCCGTGTCGTCGCCCCGACAAGCGTAAACGGTGGTAGGTCGATGCGGACGCTACGAGCCATCTCCCCTTGCCCATAGACGATGTCGAGACAGTAATCTTCCATCGCCGGATAGAGGATCTCTTCAATCGTCCGGCTCAAACGATGAATCTCGTCGATGAACAAGACGTCTCCCGGCTCGAGTGTCGAAAGGATTGCGGCCAAATCACCCGGTCGTTCAATTGCCGGTCCTGCTGTCGTCTTAATTCCGACGCCCATCTCGTTGGCGATGATTTGGGCGAGCGTCGTCTTCCCGAGTCCCGGGGGACCGTATAAGAGCACGTGGTCGAGCGTCTCACTACGAAGTTTAGCGGCCTGAATGAAGACCGACAAATTGCCTTTCGCCTTTTCTTGCCCGATATATTGCTCGAAGCGCTGCGGACGTAAGCTCCACTCTTCAGAGTCTTCATATTGCTGATGAGATTGTGACAACAATCGTTCGTCCATAGCTTCCTCCTTATTTCAGTAACAGCTGTAGCGCGCGTTTTATGTACGCGTCGGTCGTCAATATTTCTCCGCTCAATGCTTTGCGGACTTTTAGGATTTCCCGTTCAGAGTAGCCGAGCGCGACGAGCGCCTCACACGCCTCATCGAGTTCAGATGCACCTTGGGCAAACAACCCTTCGTTCGGCACATAATCCGGTGCGAGCTCGGATAACTTCCCTTTCAAGTCGAGCGCCATCTGTTTGGCCGTCTTCTTGCCGACTCCCGGGAACTTCGTCAAATACTTCTCGTTCTCAGTTTCAATCGCATCGATCAACGCGTCGATATCGCCGGACGCGACGATGGCAAGCGCACCCTTTGGTCCGATCCCGCTCACGCTGAGGAGTTTATTGAACAGCTCACGCTCACGACGTGACCGGAAACCGTATAACGTCTGTTGGTCTTCACGCACATAATGATGCGTAAACACGATTACATGTTCGTCTTGTTCACGATAAAAAAACGGGTTAGGCACATGTACTTTGTAGCCGACGCCCGAGACATCTAACGTTATATATTCCGCACACACATAGGCGACGGGTCCTTTTACGAATTCAATCACGATGTACTCTCCTTTTTGGTCGGAAAAACTGCATTTATTGTACCATAATGGGCGACACGAAAAAAGGACAGGCGTTTACCTGTCCTGAAGCGATTACCGTGCAAGCATTCGTTCAAGTGCACGTTTCGACCACTCTGTCGTCTCATGATCGACGCGAATGACGTTCACCGGGTCCGTCTCGAGTGACTCGAGCGCCCAGAGAAGATGTGGCATGTCGATTCGATTCATCGTGAGGCACGGACACATGAATGGGTTCAACGAGACGATATCAAGATGTGGGTACGTTGCCGCCAACCGGTTGACGAGGTTCATCTCCGTTCCGACCGCCCACTTCGTCCCAGGTGCACTCGCATCAATCTTGTCGATGATATATGACGTCGATCCCGCCTCGTCTGCCGCTTGGACGACGTCAAACGTACACTCCGGATGGACGATGATGCGACGATCCGGCTCACGGTCACGGAACGCCTGAATTTGCGATACCGTGAACTTCTCATGGACAGAACAGTGTCCTTTCCATAAGATGACTTTCACTTGATCGTCATCGCCTTCTGAGACCAATTCTTCACGGAGCGGATCCCAAACAGCCATCGCCTCGAGCGGAATGCCGAGGTCGAACGCCGTGTTCCGCCCGAGATGCTGATCGGGTAGGAACAAGATGCGTTCACCTGCCTCAAGCGCCCACCGGACGATTTCATGGGCGTTCGACGATGTGACGGTCGCCCCACCGTGACGACCAACGAACGCTTTGATGGCCGCTGTTGAATTGACGTATGTAATCGGGATGATGTCCTCTCCAAATCGTTCCGTCAGTTCTTCCCAAGCAATCTCCGTCTGATCGATATCGGCCATGTCTGCCATCGAACAGCCGGCACGCATATCAGGTAAGACGACAATCTGGTCGTCCCGTGTCAACATGTCTGCCGTCTCTGCCATGAAGTGGACACCACAAAAGACGATGAATTCGGCTTCGCTCATCTGTTCTGCGAGTCGTGCGAGCTGGAGCGAATCTCCTGTCGCGTCCGCGAATTGAACGACCTCGTCTTTTTGATAATGATGGGCCGGTAAAAAGAGACGAGTCCCGAGCCGATCTTTGACCGCCTGAATCCGAGTCTCCATCTCCTCCACTGACAGGTTAGCGTACGTCGGTGGGAGTGTTCCGAGTAGTTGCATCTTTCATTCCTCCTTGTAAATTCAAACTGCAATCAAGCGCGCGGACCGAATGAGTCAATTGACCGAGCGAGATGACATCGATGCGAATGCCTCGATAATCGTCAATCGTGTCGAGCGTGATTCCACCAGACACTTCAATTTTGATGTGCGTCGGTATATGACGGACCCAGTCCCTCAATTCATCTGGCGTCCGATTATCAAGCATCACGATGTCCGGATCGGCTTGAACCGCCTCCATCAGATGTTCGAACGACTCGATTTCGATTTCAATCGGGGTCGTATGACCGACACGCTCACGCGCGACTTGAATCGCGTTCGTTACACCACCCAGTGCGACGATATGATTGTCTTTGATCATGACGGCGTCATCGAGTCTTAAACGGTGATTGTATCCCCCACCGACACGTACGGCGTACTTCTCAATCATCCGAAGTCCCGGAGTCGTCTTCCGTGTATCGGTCACGTGTATCGAGTCATCATCTAGCGCATCGATGCACTGCTTTGTCATCGTCGCGACTCCACTCGCATGTTGGATTACATTCAACAGCACACGCTCCGTCTCTAAAATTGCGCGTGTCTTTCCTCTCAAGACGACGAGCTCGTCTCCAGGGACAACCGCTCTCCCGTCTTCTTGGCAAAAGACCAATTCAAGCCGCTGCATAGTTGCCAGCTCTTCTACGATTGGCTTCCCACAGAAAATGCCCTGTTCTTTGGCAACAATCGTTGCGACCGACTCGTCCTGTGCATCAATCAGCGCACTCGATAAGTCCCCATAACCGATATCTTCAATCAAGAACTGACGTAGCTGTTCGCGTAGGTATATCGTGTTCATCATACCGCTCCATTTCGAGGATGCTTTGCGCGAGAAGACGCGCCGCATCGAGTTGTAAAGTTTGTTCACTTAATTGTCTTGTCACGTGTTTCGTCATGGTCAACGTTTGGGTATTTTGTAAGAAACCTTTCAATTCATCAAGACTTGGTGAAATCGTCAACCATCTTCCAATTTGAGCACGGAACGCTTGAAACACCAAAGGTGAGATGTCGTACACCAGCGTCTCCTTCGTCACCATGGCCGTCCTATTCAAACGCACCGCCCGCGCGACTCGTTTTCCAAATACCCAACATTCCAAAAGTGAGTTCGAGGCTAAACGATTCGTTCCATGTATGCCCGCATCCGCCACTTCACCGACGGCATATAATCCGTCAACGCCTGTCCGTCCCATATCATCCACTTCGATTCCACCCATATGAAAATGGAGACCTGGACGTACTGGAATGCGGCGAGGATCAATCCTAAGTTTGTCACATGTCAAAGCAAGTTTTGGAAACCGTTCACGAAGACGTGTCACGTTTGTCGTATCGAGATAGACCGTTCCCATCCGTTCCGTCAGTACCCGTGCCACGTCATCTCGAGGCGCGAGACTCCCGAGCGGATGATGCGCCATCACGTGATTCCCTTCGTCATCAACGAGCGTCGCTCCGGCTCCCCGGAGCGCTTCGGTCACGAGGTGAGGCGTTTCGGTCGCCAGTAAGGTGGGGTGAAATTGGATCCGCTGTAAATGTGTCAGCTTGGCCCCACATCGATTTGCCAGAACGAGACCATCACCGGTCACGGTACGCGCGTTTGAAGTCCAATTGATCAGCCCACCGATGCCACCTGTCGCCAATACGACAGCGCCGGCTTCAATTCGAATGGGCACTTCATCACGAAACGCCATCGCGCCGACGACTTTCCCGTCTTTCGTAATGAGATCGTGCACGAGCACCCGTTCCAATACGTTCACGTTATCAGGCATCGACTGACGCAATTGCCTCATGACATGACGTCCCGTCTCGTCGCCACCGACATGAAAGATCCGATTCAATCGGTGTGCGCCTTCTCGTCCGAGGGCATAGCCGCCCTCTTCATGATCGAACCGGACACCGAATCGTTCCATTTCTTCAATCGCTTGACGCCCTTCTTCTACGAGAATGTCGACGCGCTCAGCGCACGATGTGTTTTTAGAAGCGAACATTGTGTCTTCTTTATGGGCCGTACTCGATTTCTCAAGATACGCGCTCGCAATCCCGCCTTGTGCCAAATCGGAGTTGCTCTCTGTCATCTCACCTTTTGAGACGAGAAGAATGGAGAATGATTTTGATAGATGCAAAGCCGTTGCGACGGCGGCAAGTCCCGTTCCGATAATCAAAATGTCAGTTTTCTCTATGTGTAAAGACACTTGTACATCACCTGTTTTTCATATGTAATGTTGACTTGTAAACTAGTTTCGCATAATTTTGTGTAGAAGACAACATGAGAAAAGGGGAGTCCATGATGAACCGCTACTTCGACTACGCCGCTACACACCCGATGACGCATGCAGCATTAGACCATTACGTGGCGATGGCCAAAAACGTTTATGGGAACCCATCATCACTCCATACCCAAGGTTATATGGCAGAAGATTATTTGACAGAAGCAAGACGCTTGATCAAACAGGCGCTCGGTCTTGATATGTTACGAGGAAAATTATTATTCACTGGGAGTGGATCGGAGAGCAATTACATCGCACTGACAAGTTTACGTAAACGGATGAAGGGCAAAGAGGTGATCACGTCTTGGCATGAACATGATTCGGTCGCCCTCTTACTTGAAGAGTGGGAACGGGAAGGAATAATCGTTCATCGGTTGAAACTGAAGGATGGGAAGTTTGATTTAGATGCATTCACACACCTACTCGACCGTGACATCGGGCTCGTCACGCTCCAGCATGTCAATTCCGACACAGGCTGGGTGTTACCGCTCCACCACATCCAATGCCTCTTGAAATATAAGAAAATCCTCTTCCATGTGGACGGGATCCAGGCACTCGGGAAAATCCCGATTTCTGTCGAAGGCATCGATGCCTATTCGTTCAGTGCCCACAAAGTAGGTGGACCGAAAGGAGTCGGCGCCCTCTACATGGAACGTCTGATTCCTCCCCCATACTATCCGGGGCATCATCAATACGGGATTCGTCCCGGAACGATTGACGTTCCTGGAATCAGTGCCTTTGCAAAAGCACTCGGAGAACGTCAGGAACAATTGACACGTTTTCAGAGAAATTTCATGGCGTTTCGTGCTATCTTGAAAGAGAAGACGTCAGCGCATGTCCATTGGCTCGAGTTTGATGAACAAAGTCCCGCCATTTTCTCCTTCGTCTCCCATCAACGCGACGGACAATGGTGGATGACCGAGCTCGACGATCTCGGGTTCCAAGTATCGGCTGGGTCGGCATGTCGAGCAGGTCAAAATGGACCAAATCGCATGCTCGAAGCACTCGGATATGAGACGAGCGCCTGTCATGGACTCGTCCGCATTTCCTTCGGCGCGCAAACGACCGCCGAAGACACATCGGCCCTCGCCGATGCCATCGTCATTTTAGCAAGGAGAGTCGAACATCATGAACAAACGTTTAGCCGGTGAAGAACGCCGTCGCACACTATTACAATTGATTGAATCGAGCAATGAGCCAATCACAGGATCTGAACTGGCAAGACATGTATCCGTCAGTCGTCAGGTCATCGTCCAAGACCTATCGTTGCTAAAAGCGAAAGGCCATCAAATCGTCGCGACCGCTCGTGGGTATGTCTACTTGCATGGAGACCTCACCCCCTCCACCTATTCGAAAAAGGTAGCCTGTCGTCATACGGCAGAAGAGATGGAGACGGAGATGAACGCCATCGTCGATGAAGGGGTCACCATCAAAGACGTCATCATCGACCATCCTGTATACGGGTCTATCACGGGACAACTCATGGTGAAGAGTCGCCGCGACGTCCGCGCCTTCCTCGAACGAGTGAAGACGCATGGGGCTTCCCCGCTCTCCCAGTTGACGGGTGGCTTCCATATCCATACGCTCGAATCAGACCATAAAGAGGCAATCGATGCTGCGGTGAAAGAATTGGACCGCCTCGGGATTCTCGTATCCGAATTAGATTGAAGAGACGTCACGAATATGTGACATCTCTTCTTTTTCTTTTCAGTCATGTCCGTTATACTGATGGATGGAACATCTTTCCTGAAATCATTTGAAAGGAGGGCTACGTCTTGAACGTCCTCGAGCATCTACTCGCCGTCTGTGGGGTCTTCAGCATTCCCATCGGTATCTTGGTTCAATTCATCCCGAACGAACTCGTTCTCGCATACGGAGGCTTCCTCGTCGACTCGCATGACGCGCCCTTCTTCCTGACGTTCCTACTGGCGTGGGTCTCCTTCACGCTCAGCCAAATCGGTCTGTACTGGATCGGTCGATATGGTGGGCGTCCCGTCGCGCTCAAACTGTATCGGTATTTTCGAATTCGGCAAGACAAGCAACTCCGGGCCGAGCGCTGGTTTGAGAAATACGGTGCATGGATCGTCTGTCTCAGCCTGTTTTGGCGTCAATTATTCGCCGTGAGCGCCGGGGTGATGCGTCTATCGTTCCGTAAGTTTTTGTCGGTGACGACCTTGATTTTCGCCGTCTGGTCATTCATCTTCATCCATGTCGGGATGATGCTTGGTAGCAACTGGCGCATGATCGGCCACTTCATGGACGATGTCATCCCCTTCTTGGCTCTTGCTGTCGGGATTATCCTCGTCGTTCGACATGTTCGTCAGCAACCAAAACGTGTGAAAGAATCAGCTTAACTGAAGCTGATTCTTTTTTGTTGGAAAGGGAAACGCTAATATCTGTCGAATAAGAACCATGTAAGCGAATCGCGGTCATATATATAGGACACCGCACAACGAAAAAGGAGGAATCATCATGTTCCATCGCCGTAAAACGTATACGATTCGACCTGAACGCCTGCAAGAATTCACCGACTTTTTCCATACATACATTTATCCGATCCAGGCGTCGCATGGCGCCCGCCTCGTCGGACGCTGGGTGACCGAAGACAAGTCCGAGGTCATGGCATTATGGGAATACCGGGACCGTGAACATTATGAGCAAGTCGAACGGGACTATCGGGGCAGCGCCTTACGACGGGAAGCGATGAAGAAGCGGGCCCGACTAGGCAAAGATTTGTATATCAAGTCGAGTGAAGAATTCATGATGCCAACCGGTCACTATACGCCACCCCGCACCATCGTTTCTGTGACGGCGTACATTACGAACGAAGCAGGCGAAGTTCTCCTCGTCAAAAATATGCATCGGAACGATTCGTTTGAAATGCCTGGCGGACAAGTGGAAGAACATGAGTCCATCGTGGATGCCATCCATCGTGAAGTACGCGAAGAAACCGGTGCGGAAATCAAAGTAGAAGGGGTCACCGGGATTTATCAAAACGTGTCGTCCCGCGTCCTCTGTGTCACCTTTCGCGCCACTTATGTATCAGGTGACCTCAAACCGCAGGCTGGCGAGACACAGGAAGTTGGATTCTATAAAGTTGACGCAAGCAACGTCGGCGACTACATCAAACGAGAGCATTTCCAGATGCGCTTCCTCGATGCGATCGACCCGACCTACATGCCTTACGCCATTTATAAAGTACGACCATATGAACTGATTGAGCGCATTGAACGCCAATCCGTATGACGCAAACAGGGATGATCCGCTATGTGCGAATCATCCCTGTTCTTTATGCTTCTTGCATGTCTTCTTGTTGAGATTGTCCAGTCTCCACTAACAGTTTCCGGACACGGCGTTTCTCCACATGGAGAACGGTGAACGTCATGTCTTGATACGTGACTTGTGCACCTTTCTCCGGGATGTCACCGAGCAATTCAACGAACCAACCGCCCATCGTGTTGGAATCGACGTCTGGTTCTGCAATCCCCATCTCTTCCGCGAATTCATCAACGTTCATGTCAGCCATACACTCATAGACCCCTTCACGGAGACGTCTGAGATAGATGACGGATTCGTCGTGCTCATCCCAGATGTCGCCGACGAGTTCTTCAAGCATGTCTTCTAACGTGATGAGACCCGCCGTGCCCCCGAATTCATCGAGGACGACAGCCATGTGAGATTGTTTTTGCTGGAGAATCGGAAGTAGTTCAATCAATTTCGTCTGCGGTGACACGTACGTGAGCGGTCGGATGAGCGAACGGACATCCGTCACTTCATCCTTCATCATCGAACGCAAGAAGTCACGTTCCGACAAGACACCGATGACGTTGTCGATCGAGTCTTTGTAGACCGGTAAACGCGAATGTCCACCACTGAAAATCGTGTCTTTGATTTCATCGAGCGAATCGTCGATGTCGACGGCCAGAATATCGATTCGTGGCGTCAGCACATCATCGACCGTAATATCGTTGAAGGCAAAGGCGCTATGGACGAGCTCTGCTTCCGTCTCTCCGAGCACACCTTCCTCTTCTCCCATATCGACGAGCACTTTCAACTCTTCTTCGGTGACGGATGGCTCCTTGTCTTTCATCCCGATCATCCGCAGCGTCAACTTCTTCAAGCCGGTGAAAATCATCGTCACCGGTTTGAGGACTTTAACGAGGAACACAAGGATTCCACTGATGAGAAGCGAATACTTCTCCGCAAACTCTTTCGCGAGCGATTTCGGTAAAATCTCACCGAAAATCAAGATGATGACCGTCGTCGCGAACGTTGACACGAGAAGACCGGTTCCCCCACTGAAAATAGATGTGGCGATGGCGGTCGACACCGTCGCCGAACCGATGTTGACGATGTTGTTCCCGACGAGAATCGTCGAGAGGGTATCATCAAAACGGTCGACGAGACTGAGGACACGTTTCGCGGCTTTGTCACCATCTTCCGCCATCCGAATCATCCGGACCCGGTTCACACTCGAGAGCGCCGTTTCTGCTGATGAGAAAAACGCTGACAACATGACGAGAACTACATATAGAATTAAACTTGACGAGGGCACAGGGTCCACGTTAGCTTCACACTCCGTTTCTTCTTAACAAATAATTTTTTTATTCCACAAACTCGAATTCGAAGTCGAGGATTGCCACGACACTACCGTCCTCGGCACCCAACTTACGAAGATCGTCATCGACGCCCATTTGACGCATTTGACGAGCAAATCGTTTGATCGACTCATCATGGTCAAAGTTCGTCATCTTGAAGAGCTTCTCGATACGAGGGCCCGTGATCACGAAGCGATCGTATTCATCGATGTGGATTTGATAGCCTTTCTCTTCCTTCTCATAACGATACACGACACGAGGCGTCGCTGTCTTCTCTTCGAGCTCATCGAGTGGGAATTCTGGTGTCGTATCGACAAAGTTCGCCACTTCGATCAACAAGTTGCGAAGACCGTCTTGAGCGAGTGCTGAGATCGGGAAGACTTTGACATCGTCCCCTACCTTCTTCTTGAACTCTTCAAGATGTTCCGCTGCGTCCGGCATATCCATTTTGTTCGCCACGACGACTTGTGGACGCTCGAGGAGACGTAAGTTGTACGACTCGAGCTCACGGTTGATCGTCGTGTAGTCTTCGAACGGGTCGCGCCCTTCCATACCACTCATATCGATCATGTGAACGATAACTTTCGTCCGTTCGATATGGCGAAGGAACTGGTGACCGAGACCGACGCCTTGGCTCGCCCCTTCGATGAGACCTGGAAGGTCGGCCATGACGAAACTACGGTCGTCCGCTGTCTTGACGACACCGAGGTTCGGTGTGATCGTCGTGAAGTGGTACGCACCGATTTTCGGGCGTGCCGACGAGACGACAGAGAGAAGCGTTGACTTCCCGACAGACGGGAATCCGACGAGACCGACGTCTGCGAGGAGTTTCAACTCGAGACGCAACTCACGTTCTTGACCTGGTTCCCCGTTCTCCGCAATTTCCGGAGCCGGGTTGGCAGGCGTCGCAAAACGACAGTTCCCGCGACCACCACGACCGCCTTTGGCGATCGTCGCTTGTTGGCCGTGCTCGGTCAAGTCTGCGATGACGGTATCCGTCTCGGCATCGAACACGATCGTGCCAGGTGGGACTTTGACGATGAGCGGTTTCGCTTTACGTCCGTGCATCCCTTTTGACATCCCTTTTTCGCCATCGTGGGCGATAAACTTCTTCGAATAGCGGAAATCAACGAGCGTCCGCAATCCTTCCTCTACTTCAAAGATGACGTCCCCACCGTGACCACCGTCACCACCTGCAGGACCACCGTCTGGAACGTATTTCTCGCGACGGAAAGCGACCATCCCTTTTCCGCCGTCTCCAGCTTTTACAAAAATATTAACCTGATCGACAAACATTTATTTCCCCTCCTTTATGTGAAACGTAGTGGTATCTACGTTCTGTTCGTACACATCGGCTGATGCCTTCACATCGTCCGGGACAGCGCCCGTGACGCGAACCATCAGTCCGTCCGTGAACGTCACATGAATCGGCCCATCCGTGTTGTCTAACAAGCGGACAAGCATCTCTGCCACTCGCGCGTCATCGATGGCGAGTTGGTCGGTTGAAATCGTATACGTCATCCGTCCCTCCCAATTCGCTTGAATCACGACTAGGCTCGTCTGTGGCACGTTCAAACGAACGAGCGCACTCTCTTCGTCGGCCTGTTTCCGATAGCGTTCGTAAAGTTCCTCGAGCTTAGTCGGATCGAGAGCCACATAGAGCGAGATCAATTGAAGCCGATTCATCCATTCGTGACGGACGGTCGATAAGAGCTCGAGTGTCTGTTCTGAATCCATTTGATCCTCTCCTAGAAAAAAAGACTCTAACCAAATAAGTGGCTAGAGTCTTCTGCGTCGTTCAACTTACGCGACTGGGTAAACGCTCACTTGTTTCTTGTCGCGACCAAGACGCTCATAGCGTACTACGCCGTCAACTTTCGCAAACAAAGTGTCGTCGCCACCACGGCCAACGTTTTCACCTGGGTGAATCTTTGTACCGCGTTGGCGGTAAAGGATTGATCCAGCTGAAACTGTTTGTCCGTCAGCGCGTTTTGCACCGAGACGTTTCGAAATTGAGTCACGACCGTTTTTAGTCGAACCAACTCCCTTTTTCGAAGCGAAGAACTGAAGGTTCAATTGTAACATGAGGTCCACCTCCTATTGTTCAATTTGGATATATTCACCGTAGCTTTGGGCGATCGTGTCTAACTGCACGAGCATCCCTTCTAATAACAGTTGGGTGCGTTCCATATCCTGCGGTGATAAGTCAGGATACGTCTCGACATAAAAGTAACCACCCTCTGTTTGATCTGCCATTTCTACAAGAAGCGATTGACCCGCAAGCGTTTCGACGGCGTTATAGGCACCAAAGATGATGGCTGAAACACCGGCGCACACCAAGTCAGAACCAGGTTCTGCAAAATTGGCATGACCAGTCACTTCGACGGAGCGAATCGACTTCGCCTCGTCTCGTCTTACCTTGACCCGAATCATAGCTTACGCTTCGATTTT
Source organism: Exiguobacterium sp. 8A (assembly GCF_902506275.1). Classification (GTDB taxonomy): domain Bacteria; phylum Bacillota; class Bacilli; order Exiguobacteriales; family Exiguobacteriaceae; genus Exiguobacterium; species Exiguobacterium profundum. The sequence goes on along the minus strand of NZ_LR733630.1, from coordinate 90,268 downwards.
CTCGATGCGAACTTTCGTGTAAGGCTGACGGTGACCTTGCTTACGACGGTAGTTTTTCTTAGCTTTCATTTTGAAGACAGTGATCTTCTTAGCGCGGCCGTGTTTTACCACAGTACCGACAACTTTAGCGCCTTCTACGAGTGGAGCGCCGACTTTAACATCGTCACCACCAACGAAAAGAACCTCACCGAATTCTACAGTACCTTCGACATCAGCATCGAGTTTTTCGATGTAGATCTCTTGACCTGCTTCAACTTTGATTTGCTTACCACCTGTTTTGATGATTGCGTACATATACGTGCACCTCCTTGTTAAACTCAGACTCGCCATCCTGGGCAGGGCAAAAACCTTTAAAAACCCGTTCTGTGCGGTTGTAGCCATTTGGGTGCTTCCAAACGAACTAACGTTATAGATAATACCATTCTCAATTAATCATTGTCAACGACGAGATAAGAAATTCTGACATTCTTCGGACGTCCCATAAAAGACGAACTCCGGCTCCCCTTCGACGAGGTGCACCTCAATGTCAAATCCGTGCCAAGAAGCGTCATGCCACTTATTAGGGAGTGAGAGCACGACCGCTTCGTATTGATCATTCAAATCAAGGAGCGACCGTTCAAACTGTGAGAAGATGGCCAATTTTGAAGGCTTACCGGCATGAAACATCCGGTCTTGAATCGAGCGCCCGGTCCGTTCCCGCGACAGCTCGAACAGCCCCATCCGTGTGAAGCCGTACACTTCGACACGTCGTGGGTCACGCGCCCCGAGTTCTTTCATCTTTTTAAGGAGACGGGTCTGCCCTTCCTTTGAACCACGTAAGAAATCGATGATGACCATGCCGCCGATATTTCGCAGACGCAACTGCTCCATGATCGAATAGAGCGCGGCTTCATTGATGGTATCGGCCGCACGCCCCTTGTCTTTGACGGCGACATTTTTGCCACTATTCACGTCGATGACGGTCATCGTCTCGACTTGTTCGATCAAGACGAACGCCCCACCATCCAACCAGACGGCACGACTCTCCAGTTTCTCGATGGCTCCATCGAGACGTTTCGCTTCAGGCATCCGCCCTTTTCCGATATGACGTTTCACCGGGACATCCAATCGTTCGAGTCGCGTTTGCCCTTCTTTGTCATTCAACAGCACGGACTCGACTGCATGACGTCTCACGAATTGTTCGCATAGTAGCTCGTCTTGCCCGAACCTTTGCTCGATCACTATGGTCGAACGGTTACGCAATCGATTCAGTTCTTCCTGTAACGCTTCCGGGGCCACTTGTCCGGCTTCCGTCCGAAATAAGACCCCTTCCTCTTCCGTTAAGTCGAGCGCCTTTGAGAGGCGGTCCTGCGTGACGAGGTCGAGTTTCCGGCTGAACAGTTGACGACGTCCAAATGGGAAATACACAAGATATCGCCCACCGAATCGAATGTTCTCTGTCACTTTATGATGCTTGCCGTTGATTCCTTCTTTTGTCACTTGGACGAGTCGCTTTTCTCCGACGACTGCCGCTTGCCCGATGGCGGGCACTTCCGGATACGAGGCGAGCGCACGGAGCGTCTCTGCGATCGGGAGAAAGTATGTCGTCTCCCCATCCGTCAAAAAGGCTGCCCCGAGTGACGGGTGGATCCTTTCAATTGCGGCTTCGACGATGGTCCCGACAGACAGTTGGTCGACAAACCGTTCCTCGACTTCGAGTAATCGTTCGCCGTCCACGAGCATCGCCCGTTCGATGGAAGGTGTTCGTTCGTAGATTAGCTTCATCTGCATCACTCCTTTCGACAGAAAAAGGCAACTTCCGTTGCCTTTACGCTTTTTTCATTCCAAATTTCATCATGAGTCGTGCCCAGAAGCCGACCGGTGCCGTCTCCGTCTGAATCGACATGAGCGGGACCGATTCGCCAAGAATACGGCGCGTGATGTTCCGGTACGCCTGCCCGGCATAGTTATCCGGATTCATCGTGACCGGGACACCGCGGTTCGCGGCTGCGATGACTTCCTCATCGTCGATGACGACACCGAGTAAGTCGATCGACAGGATGCGCATGATGTCATCGATGTCGAGCATGTCGCCCGATTCGACGAGATGATTCTTGACTCGGTTGACAATCAGTTTAGGCGCATCGATATGTTCCGCTTGTTCGAGCATCCCGATGATTCGGTCTGCATCTTGAACCGCCGCCTTTTCAGGTGTCGTGACGACAATCGCCTCATCCGCACCGGCAATCGCGTTCATGAACCCTTGCTCGATTCCAGCAGGACAGTCAATCAAGACGAAATCGTATTCCGTCTTCAACTGGTCAACGATTTCCTTCACTTGTTCAGGATTCACTGACGTCTTGTCTTTCGACTGTGCGGCCGGGAGTAAATACATCTCCTCGAAGCGTTTATCGCGGACGAGCGCCTGATTCAACTTACATTGACCCGTGATGACATCGACAAGGTTATAAATGCTCCGGTTGTCGAGACCGAGAATGATATCGAGGTTACGCAATCCGATATCTGTATCGACGAGACAGACCGAGTGTCCAGACAAGGCGAGCCCCGTCCCGATGTTGGCGGTCGTCGTTGTCTTCCCGACGCCCCCTTTTCCTGATGTCACGACGATGGCTCTGCCGTTTTTAACTTCTTTTTCTGTATGTACAGGCTCCACTACTTGCTCCATTCCACTCACCCTCTCTGTAATTCCATTGCATATGCGTCTTTCAGACCTGTCATGACGTGGCGGAGACGTGTCATCTCAATCCCATCACTCGTCTGATACGCACAACCCATCTCAATCTCAGGAAGTTCTTCCTCGTCATCGGCTGTGAGTACATGTTCGCCGATTGCTAAAAACTTCGGATGGAGCAGGCTCGCGGTGATGACCGCTTCTTCCCATCCTTCGACACCGGCGCGTACATTTCCTCGTATCGTCCCTAAACAATAAATACTTCCTGTCGCCCGGACCTCTGACCCGGGATTGATATCCCCGATCACGAGCACCGAACCGTCAAACGTCAAGACTTGCCCACTCCGAATCGTCCCGCTGTGATAGTGGAATGTCTTTCTGCCGTACGTCGCTTTCGCTTCTTCTGTCAACATGACATCGCTCGACAAGTCTTCAATATAAAAAACGCCATGACGAGCGACGACCTCACGAATTTGACGTGACAGCTCCTCGTCAATATAACGAGTACCCGCGTGCAACTTCAGGGCAATCTTTCCGGACGGCGGCTCCATTTCTTGTAATGTCGCTTCTAAGTCCGTAAGCACCTCGTCGATGCCACTCTTCGGATTGAAGTGAATGGCAATGCCGTTGCGATGTCCTTTAATCGTAATGTGTCGTTTACGCTCCATCATGGCTACCCTCTTTTCGCAACAGGGCGTGTCGTCACATAACGCGTCATCGGATAATAAAGAATCACGATGGCGATGGCATTGACGAGCATCGTCCCTGGAATCTGTTCAACCAATAGTGTTTGAATCGTCATCAACGTCCCACCAATCGCCGCCATGATCCCGTAAATCGCAAAGGTGAAAACGAGAATCATAAACGTGAACGTAATGGTGACGGAGAAGAAGTTCTCACCTATATATTTTAACACGAAGCTGGCTAAGAGAGGAATGAGTGAAAAAGTAAATACATAGATTCCAATCAGGTCGGTGTAGACGATATCATACAGCAGTCCGAATACAAGCCCAAACCCGAGTGCCGTCTCCCATCGACCGTACAGACTGACAAACATCAACCCGATCAGCGTCAACAAAAGAAACGGCGTGGCGTAGTGCCAAGAAAAAATCGATGCCCATGTTCCTTCAATAAGAAAAAGGAGGAACAGGGCGATGAACACTTTCATGTTACTCACCCGCTGCTCCTCCTTCCTCGGGACCCGTTAAAAACGGTTCGTCTAGTGTCCGATCAATCACGTACATTTGTGAGAACTCATTGAAGTCAGCCTCCGGTTTAATCCGGGCGACTTGTGAGACGCCATATTCATCCGTCTCGATCGATTCGATCGTACCGATGACGAGTCCGGCCGGATAACGTCCACCGAGTCCGGACGTCGATACGATTTCTCCTTCTTTCAGCTTGACGCTATTCGATACTTTCGTGAAGAACAATTCATTCGTCTCCGTGTCGAATCCGTCTACCGTCCCATACGTCGGTTTGCCGTCCGCATCTTTGACCACAGCCGAGACGTTGTTCGTCCGGTTGTTGTCGCTGAGCAGTTGAACTTGCGACGTATAAGCACTCGTCTGAATGACACGACCGACCATCCCGCTCGCTGCGGTCACGGCCATGCCCTTTTCAACGCCGCGTTCTGAACCGACGTTGATGGTGACGTAGCGTTGCCAATCGTTCGGTGTCCGACCGATGACCTCCGCCGGAATGAGGTCGAAGTCACGTAACGACTCGTCTCTTGCTTCGACCATCTTTCGAAGCTCCTCATTCTCACGGCGCAAATCATCCGCTTCAACCGATACCTCGGCGTACTTCGCCAAATGTTCTTTCAGCTGGCGGTTCTCTTCGTAGATATCGCGGACATCTGAGATGGACGAGACTGTTGAGTCCATCCACCCGATTGGTACCGCGAACACTCGCTGGAACGTGCCGACCACATCACGCGTGACATCTTGGTACCAGGCTGATTCCGATCGTCCTCGAATCGAAACACCTAAAATGACGAAAAACAAGATCAGTACAATTAGCGTGATGATGAGCTTTTTATTACGTACGAATCGGCTCATCGTGTCTCACCTCTCATCGACGTGACGAGATGCCTGATTTCGAACGGAGGACGTCCATCATTTCAAGAGATTTTCCAGTCCCGACCGCTACGCAGTCGAGTGGCTCATCCGCAACGAGTGTCGGGATGTGTGTCTCGTCTGAGATCACGTCGTCCAAGTTTTTGAGGAGGGCGCCGCCGCCAGTCAAGACGATTCCGCGGTCCATAACGTCAGCCGCAAGTTCTGGAGGAGTTTGCTCAAGCGTTTGCTTGACCCCTGCTAAAATCGCTTCGACTGTATCAGAAAGAGCTTCACACACTTCTGCAGACGTGACTTCGATTTGTTTTGGAAGTCCTGTTACGAGGTCGCGACCACGGATTTCCATCTTCTCCGCTTCGTTCGATGCATCGATGCGCGCCGAACCGACTTCCATTTTGAGCGTCTCAGATGTACGCTCCCCGATCATGAGGTTGTACTTGTTCTTGATGTAACGAATAATGGCATCATCCATTTCGTCACCACCGACACGAATCGATTGGCTTGTCACGATGCCGCCGAGTGAGATCACTGCGACTTCGGTCGTACCGCCACCGATATCGACGACCATCGAGCCAGTCGGTTCCCAAACTGGGAGGCCTGCTCCGATTGCTGCCGCGAACGGTTCTTCGATTGTGTATGCTTCACGAGCGCCTGCTTGTTTCGCAGCGTCTTCCACGGCACGTTTTTCAACAGACGTGATACCGCTTGGGACACAAATCATGACGTTCGTCTTCGATGAGAACAAACCGCCTTTTGATTTTTGAGCTTGCTCCATGAAGTATTTGATCATCGTCGCTGTCGTTTCGAAGTCAGCGATGACGCCGTCTTTCATCGGACGACGTGCAGAGACGTTCCCCGGAGTACGTCCAATCATATCTTTGGCCTGGTTCCCAACGGCCTCAATTCTACCTGTATCTGTGCGGAACGCCACGACGGACGGTTCACGAACAACAATTCCTTGACCCTTTACATAAACGAGCGTGTTAGCCGTTCCAAGGTCGATTCCGATCTCTCGGTTAAAACTACGAAACATAGGTGTTGCTCCTCTCTTCATTACACTATTTTTTATTATAACGGAAAAATCATGTTTGAAAACGTTCATTCGATTACAGGTTATTTACAATAACCGCATCTCAGTCCTGTCTCACCGTCTATTAGTTTGCCTTCTTTTCGGCAAAAAGGCAAATCAAAAAAGCAGACGCAAGTGAGCGTCTGCCTAAGGAGAGAGCGGTTACAATCCCGGTTGGAGCGGAAGCAGTAACATCGCTCCGTAAAAGAATACCGAGAAAATCAACACCGGTCGAAAGAAGCGGGATGGCTTGAGTCGGGTCGCTCCTGCCAAAAAGCTCGATGTCGTCACGACGAAAAGGTAGATCCCAATGTACATGAGCAGGAGGCGGACGAGTACCGTCCAGATGCCGAGTTGATTGAGTTCATTGAAAGAGAGCACGATCATACCGAGATAAGCGATGAGCGATAGAACTCCTACGCCAACACCGACGAGCGGCGAGACGCGGTCGAGCCAGTGGTCCTGATCGAACCGCATAAATAGCGCTGTGCTCACAAATAAAAACAGGATGAACACAACGATAGAGAAGATGGTTGGTTCTAGATGTATATAACTCACAAAAAGCGATAATCCGACCATCAGTATCCAAATTATTTTTTCCATAAAAACACCTCATTTGTTTTCTAATCAACATCTTGATTCGATTAGAGAAAACTACTTTAATTGATCACATCACAACTTTTTCAGTGTGGCGAGAATAGATTGTTGTAACACGTCATGACGATGCTCTTCATTAAAACGCACATAAAGACTCTTCAAGAATGTTTTGACGTTGTGGACGACGTACCAATATTTTTCCTCGCCAAGATGTTGCTTACGTTTCTCCAAGAGGTGTGGAAGCTGTTCTACATGGCGATGAATGACTTCAGAATCCATCCCTCGTTCGAGTAAACGTAGGAGTGGATTGATGAGACGTTCGTCTTCATTATGCGCCAATACGTCGTTACGCATGATTTGAATGATAATGACATCGAAGAGTTGTGGAAATGATGCTGGATCCAGTTTCGGATTTGCGATCAGTGCGTCCACCGCATCTGCCGCGTGGGCAATCGAATGGGCCCATCCCTTGCCATTCACATAACCTCTTGTATCTCTCTCGAGCTGAAGATATCGAATCAAACCTTCTGCTGCCTTCCGGAATTGGTCTTCTGTCAAAAAGTCCTCTTCAACGTCTCGATGCAGAATCAAAGCCATCAATAGAGTCGTGAAAGCTCTCGTGAAGACAGCGTCCGACTGCGTTTCCTCAATTCTATGAAACAAAAGAGCATGCAAGGACGTCTCAAGGAGTTCACTCATCTTGTCGAAATCGATGTCTTTTTGTTCGATGATGAAGCGAAAGAACATCGTGTATATGAGTCGATCACGGAGTTCGCCGTCCGGTGACCCGATATGCTGAACCATGCTGGTGAGAATGGCTTCTTTGTTTTTTTCGTAATACGTCAAATCCCCATCTTTCATCATCTGAAGGGCTTCTTTTAATTCGTTTTCCGACAGTACATTCATATGCGTACACCGCTCTTCTCAATTTGATTCATCATCTACTCTTTGGCCAAAAGACAGTTTAAATAGCACTGTTCATTCAGATCTTTCATTCGGATGTTGTGATGACTCTTCTTCTCCGGAATAGATCATCCACAAACTCAACATCAAACAAATCAATCCGCCTAGACCAGTCGTGATCAAGGACAATTGCTCACTAAAAAAGGATTTACTGACTGCTAAGAAAAGAAGAAATCCCCATCCGATCACATTCCATATCGTGATTCGCGACATTCGGTAACCTCCTATGTACAAACTTATGCATCATTATTTCTACGCTCTTCAAATTCTACACTTCCATTCATCATTTTCCAACTATATCCAAAATTTAATGAGGTTATACGCATTATCCGAAATCAGTACAATTGAATAGTGAAGGAAGATGACTGACTTGTTTTTAGTCTATTTGAAACTTAACTGTAGATGAATAACCCTGAGCAATAAAGAATCGCTAATAATGATGATTAACACTTTTTACGAAGGAGGATTTATAGTGAAAAAGAGAATTTACACGACTTTAACTATATTTGTCATCATAATCATTGGAGGGTGGTTCCTCTATGTTGATTCGAAGAAGGAACAGTTAGAAGAAATGGTGTACGAACATTTAGTGGAAGATAAGCAAGTCCCTAAAAATGAAATCGTGAGTGTTACCGCGTTTAATGCAAACCTTCCAAAAGATAAAAATTACTTAGTAAGTGTCAAATTAATGAATGACCCTAACACCTATTATTACTACCGAGTATCGAACGGCTCCATAGCTCTAGAATCTTACACGGACGAGAACAGAGAAGAACATGTATCACCTTAGTCCATCAGTTTTTTCTATCCATTGTATTCTAGACTTCTATGAAAATGTGAATGAAATCAATTAAAAAAGCAGACATTGCGATGCCGATGATATTTCCTTTTTCTATAAATTTCTGAAACACTTCGACGTCTTCCCGACTCGGTCTCGCGCCTCACTAAGATGGAGATACTCAAGTTCGAATATGCTAAATTCTAATAAGAGTAAGTAAATATTGTTAGAATCTAGCAAACAAAACCACCTATAACAGGTGGTTTTGTCGTTGAGAAGATTAATTCAACTGTCGACTTTACAATCTTTGTGTTTATCATTAATTCCATAAAAAACTAATGACAAACCAATAATCATGGAAATTAGACCGCCAAGTCCAGTTGTTATTATTGAAGACTAATCAGGATAAAATTCTTTACTTAGAGTCAGGAACATTAAAAATATCCATCCTACAAAATTAATCTTATGTTTTTTTGACAACTATACTCCTCCCTACAACTTATCAGTTTTTACCTTCTTAAATGATTAACACCTTACAAGTAGCAAATGTTCCTATATAAAAACCTGAGCCCGCTGGAAACATGGACTCAGGTTAGAAAGGTCGCCTAACTATACTATTTAGTGTCTAACTGTCTACTTCCTCACTTTTTTATTTAAATTAGTGAAGGAAAGAGGAACGCGAGATAAACCTTAGAGCGAATGGCCTAAATGAACAGCCTCGCACATATATATCAACTAAAATAGATATATTAAATTCATTTCTCAAGATTTTCGATGGTCTTAAAAACTCTCGTATACATTTCATTGACATTACTTTCATTCTCTACACCATCAATAAGATCAAATCCCCAATACAGATGTCCATCTTGCGACTTTTGCAAATATCCTGCAATATACGAATCATATATATCAGGAGCATCTTCATACGATAAGTCTTCTAAAACAAAAGGTAAATATCCTTTAGTAGATTGTACAAAAAATGTTGGTACCGACAATTTTCTATATACATCCAAATATTTTTCTTCATCAGCCTGCTTTAAATAATCATGCATAATAAATATTGCGTCAAAACTCTCTGAGGTTGATTTAGTATCTTCAAGTTCTTCGAAAGATATAGCAGTAAATTCAACATTCTCTTCTTTAATCTCTGGATTACTTCCTATAACACCAATAACTAAGTTTCTACCTTCATAAACTGTAGGTTTCACTTCCGATGAAGGCTGAGATGTACACCCAGACAAAGCCATCACAGTTAAAAGAAAAATATAAAATATTTTTTTCATGAACAGACTCCTTTTCACCTTCAAACTAAATCATACCATTTTTCTAAATTAATATATTGCAGTTCGAATAGATACCGCTAATTAATAGTCATATTTTTACATATAAAACGTCAACTAAAAATCAAAAAAATCTATAAAAGACATATTTAAGATGGTGAATCATTCAAGAAATTCGATATGATCTCATTCGATACGAGCATCGATAAACCTAATCTTAGAAAAGACTCCATCTTCCTCATTTCTCACGAGTAAAAGCGTGTTATTTTTATACCATAATTGTCATTACCATTTTTTTCAACCTGTCAATTCTTATTACGGGGCTATTCTATCCTTGTCATAAATTTCTTAAGGCTAATGAACTGAATCATCTTTATAATTATTAAATAAGTTCAAACAAAAACCACCCGCTGAACTACCTTTGAGATTGAACATACTGGTCCAACTGTTTGCGGCGGTTCTTTGAGGTGGTTATTACAATCAATTTATGCTCTTTCTGATAAATATCTGTTCATAATCTCTAAATGATGCATGCTCGATAGCTTCTTGACTATACCAAATCCTGAATATCTAGATGCGTTATATAGTTCAATAAAGTTGTTTAGCCCTGATGACTGGTTTTTATTCTCTAATCCTCTTTCCCAAAGAACTAATTTATGTATGGCCACTGAGAACTTACCTGCTGGGTTAGAAATATCATTATTCGCGTCTGAGACAAAATGCTTTATTCTAAGTTTGTCTTCATTGTCAAAATAGATAATGTGAATAGCTACTGCTCGAGGCGCAAAGCCGCCATCCTGATATTCAGCAGACAGTGTTGGATAGTCTGAGAAAGCTATATAACCTTCCTCACTGTAGTACAAATAATCTTCCGATAAAAACACGTCTTCATTTCCCCCGTAATCAGAGTTTCTATCTTGTCTTACAAAACAGTCTCTCAACAATCAGATTTGTTCATTTGGGTCGATAACTCGACTATGTCTAAGCGAGTGATTTACGAGATGGAGATTTCGATTCAAATTATGACTACTAAACGCCGAATATGAGTTTAAGTCTTCTGTTCTATTGTAAATTTAGTCCGTAAAACTAATAGCACATAAGGTGAAAGAGTGTTACAGCTTCCATCAACTACTGATGTATGTGTAATATACGTCCTTCAAGCTGCGAAGATCATATAATTGGCAGATTTCATCTTTCCTAGACTAATTTCAAAAACATAATTCATTATGGTGGATATAAAATTGAACGATGAAGTCTAAAAGGTGCTCAAGAATGAATTTTGACCAAAACAGATTTTGCACAACTACAAAACAGCAACTTCGGGGAAAACAAATTGTAAACCGTACAAATTAAAAAGCAGACATCACGATGCCTGCTCTCTACTTCTTACCCATTCATATATCCCCGCTGCTTCATGCTGACGTAATGGTCTTCCCCGATGATGACGTGGTCGAGACAGGCGATGCCGACGATATTGCCCGCCTCGACCAACCGTTCAGACACCTCGATGTCTTCCCGACTTGGGGTCGCGTCCCCGCTCGGATGATTGTGCACGGCGATAAAGCACGCCGCCGACAACTTGAGCGCCTCACGAAACACATCGCGTGGGTGGACGATTGACGAGTTGAGCCCTCCGACGAAGAGCGTCTTCCGCGCAATCAGTTGGTTCTTCGTATTCAAATACAAACAGACGAAATGCTCCTGATTCAACAATCTCAATTCATCTCGCAACAACTCATAGGCGTCTTGCGGCGAACGAATCGTCGGCATACTCGCTTTCGGTTCCTCGACGTATCGAATCCCGATTGTGAATGCGGCGAGGAGTTGCTCTGCCTTCTTCTTCGTCATCCCTTCGATTTTGCATAAGTCGTGGACGGACGCTTGTGACAACGCCCGTAACGTCGGGTAGACGTCCGAGATACGACGAGCCGTCTCCATCGGGTCAGGTCCCCGTCCTCCGATTTGAAGCAATCTGGCGATGGCGGTCTCTACACTACGGTCAAGCACCATGGTCATTCCTTCACCTACTTTCAAGTTCACAGGAAGCGAGGCGTCACCCCATGCCGGTCGAGCGTCTTGACGAGCGGATGAATCGGCAATCCAACGACATTATAAAAATCCCCTTCGATTCCTTCGACGAAGAGACCACCCGATCCTTGAATCCCATACGCACCCGCCTTATCGTAGGGTTCTGTCGAATCTAGATAATCCGCTAGCCAGGTTTCAGGAATCTCAGCGAACGTCACACGCGTCGACGTGACGAACAAATCTTGGGTCACACCGATGATACTCACACCCGTCAGCACTTCATGGGTCGAACCGGATAATCGTTCAAGCATCCGTTTCGCATCCTCCCGGTCTGTCGGTTTCTCTAAGATGACCCCATTCAAGACGACGACCGTGTCCGCGCCGATGACGATGGCATCACGGTGTTGCCTTGCCACATCCATCGCTTTCTCCCGGGCCAGACGAGCGACATAATCACTCGGTGTCTCCCGACCGTCTGTCCCTTCCGTCACGGTCGATGGGATGACCTCATGCTTGATTCCAGCTTTCGTCAATAGCTCGGTACGTCGCGGTGACATCGAGGCGAGAATGACACGCTTCTGTGTTGAATTCATTGTATCGACTCCTTCTCTTCTTCCAAAACGGCGTTCCTTCCCGTTTCGGTCTTCACTGTTGATTGTAGGCAACGTGCCTCCTAAACACAATTACCCGCGACGAAAAACACGTCCCTTCAATTGCGAAGGGACGTGCCGACTTATGGTGTCGTATAGTCGTATACCGGGATATCCTTTTGCTCAAACGCCGGTTCCGGAATGTATCGGTCTGGAACGAGTTGGTCGAGGTCCGGACGATAGAAGGCATCGAGCTCGACTGTAAACTCGAGGGACTGCACTTCTTCGACCGTATTCGGTCCCGTCTCGGCAGGTCCGGTAAATTGAACCGTCCGTAACACGTGAATCCGATTCATCGACTCGATCGACTCCAAGAAGGAGACGAGCGCTTCATACGTCTCTGCTTGCAAGTTGACCGTTGAACGGACCGTTGAAGCGTTGACAGGTGCAACGTCCGTTGGTTCAGCCGGTTCATTCGTCGCACTCACATCAGCCGGATTGAACGGCTCGACCGTTTCCGGTACTTCTGACTCAGCCACAACGCCATCCGCAAATGCGATACTTGTCACATTGACACCCGCAAGAAGACTTGCCTGCGACAACGCCTCAACGACCGTGTCGAGGGCAGGAACTGTTGGAACCCGTGTCTGAAGAGTCTGAGAGTCCGCTACATCAACGGCTTTTCCTTCTTGGCGCAATAACTCCAGTTTTGTTTGTTCGAGCGAGAGGTCGCGTTCAAGCGCTTCGACCTCTCCTTGTTTGACGTAATACGTATAGCCAAAGTAAGCCGGTGCGACGATTGCGGCAAGGAGGCAAATCGCAAATAACGCGTAGATTGTCGAACGTTTCATTGACTCACCACCTCCTCATCCGTGTCCTCTTCCTCTGTCAACTCGTCTTCCACGTCTTGGAACATGAACGTAAACTCTCCGATATAGCGTGGGAGCGGATCTTCTTCTAATGAGTTTTCCTCTTCTTCTGCATCCACATCCGCTTTCAACTCCGTCGTCACACCGAGGAGTTTGACGTCGAGGAACCGCTCATCTGTCATGAGCGAGCGCTGGAATGCGTTCAAGTCTTCTAACGTCTCGAATTGGGTTCGGACGCTCATGATGGAACCATCCGCGTAGTTATACGTCAAGACGTAGCCAGTAGGCGGCAACTGCTCAGTCAACGCGCGCAGCGCTGGGACCGCATCCTTTTCCATGTCGGTCAACGCCGTCACGGTTTGGTCGAGCGAGAGCACTTGTTGCGCTTTCGAATTCACTTGTTCCGTTTGATAAATTTGAACGAGCTGTAACTCTTCTTCGATTCGCGTCTGTTCTGCTTTTAGTTGGTCGACCTCATAGTACAAGTATCCGGCCGCCCCTCCTCCGAGAAGAAGGGCGACGAGACCTGTCACGATCGGCCAACGGAGTGTCACGTCCGTCGAATTGATGAAGTTCGTGTCCCGATCGCGCTGAAGCGTCGCCATCCCAAGGAGTGGCAACATTTGATGCGATAGCGGTGTCCCGTGAGCGATGGCGAGCGGTTGCTCGACACGCGTCACCGAGACAAGGGACTCAGCCTGAATCATACGGACAAGATCATCGACTTCCGGAACAGTTCCAGAGACGTATAACTCATCGATGGCCCGACCATCCGTCCGCAGCGAGTAACGATAGAAATCGAGGAAGCGAGCGAGTTCGTTCAACCAGTCATCCAACTGATTAGCCTTCATCTCACCGGTCCCATCATATGTATAGGTCACGACACCATCTTTCGTCCCGACTTGGTACGGGAGGTCCAGTTCAATCGAGCGGATGAAACGGATCTGCCCTTCCTCAAGGACGAGCAATTGATGTGAAAACGGCGTGATATGCCAGAGTAATGTCGATTGAAGCGGATCAATCTCCGATAAACGTATGACCCCATTGGCGACCGCGACAGAACGTGGCGTAATCTTCTTCAACGCTAGACCACGCTTTTTCATGTACGCACGGAGCGACTTCGTCAATTCAATCGAAACGGCATGCAACATAACGTCCGTCTTGACCCCGTCTTCTCCTAACACTTCGTAGTCGAACGACACGTCATCGAACGGCAAGATGATTGAGCTCCCGATTTCCATGAAGAGATAGCCACGAATCTCGTCCTTCGGAATCGAAGAAGGAATCTCGACTTTCCGTGACAACACTTCGGTCTCGTCCAATGCCACGGCACACGTCATCCCGCGTCGCACTTTCAACTTGCGACAGAGTTCATCGAAAGCGAGACTGAACGCCGTCTCATCGAGAATCTTCCCTTCTCCATACGCATCTTTTGCTAACTGAACCGAGGCGCTTCGTTTGAACACCCCTTGTTTGATGACGGCCCCGTGGATGCTGAGCGCATCAAACGAAAAATACGTGACCGTCCCTTTCTCTATCCCACGACTCATGATCGTTTCCCCCTACATCAACTCAAAATACCAATCAAAAAAACTTTCACTAAACCAAAACGTCAACATCGTCCCGAGCGCAATCGACGGGACGAACGGAATCGGTTGCTTTCGCCCGATTTTTTTTGTGATCATCAACCCGATCCCGACAATTGCCCCAATCAAACTCGATAGAAACAAGGCAACTAGCACGTCACGCGGACCGAGCACAAGACCAATCATAGTAAACAATTTGACGTCCCCTGCCCCAAGTCCCCCTTTTGACACGAAAAAGACGGTCGCTAGGAGCGAAAATCCGAGCAACGCCCCCACAAGTGGCGTCCACCAAGATGCCCCTGTCAGATAGGTGAGGAGGAGTAATACCGGTGCCGTGAATTGCAAGATGACATTCGGCACGAGCATCGTCGATAAATCAGACATCGCCAAAGCGAGTAAGGTCGACAAGAAAGCGAACGCGAGAAGCGTCGTCACACTGAATCCGTAGAGTGAAAAGCTATAGCCATATCCAATGGCTCCAAGTAATTCAAAGATCGGATACGTCGGCGCGATCCGCTCGCCACACCCGTGACATCTGCCTCTTAAGGCGAGATAGCCGAAAATCGGGATGAGTTCCCACGGTGACAATTCGTGACCGCAAGACGGACAATGTGACCGCGGCGTCACGATCGATTGCTGACGTGGCACGCGGAGCCCGACGACGTTGGTGAACGATGTGATGACCGCCCCGAGGACGATGCTATATAGGAATCCAATCGATTCAATCAAGGAAGGATCCTCCTTTTGTCAGTATATGCCAAAAATAGAAAACCGGCTAGGCTGAGCTAGTGCCCAGCGCCAGCCGGAGTGAAAACTAAATTAGTCAACTGAGTCTTTATTTAAAGCACTCGCATCATCAGGTGCAGCAGAAGTCCCGATGTCTTTTGCTCCATCCAACCAAACCGTATATGTGTATTTAGCACCTGTTTTTGTAACATAAACAACACCATTATTATAGTTCGAACCGAACGGATCCTTCATAGTATCAATCATATTTGAAGCATCTACTTCCGTAGTACCTTTTGTTCCTACGAAACGAATTGCAGTTCCCGTAGCAACGTCATTCGAAGCAACATACAACTTCGCCGCACTGACCATTTGCTTCGCATCGGCGACCATTGCATCTTTCTTCGAGTTTTCGATGATCCCACCAATCGCAACGACTGCGATGGCTGCGATAATTCCTAAAATAACGACGACGACGAGTAACTCGACGAGTGTGAGCCCACGCTCATCTTTTAACTGTTTGGCATCTTGCCAAATCATTTTCAACTTCTCTACCATGATTCATTCTCCCCTTTTGCGTAATGTGCTGTGTGTAAACTAGATAAATTACTTTAGACCTAATATAGAAGTAGAACAATTTTACTATACCTTCTAAATATAGTATTGAAAAGGTATATTTTCAAAAGCTTGCATATTGCTTTACTGATTCTGAATATCACCATAGATTTGGAACATAGGGACGACGATCGAGATGACGATGACCCCGACGACACTTGCCAATACGACGATGAGAAGCGGCTCGATAATCGACTTCAAGCGGTCGGTTGTCGTCTCGACCTCCGTCTCATAAAACTCAGCGACTTCGTTCAACATTGAATCCAAATCTCCGCTTTCTTCCCCGACGGCGATCATCTGAGTCATGAGTGCCGGGAAGTTCGCATTTCGCATGAGCGGCTCGTGAAGCGGGACCCCTTGCGCCATCATGTCACGTGCCTCCGTCAGCCCTTTCCGGATGACGCGGTTCGATACGATACGTTCGGTGATTTCAATCGCCGTCAAAATCGGGACGGCCGCTTGTAGAAGGACCGCTAAACTTCGCGTTAGCAATGCAATCTGAGATTTCATCACAATCGTTCCGAAAATCGGCATCTTCAATAGCAAGCCATCGATGACGAACCGTTCCCGGTCCCGCTTCAACATCCAGGTGAAGGTGAGAACTCCAAGAATTGCGAGTCCGAGTAACAACCACCAGAAGGCCGCAATGAAATCGGAGACCGCGACGACAATGCGCGTGATGAGCGGAAGCTCACCGCCGAGTTGACCAAAGATGCTCGCGAAGGTCGGGACGACGTTCACCATTAAAAAGGCGACCACGCCGATGGCGACGATGGAGACGACCAACGGATACGTGAGGGCAGAAATGACCTTCCGCTTCACATCATATTGTTTTTGAAGTTGGAGCCCGATTTGATCGAGCGCCTCCTCCAAGTTCCCGCTCGTCTCACCGGCAAGTGCCATCGAACTAAAGAAGTTCGAAAAGACGCGTGGGTGCTTTTTGATCGCCTCGGAATAGGCAATCCCTTCCTTCAAATCATCCTCGACTTGACTCAGTGCTTTCTTCAATACGTTCGACTCGGTCTGTACCCGTAAGATTGAAGTCGCACGAACAATCGGGACACCCGCCCGGATGAGCGTCGCGAACTGACGGACGTACATGATCAAGTGTTCGATTTTGACTCGTTCTGGCAGCAAGTTGACCTCTTTGTTCAGTCCAGTCGATTCGAGCTCGGCCAAGTCCGTTACGAGAATAGATTCTTGACGCAACTTTTCTTTCGCTTCCCGAAGCGAGACGGCCGTGACGCGACCTTTCTTACGCTTCCCGTTCAGGAGCTTTCCTTCATACTGAAATATCGCCATCACTCATCACCTCATCTCTTCTGTCGGGACGGCGTTCGGATTGATGATCCCTTGCCGAACAAGTTGTTCGATGGCAGCATCCATCGACTGCATCCCGTGCTGGCGACTCGTCTGGATGACGGTCGGCAACTGGAACTCTTTTTCATTTCGAATCAAGTTGGCAACAGCCGGATTCCCTAACATGATTTCCATGGCGGCGACGCGTCCTTTCGGCACATCAATCCGTGGAAATAACCGTTGACTCACGACACCGAGTAAGACGTTCGCGAGTTGTGTCCGGATTTGGTCCTGTTGCTCAGCTGGGAACGCGTCGATGATTCGACTCACCGTCGACATCGCACTCGATGTATGGAGCGTTGCCATGACGAGGTGCCCCGTCTCTGCGGCGGTCATCGCCGTCGAGATGGTCTCCAAGTCACGCATCTCCCCGAGCAGAATGACGTCAGGGTCTTGCCGTAAGGCGGCCCTTAGACCACTCACAAATTTCATGACGTCAGAGCCGATTTCCCGTTGGTCGACAATACTTTGGTCATGGGAATGTAAATACTCGATCGGATCTTCTAGCGTGATGATTCGTTTTCGCTGCGTCCGATTGATTTCATGAATCATCGCCGCGAGCGTCGTCGATTTCCCTGAACCCGTCGGACCCGTGACCAAGATAAGACCATGTGGTTTCTCAATCAGACGCTTCAGTACCGTCGGCAGATTGAGTTCGTTCAAAGTCGGGATTTCCCCGGAAATGGACCGGAACGCGATGGCAATCGTGCCTCGTTGATAATAGGCGTTGACCCGAAAACGGGAGACACGTGGAACGCCGAACGAGAAATCAAGATCTCGTTCATGCTCGAGACGTTCGCGCATATCGTCGGTCATGATTTCTTTTAAATATCCTTCGAGATGGTGCGGCAACACCTTCTCCTCGCCCATCGTAATAAGACTCCCGTCTACTCGAATGATCGGAGGAGAACCGGCTGTCAGATGAATATCCGAGGCGCGTTTCTCGACCGCATTCGTCAAGATGGTTTCGATCGATTGATTAATCATAAGCATTCTCCGTAATGACCGTTCGTAATATTTCCTCAGTCGTCGTCAAACCGGCGGCGACTTTTTCTAATCCGTCCTCAAGCAGGAATGTCGCTCCTTGTGACTTGGCATAGTCGACCATCTCAGACTCGGTAGCCTGGTTCATGATCATCCGGCGCAAGCCTTCATCAATCGGGATGACTTCGTGAATGGCGAGGCGCCCACGGTACCCTGTGAAGTTGCATGACGCACAGCCTTTACCCCGAATAATCTGGTCGATGTGAACACCTTCAGCGTCGAACAGGCTACGTTCACTCTTCGATACCGGTTCGACTTGACCACAATCACGACAGACGCGTCGAACGAGTCGTTGTGCCACGAGTCCCGTCGTCGAAGCGGCGACGAGGAACGGCTCAACCCCCATATCGACGAGACGGGTGATGGAGCTGATTGCTGAATTCGTATGTAGCGTTGACAATACAAGGTGACCGGTGAGCGAGGCACGAATGGCAATCTCAGCCGTCTCCGTGTCTCGAATCTCTCCGACCATGACGATGTTCGGGTCTTGACGTAAAATCGAACGAAGCCCTGACGCGAACGTCAAGCCGACTTTCGAGTTGACTTGAACCTGGTTGATGCCGTCAAGTTGATACTCGACCGGGTCTTCTACCGTAATAATGTTTTTCGTCTCATCATTCAGTTCTTTTAACGAAGCATACAATGTCGAGGATTTCCCTGAACCGGTCGGACCGGTGATCAAGATAATTCCATTCGGACGTTTCAGCATGTCACGGTACGCCTGTTCGTTTCGTTCGCCAAATCCGAGTTTCGTCAAATCGGTCAGTCCTTGAGATGAGTCGAGGACCCGAATAACGATTTTCTCTCCATACATCGTCGGGAGCGTCGAGACGCGGAAATCATAGGCGCGATTGCGTAGCGTGTACTTGATCCGTCCATCTTGTGGCAGACGACTTTCTGTGATGTCGAGGTTACTCATGACTTTGAGACGCGTCAGCATGACGCTCTGAATCTTTTTCGGATAGACCGTCTCGGTACGCAAGTCCCCATCAATTCGAAAACGGACGTGGAGTTGCTTCTCATGTGGATCGAAATGGATGTCCGATGCACGTTGGTCGATTGCGCTTAAGAACAATTGGTTCACGAGGCGGATAATCGGTGCATCGTCTCGACTAATTGTTTCTTGTCGTTCGATTTCGGGAGCATCTTCTTTCAAAATTTCGACGAGGGAGTGGTCCATCTCGTAGTAACGACTGATCGTCTTTCGAATCTGCTCTCTCGTGGCGATGCCGATCTCGATGTTCATCCCGGTCTGAAGACGGACGTCATCAATGGCAATGAGATCGAGTGGGTCGGCCGTCGCGACATGAAGCGTATTCCCGTTCAATTCAAATGGCATGATATCGTGCTTTTGTGCCAACGCTTTCGGTACGAGCTTCGTGACCGTCACATTGATGTCGTAGGAGTACAACTCAATGATCGGCACATGCAGCTGTTCATGAATCATTTGAATCAACTGCGTCTCGGTAATATGGTTTAGTCGAATTAAGGCATCCCCTAGTTTTTCTCCGGGACGCTTCTGTGCAAGCGCCTCATCGAGCTGACTCGTCGTAATGAGCGCAGCCTCGATGAGCATCTCACCTAATCTTCGTTTCGTTCGTCTCACGTTACTTCACCATCCTTTGAGGAGCCTCCTCCTGCTCGGTCTTGTCGTTCCGTTCTTCGACAAAGACGCTCGCAGCCACCCCTCCAATCAATGCAACGATAAGAATCACCCATGCCCACCATGTTTGAACGAGTGATTCTTCTACCATCAAATAGACGCCAGCAGACAGAAGGGCAGTCCACAGGCTGATGACAAGCTTCGTTTCACGTTTTCTCGTCATCGGAACGGATAAAGCGAACAGTGTCAATGTGGCGAGTACCCAAAAGCCGAGTAAAATCAAATAGCCGATCATCCCACTGCCTCCTCTTCTGCAGGTTCTTCTAATACGGGCGGTTCTGCCTCAAATGGGTCGTCGTTCGAATCATTCGGGAACGGGTCTTCTTCCTCGTCCTCATCCGGGAATGTCGGGATGACCGGTTCGACCGGATCCGGTGGCGGAAGCGGAACGGAACTCTTCGTCACGATTTCCGGTGTCGGTGCATAAAAATCAAACCCGAGTAATTCCAACGTCTCCCCTTCTTCAGTCACAGTGACCCGGTAGAGCTTACCTGACTGTCCATCTTGACCTGACTGGGTGACCGATGAACTGCCTGACGGGAGCGAAGATGAGAAGCGAACGACTTTTTGATGCGGTACCGTCTTCACTTCTTCAACTCTCGCTTCGAAAGCGGCGTCAAAAGGTTGACCGAGCAATTGAACCGTCACAGAACCCCCTTCATTCAAAACGAGGATGGCATATGATGTGTCTTCTCGGTTTTGAACAGCAAAGTTCGAGCGCTCATCTACTTTCGTGTCATAGCCTAGCTCTACCCCGGAAGGAAGTGTTTCGTGAGGCACACGTTCGAGAATGGCGAACGGTGTCGCCGCAAATAGGCGATAGAATGAAGACCCTAGTGTCGTGAGCGCTTCGTAATCTTCTCCGAACGATTTGAGACTAAAGATGTCTCCCGCTGCCATCTCGAATCCGTTCATTCGATCAAGGGCTGACTGCATAGCCGGTGTCGGACTCACAGTGAACGAGGCGACGACTTCATTTTCTGCCGCGACTTGCTCTAATGTCACAGATGACTCCAACATCGATGCGGCATCCATCAACGCCGGGGCAATCATCGTCAGCGTGACGGGTTGACCTTCGAGATAAGGCTCGACTTTCGTTTCATCTACGGATGTCAACAGCGGATAGTCACCTGTATCTTTAATGGAGTCTAACGTATTCGATACATCGAACGTCACGACTTCTTTTCCAATCTCCATGACCGTCCCATCCATCAAATTGATTGAAAAGGGTGTCGTATTAAAATCTTTAATCGCATTATCGAGACGAACGTCCGCTTCTTCTTTCGTCATCCCTGATACGTCGACACCTGCGACCATCGTATCTTTTTTATATGTAGCACTCGACTCAGCAGACGCATCTAAGTAATTGACGAGTCCAATCGTCGGTAATGTCACGAGTACGACGAGTCCAATCAAAATGATAAGATGCATCCCATACCGCTTCATGTAAAATCCCCCCGTGTCTAATCCGACTTCTATTCTATATATCCGTTCAGCGTATAACTTTAGTATAATATGTATTGTACAAAAAATAACATTTAATTCAGTATTGCATACGTTATTTTCCGATTGTTTTACTTTTTTTGAATAGGAGGTCAATGTCTTGTCGCATTCCGAAAAAGGTTTTACGCTCGTCGAAGTGCTCGTCTCCATCGTTGTTCTTTCAATTGTCTCATTCTCTTTACTTTCGATTTTCAGCCAAAGTTTGAAGACGACACACGACAGCCTCAATCAAACGATTGCGAACCAAGTGGCGCAAAACACATTACATACTTTAAATCGACGGGCCGCGTCCGTTGATGAACCGCTCGAACTGCGTCAATTGTTGAATCGGGACGGGATCAGCTCGACGTGCGACTTCTGCGAAGATACCCGAATCCATGGGGATACGTATATCGCAACCATTCAATCGCTGTCCACTTCACCCGGACATACAATTGAAGTTGAAATTTCGGTGACGACCGACCGTTTGCAAACGCCCGTCACCTTGAAAGGAGTCATTTCGAATGCGACATTGCGCGAACCGTTCCCTGAAACGGCTGTCCCGACAACTGACTGAGATGGAGAAACGTGAAGACGGCTTCACGCTCGTCGAGTTGCTCGTCACAGTCGTCGTCGCTTCGATTTTAAGTGGCGTCATCATTACGGCCTTTATCACTGGAACGCTCGGTTTTCAAATGACGAACGAGACGAGTGACCTTCGAAGCGAGGCCGACTATTTGATTGCCTCCGTGCTCTCTGATGTGAACCGGACCGAATTCGACGCCGTGACGGAAGTGGACGGCTCGTTTCAATTTTATCGATTGTCCGCTCCAGACATATCGGAAGCCGGAATGATTTACCGGGAGGCGGGATACGTCCCGACCGACTTGGTTCTCTCAGAGGATTCGTTTACGCCTTCTAATCCACAAATCACAGTCGAACGGATGACCATCCAGTTAAAAGATCCCGTGTTCGATCCGAGACGCCCGACTTACATGACCGGTGGACTCATCGAAATCGAGATGGATTTGACTCAATCAAACAATCCCGATTCTGTTACGACATTTGAAAGCTCCATCCCATTCTAAGAAAGGAGGCATCCTGATGCGAAAACGTGAAGACGGATATGTCCTCGTGCTTGTTCTCGTGACGATGGCGGCTCTCGCCGTCCTCTCGCTCGCCGCCATGCAAGTCAACTTGGCGTCGAATAAATTGACGGTCATCCGTACGGAAGATACTCAACTGAATGAAGATGCGAAAAGCGCACTTCGCCTCATCGCCGATGAGGTTCGGACCCAGTTCCCGCTTCACGGAGAAGCGGAAGTCCCGACTCATATGGAATCGGAAGCGGCATTCCAAAGCAAGGTTCAGTCGCTCATCGTCAGTGACGAGCCGTTTACAGATTTGACGACAGACAGCGAGGTCCGCTATTCCATCGACTTGAAGAAAGATGCGATGGATACGACGATTCAAACGGCGCCGTTCACGACGATTCTCCAAGTGAACGTTACGGCATCGCGACAAGTGAATCCGGAACAACCGGAGCTTACCGTTGAATACACACAAGATTTATATTTGACGGCTCTCCCGTCCTTTTTATACTACGTCCTCGGGTCCGACCAACAGTTAGACGTAAACGGCATGCCGACGATTCAAGGAAATATCTATTCAGGTGGTCCTCTCGCTTTCATGCGTCAAGCGAACTTCCAATTGGATGGTGTGGCGAAGCAGATTGAAAATGTCGATTCTAGTCGTCTTCACCTGAATGGCCGAATCGATTTAGTCGAATTGAGCGATTGCTTGAGTTGCCAGCAAGAGAACTACTTCACGGTAGGTACGGAACAAGCTGGCGAGAAGGCGGACGCCGGGGTGTCCCCGAGTCGCTTTTCTCCATTCCAATACGACTACTCAATCATCGAATTTTTAAATCGACGACTCGACACACCGCTCGCATACACAAATGACGTCGATTCAATAATCTTTGAAGAAGGCCTGATTCGCTCGACCAATCAAGTGTTCGAACTCGAGCGCGTGCTCTCGGAAGATGGGACATCGATTATCGAACGCCCGACTTCGTACTTACGGGCGGATGCCTACAACGCCCTCACCGACCCGACCATCGTGACATTACCGGATGCCATTTCGGATCGCGCCATGTATGTCACGGAATCCATCAACGAGTCGAATGCCCCGCTTCTTTTCGACGGGGACGTCGTCATTGAATCACTCGAGAAGCTGACGATTGCACGGCCACTGATCGTACGTGGTGACTTGACCATTAAAGGGAACGTCTCCTTCAGTTCGACAGTCTACACGCTCGGTGATACGTTCATCGACCGAGCCAATATTCTTCCGATTGATGCAGACAAAGGGAACTCACTCATCCTGTTATCCAAAGGAAAGATTCTGTTGA
Source organism: Exiguobacterium sp. 8A (assembly GCF_902506275.1). Taxonomy (GTDB): domain Bacteria; phylum Bacillota; class Bacilli; order Exiguobacteriales; family Exiguobacteriaceae; genus Exiguobacterium; species Exiguobacterium profundum. The sequence continues at coordinate 66,457 of NZ_LR733630.1, read as the reverse complement.
ACCGAATCAACGAGTTTGATGACACTCCGACGACGCTCCAGGCGTTCATGTATAGTGACTCGAACGAACCGACCTATGTGTATGCGGTCGGATCTATTCTAGAAGTCAACGGAGGTCTGTACAGTAAAGGACCACTCGAAGTGAACGTCTTCCGTGGGACGTTTAACGGTGGGAATGGCTTAAGCCCAGCTGAGAACTTCGACCGTCAAGTTCCAGCTCACGAAGCCGAAAAGTCTCGATTAAAACTGACATATAACGATTCCGTGTTCAATCAATTGGAAACATTACCGGTCACGAATCAACTTCAATTCTTCGTCAGTCATCCGGTTCAATTGAAATGAATTCAAAAAATCGGCTTCCTCTCTGATTGAGAAGAAGCCGATTTTTTTAGTTCCCCATCTTTAAAATGAGGTCCGAGTTGTAGTCTCTGGCCGTCTGTTCCATTGCTTTCGTCCATTGCGCGCCGTTATCAAGAAGCAGTTGCGTCAACTCGACCTGATTGTGACGGACCGGCTGCAATAACACCGATTCGGTATCTTGAATCATATAGCCTTGTCCGAGGAGTTCTTTGACCGCATCAAGGTTCAACGAGTCGACCGCGATGCCGAGAAGTCGATCGTCTTCAACATAACGCATCGTCAACTTCCATTGATCCGGACTGCCGTTCGCACTGAACAATGGTGTGATAACGGGAATCCCTTCCACTTCCTCGAACGGGTCAATCCCTTGCTCGAAGTATGCTTCAATCACGTCTAGAGGTGCGAGCGTCACTGCTGTGGCGAATTGCTCGGCTGTCGGCACAACTTTTTGGTCCTCTAAAACAAGTCGGACGGCCTCCCATTCTTCCCTTGCCTGTAAATCTGTCAATTCTTCTTCTGTCACCGAAGAGCGTTGACTCACTTCTTTTACTAAATCGTCACCGGATAACTGCGAGAGCTCGGGTTGGGATTGACTCCAGTACAGGAGCCCTCCCAATCCGATGACGAGAATCAATCCGGTGATGCCAATCATTATTCGCTTGCGATTCATCATTCGCCAACTTTCTGCCATTCACTTAATAACGGTCATCATCCTGTCCCGAGGCATTCGTTTGGATGATGCGTACATAAAACGTATCCTTCACGGCTTCAAACGGTTTTCCAGCCGGAAGCGTCGTGTAGACTTCCACTTTCGCCACACCAGGTTTCACTGGAATCAACTCTTTACCTGATCCACTCACTTGAACATATTCTTCGCCGGATACAATCTCCATGCGATAGTCACGCCAAGTCGAAGTCGTAGGCCAGTACTCAAGGAGAGGTAGTCGTGGTGCCGTCCCTTCACCAATATTGATTGTCATGTCTTTTGACATCAATTGGTTCGGGTATTCGTTGACACGGACAATCGACGTGTTCGAACGAATGTTTCGTAACGCATTGTCATCGAATGTCGTCTGAATTGGAATGTCAGTCACGACACCATTATTTCCGTAACCATGGTTGGCACGTAATTCATATCCTGTCGCACTTTGTGTCACCGTCAAAGCAGATGGGATGGACCCGATTCGTTCAAACGGAATGGATACGGTTGGTGTTGAGGTCACTTGAATCGAGGCGACTTCGTTCACGCGTTTTTCTTCATCCAAACTATCCCATACCCAAAGGTCGAGTTGGCTCGGCGTTTGGCTCAAGGATGGTGCCTTGACTTGGATGGTAAAGACGGTGCTCGGAGTAGCGATATTCAAGCCACCGAAGAGGTCACCGACATCTACAGTCGCCTTAAACTGAGTCGTACCCGGTTTCAGTCCAATGATGTTCAAGTTGTTGCCAACTTGTTCAAACTTCACACTATCCCCAGATTCGACGACATAGCGAACCGACTTGTATTGAGCCGTTTCGGGCATGATTTTTGGTGTGACCGTAGTCGTTTGACCGACATACAACTCTTTCGACTGAATAGTAAGTTGCTCAGGCGGACTGATTACATTGACTTTCGACTCCGCTACGACAAGGGGTCTCTTATCGCCCGGATCGATTGTCAATCGCAACTTCGCAGTTCCTGTTTTCAAACCGGTCACAATCGCATTGTTCCCTTGGGTGACGAGTCTCGCGACACCGCTCGCATCGACGATTTCCCACTTCAAGCTACTCCATTTCGGGTTCGTAAAGGTGTTTCCTTTCGCATCCGTGATGGTCGGACTCACAATTTGCTGTGCCCCAATTTGTAAGGTGACGTCAGGAATCTTCGCTTCATACGCGTACGGCGCCCCGATATTGATCAGCAAGTCTGGGAACGATGATTGAACCTCTAATTCCTTATCCCAGTCGTTGAGTTTATCTAAAATGTGATCTTGCTTCTTCGAATACTCAATTAACGTCGTTAATTGGTTATCCGCTTTTTTCAACTGGATGAGTGAGGCAGAAGGCTCGATGGCTCGGACGACTACTTCAAACTTCACGGTCCGGTCTCCACTATCGTTCGGGAGGAAAATGTTCGTGTTCCCATTTCGTTCATAGTACAAGTCCGGCTTCAACTGTAACTTGATTTCATTCGGCTTCGTGACAGGATATTCATTTCCGTTCGTGTCACGAATCGCCACGACTTCGAGTTGACTTGGCAGTTTTTCTGAGAAAGAGGTTGAATCCACTCGTAAAAACTTATCGCCCAACTGATTCGGCAATCGATCGAAACGTTCCGGATATTGAACTTGATAGTGAATCGTTCCCGTTTCGTACAAGTTGATTGTCGACGGGTCAATCGAACGGGACACTTGAATCAAGTCGGAAACATTCTCCGCACGTTTGACGTTGATGGTGAACGTATCGATCACCTTCGCATTCCGTTGATCGGACGTCTCGATTTTCACTTCAATCGGCCGATCTGCGACAACATCCGCTGCCGGAATCGTAAACTCTTTAACTTCGTAGTTGCGTAAGTTATCGAATGCGACCTGTTTCCCGTTATACGTGATTGTTGAATTGAGGAACAAGTCTTGGAAGTCATAATCGCTCGGCCGCCACATCAATTTGACATCTTGTCCCGCAGTCACTTCGACAGACCCGGCTTTTAAATCAGCAGAAGTATAGGACTGGTTTGAATCACTGACGGACTCAATCACGTTGTAAGGTTTATGATTTGCTCCGATAAAGGCGCGATACATCGTATTGATGAAGATTTTCTTCTCATCTTCTACCGAAAACTTGTTTGTGTGCCCAGCACCGGAGTAGGTGAAATTGTTTTTTGTATACGTATAGTAATGATTGTTTGCATCTCCATATACACGATTTCCACCTGTTGAATACAGGTTGTACCAAGGCGTCACATCCGGATCATTCAAATCGAGTGTGAAATATTGGTTATGGGTATTTGAGATATTTTTAATCGAATCGTCGAGGCGATACGGATAAGAAGTGAAAATCCCATCCTGTACCTTGACTGCCTTATTGGTTGTTTCAGGAGCACCAAATCCCATGTTCGTGTACATTTTTTGCCCTGAGATATTCAGTGAAGGATTGGCATTCACAAATTGACGTTCCCACTCGGACGTAGGCGATGACGAACTATTCGTACGGAAAATCGTATCGTGCGTCAACATGACGCCTTGTCCTGTTTCACTGAAACGTTTGACTTTCGCAGTGGCCGCAGCATTCATGCTTCCATAAACGTTGTACGAATCTTGGAAACCAAAGATCAGCATATCGTAGTCGTTATTGAGTAATGCCTGATCATAAGTACCACCCTCAAACTGACTCGTTGTACCGTCCGTTAAATTGAATTCATAATTCCCAGACGGGTCTACTAACATATTAGATAAATAGCTTGAAATTCTTCCGTTCGTGCCGGTTCCTGCAGTGAGCTGTAAGATGTTCGCTTTCACTTTTTCATCGAGGTAAAGAATACTCCCCTTACGATAATCAGCTCGACCTGTCAACGAATCCTTGACAACGAGCATCCAGTTCTTCGGTCCGCTAAACGTTGGACGCGATAATGTGAAATTGAGCGTTCCCGATTCTTTTGCCTGTTGCTCAATGACTTTTTCATCCGCATCAAATCGATCGTTATGGTCGTAATCGATATACAATTCTACGAATGCCGAAGGAGTTGGTGGTTGCGATAAAGTATAGGCAAAGTTGATTGGATGACGGACACCATCTTTTACTTGAATCGTCTGATTGCTAATCGACTGATTGTTGTACTTCACTTCAGTTGATTGAAATCTCGGACGGGAAATGGTGAGTTGATTCAACTGCTGCGCCATCTCACGATCGACATTCTGTTGATCATTTCGATTAAAGACTTTCACGTTCGCATAATCACGTTGATAGGCTGCCAAGCGTTTTAACTGTGTATCGCCGTTCGCAGCATCCTCATGCATCAGAAGCGGCAAGCCGACACGGACAACTGTATTGAACAGTTCCGTAGCTTTCAATTCTGTCAAATCGTTCAATTGATTTGTCGTGTCATGATTTTTCGAGTTGACGACAAGCGTCCCATTTTTATATTTCTCAGTTAAAGGACTGCTCCCAATCATGACCGCATCGAATGCACCTGTCATCGGAAAACGGGATGCGTTAAATTGTTTAATTGTCATGAACTGCGCATTTACTTTTGCAGTATTTACATTCAGTGAAGCACGATACGAATTCACCGCATTATTGTATTCAGTCACTGAAAGTACTTTCGAAGCAGTAAAAGCATCACGAAGAACCAACACGTTTAAAATCGGTTGATTGGTCTCCGCAACTACTCTCTGTGGAATAATGGATATGATTAATACGAGAACCGCTATGTATTGCATGAGTTTACGCAATGAATAGTCCTCCCTATTTTTAGTCTTCACTACTAATTATCCCACCCACTTGAAAAAATATACATCTATTTCTTTGACATCAGGTAAATGTTTTAGCTTAGGAAACGTCTCACTTCACTGATGAAATAAAGAGACCCGGTCACAATCAACGTCTCGCTTGTCGGCGACTCGACCCAATTCTGTAGCCATGCTTTCCATTCGACAAAGCGCGCCCCATCTTTCTCTAGTTGTGCTTTCGTTCTAGCACGTGGAAAGTCAAATGTCGTTTCGTAAACGTCTCCAATTTCTTGAAGCGCGTGAATCATCTTGTCACGGTCTTTATCTTCTAAAATCGCCGTCAACACTGTCACGTCTGTCTCATATTTGGCTTGTAAAACCAAGGCCTCGATGCCTTCCGGATTATGTGCCCCGTCTAAAATGATACGCGGTCGTTTGGAGACGAGCTCATACCGCCCCGGATGTTGTGCTCGCTCGAGCCCTTTTTGGATGGCGTCATCGCGCCAACCGAGGTGACGCGCCACCGCCACGGCACACGCCCCGTTATACGCTTGATGATGTCCTGTCAATCCGAGCACGACAGATGGCATATTCTCATACGTCACAACTGTGTCTGCCCCGTCCACAATTTTCTTCACGAGTGGACGAACATCATGAATGGAAGAACCTACATCGTCCCCTTTTTGATGCAACAACTCAACCAATCGTTCCTCACCAATACTATGAAACATCGGGACATCGCGTTTCATGATGCCGTATTTCTCTTGTGCAATCTCTTCAAGCGTATCGCCGAGAATGCCTTGATGGTCATGTCCAATTGACGTGACAATGGTCGCAAGTGGATGCGTCAACACATTGGTCGAATCAAGTCGTCCCCCGAGACCGACTTCCCAAATGATCAAGTCAGGACGTGTGTCATCAAAATAGCACCATGCCATCATCGTCAATAGCTCAAACTCCGTCAGCGTCTCTGGCGCCTCGTCCGCACGAGCTTTGACACGGTTCGCCACGTCGATGAGCGCGTCTTCAGGAATCGGTTCCCCGTTCAACATGATCCGCTCCTCGAACTGAATGATATAAGGGGAGGTGAATGTGCCGACAGATAAGCCGTTCTCCATCGCCATCGCCCGTAAAAACGCGACGGTCGACCCTTTTCCGTTCGTCCCGGCCACATGGATGGATCGGCGTTCTTCTAACCCTAATTGCTCAATCATCCAGCTCATCCGCTCAAGACCCGGTTTGATCCCGAAGCGAAGCTGTCCACTCAACCAATCGAATACATCTTGTCTCGTCTTCATCTTCCACACTCCTACTGTTTACACTTCTGTTTCATCTTATCAAAATTCACGACAGCCGTTATGGAAAACAGTCTGTGCTATACTCGAAGCGAAGAAGGAGGCATGCGCCATGACAACTGACTGGAACTTCGAGGCGACGTACCTCGAACTACGTGACATCTTTTACGACCGCGGACCCATCCATCCGGTCGACAATCCGACACTCGTCTTGTTTAACGATGCATTAGCCGCTTCGCTCGGCCTTGATGCGCAAAGTCTCAAACAAGACATCGATTTATTTGCCGGCAATCGTCAAACAGAGACGTCTTTCTCACAAGCATACGCTGGACACCAATTCGGCAACTTGACGATGCTCGGGGACGGACGCGCCCTCATGCTCGGGGAACATGTGACTCCGAACGGGAAGCGTGTCGATGTGCAACTGAAGGGTTCTGGACCGACGGAGTATTCTAGAGGGGGCGACGGACGAGCCGCACTCGGGCCAATGGTACGCGAGTTCATCATCTGCGAGGCGATGCACGCCCTCGGCATTCCGACGAACCGGGCGCTCGCCGTCGTTCAGACAGGGGAAGCCATCATGCGTCAAGGTCCGAAGCATGGAGCGATCCTGACTCGGGTCGCCTCAAGTCATCTTCGTGTCGGAACATTCCAATTCGCAGCAGGCGCCGGCTCCATCGATGACGTCATCGCTCTTACTGAAGTAGCAATCAAACGACACGACCCAGACTTGATCGATGCACCGAATCGCTATGAACAGTTCCTCGGACGCGTCGTCGAAAGACAGGCGAGACTGATTGCCAACTGGCAACTCGTCGGGTTCATTCATGGGGTGATGAATACGGACAATATGTTCATCAGCGGTGAAGGTCTCGATTACGGACCATGCGCGTTCATGGACACGTATCATCCGGAGACGGTCTTCAGCTCGATCGACCGAGATGGACGTTACGCCTATGCGAATCAACCATATATCGGGTCTTGGAACCTCGCCCGACTGGCGGAGACGTTGCTGCCGCTCCTTGGCGAAACGAAAGAAGAAGCGGTTGATGTCGCGAACAAGCAACTCACCCGTTATACCGAGCTGTATAAAGAAGCGTATTTTACCGGACTCGCACATAAGATTGGCCTATTCGTTCGAAAAGATGGTGACGATGAGCTAGCGGATGAACTGCTCCGCTTGATGATGGAGACGGAGGCAGATTATACGAATACGTTCCGCTCGCTGACGCTTGGTGAGATGGAATCTCTCCCATTCGCAACTCGGGAAGACGGTAAGGCCTGGCTTGGTGCTTGGCGTAAACGCCTGAGTGAGCAAGGTCTCCCGGACGAGGACGTCAGTCGAATCATGCGCCAATATAACCCGGCCGTCATTCCCCGAAATCATCATGTTGAAAAAGCGATTCAAGCAGCAGAACGCGGTGACTTCGGTCCGACCGAGTCACTACTCACCATTTTGCGTGACCCATATAACTACGACAAACCGGCTGAATACTTGTCGGCAGGCCCCTCGCGGACGTATCCGTATCAGACGTTTTGTGGCACATGAACCATTTCGCTTTTTGCGAGATGGTTTTTTGAAACCAATCACATCGAGTTAGCGTAATAGAAAGTAGTTCATAAAATATTCGAGTGTATTGGAATGGAGTGAAACAATATGAAAAGACTCATCCCGTTGATGGTCCTCATCATCTCTTCTGCAGCTTATGTAGTGTATAGTCTGTTTCTAACTTTAGTCGATCAACCGATTCAGCCACATTTGACCGGTGTAGCAATCGGTACGCTCTTCATGTCTTCTTACTATATTTCAACAGGTCGCTTGCCGTTTTGGAGTGAGGAGGAAGAGGTGTGAGACTCTTCTATATCATACTTTCATCAGTGGTTGGAGCTCTATATTTTACATATATCGTCCATCTGTTTCGAATCGGTTTTACGACCCCACTCTTCACTCAAATTCCAATGCTATTGACGATTGGAGTCATCGCCTTGTGGCTTTTCAACAAACGAACCGAACGTCGCTCTTGACGCTCGGTTCTTGTTTTACTCTGTTTCATAGAAAGGGAACGATCCAGACGAAGGTTCCGGTAAAGAATCGACCATCGTCAATAACTCTTTTTCCGAGATATTTCCTGTCACGATAATCAGTCTTCCTTGTGATAAATAGTATAAACCGTTCCCATATGATTGTTTCAAAACATACGGTTCTGGCTGTTCCGACATCTCCCCTTCTACTTCAGTGAAAGAATCCGTCGCAATGATACTGATGAGGTGTGTCTCATCATATAACGTCCAAAGCTTCACCGACCAATCGCTACCTGAATAATCCGTACTGATGGCCTCCATCTCTTTATTAGGAAGATCTAATCCGTGAACGAACGCTGATGATGTTTCTGGAATCCCGAAACGTTGCATGCCACGCTGCGCCCACTCATTTCTCACATCGTAAATGAATACGCCAAACGGGTTCTCACGGTCAGGGACGGTCATCGCAACTAAACCGATTCCTCCGACCATCGTCTCCGTTAAAATGTGATCTTTCGATAAATATCTCGTCGACCCATCTTCATATTGAAGGGTCGTTTGTACCACAACGGCATCTGAAATCTGTTTCGTTCCTTCTGGCACTTCAACAATCGTCGTCCCCGTCACTTCTACGTCTGGAAATTGGGATTCATCAATCACTCTCTCCTTTTCGATTTCTTCCACATCCATCACATCCACTGTTTCGATAGATTTCGTCTCTTTTGGTGTCATACACCCCGCTAGTCCCAACACAAGAATACATATTACCCCGATTCGTCTCATCTCATATCCCCTTTTCTACGTCTATCTCTCCAAATTCTACCAAAACACAAAAAAACCTTCTTCAGAGAGTCAATCTCCAAAGAAGGTGTATATCTTACTTACGCAACTCTTCCAAACGGGCGCGGACCGCGTCACGCTTGTCGAGGTAGTCTTTTTCTTTTGCTTTCTCTTCGTCGATGACGTGAGCCGGTGCCTTGGCGATAAAGCCTTGGTTTCCGAGTTTCTTCTGCACGCGCTCGACTTCTTTTTCATACTTCGCCACTTCTTTTTCAAGACGGGCGATTTCTTCTTCGAAGTTGATGAGGTCTGCGAGTGGGATGAAGAGCTCTGCTCCCGTCATGATCGCGGACATCGACTTGTCCGGGGCCGTGAGACCACGTCCGATTTCAAGCTCTGTCGCGTTCGTGAACTTACCGATCGTCATTTCGTTCTCGCTCAAGTAACCTTGTGTCGCATCATCGCTCGTCGAAATGAAGAGCTGGATCGGTTTCGACATCGGTGCGTTCACTTCGGCACGGATGTTACGAACCGAGCGGATGACGTTCATCACAGCTTCAAACGCTGGAACCGAATCGGCGAAGTGAAGGTCATCACGACGCGTCGGGTAGCTTGCACGAACGATTGAATCGCCTTCGTGCGGCAAGTGTTGCCAAATTTCCTCTGTAAGGAACGGCATGAACGGGTGCATGAGACGCATGATCGAATCGAGCGTATGCGCGAGGACCGAACGTGTCGTGTGCTTCGCCGCTTCGTCCTCACCGTAGAGCGTGAGTTTCGCCATCTCGATGTACCAGTTACAGAACTCTTCCCAGATGAAGTTGTACAAGTAACGACCAGCTTCACCGAACTCGTACTTGTCGACGAGGCGTGTCACTTGGTCAATCGTGTCGTTCAAGCGTGTCAAAATCCACTTATCAGCAAGCGTCTTCTCGCCCGTGAGGTCGATGTCTTCGACTTTGAGTCCATCCATGTTCATGAGCGCGAAACGACTTGCGTTCCAAATCTTGTTCGAGAAGTTCCATGTCGACTCGATCTTCTCCCAATAGAAACGAAGGTCGTTCCCTGGTGTCGAACCTGTGAGGAGGAACCAACGGAGTGAATCCGCTCCGTATTGGTCGATGACTTCCATCGGGTCAACGCCGTTACCGAGAGATTTCGACATCTTGCGTCCTTCCGAGTCACGGATGAGACCGTGGATGAGGACATCGTTGAACGGTTGCTTCCCTGTGAACTCGAGTGATTGGAAGATCATACGCGATACCCAGAAGAAGATGATGTCGTATCCCGTGACGAGCGCGCTCGTCGGGAAGTAACGGTTGAAGTCCGGTGCGTCCGTATCCGGCCAGCCCATCGTTGAGAACGGCCAGAGTGCTGACGAGAACCATGTGTCAAGAACGTCTTCGTCTTGTGTCCAGTTCTCACTATCCGCTGGCGCCTCTTTCCCTACATATACTTCACCTGTCTCGTTATGGTACCAAGCCGGGATGCGGTGGCCCCACCAAAGTTGGCGGCTGATACACCAGTCGCGGATGTTCTCCATCCAACGGAGGTATGTCCCTTCGAAGCGCTCTGGGACGAAGTTGACTTTCGTGTCGTCGTTCCCTTGTGCCTCGAGTGCCGCTTTCGCGAGTGGCTCCATGTCAACGAACCATTGTTTAGAAAGGTATGGCTCGATGACCGCGCCTGAACGCTCCGAATGACCGACCGAGTGCGTGTGTGGCTCAATCTTCACGAGTGTGCCGTCCGCCTCTAGGTCTTTGACGAGTTGCTTGCGGCATTCGAAGCGGTCGAGCCCTTCGTACTTACCAGCATTCTCGTTCATCTTCCCGCCTTCATCCATGACGAGGATGCGTGGAAGCTCATGACGGTTTCCGATTTCAAAGTCGTTCGGGTCGTGTGCTGGCGTAATTTTCACGCAACCTGTACCGAACTCCATGTCGACATAGTCGTCGGCAACGATCGGGATCTCACGGTTCATGACTGGAAGCATGATCGTCTTGCCGATGAGGTGTGTGTAACGCTCATCTTTCGGGTTGACGGCAACCGCCGTATCACCGAGCATCGTCTCGGGACGTGTCGTTGCGATTTCGATATGACCTGAACCGTCAGCGAGTGGGTATTTCATGTGATAGAATGCACCCTCGACTTCTTGATAAATGACCTCGATATCTGAAACGGCCGTCTTTTGAGCCGGGTCCCAGTTGACGATATATTCGCCACGATAGATCAAGCCTTTTTCATAAAGACGGACGAATACTTCTTGAACGGCTTTTGAGAGCCCTTCGTCGAGTGTGAAGCGCTCACGCGAGTAGTCGAGACCGAGACCAAGTTTTGACCATTGGTCGCGAATCGTCTTCGCATACTCGTCTTTCCATTCCCACGTCTTCTCGAGGAACTTCTCACGTCCGAGGTCGTAACGCATGACGCCTTCTTCACGGAGTTTTTGCTCGACTTTCGCTTGTGTCGCGATTCCGGCGTGGTCCATCCCTGGGAGCCAGAGCACGTCATAGCCTTGCATACGCTTGAGGCGTGTCAACAAGTCTTGAAGCGTCGTATCCCAGGCGTGACCAAGGTGAAGTTTCCCGGTAACGTTCGGTGGTGGGATGACAATCGTGTACGGTTGTTTCGAATCGTCCTCGTCTGCTTTAAATACATCGTTCTCTAACCAGTAGTCGTACCATTTTGACTCCGTCGCACTTGGGTCGTACTTCGTCGGCATGGTGATTTCATTTGTCTCATGGGCCATGTGTAGCGCCTCCTCTATGTTATTGGTGAACACAAAAACGGCTTCTCTCGTCCTATACGCTAAGGACGAAAGAAGCCGTGATCTTCCGCGGTACCACCTTAGTTCGCCAAAAAGTGGCGCACTCAAAATCGAATAACGGTCGATGGACCGAACTTTCCTACTCCATTCAGAAAGTCAGCTCCGAGGCGACTTCCGCGTCCATCCCTCGCAACCTTTCACCAAGCGGTCGCGTCTCTAAAAGGAATGGAGTATGCGTACTACTCCTCATCAAAGCCATTCATCGTATCTGTTAAATAATTTTAGCGACAGAAACGTCAGCAGTCAAGATTAGAGTGAAAACTCTTCTTGAAGCTCCTTGAACGTCGCCTCGACCGCTGCAATCGTCTTCTCGATATCCTCGTCCGTATGAGCCGTCGATAGGAACAATCCTTCGAACTGTGACGGTGGCAAGAAGACGCCGCGCGCCGCCATCTTCTGATAGTACGAACGGAACATCTCGAGGTTTGCCGACTTCGCTTTCTCGAAGTTCGTCACTTTCTCGTTCGTGAAGAAGAAACCGAACATCGAGCCAGCACGGTTCGTGTCGTGTGGGATGTTGTATTTCTCACCGGCCTGCGTGAAGCCTTCCGCGAGACGGTCTGCTTTACGCTCGAACTCCGCGTAGTGCTCCGGTTTGAGTTGCGAGAGTGTCGTGTAACCGGCAATCATCGCAAGTGGGTTACCCGAGAGCGTCCCTGCTTGATAGATCGGACCTTGCGGTGCGATTTGTTCCATGATCTCACGTTTCCCGCCGTAAGCGCCGACCGGAAGTCCGCCGCCGATGACTTTCCCGAGACATGTGAGGTCCGGTGTGACACCGAAGTACCCTTGTGCACAGTTGTATCCGACACGGAAGCCCGTCATGACCTCATCAAAGATGAGAAGCGCGCCGTTTTGTTCCGTGATCTCACGAAGTCCTTCGAGGAACCCTGGTTGTGGTGGCACGAAGCCCATGTTTCCTGCGGCCGGTTCGACGATGACACCAGCGAGATCATCACCGTATTTTTCAAAGGCGACGCGGACTGCGTCCAAATCATTGTAAGGAACCGTGAGCGTATGGCTCGCGAGCTCTTTCGGTACACCTGGTGAGTCCGGGAGACCGAGCGTCGCGACACCAGAACCGGCTTTAATGAGAAGCGAGTCCCCGTGTCCATGGTAACATCCTTCGAATTTCAAAATCTTTGTCTTCCCGGTGTAGCCGCGAGCGAGGCGAAGTGCCGCCATCGTCGCTTCCGTACCCGAGTTGACCATACGGACCATCTCGATCGATGGGACGCGGTCGATGACGAGCTCTGCCATCTTCGTCTCAAGCTCGGTCGGCGTCCCGAACGTCCAGCCTTTTTCGGCTTGTTCTTGAATCGCTTTCGTGACGACCGGGTGACGGTGACCGAGGATGAGTGGTCCCCATGAGAGGACGTAATCGATATACTCGTTGCCGTCGATGTCATAGACGCGTGAACCTTCACCGCGTTCGGCGAAGATTGGCGTCATGCCGACCGATTTATAGGCACGGACCGGGCTGTTGACACCGCCTGGCATGAGTGGACGAGCTTGTTCGAACGCTTCCTGTGAGCGCGTTTGGTTGTATGTCATGCGTAGTCTCCTTCCAAATAGCGACAGACGTCTTTTGCGAAATACGTGACGATGAGATCGGCACCGGCACGTTTGAATCCGACCATCGTCTCCATGACGATGCGTTCTTCGTCGACCCAGTCGTTGAGTGACGCGGCTTTGATCATCGCATACTCTCCGCTCACGTTATACGCCACGATTGGCATATCGAGTGAGTCGCGCATGTCACGGATGATGTCCATGAACGCGAGAGCCGGTTTGACGATCATGAAGTCGGCACCTTGTTCGACGTCCGATTGTGACTCACGGAACGCCTCACGACGGTTCGCCGGGTCCATCTGATACCCTTTACGGTCGCCTTCACCAGGAGCCGATTGGGCTGCGTCACGGAACGGTCCGTAATACGCAGACGCATATTTGACGCCGTAGCTCATGATTGGAATGTGACTGAATCCGTTTTGGTCCAGACCTTCACGGATAGCTGCGACGAATCCATCCATCATCGAGCTCGGTGCGATGACATCGGCACCCGCTTGTGCTTGCGTAATGGCTGTCTGGACGTGAAGTGGAAGTGATGCGTCGTTATCGACGTCCCCATCTTTCACGAGACCACAATGACCTGTCGACGTGTACTCACAAAGGCACGTATCGGCGATGACCGTGAGCTGTGGCGCCCACTCCTTCACTTTACGAATCGCTTCCTGGACGATGCCGTGGTCATGATACGCTTCGCTGCCTTCCGGGTCTTTATGTTCCGGCACACCGAACAAAAGCACAGATTGGAGACCGAGGTCGACGATTTCTTTGATCTCTTCTTCGAGTCGGTCAAGTGAATAATTGAAGACGCCAGGCATCGAGCTGACTTCACGTTTAATGTTAGTCCCTTCAATGATGAAGAGCGGGTAAATCAAATCTTCTTTTCGAACATGATTTTCACGTACGAGGGCACGCATCGACTTCGATGAGCGAAGACGACGGTGACGGTCAAACTGGTTCATGAAAAATCCTCCCCTACACACTGTATTAATGCATCCATAGTATAACATTCTGGCACTCGTACCGGTAATGTCGACACTTGTCGGACGGCGCGTTCGGTCACTTCGCCAATGGCGTACCACGTCCCGTTGAAGTGGGACAAGTGTGGTGTGAGCGCATCGACGGCCGACGGACTCAAGACGAGTAACGCCTTCACCGTCTCGAGTTGTTGTTGTTGGGCCGAGGTCAATCGGATTGGAATCGTCTCATAGACGACCCAGTCATACACGCAAGGCAGCATCGACATATGCGACGTGTTCGCCAAATTGCCACGTGCAAACAAGACGACATCATCGGTCGAAACAACGTCAGATAACTGCTCAAAAAGCGCCTCACCCGTATACGTCTCCGGCATGAGCGAGACGGTAAAGCCCTCCGCTTCAAGCGCCCGCTTCGTCTTCTCTCCGACAGCGGCGACCTTGACGTCACGCGTCAGATTCCGAAGGGCTTGCACCGCGTTTTGACTCGTGACGACGAGCCAATCGAATCGTTCCACGGGTGGCGGTGTATACGTCTCTCTCGTCTGAATGAGCGGGACATGATGAACGGAAAGACCGCTCGCCTCGAGCCGTGCCCGTTGCGAAGCGGTCATTCGTTTCGTTCCCGTGTACCAAACGTCACTCATTGACCGAGGCGAGGATTTCACGCCCGCCACGACCGAGCAATTCTTCTGCGACGTCCATTCCGAGTGCGATTCCGTCCGTTGACGTTTTCGTCACGCGAAGCACTTCTTTCCCGTCCACTGACGCGATGAGACCTGTCAGTGTCACGTCGTCACCGTCGACCGTCGCATAACCACCGACCGGTACGTGACAACTTCCTTCGATTGCTTTTAAGAAGGTGCGCTCTGCTGTAGCCGCTTTCGCCGTCACATCATCATGCAACAATTGAAGCACTGCTGTCACTTCTGCATCGTCCTTGCGGCTCTCGATGGCGAGTACGCCCTGGCCGACAGCCGGTACCATGACGTCCGGGTCGAGCGCTTCAAAATCGACACGATCCGTCCATCCCATCCGCTCGAGTCCTGCTTTCGCGAGCAAGATAGCATTGTAGTTCTCGGAGTCTAACTTCTTCAGACGCGTGTCGATGTTTCCACGAATCCATTGAATCTCAAGGTCAGGACGGGCTGCCAAGATTTGAGCACCACGACGGAGTGAGCTCGTTCCGACAATCGAACCTTTTGGAAGCGTCTCGAACGTGTAGCCGTTCTCACAGATGAGGACGTCACGCGCATCGACACGTTTCGGCATGCAGCTAATATAGAGTTCTTCTGGTAGTTCGGCCGGAACGTCTTTCATGCTGTGTACGGCGAAATCGATGTCCCCATCGAGCATCTGTTGTTGAATCTCTTTGACGAACAACCCTTTCCCACCGACTTTCGACAATTGCACGTCGACGATTTGGTCACCTTTCGTCACGATTTCTTTAATCTCGAACTCGTTCTTTGCTCCAGCTTGCTTCAACTGCTCGATGACCCATTTTGTTTGAGTCATGGCGAGTTGGGAACGGCGTGAGCCGACAATGATTTTCCGCATGTTCAATCTCTCCTTCATAGAAAAAGGCGACACGCGTCGCCTTTTTGTCTTGTTAGCGCATCAATGCGCGAAGTGGTGCTTTGGCAGAAGTGGCATCTGTTTCTTCCACTTCGTCTACAGGTTGTTCCGGCAACTCGAC
The DNA here is from genome assembly GCF_902506275.1 of Exiguobacterium sp. 8A. Classification (GTDB taxonomy): domain Bacteria; phylum Bacillota; class Bacilli; order Exiguobacteriales; family Exiguobacteriaceae; genus Exiguobacterium; species Exiguobacterium profundum. The sequence continues at coordinate 50,505 of NZ_LR733630.1, read as the reverse complement.
ATCAAGTCCGAACGTCTCGATGAATTGAGCGATTCGAACGTTCGCATCCGGTTGAGCCGCTGCATCTTTAATGTAGTCAATCGGGTCACGAAGCATTTGATTGATGATCGACTTCATGTGCTTCCCGATGACTTTCTTGTCTCGTGCTGACAAGTGATCGAGCTTACGCTCAAGACTCGTCATCGTGTCTTCTTGAATATCAAGGGCACGAGCACGCAACTCATTCATGATTGGCACGACACCAAGCGTGATGAGCCATGTTTGGAACTCTTGAATCGCTTCATCGATTTTCATTTCAATCTTTTCAGCCTCGACGAGACGCGCTTCAAGATTTTTGTTTACGATTCCGTTCAAATCATCGACATCGAACAAATGCACACCCGGAAGTGTCGCGACCGCTGGATCGATATCTCGCGGCACAGCGATGTCAATGAGAAGAAGCGGACGTTCGCGGCGCAACAACTGTGCAGCCGCTACATCGTCGTATCCAATGACGGCATCCTTCGCCCCGGTCGAACTAATCAAAATATCTGCATCAAGTAATCCACATGCGATCTCACGAATCGAATGGGCACGGCCTTTGAACTTATCCGCTACAGCTTTTGCTTTGCTCTCCGTCCGGTTGAAGACAGCGATTTGTTTCGCACCTGCTTCAAATAAGTTGAGTGTCGTCAATTCACCCGTCTCACCGGCTCCGACGACGACGACTTGTTTGTCTTCAAGCTGTTGATACATCTCTTGTGCGAGCGTCACGGCAGCCGAACTGACCGATACAGACATTTCCCCAATTTGCGTGTCCGTATGGGCGCGCTTCGCGAGTGTGACCGCTTCTTTGAATAATTTGTTGAAGACCGTTCCTGTCGTTCCATGCTCCTGGGCACGGAAGAAACTCGTCTTCACTTGACCTAAAATTTGTGTTTCCCCGATGATCATCGAGTCGAGGCCCGACGTGACACGGAACAAGTGGCGAATCGCCTCTTCCCCTTCTCGAATCGACAAGTATGGTGTGAACTGCTCCATCTCTAGGTTGAACCAGTTCGCCAAGAAACGTTTCGTGTAATAACGTCCAGTATGGAGTTGATCTGTCACGACGTACAGCTCCGTCCGGTTACACGTAGACAAAATAACCGACTCGAAAATGCTCTTCTCTTCGCGAAGTGCAATCATCGCATCCACGATTTCTTGCTCCCCAAACGAGAACTGCTCCCGAATCGCGACAGGGGCTGTCTTGTTATTTAGTCCAACGACGACAATATGCATGTATCTCTTCCCCTCATCTAAAATCCACCGACGGTTGTCTCTTCTTTTTTTCAATCTCTACCGTACATTATAACAGTTCTTATCTGGTAACTATAATCTTCTGTTTGATTTTCCTGAAATAAAATAAGAACTTTTTGTGACAAAAAGAAGTAGAAATGGCGAAACTCCATTCCTACCCTTTTTTCTTATGGATTTGGCGAGTTCGGGTCCGTAATAATCGGACTCTCGGGCTCCTCTTTGTCTAAATAATGCTCACGTTCTCGTAATTTATAGATACGAACGATATTCTGGACAACCGTTTTGGCGACCGCATAAAACGGTACAGCGATGAGCATTCCGATGATACCGGCCAAATTTCCTGCCACGAGCAAGACGATGATGATCGTGAGCGGGTGTACTTTTAACGACTTCCCTTGAATGAGTGGCGAGATGACGTTCGACTCAATTTGTTGCACGACGATGATGACAACGATGACCCATAATACCTTGATCGGATCTTGAATGAATGCCACGACCACTGCCGGTGCAGCCCCTAGGAACGGCCCGACGTAAGGGATGATATTTGTTACCATCATGAAGAGTGCGAGCAAGATGGCATAATCTACACCGACGATCCATAGACCGATCAGTGACGTGATTCCGACGAAGAATGCGACGAGCAACTGTGCATTGACGTAGCTCCGCACCGTCTCGTGCATGTCATGCAAGATGTGACGCGTCTCTTTCTCATAGCTCGAGGGTAAGAGTTTGACGATAGCGTCTGGTAAACGTTTCCCGTCGAGTAACATGTAAAGAAGCATGAACGGGATCACAACGATCGTGATGACCGCTGACGTCACGAATCCGACGACTTGACCGAATGACGAGGCAATGTTTCCAAATAAGTCTCCTAAGTACGACGTGATGTTCGTCGTCAAGTTACGGAACATCTCGTCATTTTCTGCCATGAAGCGTGCAAAGAACTCATTTTGTAACAACGTGTCACGGACAGCGAACGCCTGTTTCTGAAGTTCTTTTGCGATACTCGGCATAGCGTTGACGAGCGACGTGATTTGTTCGCCTAAAACCGGTCCGAGAATACTGAAGACAAGTGTAAAAATAAGCACGAGTCCGATCAGTGTGACGGCTACAGCTAGTGTTCTCTTCCCTTTTAAGCGTTTCTCTAAGAAGTCGACAATCCCGACCAGGAAATAAAAGAAGAGTCCGGCCACAATAAGCGGAACCGTGACGAGTGCCAAAATAACTTGAATCGGTTCAAACACGAATGAGATCTGTGTCCCGACCCAAATGACTAAAAAGATGGTCAACGTCCAAAAGAGGGCGCGATACCATTTGTTTTCAAACATGCGTTGCATTTCTCCACCTCGTTTACAATGATGACTATGTACTAACTATGATTATACGATAATTACCCGCTTGCGGGCTGACAAAAACAAAAAGGCGAAGGAATCCCTCCGCCTTCTCCTTATTCGCCTTCTGTGATGAGTGCGTAAATCGCTTTCCACGCCTCATCTTTTCCTTCTGCCGTCTCGGCTGAGAAGGCGACAAAACGGTCAGATGGATCGAATTGAAGCTTGCGTTTCACCGCCGCCTCATGTTTTTGACGCTGACTCTTCTTGATTTTATCGAGTTTCGTCGCCACAACGATGACCGGAATCTCATAATGTTTCAAGAAGTTGTACATCGTCACATCGTCACCCGTCGGATCATGACGGATATCGACGAGTAAGACGACGCCGCGAAGCGCCTCTTGACTCGTCAAATACTGTTCCATCATGACGCCCCACTTCTCACGTTCCGTCTTCGATACTTTCGCATATCCGTATCCCGGAACGTCAACGAACATGATCTCATCATTGATGTTGAAGAAGTTAAGGGTCTGTGTCTTCCCTGGTTTCGAAGACGTCCGTGCGAGCGCCTTCCGTTGGCAAATCTTATTGATGAACGACGATTTCCCGACGTTCGACCGCCCGGCAAGTGCCACTTCCGGCAATTCATGGACCGGGTAATGGTCTGGCGCGACGGCACTCGTCACAAACTCTGCTTTGTTGATCTTCATTTAATTTCCTCCAAATGCTACATCTAGTACTTCATCGAGTGTCGTCACGGGAACGAACGTCAATTTCTCACGAACCGTCTCTTGAATATCATCGATGTCTCGCTCATTATCTTTCGGAATGACGATGGTCGTCAACCCGGCTCGATGAGCAGCGAGCGCTTTTTCTTTCAATCCGCCGATCGGCAAGACACGTCCACGGAGTGTGATCTCACCTGTCATCCCGACATCACGATGGACTTTCTTCCCAGTCAATGCGGAAATCAAGGCCGTCGCAATCGTGATTCCTGCCGACGGTCCGTCTTTTGGCACGGCACCCTCTGGCACGTGAATGTGAATGTCTTGTCGCTCATAGAACGTCGGGTCAATCCCGAACCGCTCTGCGTTTGCACGGACATAGCTATATGCTGTTTGTGCCGACTCCTGCATCACATCACCGAGTTTCCCCGTCAACTGAAGTTTGCCTTTCCCTGGAGCGAGCGCCACTTCGATTGTGAGCGTGTCGCCACCAAACGCCGTGTAGGCAAGGCCTGTCACCGCACCGATGGAGTCCTCGGTCTCCCCTTTTCCGTAGCGATACTTCGGCTTCCCGAGATACGTGATGATCGCCTTTTTCGAAATCGTGACCCGTTTCTTCTCCCCGATGGCGATTTGTTTCGCGGCTTTTCGGCAGAGTGATCCGATGACGCGCTCTAAGTTCCGGACACCGGCTTCACGTGTGTAACGACGGACGACTTCATAGAGCGCATCTTCTTTAATCGTCAACTGACTCTTCTTCAATCCATGCTCTGTCAATTGTTTCGTCACCAAATGGCGCTTCGCAATCTCCACTTTCTCAAGCTCTGTGTACCCACCGATTTGAATCAATTCCATCCGGTCAAGAAGCGGTGCTGGGATTTGTGAGACATCGTTCGCAGTTGCGATAAAGAGAACGTTCGACAAATCGAACGGTTCTTCGATGTAGTGGTCCGAGAAGGAGACGTTTTGTTCCGGGTCGAGCACTTCTAGCATCGCGGACGCCGGGTCCCCTCTGAAGTCAGAAGCCATCTTGTCGATCTCATCGAGCAAGAAGACCGGGTTTTTGCTTTCCGCTTGCTTCAGCCCACGGATGATCCGTCCTGGCATCGCACCGATATACGTACGACGGTGCCCACGGATTTCCGCCTCATCACGCACACCACCGAGTGAGACACGAACGAAGTGACGTTCAAGTGCCGAGGCGATCGAACGGGCGAGTGACGTCTTCCCGACCCCTGGAGGTCCGGCGAGACAGAGGATTGGTCCACGAAGCGAGTTCGTCAACTGGCGGACGGCCAAATACTCGAGGATACGGTCTTTTACCGATTCTAAGCCGTAATGGTCATCATCAAGGACGTCTGCCGCATGTTTCACGTCAAGCTTATCTTCCGTCTCAATGCCCCACGGAAGAGAGGTGACCCAGTCGAGGTAGTTACGGATGACCGCATACTCCGGAGACGTCTGCGGCACGACGTTCAATCGTTCCGCTTCACGCATGACGTTCTTCCGCGTCGTCTCTGGCAAGTCGAGCGCCTCTAGCTTCTCACGAAGGCGGTTCGGTTCTGACTCTTGCGTCTGGTCACCGAGTTCTTGTTGGATCGTCTTCATCTGTTCCCGTAAGTAGTACTCGCGCTGTGACTGCTCAATTGACTTCTTCGTCCGCTCACGCATCTCTTGCTCGAGCTCAATCACTTCGACTTCATGTGCGATGATTTCAAGCAGTTCAAGTCCTCGCTTGACGGCATCTGCCTCTTCGAGCATCGCTTGGCGAAGCTCGACGTCGACATCGAGTTTTGACGTGATATAGTCCGTGAGTGATTCAAGCCGCTCATACATCTCGAAACGGCGACGCTCATCTGGCGACATACCCTTAATGTTTGCGACGAGTTTTCCGAACTGTTCTTTCAACAGACGGACGAGTGCCGTTCGTTCGACCTCTTCCCCTTCTGCGAGTTCGACCGGCTCGATATTGGCGAACCATCCTTCATCTGTCGATTCGACCGAGTCGATACGGACACGCTCTTTCCCGACGATCCGAACCCGAATCGTCTCGTTCGACAGTTCACTCATCTTCGCGATGTGGACACGCGTTCCAACCGTGTATAAGTCTTCCGGTTCCGGTGATTCGTTCCCTGTTTCTTTCTGTGTCACGACAATCAAATCTGTTTCATGCTCCTTTGCGGCAAGGAGCGCCCGAAGGGATAACGGGCGTCCGACATCGATGGTCACACCGATGAGCGGATATACGACGACTCCTCGCAAAGGAAGGATTGGTAATTTTTCCATATACAACGCCTCCTGTGCAAAAAGGCCCAAAACTCGGATATGCCGAGTGTTTGAGCCTTCTTCGTTAAAGAATTATGCTGTCTCTTTGTTGTCCCCTGTCTGTTCGACAGTACCGTCACGAAGGACGTATTTCGGACCGGCAAGACCCGTAATCGTTTCATCCGTGATGATGACTTTCTCGATATCGTCACGCGATGGGACAGTGAACATCACATCGAGCATCATTTCTTCGATAATCGAGCGGAGACCGCGCGCGCCAGTCTTACGTTTGATTGCAAGTTTGGCGATTTCAATCAATGCTTCGTCTGTGAACGTCAATTCGACATCGTCAAGCTCGAGCATTTTCTCGTACTGACGGACGAGAGCATTTTTCGGCTTCGTCAAGATTTCAACGAGCGCTTCTTCATCGAGTGTCGTGAGCGTCGCCATGACTGGCAAACGTCCGATGAACTCAGGAATCAAGCCGAATTTTTGAAGGTCTTCAGGGAGTGCGCGGGCGAGCAAGTCCTCTTGCGTCAACTCGCGATTCTCTTGGTCGTTTCCGAAACCGATGACTTTCTTCCCGATTCGGCGTTTGACGACCGATTCGATGCCGGCGAATGCGCCACCGACAATGAAGAGAATGTTTGTTGTGTCGATTTGGATAAATTCTTGATGCGGATGCTTACGTCCACCTTGTGGCGGTACGCTTGCTGTCGTGCCTTCAAGAATTTTAAGGAGCGCCTGCTGAACGCCTTCACCGGATACGTCACGCGTAATCGATGGGTTTTCAGACTTACGGGCAATCTTATCGATTTCATCGATGTAGATGATCCCTTTTTCAGCCTTCTCGACATCATAGTCAGCCGATTGAATCAATTTGAGCAAAATATTCTCAACGTCTTCCCCGACGTAACCTGCTTCCGTCAAGCTCGTCGCATCCGCGATTGCGAATGGGACGTTCAAGACGCGAGCCATCGTCTGAGCGAGAAGCGTTTTTCCGCTACCCGTTGGTCCAATCATGACGATGTTCGACTTCGCAAGTTCGACATCATCCGAACGGCCACCGGCGTTGATACGTTTATAGTGGTTATAGACAGCAACTGAAAGCGCACGTTTGGCGCGGTCTTGACCAATGACATAATCGTCTAGGATGTTACGAATCTCTTGTGGTTTTGGAATGTCTTTGAATTCAACTTCTTCCTCTACACCGAGCTCTTCCTCAACAATTTCATTGCAAAGTTCGATACATTCATCGCAAATGTATACGCCAGGACCGGCGACTAACTTACGAACTTGTTCTTGCGATTTTCCGCAAAACGAGCACTTGAGTTGCCCCTTTTCCTCGTTAAATTTGAACATTCGATACACCCCTTCTGTGGTGAAAATGGATGTAAGTGCGATAAATCGCGATTTGAATTTTCTGGTGCGATGCACCGCGAAAAGACATTTTACATCTCTGCGTTGAAATAATTGTAGCATGAACATATTGCGACTTCAAAGAATTACACATGCAATGTGCTGTGACAGAAAAAAGGACGACCGCTAGGCAGTCGTCCTTTCGAATATCAGCTTACTTCGCTTTACCGTTTTCAACGAGGATGTCGATCGCTTTACGGAATTTGAGGTCACCTTTAAGTGTCTCAAGTCCACCTTGCGGAGCGAGCATCGTACGGAGTTGGTCCGGGGCGATGTTGTAAAGTTTAGACATTTCTTCAAGCTCTTTCTCAGCATCTTCGTCAGATACTTCGATTGCTTCTTTGTCAGCGATTGCTTTCAAGACGAGACGAGCTTTTACGCGCTCTTCAGCTTGCTCTTTCATCTCTTCGCGCATTGCTTCTTCAGAAGTACCAGTGAGCTCGAAGTACATGTTAAGGTCGATTCCTTGTGAAGATACACGTGAACCGAACTCTTGTACCATGCGGTCAACTTCTTGTTCAACGAGAACTTCCGGTACGTCGATTGTCGCGTTAGCAGTTGCCTGCTCTACGAGTTGGTCGCGCATTGTACCTTCAGCTTCTTGTTTCTTACCAGCTTCTAAACGCTCACGGATGCTTGCTTTCAACTCGTCGAGTGTCGAAACAGACTCGTCGATGTCTTTTGCAAACTCGTCGTCGAGTTCAGGAACTTGTTTTGTTTTGACTTCGTGAAGTTTGACTTTGAATGTCGCTGGTTTACCCGCTAAGTTTTCAGCGTGGTACTCTTCAGGGAATGTTACTTCAACGTCTTTTTCTTCACCAGCAGTCATGCCGATCATTTGCTCTTCGAATCCTGGGATGAATTGACCAGAACCGATTTCGAGTGTGTAGTTCTCAGCTGTGCCGCCTTCGAACTGCTCACCGTCAGCGAAACCTGCGAAATCAAATACAGCTGTATCGCCGTTTTCGATTGCACCTTCTTTAACAGCTAGTTCTGCGCCTTGCTGTTGAAGTGCTTCAAGTTCTGCTGTTACTTCGTCTTCTGTTACTTCAGTTGAAACAGCTTCGTACTCGAGGCCTTTGTATTCGCCAAGCTCAGCTTCTGGCTCAACCACGAATGTCACTTTGAAAGCGACTGGTTTGCCTTTCTCGAGCGTGCCGTCTACATCGATGTTTTCGAGCGCGATTGGTTCGAAACCAGCTTCTTCAACCGCACCTTGGATTGTGTCGCGGTAGAGAATGTCGAGCGCATCTTGATAGAGTGCTTCTTCTCCGTACATTTTGTTGAACATTGGGCGTGGCAATTTACCTTTACGGAAGCCAGGCACGTTCAAGTCTTTGACGACTGTTTTAAATGCGGCGTCAACTGCTTTATCAAAAGCTTCTGCAGGAGCTTCGTACGTGAGTACGCCTTGGCTACCTGATGTTTTTTCCCATTTTGCTGTCATGCTAAGTCCCTCCAACAATTCGTTTATACCGTACAAAAATGTACAACAATCCGTATTATAGCATAAATCCTCGGTAAGCACACAAGGATTTAGTCTAATAACGCCTGTGTAAAGCGAAGATCCGCCTCTAAAATCTCCGCGGCTAAACCGTCGACCGGTTCGTCATGTAAAATCGCTTGTTTCGCCTGTACGAGCGCCTGTTCCACATCCGCTTTTTCGGCCGGCACATACGGATAATGCGTATACATGTAATTCATCAACAGCTGGGTCCCGATCTCATCGCCTTCAACTGATTTTTGAAGAGAAAAGACGGTCTTCTCCCACGTTTCAATCTGCGCTTTTGCTTCCGTTCGTGTCATCTTGTTCGAAACGTCCCCATCCGTCCATTCGATGACATCTAGTTCGGCGAACGCTTTTTCCAACACGATCAGTTTGACGAGCTTCGGACGCTCCGACACGAGCAGTTCATGTAGCACATTGTCGAGCACCGGGTCGATTTGAAAGTGAACATGTTGTAATGCTTCAATCTGTTCCCCCGTACTCCCTCGCGTCAGCGTTCGTTTCAACTTGGCAATTGCCGCCGGAAACTCCGTCATCTTCAACACTTGAAGTACCTGATGTGCCTGTGTGTTGACCGTATCCTTCTTGTCCTGCCATTCGAGATACTGGTTGATCCAGTGCGCCGCTTCAAACGGTTGGTCACGCATGATGTAATACTGCGCAATCTGCAACCCTCCTGAGGCCGGTTCTTCCGCCTCGGACATATGGATGCTGACGAGTTCCTGCAGCTTCTCGAGTGTCTCTGGGTCGTCCGGCCGTTCCATTGCACATTGGAAGATTTCCATGAAAATAAACGGGTCACCTGGAATCGTCTGATACCAATCCCATAAAATCGGTTCGATCCGCTGTCGTTCCCCAGAAGCATCTGCCTCCTGAATCATCTTATGCAGACGCGCCCAATTCCCAGGGAACGGATAGTCCTGATCCTTTTCCTTCTCCATCTTCCCTCACCCTCTCTTCCATTCCCCTTCATCTTCCGTTAGGACGCGATTCCTTGTCAATCGATTTCCCGGAAAATGAAAAAAGAGACGTTCTCCGTAGAGAGCGTCTCTATTTTAATGGAAGCGTCCCAAGAGGGATTCGAACCCCCGACCGACGGCTTAGCTTACCACCATGACTTTCGTCACCAACATCGTGTTGTTTGTAGTCTGGACTATATCTTCACCGTTTCAGGTGCGACACGTGTAGTCTCTACGGAACCTCACGAGCATGATGCTCCTCCATTGATTCTACCTCTACATGCATAGACATTCGAATCAACTCGACCCAATCGGGAATGAGTTTCCTCGGTATTACCATCAGCATCATCTGTTAAGGCTTCACCGATATAGTGTCGTCCACTTTATAGGTTTCTGTTTCCCTATAAAGGCTCCTATTTGTCTTGAAGGCCGTTGCTCTATCCTGCTGAGCTATTGGGACATTGACATGAAAACTATAATAGAAAAATGGTTTCCTGTCAATCGATTTCCCATTCGAAACTCATAGTTTTCCTGAGATGTCCAAGTCTTCGACGTGAGAACCGTCTTCTGAGCGATAGAAACGCACTGTTGCTTCCCCCGCTTCGAGATCGAGTAACGCATACGTTTTGTCCGTTCGTCCTCGCGGCATGCGAATCGAACCTGGGTTGATGTAGACAACCCCGTCCTCGATCAGCGCACCCGCCACATGCGAGTGACCGAACAAGACGACATTCGCTCCCACTTCTTCCGCTCGATACCGTAGACGGTTCAAATCGAATTTGACGTCATGATGGTGCCCGTGAACGATTAAAATCGTACCGGCATCCGTCGTCTCGATGCGTTCGAGGGGAAGATCTCCACCGAAATCACAATTCCCCCGAACCGTTCGATAAGGTAACAAATGTTCATCGACAAGGGCGAGTTGTGAATCCCCGCAATGGAAGGCGTCATCAATTTCCGCCTCGTGCCTTTCAAAAATCGTCGTCAACTCTTCGGTCAAACCATGACTATCACTCACTATTAGAAAACGCATAAGCTTCATCCTTTCATGAATGGTATGATTTCTGCCTCCAGTTTTCGTAGTGCCTGTCCACGGTGGCTGACGACCGCCTTCTCGTCACGCTCCAACTCTGCCGCTGTCTTATGAAGCGATGGGACGATAAAGAGTGGATCGTATCCGAAGCCATTTTCGCCTTGTGGGGAATAACCGATTGTCCCTTCGATCGTTCCACGAACGGTCAACGTCTCTCCGCTCGGTTTTGCGAGACAGAGCGCACAGACGAAACGAGCCGTACGATTCGTTTCTCCGTTCAATTTTTCAAGAAGAAGCGCATTGTTTGCCTCGTCTGACTTTTCTGGACCTGCAAAGCGGGCTGAATATACTCCCGGTGCCCCGTCAAGTGCGTCGACTTCAAGACCGGAGTCGTCCGCCAGAACGGCATGTCCAAAATAAGCTGCCGCCTCGGTCGCTTTTAACGCCGCGTTCTCTTCAAACGTGGTGCCGGTCTCTTCCGTCTCTGGTGCATCCGGATAGTCGAGTAGTGATTCGACCTCGAACCCGAGCGGCGTCAGCATTCCTTCGAGTTCTTTCACTTTTCCAGGATTGTGTGTCGCAATGATCAACTTCATAATGTCTCCTCCGAACGTTCTCCGACGTACCACCAAGAAGCACCGAGTGCCGCTTCCGCCGTCTTGAATAATGATTCGATGCCGTGTTGCGCGAGCGCGAGCATCTCGTTCATCTCTTGTAGCGTGAACGTCGCCTCTTCCCCTGTACCTTGTACTTCGACGAATCGTCCGCTTGCCGTCATGACGACATTCATATCGACCTCTGCCGCAGCGTCTTCTAGGTAATCCAAGTCCAAGACGAGCTCATCGGTCCGTCCGACAGAAATCGCAGCCACCCCTTCTTTAATGGGTGTGTCGCCAAGTTTCCCTTGGCGAATCAAGCGGTCGACGGCCAACACGAGCGCACAAAAGCCACCTGTGATGGAAGCCGTCCGAGTCCCGCCATCCGCTTGAATGACGTCACAGTCGATCCAAATCGTTCGTTCGCCGAGACGTTCTAAGTCCACGACCGAGCGGAGCGACCGACCAATCAGACGCTGAATCTCCATCGTTCGTCCCGACTGTTTTCCGCGTACCGCTTCTCGGACAGTACGGTCTCCCGTCGCCCGTGGTAGCATCGCATATTCTGCATTGATCCAACCTTGTTTCTTTCCACGAAGGAAATTCGGTACGCGCTCTTCCACAGTTGCGGTACAGATGACTTTCGTATCGCCGATTGAAATTAAAACGGACCCTTCCGCATGTTTGTTCACGTGCGGCACAATCTCGACTGCGCGCAGTTCATCAAATCGTCTCGTATCACGCAATGCCGGTCACCTCGACTTTCTCCGCATGAACCGGACGTCCGAGCCATTCACTCGCGAGTCGGTCAAATAGCTCGATGTCACCCGTCGCATAGAAGGCATGTGCCGGGACTGCATCCAACCCGTTTTCAAGTTCCTGATAATCGAGCATCGCAGCCACTTCAAGTGCAGTCTCGTCACCTGATGAGATGAGGTGGACGTCCGGTCCGACCACATCTTGAATGACCGGAGCAAGTAGTGGGTAATGCGTACAACCGAGAATCAACGTATCCATCTCGGATGGTTGAAGTGGACGAAGCGTCTCCTCCACCACTTGTCGCACGCGCTCTCCAGACACTTCTCCAGCCTCTACGAGCGGGACGAACGGTGGGCACGCGAGTGAATACACATCGACCTCACCTGCCACGTGACGTAACGCCTTCTCATATGAACCGCTTTCAATCGTCATCTTCGTACCAATGACACCGATATGCTTGTTGCGCGTTCCTTTGACAGCCGCGCGGGCACCCGGGTCGATGACACCGATGACCGGGATGTCGAGACGTTTGCGCGCCTCCTTCAATACGACCGCTGTCGCCGTATTACAGGCGATGACAATCATTTTAACGTCTTTCTTCAATAAAAATTCAATCAATTCCCATGTATATGCTTCAATCTCATCGTGCGGACGCGGCCCGTACGGACAGCGTTCTGTATCTCCGATATAGACGATTTCTTCTTTAGGGAGTTGGCGCATCAATTCTTTGACTACCGTCAACCCGCCGACTCCTGAATCGAGGACTCCAATCGCTCGTTTCATTTTCATCACTTCCATTCTCACCTATCTTACCAAAAAACCTCGGACGGAAAAAGAAACGTTCCCATGACAAAAAAAGACGAGGTCGCCAGTGGCGCCTCGTCCCTTACCCGAATTACTGAGCAAGACCTTCGCTAGTGAGCATGTCAGAAAGCGTGTTGATCGCTTCTTCTGCATCTTCACCTTCAGCAGTGATCTTGATTGTAGAATCTTTTGCGATACCGAGTGAAAGTACACCCATGATCGACTTCAAGTTAACTGTTTTACCATTGTACTCGAGGTTGATGTCTGATTGGAACTTAGAAGCTGTGTTAACTAACTGAGTAGCTGGACGAGCGTGAATTCCTGAATCAGCAACGACTGTGAACGTTTTTTCCATGAGATGATGGTCTCCCTTCAAAATTCAATTCTACAGGCGAACCAGCAGAATATTTTTTGTTTGTGAACTCATTATCAAATGATAGCGGATTCGCAAAAATTCTGCAAGCGGTTTTTATATTCCGGAGTCCATTCCGTAGGACGACCTTCCTTCGTTAAATGAACGAGGCTTGTCCGTCCGGCGAAAAGGAGTTGCTCTCCGTCATATGCCCCGTAATGAATATCACATGAAGTGTTTCCGACCGTCAAGATATTGGCATGCACAGTCAGCTGTTGACGTGGCATGACTTGTCGAACATAGTCACATTGCGCATCGGCGACAACGACGAATCCGTCCTTTAAAGAGAATCCTGTCGCCTCTAACAACTCGATCCGGGCATCTTCGAAATAGATGAACGGAATTGTATTGTTCATGTGACCATACGGGTCGCACTCCGAAAAGCGGACTTTCACATCGAGCGCGACCCCTGCTTTGACACGTGTTTCCCAACCTGGCTCTCGAAAGTACTTGGTCATCGGCTCGCTTACGCCTCGACCGCAGAACCGGTGCGACCTTTGTCACTACCGAAGAACTGTTTGAACGAGTGAAGCGTCGTTTGACGGTTCATCGAAGCGATCGACGTCGTGAGCGGGATGCCCTTCGGACAAACCTCGACACAGTTTTGTGCGTTTCCGCACTGCATGATGCCACCGTCTTCCATGAGTGCCTCGAGGCGGTCTTCCGCGTGGAAGGCACCTGTTGGGTGTGAGTTGAAGAGTCGGACTTGCGAAATCGCTGCTGGACCGATGAAGTCCGATTTGTCGTTCACGTTCGGACACGCTTCAAGACAAACGCCACACGTCATACATTTCGATAATTCGTACGCCCATTGACGTTTGTTCTCCGGCATACGCGGTCCTGGACCGAGGTCGTATGTGCCATCGATTGGTACCCATGCCTTCACTTTTTTCAACGCGTCGAACATGCGTTGACGGTCTACTTGAAGGTCACGGATGACCGGGAACGTCTTCATCGGTGCAAGACGAATCGGTTGCTCGAGTTTATCGACGAGTGCCGTACACGATTGGCGCGGCTTCCCGTTGATGATCATCGAACAGGCACCACATACTTCTTCAAGACAGTTCATGTCCCAGTTGATCGGTGTCGTCTTGTCCCCGTTCGCGTTGACCGGGTTACGGCGGATTTCCATCAATGCCGAGATGACGTTCATGTTTGGACGGTATGGTACCGTGAATTCTTCCGTATACGTCGCTTGATCCGGTCCATCTTGGCGTTCAATGATGAAGCGGATGTCTTTTTGTTCAGATTGCATTGGCGTCGTCATTTCGTCTTCGCCCCTTTCTTCGAGTAATCCCGTTTACGTGGCGGGATTAACGAAACATCGATGTCTTCATACGAGATATCGACTTCCCCATCTTTGTAACGTGCCATCGTCGTCTTCATGAACTGCTCATCATTACGTTCCGGGAACTCCGGTTTGTAATGGGCACCACGGCTCTCGTCTCGCTTGAGTGCGCCAAGTGTGATGACGCGTGCGAGGTCGAGCATGTGGTCGAGTTGTCGAATGAACGATGCCCCTTGGTTGCTCCAACGTGCCGTATCCGTAGCTGAAATCTTATGGAAACGTTCACGCAATTCTTGGATTTTCTTGTCGGTCGCTTCAAGTTTGTCATTGTAGCGAACAACTGTGACGTTGTCCGTCATGAGTTCACCGAGTTCACGGTGGATTTGATAAGCATTCTCTGTTCCATCCATCGCAAGGATGTTGTTGAATCGCTCGATTTCTTCACGTTCATTGAAGTTGAAGAGCGCTTCTGAAACGCTTTCTGTCGCTTGATCGAGACCACGCATGTAGTTGACTGCCGCAGGCCCTGCTTCCATTCCGCCATGTACGGCTGAAAGAAGCGAGTTCGCACCGAGACGGTTTGCGCCGTGCATCGAGTAGTCACATTCACCGGCTGCGAAGAGACCCGGAATGTTCGTCATCTGATCGTAGTCGACCCATAGTCCGCCCATCGAATAGTGGACTGCCGGGAAGATTTTCATCGGTACTTTACGCGGGTCGTCCCCTACGAATTTCTCGTAGATTTCAAGGATTCCACCAAGTTTGATGTCGAGTTCTTTCGAATCTTTATGGGACAAGTCGAGGTAAACCATGTTCTCGCCGTTGACGCCGAGTTTTTGGTTGACACATACGTCGAAGATCTCACGTGTCGCGATGTCACGCGGTACGAGGTTTCCGTAAGCTGGATATTTTTCTTCGAGGAAGTACCATGGCTTCCCGTCTTTATATGTCCAGACACGTCCACCTTCCCCACGAGCCGACTCACTCATGAGACGAAGTTTGTCGTCCCCTGGAATCGCCGTCGGGTGAATCTGGATGAACTCCCCGTTCGCGTAGACCGCGCCTTGGCGGTAAACTGCTGCCGCTGCCTGTCCTGTGTTGATGACCGAGTTAGTCGACTTACCGAAGATGACCCCTGGGCCACCTGTCGCCAAGATGACCGCATCCGATGGGAACGCTTTAATTTCCATCGAGCGCAAATCCTGACAGACCGCACCGCGGCAGATGCCTTCTTCGTCGATGACGGCACGAAGGAACTCCCAGCCCTCATACTTCTCGACGAGACCTTGCGCTTCGTAACGACGAACCTGCTCATCGAGTGCATAGAGAAGTTGCTGTCCTGTCGTCGCTCCGGCGTATGCCGTACGGTGGTGAAGCGTTCCACCGAAACGACGGAAGTCTAAGAGACCTTCTGGCGTACGGTTGAACATAACGCCCATCCGGTCGAACATGTGAATGATTTTCGGAGCATTCTCCGCCATCTTTTGGACAGGCGGTTGGTTGGCGAGGAAGTCGCCTCCGTAGACCGTGTCGTCAAAGTGTTGCCAAGGAGAGTCACCTTCCCCTTTCGTGTTGACGGCCCCGTTAATCCCACCTTGGGCACAAACTGAATGTGAACGCTTGACCGGTACAAGCGAGAATAGTTTTACCGGAACACCCATCTCTGCCGACTTGATTGTCGCCATGAGTCCAGCTAGACCGCCACCGATGACGATCAAACTTTGATTTGCCATGTAAAATTCCCCCTAATTACAAGATGCCTGCAAACGTCAAAATCGAACGGATGCCGACAAAAGATAGTGCCAAGAACACGACACCTGATACGTAGCTCATGAGACGTTGCGAACGAGGTGACTGTGTGATACCCCACGTGATCGAGAACGACCAAAGACCGTTCGCGAAGTGGAACGTAGCCGAAAGGATTCCGACTATGTAGAAGATCAACATGAGCGGGTTGTCGACGATGTTTTGCATCATCTCCGCATTGACTTCTACCCCGCGCAATTTCGCAAGACGCGTTTCCCAAACGTGCCAAGCGATGAAGATCACGAGGAAAACTCCTGTGAAGCGTTGGAAGAGATACAACCAGTTGCGCGCGTATGAATAGCGATTCGAGTTGATTGACCCGAGAAACGCGTAGTACACGCCGTACACCCCGTGGAAAATCATCGGCAATGCGATAATTGTCACTTCAAGGAAGTACAAATACGGTAAGTTCTCCATGAATTTTGCTGCTTTGTTGAATGACTCCACCCCATCGACGATGTAGTAGTTGACCGATAAATGGACGATCAAAAACAAACCGATTGGAATGACCCCAAGTAGCGAATGGACTTTACGACTGAAGTAGTCACGATGCGCTGCCATTCTAGTTCCCCCTTTTCACGAGCATTGGCTCGTATTGTCAATAAAAGCGTTTTCAAATGCAGATATAGCTTTCTGTCTCCTATTCTACTCTTGTGAAAATTGTATGACAAGACAACCTAGCCGATTTGTTCCACATTCTTTTCAAAATTACAGGATGACCAAATTCCAATTGGTCGTTATAATGATATAGAGAGATTGGAGTGATGGGATAGAATGGAAACGATGAGCCAACCAACTTTCGCGATTGAACTGCTTCGCGACTATGTGTTGACGGATTTGCTTGGCGAAGATTACGCCCAAGTCATCTATTGGTCAGGAAAACGGGTCGCCCGTAAGTTCCCGACGATGTCCGACGATGAACTGACTGCTTTCTTCGCAGAGGCAGGTTGGGGAGAGTTGACAATCAAGAAGGAACGTGGGAGCAAGTTTACTTATGAATTGATCCCACCACCTGCGACTCAGACCAAAGCGACAGGATACTATCAGCTTGAAGCTGGATTTTTAGCCGAACAGATTTCAGGTCGTTTCCAATGCGTCGCAGAAGGTTACGCCGATCCAACCCGAAAAGCTGTCCAAATCACCGTCCAACTAGACCGAAAAGACGACTACAAATAAGAGTCGATGCCAACGCATCGACTCTTATTTTTGTTTCCGCTGAAGTTGTTGACGCATGTATCGACGAAAACCATCGAGTTCGTGCCGATCAAACCTCACAGTTCCCCTTCCATATCTCTGAGTCGCCTTGCGAGCAACTTCGATAATATTTCCTGGAAAATGTCCTTACTCCAACAGCCAACCAAGTACTCCCTATGTTGGAATTTCTCATTCATCCGTCTCCTCGTGCACGTATTGAAGTACGGTCTCCGCTAATTTTTCTGGCAACCCCGCTTCCTTCAATTGTTCGAGTGATGCCAGACGAATCTGTTTCATCGACCCGAAATGGCGGATGAGCTGTTGACGACGCTTCGGACCGACACCCGGAATCTCATCGAGTATCGACTTCGTCATCTTCTTCGTCCGTAGGCTGCGGTGGAACGTGATGGCGAAACGGTGGACCTCATCTTGCATCCGCTGCAACAGATAAAAGGCGCTCGATCGTGGATGGAGCTCGACAACGCCCCCACCTTCTCCGAACAACAGTTGGCTCGTCCGATGTCGGTCATCTTTTTTGAGCGAGCCGACCGGCAAGTCGAGCCCGAACTCATTTTGAATGACGTCGAGCGCCGCATTCAATTGCCCGATCCCCCCATCAATCAGTAGGAGATCGGGTAATCGTTTGTCTTCCGTCAAGAGACGGCGGAATCGTCGACGGACGACTTCACGCATCGTCTCGTAATCGTCCGGTCCTTGGACCGTCCGAATTTTATACTTCCGATATTCTTTCTTGAGCGGCTTCCCGTCTTCAAAGACGACGAGTGCCGACACGGCGTCCGCGCCCTGAATGTTGGCGTTGTCGATGATGTCGACACGTGACAAGTTGGGAATCCCGATCGCTTCACCGAGTTCACGCATCGCAAGCAATGTCCGTTCTTCATCTCGGGCGAGCAACTCGAACTTCTCGTTCAAGGCGATTGTCGCATTCTTCGTCGCCAAATCAAGCAGCTGTTTCTTCGCCCCTCGTTTCGGCTGCATCACTTTCGTTCCGATGGCGTCATTCAGTAAATCAAGCCGGACCGTCTCTGGTACAAGAATCTCTTTCGGCACGACGTTTTGTTCATAGAACTGAACGATGAAACTTTCGAGTTCTTCCGAAGGCTCTCCATGCATCGGGAAGAGTGAGACATCGCGCTCAATCATCTTGCCGCCACGCATATAGAATACTTGAACGCACATCCAGCCTCGGTCGAGAGTATAGCCGAAGACGTCACGCGCTGTCGGGTCGGCCGTGATCATGTTCTGTTTATTCATGATCGATTCGACTGCTCGAATTTGGTCGCGCAATTCAGCCGCCCGTTCAAATTGCATGTCCTCAGAGGCACGTCCCATCTCAACGTTCAGCTTCGTGAGCGTCTCACTCGTCTCGCCGTTCAAAAAGCGCCGGATCTCATTCACGATCTCTTTTTGCGAATCCGTATCGACCGCCAGCTCGCAAGGACCTAAACATTGCCCGATGTGATAATACAGACAGAGTTTCTTCGGCATCGGCTGACATTTCCGCAGCGGATAGAGTTTATCGAGAAGACGTTTCGTCTCGTTCGCCGCATAGGCGTTCGGATATGGTCCGAAGTAATGTCCACCATCTTTCTTTAACTTACGTGTCGTCAACAGACGTGGATACGGTTCGTTCGTAATCTTGATATATGGGTACGTTTTGTCGTCCTTTAGGCGAATGTTGTACTTCGGATCGTGCTTTTTGATGAGTGTCATTTCAAGTAATAACGCCTCAAGTTCGCTCGCCGTCACAATGTACTCGAAGTCACGGATCTCTGCGACGAGGCGCATCGTCTTGATGTCGTGGGCGCCTGTGAAATAGGAACGCACACGATTCTTCAAGTTTTTCGCCTTCCCTACATAGATGACTTCGCCATATTCGTTTTTATGCAGATAACAACCCGGCTCATCCGGGAGCAGTGCTAATTTATGCTTAATGTGGTCGCTATGACTCAATTCCATTCACCTCAGTTTAGCTTCCTCCTGGACGGGAAAAAGAGTGTGATATCTCGTCAGAGGAGGATTTTATATTATGAAACGATACGATGTCATCATTATCGGTAGCGGCTCCGCCGCGAGCCAAGCCGCTTCCATTTTACGAGAAGCCGGTAAAGAGATTGCCATCATTGAGAATTGGACGTTCGGAGGAACATGTCCTCAACGCGGATGTGACCCGAAGAAAATGCTTGCTGAAGGAGCCGAACTCCTCGCCCGAGCGGAACGTATGCGTGAGCTTGGCGTCGAAGGAAGCCTGTCACTGGATTGGTCGTCCTTTAAAAAGCGGATTGATGAGTACCGCCTCTCTATCCCAACATCCAAAAAACAGCATTGGGATGAGATGAACGTTGATTTATATCAGGGAGAGCCCCACTTTGTCGACGAGGATTCCATCGTCATCGATGGTCACGAGCTCTCTGCCACTCAATTTTTAATCGCCACAGGTCAAACACCCCGCCCTCTTGACATCCCAGGTGGCGAACTGGCAATCACGAGCGATGATGTGTTCGACCTTGACACGGTTCCCCATTCGATTCACATCGTAGGCGCCGGGTATATCGCATTTGAGTTTGCCCATATCTTCCGACGATTCGGAAGCGACGTGACACTCCTCATCCGTTCACGTGCGTTGAAAGCATTCGACCCGAACGTCGTCCATCGGCTCATTGAGGAATCGAAGCGAATCGGCATCACCGTCCGACATGACGTCGAGCCAATACGAATCGATGGCAACGTCTTAACGTTATCAGATGACTCTACCCTAGAAGGAGTTGTCCTTAACGCTACAGGACGAATTCCAAGCATCGAGCGACTTCGGCTTGAAGCGGCAGGTGTCACAGCGGATCATCACGGTGTACACGTGAACGAGCATCTGCAAACAAGTAACCCAAATATATACGCCGCAGGCGACGTCGCCAAAAGTCCCAATCCTGCGCTCACTCCATTCGCCGGTCAGGAAGGGCGCCTCGCCGCACTCAATATGCTTCACGGGAATACACGGGCACTCCCTGAGCGTCCGGCCCCGACCATCGTCTATGCGACGCCACCGATTGCCAAAGTCGGTCTTACGGTCGAGGAAGCGGAAGCTGAGGGCATTGACTTCGACGTGAAAGAAACGGACATGTCGCACTTCCTCACCTATTCACGAATCAACGACGCAACCGCCTATTCAAAAGTGTTACTGAGTGCAGAAGGGCACGTCATCGGGGCTCATTTGATTGGTCACCACGCCCCTGAACTCATCAACCTGTTCTCTTTCATTATACAGAACAAACTGTCGCATCAACATGTGAAGCACTTAGAAGTCGCCTATCCGACCGCCGCCTCCGACCTGACCTATCTCATCTAAACAAAAGACGGGACTTGCCTCTTGGCAAATCCCGTCTTTTTCTTATTCGATTCCTTTGTCCTTGTCTTCTTTCAGTGCGTCTTGTAACGACTTCTCCCAGAGCGGGACCCCTTTCGCGTGCGCCGCACGCGAGATAAGGTGCCCCCCAACAGGAGCCGTCAAGAGGACGAAGAAGAGACCGAGCAAAAGTCTTGCATCAAACACCCGTTCATCGACATATACATGAAGGACGGCCGCAAAGAGGACGAACATGACACCGAGTGTCGCGCTCTTCGAGGCAGCGTGTGTTCTCGAATAAATATCAGGGAGACGGATGAGACCGATCGCGGCGACGACCGTGAAGAAGACGCCGATGATCGTGAAGATGCCGGTAATGAGATCAAAGATCATTGTCGCGGTCATGTTGGATTATCTCTCCCCTCTCTAAGAATTTCGAGAACGCCACCGTTCCGATGAAGGCCAAAATACTGAGTAGTAAGATGACTTCAAAATATAAGGTCGTATCGAGCAGAATCGACAATAACGCGACGACCGAGATGAGCGCGATCCCGATTGAGTCGAGTGCGATGACCCGGTCTGCCGTCGTCGGTCCTTTCACGACACGATACAACATCATCAACATCGCAAGCAAGAGAATGGCGAGCGAGATGTAGATGAGAATGTCTAGTAAATCCATCACTCTGTCGCCTCCTTAATGCTTGATTCAAAGTTATCATAAATGTCTTTTTGTAGCGCTTCTTTATCCGGCATGTTGAGTGCGTGGATATAGAGCACGGAATTGTCTTTTGACACCTGAACGACGAGCGTCCCTGGTGTGAGCGTGATCAGCATCGAAAGCAAGCTGACTTTCCATCCTTTGTCGAGCGACGTTTCATAGCGGAAAATCCCTGGTTGAATCTTCAACTTCGGACTAAGGACGAGGCGCAGTACCTCAAAGTTCGCGAGGAACAATTCACGGATGAAGATGAGAAGCAGTTTAAACAGACGCCAGACGCGTGTGAAGTAAAAACCGCCCCCACTAGATTTAAAGAATCGGCGCATCATGAACAAGATGAGTAAGCCGAGTAGATACCCGATGAAGAATCCGCTCGATGTGAACGACCCCGTGAGGAACATCCAGATGAACGCCAGGAAAAAGTTAATCAATAGTTGATAAGCCATCTGTCATTCACTCCTTTATCACGGCATCGATATAGATTTCTGGATTGACGAGCGGCTCAATCGCTTGCGTGATATACGGATGGATGGCTTCTGCCCCAAATCCGTATGCGACCGCAATGATGAGCAACAAGAAGACCGGTAAAATCAAACGCTTCGTATACGGTACGAGCGGGCCATCATACTCGCGCTTCGCCTCGCCCCAGAACCCGTTCAAGAAAATCTTCATGACCGAATAGAGGACGAAGAGACTCGATAAGAGGACGAGAAGTGGTCCGAACAGCTCGCCTTCGTCCATCCCACCTGAGACGATCAACAATTTCCCGAAGAATCCACTGAGTGGTGGAATCCCTGCGAGCGAGAGCGCTGCGACGAAGAACGTCCATCCGAACAACGGGAAGCGAGTGATGAGTCCACCCATATCACGGAGTTGACCGGATTTGGTGATCCCGATCATCATCCCGACGAGCATGAAGAGAACGGCCTTGATGATCATGTCGTGAATCAAGTAGTAGAGCGACCCTTCAAGGGACGTCTGCGTGTTGACCGAAATTCCGTATAAGATGACCCCGACTGCGATCATGATGTTGTAGATGATGATCAACTTCACGTCGTTATAGGCGATGGCCCCTGTCATCCCGATGAAGATGGTGAGGACAGCGAGCACCATGAGGAACGTCTGTAAAAACTCACCGTTCCCATCAAAGAGTAGCGTGTACGTCCGCAAGATCGAGTACACCCCGACTTTCGTCAAGAGAGCCCCGAACATGGCGAGAATAGGGGTCGGTGCGACCACGTACGCTCCAGGGAGCCAGTAGTGAAGTGGGACGAGTGCCCCTTTCATCCCGAAGACGATGACGAATAGCACACCGATGACGGTGATGACGTCCGGGTTATCGACAAGCGGGATCTTCATCGCCAAGTCCGCTATGTTGAGCGTGCCTGTGACACCGTAAAGCAAGGCGACTGACATGACGAAGAGCGCCGAAGCGATGATGTTCACGAGCAAGTATTTGATTGACTCACGTAACTGGACGCCACGTCCACCGAGTACAATCAATACGTATGAGGACATCAAGAAGACCTCAAAGAAGACGAACAAGTTGAAAATATCGCCTGTCGTGAAGGCACCGTTCACCCCGACGAGCAAGAAGAGCATCGAGATGTACAAGTAGTTTCCTTCATATGAGTCAGAGAAATAATGGACGGCGAACCACACGATGAAGAGCGTGAGGAGAGTCGACGTCGTCACGAGTAGGGCTGACAACATATCCGATACGAGCGTGATGCCGAATGGTGCTTGCCAATTCCCGAGGTTGAGGGTTTGAATTCCCTCCGTGGAGACCGTATGCACGAGAAAGAGTGACACGATCGCCGTAATAACTAAAGCTCCAAGAGCCATTGCGCGCTGCAGCTGGACCCGTTTTGGCATAAACATCATAAGGATGGCCGCAAGCGCAGGAATGACGATTGGAAAGACCGGTAAGTTAATCATACGATTCTGTTCCTTTCATTTCTTCCATATTGTCCGTGCTGAGCTCCTGATACGTGCGGTAGGCAAGTACGAGGAAGAACGCCGTCACCCCGAAACTGATGACGATTGCCGTCAAGACGAGCGCTTGCGGTAACGGGTCTGTGAATTCCGTCACACCGTCGACGAGAACAGGGGCAGCCCCTGTCTTCAAACCTGCCGTCGTCAAGACGAGAAGGTGTGCCGCGTGACTGAACAAGGCAGTGCCGATGATGATGCGTAACAAACTTCTTGAGAGAACAAGATAGACGGCACACATCGTCAGGACACCGATGATGATGCTAACGAAGATTTCCATTATTCACTCTCTCCAATCGTTTGTATAATCGTCAACGTGATTCCGATGACTACAAGGTAAACCCCTAAGTCGAACGCAATCGCCGTGTGAAGGGTCTGTTCACCGAGAAGTGGTAAGTCAAACTTCCCGTATGCGTGCGTCAAGAACGGACGACCCAAGAAAACCGAGTGAAGACCTGTCGCAAGGGCAATCAGTAATCCGGTCGCCGTCATGAGACGGTAGTCAATCGGGAGCACGTTCGCGAGCGTTTTCGAATCAAATGCGAGCAACAGTAAGACGAGTGCCGCGGATGTCATCAATCCACCGATGAATCCTCCACCTGGTGAATAGTGACCGGCAAAGAACAAGTCGATGGAGAAGATGACAATGATGAAGAAAATGATAATCGCGGCCGTCTGCAAAATGACGTCATTGACGCGTCTGCTGTTTTGCTTCATGTTCACCTTCTCCTTTCGTACGTCGTGTTGTTCTAAATTTAATCATCGTGTAGATCCCGAAAGCCGCAATCCCGAGAACCACGATTTCAAACAAGGTATCAAATCCACGGAAGTCGACGAGAACGACGTTAACCATGTTTTTACCTGCTGCAAGCTCATACACGTTCTCTTTGTAATACTCTGAGATCGAAGTGAGCGATTTGTTTGTGAGCGCCATGAAGCTGAGAAGCGTCACGGTCGTCCCGACGAGAACAGCCACGATGGCATTCCCGACTTTGAAACGCATCCGTACTTCCTTCTTGCTGATGTCCGGCATGTGATAGAAGACGAGCAAGAACAATGCGACCGAGACCGTCTCGATGACGAGCTGCGTGAGCGCCAAGTCCGGTGCACCGAAGAAGACGAAGAACAGTGCCACGCCGTATCCAACGACCCCAAGTAGGATGATGGACGGGAGACGCGACTTCATGAAGAGAATCGCGAGCGCCGCTAGCATGACGACGGCTCCGAGCACATATTCATAAGGTGCAATCTCAGCCAGGTTCTCAAACGAGAAGCGGTACATGTCGAACCAAAAGATGCTGAAGAGCATCATACCTGAGAGGAAGACGAAAATATAGATCAAGTACGACCGGATGAAACCAGTCATGTAGTTGTCTTTAAAGCGATATGCCGCCTTGTTCGACCAGACGAGCGTACCGTCGTACATCCCGTTGAGCGTCAAACGATGCGGGATGCGGTTGTAGATGCCCATCCATTTACCCATTTGCCAGAACAGCAATGAACCGAGAAGGATCACCCCGATTGTCATATATAGTTCAGGCGTCAAACCGTGCCAGAAGTAAATATCTACTTTAACATCTTGCCCTTGCGCGACGAGTGTCGGATAGATCGACTCGACGGCTGGCTTGATGAGCGAGTTCGACAACACGTTCGGGAAGAACCCGAGACCGACAACGAGAATCGCGAGGATGACCGGCGAAATCAACATGCCGATCGGCGCCTCATGCGGTTGTTTCGGCAATTGATCGAACTTCGCCTTGCCCATGAACGTCCGCGTGAACAGCATGATGCTGTAGATGAACGTGAACACACTTCCGACGAAGGCGATGACCGGGAGTAGAATCCCAATCGTATCGAGCGCAAAGAAGTCGGCCGAGAAGACTTTCGTCGTCGCCTTCAAGAACATCTCTTTACTCAAAAATCCGTTAAATGGCGGAAGACCAGCCATCGATAACGAACCGATGACGGCGACCGTGAATGAAATCGGCATGACGGTCATCAGACCACCGAGCTTACGAATGTCACGTGTGCCCGTCTCGTGGTCGACAATCCCGACCATCATGAAGAGCGAGCCTTTGAACGTCGCGTGGTTGATCAAATGGAAGATCGCCGCAATCGTCGCGACCATAAAGATGTTGTCATCCATGCCGTCATAGTGGAGCGCCGCCGCTCCGAGACCAAGGAGTGACATGATCAACCCGAGCTGACTGACGGTCGAGAACGCTAAGATTCCCTTCAGGTCGGTCTGCTTCACGGCATTGAATGAACCCCAGAACATCGTGAACATCCCGACTCCGGCAATCGTCCATAGCCAGACGGATGACTCTTGGAACACCGGGCTCATGCGGGCCACAAGGTAGAGACCCGCCTTGACCATCGTTGCTGAGTGGAGGTACGCACTGACCGGAGTCGGTGCTTCCATCGCGTCAGGCAACCAGATGTGGAACGGGAACTGCGCTGACTTCGTGAACGCCCCGAGCAAGATGAGAATCATCGCGACGAGGAAGAATGGACTCTCGGCGATGACGCCCGAGTTCGCGACCATATCGCGAATGCTGTACGAGCCGACCATCGATTCGAGTAAGACGATCCCCCCGAGCATCGACAATCCGCCGAACACGGTGAGAAGCATCGACTTCTGCGCTCCATAGCGGGAACGTTCTTTCTCATACCAATATCCAATCAACAGGAATGATGAAATCGATGTGAGCTCCCAGAACATATACATGACAATCATGTTATCCGAGAGAACGACCCCGAGCATCGCACTCATGAACATCAAGAGATACACGTAAAAATGCCCGAGCGACTCTTTGTCCTTATTCAAATAGTAAATCGAATAAAGAACGACCAGTGCGCCGATTCCCGTGATAAGAAGGGCGAACAAGAGACTGAGTCCATCAACGTATGCCGTGAAGTTAATCCCGAGGGACGGCATCCAAGCAATCGTCTCTGTCACGACGTCCCCTGCACTCGTGATCGGAATGAATCCGGCGAAGTAGGTGACGAGCACGACCGGAACGATCAAGACGAACCAGCCTGTATGAATTTGTTTCATCCCCCGGAACAAAAGCGGGATGAATGGTGCCGCAAGAAGCGGCAACAAAATAGCTAAATGTAACAGCGACAAGAAAATTCCTCCTTCGAACAGAGTCGTACAATAGATTGAGCCGTAAAGTAAGGTCACTTGACTCCATCATGTCTTCCTCATGAGTATAGCGTAAATTTTCAGTCTGTTTCCATGATAAAAGCTTCCAGTTCAAGCGCTCCCCCGTCAAAATTCCGAATCTGTTAAATATGAAGGAAGCCGACGGAATTTCTTCAAAAAAAATTTGAAATCAGACGTTATGTATCGGAATATGACCGGATTGAGGGTGCGTGGAATAACTCATCCTATTCCCTACTTGCCTGTCCTTTTCCTTCTTTTCTACTCAGTAAAACAAAAAAGCAGCCGATCTCAATCGGCTGCTACGCAATTATTGTGCTGTCGCGATAAACTCTTTCAATGCTTCTTTTGGTTGGAAGCCCATTGTTTTCGAAACAGGCTCGCCATCTTTGAACATCATGAGTGTCGGGATACTTTGGATTTGGAAAGCACCTGCGACTTCAGGGTTTTCGTCGACATCGAGTTTCACGATTTGGACTTGGTCACCCATTTCTTGATCGAGTTCTTCAAGAACTGGCGCGATCATGCGACATGGTCCACACCAAGTTGCCCAGAAATCTACGAGGACGACGCCCTCTTTTACATCTTGTTCAAACGATTGAGTCGTTGCGTGTTTAATAGCCATTTGTAAAAACCTCCCCAATAAGATGAGAGAGTCCTGATAGAGAACTCTCATGCAATTCATGTTCAGAGTATACCACGGAGGGTAACAACCCCAAAACGTTTTGCTTATTAGCTATTGACGAGGTGCTTACGGAACTCTTCTGTCAACATCGGGACGACATCGAACAAGTCGCCGACGATGCCATAGTCTGCCACGCTGAAGATGTTTGCCTCTGGGTCCTTGTTGATGGCGACGATGACTTTCGCGTTACTCATCCCAGCCAAGTGTTGAATCGCTCCTGAGATCCCACATGCGATGTAGAGGTCTGGTGTGACGACTTTACCCGTCTGTCCGATTTGAAGTGCGTAATCGCAGTAGTCGGCGTCACATGCTCCGCGTGAAGCACCGACCGCTCCTCCGAGAAGCTCAGCCAACTCTTCAAGCGGTTTGAATCCATCTTCGCTCTTCACGCCACGTCCACCTGCGACGATGACTTTTGCTTCCGCCAAATCTACTTTCCCAGTCGCCTTACGCACGACTTCTTTGACGATCATCGCAAGATCTTTCAATTCGACCGCCGGCGTTTCAACAGAGACGCTCGCGCCCGCTTGACGTGCGAGTGCGTCGATATTGTTTGGACGGATTGTGAAGAACATGACCGAATCTTTGAATTTCACTTTCTCGAACGCCTTCCCTGAGTAGATCGGGCGAACGAACTCTGCGTCGCGTCCTGTTCCTTCGATGGAGACAACGTCACTGATGAGTCCGGCATCGAGACGTGCCGCAAGTTTCGGTGCGATATCTTTCCCAAGAGCCGTGTGTCCGAGGACGATCATTTCCGGATTTTCTTGCTCGATTAACTGACGGAGCACTTGTCCGTAACCGTCTGGTGTATAATGCTTGAGGCGATCATCTTCGACGACGAGGACACGGCTTGCGCCATACTCCCCGAGTTCTTGTGCGAGTGATTGCACGTGATCCCCAATCACGACTGCCGTCACATCGTCTGTCAATTGCTTCGCCGCAGCGATGGCTTCGAATGATACGTTACGTAACGCGCCTTCACGCGCTTCTGCGAGTACTAAAGCTTTCATCTATGATCTCCCCCTTAAATGACTTTCGCTTCCGTGCGAAGAAGTTGTACGAGCTCGCTCACTTGTGTCGACATATCGCCTTCAAGGATGCGACCGGCTTTCTTCTCTTCTGGCAAGAATCGTTCAATCGTCTCGATTTTCGCTTCGATTTCATCTTCATCGAGATCGATGTCCATGAGTTCGAGTTCTTCGAGCGGTTTCTTCTTCGCCTTCATGATTCCTGGCAAGCTCGGGTAACGCGGCTCGTTCAACCCTTGTTGTGCCGTCACGAGAAGTGGGAGTGCGACTTCGATGACTTCCGTGTCCCCTTCGACATCACGTGTGACCGTAGCCGTCGTGCCATCGATTTCAAGAGCCGTGATCGTCGTCACGTAGTTCATGTCGAGAAGTTCTGCGACACGTGGTGCGACTTGTCCGCTACCGCCATCGATTGCCACGTTTCCTGCGAAGATGAGGTCTGCGCCCTGTTCTTTCAAGTATGTGGCGAGAACTTTTGAAATCGTGACATGGTCCGCATCCTCGACATCGTCCTCGATTGAGATGCGAACGGCTTTGTCCGCACCCATTGCGAGTGCTGTACGTAATTCTTTATCCGCATCTTCTGGTCCTACCGTGACGACCGTGACCTCTCCCCCGAGTGCGTCACGTTTTTGAATCGCTTCTTCGACCGCATATTCGTCATACGGGTTGATGATGAACTCAGCGCCGTCTTCTTGAATTTCCCCATTCTCGAGCTGAATCGCTTCCTCAGTATCAAACGTACGTTTCAGCAAAACAAAAATATTCATGGTTGATCCCCCTTTAGTCAATTCTTTCCCATCATTCATGAATCAGCATTCATTTTTTGAGCTAGTGATAGGGCTCACTGTTACGTAAGCCCTTTTTTCAACATATGGTGCACATTTGGAAGCGTCGACAACAGATCATACTTGAAGCCGCTCGCCATCCAACTCGTCACAACCTCATCAATCGTGCCGAAAATCATCTGACGGGCGAGTCGATAGTCTAAATCCTTGTCAAACTCTCCTGTCTCGATTCCGTGTTTGACGACAGAATCGATTAAGTTCAAATATGGTTTGAGCACTTCTCCGATTTTTTGGCGAAGCACCAAGTTCGACTGCCGCAATTCGATTTGTGTCACGACGGCGAGGTCGTAATCTGCCGACAGTTGCTTCAAATGTGATTCAATCAACTGATACAACTTACTCCCGGCTGACGTCTCGCTCTCGATTTGTTGTTTCGAGTAGTCGATGAACAGCCCCATCTTCGCTTGGAACAATTCGATTAAGAGATGCTCCTTGTTTTTAAAGTACAAATAGATCGTGCCGTCCGCGACACCCGCCTCTTTGGCGATGGCTGTCACCTTTGCACCGTGATAGCCATGATTGGCAATTACTTTGACCGCCGCATCAATGATTCGGTCACTTTTCGAAATATGATTTGTCATTAACCCCAAGCTCCTTACCGTTGCAGAAAAATGAATGATGGTTCATTCATTTATTATTCTATCATGCGTACGCTTGGTGTCAACTGCTTTGTTTCACTTGTTTGGCCTTCTCTTCGTCGACGAGGACACGGCGTAAAATCTTACCGACGAACGTCTTCGGCAACTCGTCGCGGAACTCATACAACTTCGGCACTTTATAGGCCGCAAGCTTCTCACGACAATGTTTGTCGAGTTCTTCTTCCGTCACACTCGAGCCATCGCGAAGGACGATAAACGCTTTGACCGTCTCACCCCGATATGGATCTGGGACACCGATACAGACCGCTTCCTTCACGGCCGGATGTTCGTAGAGGACTTCTTCGATTTCACGCGGATAGACATTAAAGCCACCTGCGATGATCATGTCCTTCTTCCGGTCGACAATATAGAAGAACCCGTCCTCGCCCATGTAGCCGAGGTCACCGGTTGCGAGCCACCCATCTTTCAAGACGGCTGCCGTTTCCTCCGGTTTCTGCCAGTAGCCTTTCATGACTTGTGGACCGCTCAGCATGATCTCCCCGATTTCACCGATGTCCGCCTCTGTTTCTCCGTCTGCTTTTACTATTTTAGCAGAAGTATCCGATAACGGGGCACCGATTGAGCCAACAATCCGTTTATCCCACAAGAAGTTCGCATGCGTGACCGGCGACGTCTCAGACAAACCGTACCCTTCGACAATGCGACCACCCGTGATCTTCTCAAACTCCTCTTGCACTTCGATCGGAAGCGGAGCCGAACCCGAGATACATGCCTCGATCGAAGACAAATCGTACTTCTTCAGTTTCGGGTCGTTCAAGATTCCGACATACATCGTTGGTGCGCCCGGGAAGAAGTGTGGCTTTTTCTTCTGAATCGTCTTCAAGACATCCGTCACTTCGAAACGTGGTACGAGGACGAGCTCATAGCCGTTCGTGACCCCGAAGTTCAGACAGCACGACATCCCATAGACGTGGAAGAACGGTACGACACACAAGACGCGTTTCTCGTCCCCACGATTATACTTATAGAATAAGTTCGTGATTTGATCCGCGTTCGCCGTCAAGTTGAAGTGGGTCAACATGACGCCTTTCGGAAGTCCCGTCGTCCCCCCAGTGTATTGAAGAACGGCGACATCTTCTTTCGGTTCGATGTCGAGTGGCGTGATAGGGTTAAAGTCTTTATAATTTTTGAACGGCGTCGATCCGGTCGTATCGATGACGATATTGTTCTCACGTTTCACTTTGATTGGATACAGTTTGTTTTTCGGGAATGGTAAGTAATCAGCGATACTCGTCGTGATCACGGTTTGAATCTCCGTCTTCTCACTGACGCGAAGCGTTTTCGGATATAACAGATCGAGGGTGATGACGATTTTGACACCTGCGTCCGTGACGAGGTTTTCTAGCTCACGTTCCGTATAGAGTGGGTTCGTCTGGACGACCGTCCCTCCTGCATAGAGTACGGCATAGAACGAGATGACGTATTGAGGACAGTTTGGAAGCATGAGGCTGACTCGGTCGCCTTTTTCAAGCCCTTTCGCTTGAAGCATCGTTCCGAGTCGACGTGCGGCATCATCGATTTCCGCGAATGTCCACTCCTTTCCGATAAAGGAGACGGCCGTACGATTTGGATAATCCTTTGCTGCGCGAGACAACGCCTCATAGAGCGGCTTTACCTCATAATCGATTGACTGGGGCATTCCTTCTGGGTAATCTTGTAACCACGGTTTGTTCATCGCTGTTCCTCCTTGGAAATGAATACTCATTCAGTTAACCCAATTATAATGCTAAGAAAACGCTTTCATCTACCCTTTACCCGATAATTTTCAGAAAATATCAAAAAAAGCGATTGGATTTGTCATCCAATCGCTGTCATACCCGCCTAAAATAGGAATCTTTCGAATCCAGTTTTTCAAGCTTCTGATTCATGAGTTGTTGCAATTCTTTTTCATGACGAATATTTGAGAAGTCAGTCCCGAACCATGCCTCCATTTCAGGTCGAGAGAAGGCATAGGTCCGGTTCGGGAAAGCAAAACGGACGATTTCGGCGTTCGGGATGAGGGTGAAATAGGCAGCCGCATTCCGAATCGCCAGATGTTCTTGTTCCGCTCGTTCCATACCCGGGTCTTCGTAACGGACGGTCAACCCATAAGGACGCTTCTTCGTCTGCAGTTCGACCGATCGATAGCATTCATGTAGCGGCAAACTTCCGGCAATGCCGACGACGGCTGCATTGTCCCCGACTTTCGCCCCTTTGTATTCAAAGGCGTCCGGTTCCGGGTTCATACATCCTGCCAGTGAGATGACGAGTACGAGCAACAGACAGAAGCGTTTCATAGGTGTCCCTCCTTACGATTTGAGTCTCAAGTTGAAGCGGTAAAGCAAACGCTTAGCGAGTAAGTGTGCTAAGAACGCTCCGATCACAAAGCCTACGATGTACAACATACTGTTCGCTTGATACGTGAATGTCGTGAACACAATTCCTGTGAACATCGCGATACATCCAACGATGATAATGTGGACGAGCCATAACCAGTTGTTGAACATGAAGAAACGACCGTTGTTTTCTTGTGGTGCACGATTGTACATCCAAGCTCCTAACCATAATGACAAGACGATAAAGACGATAGACGATGGAATGCTAATCGTGACGAACTCTTGCCAATACTGATCGGATCGAATGTATTCATATAAAGATAAATTCATCAAGTTACCGAGTGGTGAGATGGCTTGAATAAATACACTTTCATAAGCTGAATCGATTAACCAACCCAACGCATCACCTCGACCAGTCAGCGAGTAAGCTGATCCTTGAATCAATGCGAGAATTCCTAACGGGAAAATCAAGGCGACAAACGACCACACTGATTGAGAAATCGATTCCCCACCGAACGATCCCATCCATAAAGCCAACGAGAATAACGAGATCCCAATCAAGGCGACATACAGGACGATCACGATCGATTTAAATACGGTCCCTTCTAATAAGAAGGAATAACGGGAAGTGGCGACCAATGCAAACATCGCGATACTTCCTAACAGCGTGGACATGATAATCCCACTTGCCCCCAACACCCATTTTGATATGTACAGCTGGGTGCGGGTGAAGGGGAGCGACATCGAAAAGTCCGACATTTGACTGTTTCGTTCGGCACCAATGAGCGACGTGGCCATGAGCGCACTAAACACGACGAATAAGAATACAACTGGTCCTACCGGAATGACATCACCTATGTCACCAAGATAGAAAGCTAAACTCGAATCAGGGTCGAAGAAGGACTCAACCGTCAGGCGATCTCGTTCTTCAAACGGGATCCCGTAATCTACAGAATTCGCTCGTGCATCTTTAATCTGCTCATCAAACTGTTCGAATTGTGTCCAAGCCGGCACAGTGAAGGCGACGACGCCTAAGAAGACGAGCAGCATCCAAAGCAACGACACTTGTTTCCAATCTTTCTTTAACAATACTTTAGACAACATGGGCTTCTCCTCCTAACTGGACACGGAAGACGTCTTCAAGAGACATCGGAATCTCTTCGATGAGCATCGGATTATATGAATCGATGAACGTTTCGAGCTCTTCCGTCCGTTCTTTCGCCATGAATAGCACGACACGTCCCGTCACGCTGATGATTTCGATATCTTTTCGTTCGAGCAGTTCGACCGGGACATGGTCGTTGAAGACGACTTGCCACTTGATGCTGAGGGCACGTGCCTCTTCGAGTGACAAGATCGCTTTGACACGTCCATTCTCAATCATGATGATGCGGTCAGCGATGCGTTCGAGTTCATGGAGTTGGTGACTTGAGACGATGATCGAGCAGTTCCGATTCTCGACTTGGGCAATCATCAGTTTTAACACATCGGATTTGGCGACGACATCAAGTCCGTCCGTCGGTTCGTCGAGCAGGTAGTACTTCGCTTGGACGGCGAAGGCGAGTGATAACGTCACGAGTGCCTTTTGTCCTTTAGAAAGCTGGCGGATCTTTTTGTTGTCGATGTTGTATCGTGTCAATGTCTCACGGAAGACGGTACGGTTGAAGGATGGATAGATCGATTCATACAGGTCCGTCGCCTCGTTCACCGTATAATTTTTGAGCGCATCGGCTGAATCCGGTACGAAGATGACGTCACGCTTCAATCCCGCATTTTTAAAGATACTTTTCGAACCATAGAGCACGTCGCCCATATCTGGGCGAATGATGCCGACCATCGTGCGGAGAAGCGTTGTCTTACCGGCACCGTTACGTCCGACGAGCGCAATGATTTCTCCAGATTCGACCGTAAAGTCGATGCCATCGAGTATCGTTTGACGGTCAATTTTTTTACTTAACTGTTCAACTTTCAGCATTGGATTTCCCTACTTTCTCATATTCCGTTCGCAATACGTCAATGGCTTCGTCTAACGGCACGTTCGCATAGTGGCAATCGATCGCAATCTTTTTGATCGAGGCGATGACCGGCTCACGTGCCGCATCATCGTCCACCCAGTCCTCGGAGACGAACGTCCCACGTCCACGTCGCATCTCGAGCAGCCCGAGCCGTTCCAACTCCTGATACGCCTTACTGACCGTATTCGGATTGATGACGAGATCGGTGGCGAGTTCACGCACGGACATCACCTTATCTCCTGGTCGTAAAATTCCACGGATAACAAGTTCTTTCGTTTGATTGACGATTTGCTCGTATAGCGGTTCTGAACTTTTCATATCGATTTTGTATAACATGGGTCACACCCTCTCATAATCAATGTTACTCTTTAAGTGTATTATATGTATTAGTACACGCAATTACAATAGTTCTTTGAGGGCACTTTTAGTTTACAGCGAAATGGAAATGATTTGAATAAGACTTTGGACCGAGGTATTCTCCTTCAATATCAGGTAGATTGAACGAGAGGTGACGAAATGATCAGAAAACGAATCATAGCAGGTATGGCAGTCGGGCTTCTCGCTGGCGGGCTCTTCGTATATACGACGCATGAAAAGTCAGAGGCACGGGAGACATACAACGCGTATGTGAAGGAAACGTACAATGAACAACCCGACATCAAGCTATCACGCGACTGGCATATGGGAGGTTATACCGGAGAAGTGACATTGACGAAGGAACCGTTCGCTGGCACTTATTTTCTCGTGACGTACAGTGACGGCTCCATCCACGATAACGTGCTCGAGACATATTGGGAACGCGAGGCAGAGCGGACGATTCACGAACGGCTCGTGTCGGAAGGAATCCTAAAAGAGGAAGAGACTGTCCGTGCGGAGGTGCCGATTGGCGTGTCCGATGATGTGCAAGCGAACATCTCCCCGACCCCGACGTCCATTTATGAAACAAATCCGAAGACGTATCTCGACGTCTCGATCATGTTTCATGAAGACTGGAACAATACGGACGAACAGAAACAACGGATTCTCGACGTCATGCGCGAAGTGGAATCCGATGTCTATTGGATTCACTTCTCGTTCGACGGAAAGCCTGGAGGAAATGACGATTACACAGAACGGTACATGATGTTCACGCGCAAAGCGTCTGACATCGACCCATCCTTCCTCGACGTGCGGACGATTGAGGACTTGAATGCCTACGACCGAATGTATGGATTCGACGAGACGACATTCACGACAGAATATCGATTTGATGGCACCCCTATCGAAGAAGAGACGACACAATAATCCGGTGTCGTCTTTTTTGAGCGTTTGACTTTACAGGCAATCCAAAACGTTGTATCGTTTGACAAGTCAACGATTGATAAGTCAATTGAGAAAGGTGGGACGCAATGGACCTACGTGAAATCAGCCGATTACTTTACCAAATCAAGTTGGCGGAACAAAACGTCGCATCGTCGTTCGAACGGGAAACGGGCTTCAGCCTGACCCGCTACGAGATGTTACAAGTCGTCAAAGAACGAGGCGTTTGTTCGCAACGCGTGATTAAAGAAGAGATGAAAATCGACAATGCTGCCATCACCCGACATTTGAAAATCCTTGAAGAGAAAGGGTATGTCGTCAGAGAGCGGAACGCGGAGAACCATCGCGAGATGTTCGTCCGTGTGACAGAGAAAGCAGAGCAAGACCTCGGGCACTGCGAGCGAGACGAACGGGCCAACCATCTCGTCTTACAAGCCTTGTCCGCTGAAGAGATTCAACACTTATCCGGGCTGCTTCAAAAATTGAACAGTCACGCCTAAACAGAGAAAGAAGGAATTCACCAATGGCAACTACATTCGAAAACAATACATTTACAGACGTCATGTTCGGTCGTAAATCAATCCGTGTCTATGACGAGAACGTGAAAATCTCACAAGAAGAAATGCTCGAGATGATTCAAGAAGCAACGACTGCCCCATCATCGGTCAACATGCAACCATGGCGCTTCGTCGTCATCGAGAGCCCAGAAGCGAAAGAGACGCTCAAACCACTCATCCGTTTCAACACACGTCAAAACGATTCGTCTGCAGCGATGCTCCTCATCTTCGGAGACATGGAGTGCTACGAGTACGGCGAACAAATCTACGATCAAGCGGTCGCAGAAGGTAAAATGCCACAAGAAGTGCGTGATCAACAGCTCGGCGCAATCATCCCTTACTACAAAAACCTCTCGAAACAAGAGATGAACGACATCGTGAAGATCGATGCGAGTCTCGCTGCGATGCAATTCATGCTCACAGCACGTGCACACGGCTATGACACGAACCCAATCGGTGGTTTCGAGAAAGACCAACTCGCAGAAGCGTTCGGTCTCGACAAAGACCGTTATGTACCAGTCATGATCTTGTCTGTTGGGAAAGCGGCAGAAGAAGGTTACCAATCTGTACGTCTTGACGCTCAAACGGTCACATCGTTCAAATAATTCACCACACAATCGGAGGAATCAACCATGATCTTAGTCAACGCCACATTCGATATCCAAGCATCACAACGCGAGAACTTCTTGCGTGACATCCAAGTCTTGATCGACTCATCAAAACAAGAAGCGGGCTGCGTCGGATATGACCTATACGAGTCAACGTCTGTCGAGAACCGTTTCGTCATGATCGAGAACTGGGAAGACCAAGCCGCTCTCGAGCAGCACAACCAAAACCCGGTCCTCATCAACTTCGCACAAAACGTGGCGAACTACGTGTCTGCAAAACCAGTGGTACAAGTAGCAGCGGTCAACTAATATGTCGACGCTCACCCTTGTGCTCGGAACGCTTGTCGTCATCGAATTCTTCTATATCTTCTATTTAGAGACGATTGCGACGGCATCCTCGTCGACGTCACGCGTCTTCCGTATGTCGAAAGACGAGCTAACGAGAGACTCGGTGTCGGTTTTGTTCAAAAATCAAGGCGTCTATAACGGATTGATTGGGGTCGGGCTCTTGTACGGACTCTATCTTTCCCCCAACCCGGTCGAGATTGTCACCATGATTCTGCTCTATATCATTCTCGTTGCCCTATATGGCAGTATCACGAGTGACAAGAAGATTATTCTGACACAAGGTGGGCTTGCCATCTTGACGTTGGTATCGATGTTTATTTTATGATAGAAAAAGCGTTCGACCTGGTGAAAAGGTCGGACGCTTTTTGCTTGTATCCTCTATACTAAATAGTGAGGTGATGATGGTGAGATACACATGCCCATGCTGTGGCTACCAGACGTTAGAAGAGGAACCTCCAGGCACATACGACATTTGTCGAATCTGCTTTTGGGAGAATGACGGGGTTCAATTCGACGATCCCGATTATGAAGGCGGTGCGAATACGGTGTCGCTTCGACAGGCTCAACAGAATTACATCCAATTTGGTGCGAGTGAACGGCTCTTTTGTGATGATGTCAGAAAACCGAATAAACACGACAGAAAAGACCCAGACTGGAGACCCTTCTCTAGCAAGTTGACTTAATACAAGGTCACCCATATAAGAGGTGACCTTAATCATTCATCTAATCTAAAATGCTCCCACATCTCTTCATCGACGACAAAGAACGATTCATGGGAGCATACCGCGAGCACGCACGTATCCCCCACATAAAACATCAAGTCTTCGGGAAGTTCCGGATGGATCCATCCGAACAATGAGCCACCATGCTCTTTTAGAAACTGTGCTGTCAGATAATTCATATGGAACGAATATAGATACGCCGTATCTCCTGACAATCTAGTCGTCTCCCATTCACTTACGATGGTTCGTTCCCTCAAATCCCAACGAATCTCTTCAGTCAGTACATCCATATACGCTAGACGCTCCTCTTCAATTTCCATTCGGCGTCTGTCTTCCACGAACGCAAAGTGAGTGCAGTGCTCAAGCAAAACATCGATGAGCGCCTCATAGCGATCTCCCTTTACATCTTGAGTGATCATCAGCATGCTCTCAAGCCCCCTATGGTGAAGTAACAAATATGCCTGTCTCTTCCATAACCTCGAACGAATCTTGATTCCATCTCACTTCAATCGTTCCGACTCGTTCGGGTTCTTCGACACTTCGGTATAATCCCCTTACCTCCATGTTGAAAGTGAAAAAGCCACTGGATTGTTTCATATACCCCTCTTCATTCACATATATATTCGTCTGATCCCCAATCAGGTTGAACGAATCACAGCTGTCATCTTCGCATTGTACCGAATACGTTTCCTCGAACCAGTGTACAAAGTCATCCATATCTGGACTAGTCGTATACAATGGTGCAATCCAAACTCTGGTTATAATCAACCCGATAAAACCGATGAATACCCATTTTCTCATATACTCTCCCCCGCTTTCACTATCCAAAGTCTACCATATCAAAATTATCAAATAAAAAACCGCCCTGACCGAAGTCAGAGCGGAGTTCAATTATAAGGCGAAAATCGCTGCAGATACACCGACGACACCGACGAGTGCCATCGCATATACTGGCACACGTGGCATTTCGCCATTGTTGTCGAGTGCTTTCCCGAACATGTAGAAGACGATCGGGTGCACGAGGAACGGCATCGAGAAGATGAGCGGGATGAGAAGCGATGCTTCCGTCCCGAACATACCGCCTTGAACCGCTGCGAACAAGCCGAAGTGCGAGATTGCTGACGATTGTGCCATCGTCGTGTAATCAAACGCAATCGTGCTGAACGTCAAGATGACGAGACCACCGAAGACGGCCATCATCTGCCATCCGAATGAGAACTGCATAAGGGCTTTGACTTCTTTAAAGTCTTCCCCGTTCGCCGCACGCAAGTTTTTCAACGCGAGCGCCGTGAGTGCGAGACCGACCAAGACGATGATCATCGTCGGCCAGATCCAGAGCGCGCCGTTGTCGGCACTGATCGCGAGGATCGAGAAGACGAAGATATGTCCGAAGAACGGGATGTTGATCATGATTGGCGCACGTTTTGCCGCCACTTGACCGAAGTCCCCAGCCGTACAAGCACCTGTGAGACCACTGTGTGAAAGTGACCCTGCCATACCTGGCGCGAGGTTACGGATGTGACCTGTGCGAGCGAACCACATGATGAGTGCGATCCCACCGAACATCCAGAACAACTGGCCGAAGAAACCGTACACGAGAATCGAGTTCATGCCTTCGATGGCGAACGCATCACCGATTCGTGAACCACCGACCATGAAGTTGGCAGCCAAGACGACCGGAATCCCTGCGAAGAGAAGCGCGCGGACAGTCGGTCCATACGTCCAGTTATGGAAGATGGCACCGAGTGCTGACGAAATCAACATCGCAAAGAAGATTTGCGGAAGTGCGATAATCGGCTGAACTGCTGTCGCAATCAGGAACGAGACGAACAAGATGACAAGCAAGAGGACTGTCTCGATGACACCTTTTTGCATGTATACTTTCTTGTCCTGAATCTGTGCTTTATGGTCGATGAGTAAGAACGACACCGCAAGACCGAGGAGTGCGAGGATTGGGTAGTAAAGCGCAATCCCTTCTGCCGTACCTGGCTCGATCGCCATCCGGAAGAACCCTTCCAAACCGACGAGCAAGAAGAATGAACGAAGGATGAAGATGAACTGCGTACGCCCTGTCCCGAGGAACATCTCTTCTTTAGAAGGAACGACGATGTCCTCCATGTCGAGCTCTTGCTTGCTCAAGATTTTACGAAGTTCTTGTCCGCCGACGAAGAACGAAACGACTAAGGCGATGATTGTCGTCCGTGACAAGAAGTCAACGAGCGGGAATTCAGGAAGACCCGGTGTCGCGATACCGAGCTCGACCATACCGAATCCGAGACCGAGACCGAAGATGACGATGACGAGGATCGGCGAGAAGCGCGTCCCAGCCACGACCATACGAGATAAAATGACCATTGGAATGACGAAGGCCATAAGCAACCAGAATTGGTTGATCAGTTGCATTTGAGATAATTGCTGTACAAGTTCCATTGACTAACCCCTAACATAATTTTTAGCACACAATATCGAAGTGTACAGGAATGAACATTGTGTGACAATAGGGTGTGATGTTTTGTAAACATTGAAAGCGGAACCAAGTGAAATTGGTCCCGCTTCCGTTAGTTATTGGATTGTCTGATGCCCCAAATGCCTTTATTTCCTGTGGAATAAAAGAGGTCCTCTTTCCCGGTAAAGCTCGCTGAATCGCTAGAATGCGCACGAATCTGTTTATTGACGTGCCCTTTCCAATCTTTATAGCGATCGAGCTCGAGTTGATAATACGATTTTTCGACATACGCATAAATGTCTTTCAAGGACGCCGTCCCACCGTGGTGTTGGAGGGCGAATTGGATTTTGCGTAGTAACAGGCGTTTCATATTACCCCACCTTTCTACTTTTTCTGTCAATATAAATAACTGAATTGATTAATCGTATGCTCGTTGTGCTTTCCGACTGAAGTAGTAATGTAACCGAACTTCTACAATCTGGTTCACCCATTCATAAACAATCGGATTGCGGAGCGCTTCATCGAATTCGATATGTAGGCTTTCATTTTCTACATAAAACGGTCCTCTGGCAATTTTATCGAATGGCATCCGTAACAACAATTTTCCAATTCGTTGTTGATGGAAAGGTTGTTGAAAGTCTTTCGTCTTTCCATCAATCTGTTGACGATAAGGCACGCTCGTCAAGTATTCATAGAACGGATAAGCTGCATCAGATGCTTTCAAAGGAGCGTACCACATTTGTTCTCCCCGCTCTAACATGACCGATAATACAACCATCTTATAACTTGTTGTCATTCTTGTATCTTCAACTTCATACAAGAGAGGATACATATTTTCAAAAACATTTAACTCACCGTCTGTTAACTCACCAATCTTCTTTAGAAAACCGAAGAAGCCACCAAAGTGCTTCCTTTCGGATTGATAAGCTTCCAATGAATATTCGCCTCGTTGGATTAGTTCTAGGTAGGTCG
The DNA here is from genome assembly GCF_902506275.1 of Exiguobacterium sp. 8A. Classification (GTDB taxonomy): domain Bacteria; phylum Bacillota; class Bacilli; order Exiguobacteriales; family Exiguobacteriaceae; genus Exiguobacterium; species Exiguobacterium profundum. The sequence continues at coordinate 9,387 of NZ_LR733630.1, read as the reverse complement.
GTCGTCTCCCTAGCTCTTCCTTCACCATGAAATAATTTCGTTCTAATAATTGATGGCGTGTCGAGGAACGAGTCATCATTTTCTTCAAAAGATCGACAGTCTCTAAATCAAATTCGATTTTACACGAAGTAGGTAAGTTATTTGATGTTGGAACCTTCTTCAGTGAATCTGGACCGCCTGTCGTCAATAGCGCCAGTTTCTTATCAATGTTTTTATAGTTCCCAATCAAATCGATAATCGTACAATGCGTCTTTCCTTTTGATAGACGTAGCCCTCGTCCAATTTGTTGGGTGAATACTGTCAATGATTCAGTCGGACGACAGAACAATAGCGTATCGATTTCAGGAATATCTACACCTTCATTAAATAAATTCACTGCAAAAATGATGTCCAATTGTCCTTGCTTTAATTGGGCAATTACTTCCGTTCGATCATAATCGGCCTGACTATGAAGTGCTACCGCTTGTACTCCCTGCCTCCTGAAATAATCAGCCAAATATTCAGCTTGTATAACGGAAGAACAAAAGCCGAGTGCTCTCGATTGATGATGCTCTGACCAAGCTCTATAAATCTTCTCAGCAACACTTTCTTTTAACTGTTCTGCCAATAACTCTTCTTGATCGTAACGACGTCCATTGATCAGACGAATCTGAGAGTAGTCGATTTCATCATAGATTCCAACGTAATGAAACGGGGTTAAAAACGATTCTTCAATCGCTTCCGTAAAGTGCATCTGGAAGGCGACGTTATCATCACAAAGTGCATATACGTCTCCTCCGTCTAAACGGTCAGGCGTTGCAGTCAAACCGAGTAAGAACTTCGGTTGAAAATAATCTAGCACCCGACGGTAGGAAGGAGCAGCCGAATGATGGAACTCATCCACGATTATCAAATCGAATTGCTCCGGGTCATATTGCTCCATTCTTTGTTTCGAAGCTAACGTTTGAATCGAGGCGAACACGACGTCAGCAGTATCTTGATTTCTTGATTCACCACCGAGTAGTAACCCGGTCTTCCAGTCGGTCGCCACATTGAGGAATGACTTTTCTGCTTGTAACAAAAGTTCTCTTTGATGTGCGACGAAAAGGACACGTTTGAATTGTCGTGCAAAGAATGCACTCAAATACGTTTTCCCTAATCCTGTCGCCAAGACGAGCATCGCCTTTTTCCGACCTTCCGCCATCGTTTCTCGGAGTGCCAATAACGCTGCGTCTTGGACAGACGTCGGGGTAATCGAATCATCTTCTATGTAGACGGGAGAATGTTCAGCGACCTCCAATTCTTTCATTCGATCCTTTCGCGCTTCATACTCTTCGCGATAAGGCTGTAACGAGACTGGATTCATTATTTGCGCATATTCACTATAAAATAATTCATGGAACGCAGCGACTGACTCTTCAAACACTTCCTCTGATATATTCGAAGGAATTTCAACATTCCATTCCACTCCATGATTTAGTGCACTATGCGACAAGTTCGAGGAACCGACAAAAAATGTACTACTTTCCATTGTACGGAACAAATATGCCTTTGGATGGAACGACCTTCCCTTTGAACGGTACAGCCTGAGCTCGATATTCGGGATTTTAAGCAGCATATCCAGCGCATCAGGGTTGGTGAGATATAGGTAGTCCCCAACCAAGATTCTGATCTGAGCACCGCGTTCACCCGCTTTACTTAACGAAGCGGATAATTCTTTCACTCCCGACACTTGAGCAAACGCGACGACCATATAAATTTCAGTCGCCGCGTCTATGTGTTCTTGTAAAGGGATACCAAGATTGCTCGTATGGAGTCGTAAATCACTCATGATCTAGGACCTCTTCTAAAAATAGACCCTTCTCAAAACCGCCTCGTTTTTTGCGTTTCTCTTCACGAATTTGATTCAATTCATCAAAGTCTGCCCCATGCATGTTCCCAAGTGTATAGACCAACTCCAAAATATCAGCTAACTCTTCCAGCGACTCTTCATCAATATTTGTCTCTTCATACTCTTTGATTTCTTCATAAAGTTTCAATCGTGCTTGTTCGAAGTGCTCTGCTTGGCTTAGTTGCTTTACAATCGGTATTTTTCCTGATTCATGAATGATTTCAGGGATATGATCACGGATCAACTTATTAAATCTAGTCATGTTAAATACTCCTTTCCTCCTCTAATTGCATAACTTAGGTAAAATCAAACTAAATTAATTCCATAAATAATAACTTTATAATGTCAAATTACTTCAACGTATTTATTTATCTATGATGAATTATAAAATTAAGTACAGCATCCAAATGTGAACACAAAAAACCTATGACTCTTCTCTCGTGTAGAATGAGGTCACAAAAAATACATTCAGACAGAGGTAATCTCGTGAGCTATAGCCATCTCATCACCACGAAACATGTGAAATAGAGACCTACCAGAGCTCAAGATTATCCATCCGGTCGATTGGGTTTGGGCGACAGTCCTTGACAGTCTAGCGGGAAATCAGACGGAACTCCAGATACGAGTCAGAAAGTGCACAAGAACTCTATGTGAAGATGAAGACCAACTGTGGCGCAAATACGAAGCTTGACAACGTGATGCGCCGGACAATCCTTGAAAAGTTTTGTGGGACCTGGTCCCCGGAACAGATTATCGATCGTCTCTTCGATTACAGAATTGCCATCTTGACAACCTATCACTGGATTTATATGGGACAAATCGACACGCTCGTGAACGTATTCTGCCCAGAAAGGGAGACATCAAAAAAGCTGTCGAGATGTGCTGACGTGTCAACATTAAACTCCCAATCTCGAAACGTCCTCAGAGATCAAGTGGCGTCGAACGTTCGGGCACTGAGAGTTCGACATCGTCGTCTCAGGAGGAGAGAAATCGAAGGCATGTGTCGCGACGTTCATCGAGCGAAAAATCTGGTTATATCTCTTCCTGCCGATCAAAGACCATAATTCAGCCTCAATAGTGGGGCAATCAATTCGGTGCATGGCATGGCGCCTTTCTGAATTGCTACGACGGACCGAGGCAAGGAGTTCAGAGGTCACTAACTCATTTAAGAGACGCTCGGCGTGCCGATGTATTTCGCCGACTCGTACTCATCGTGACAACGGTGAAGCAACGAGGATGCCGACAGCTCCACCGCGAGTTTTTCCTGAAAGGAACAGACTTCACGAAAGTCGGGCATGACAAGCTTATAGATACGCTCGCCAAGATTAACGGGAGGTCGAAGAAGTGTTGCGCTTCAATTATTAATTTGATTTGCTAGTCAAATCATTTCTTAAATCTTGTGCAATAATAATTTTAGGATTATAATTTAAAGACCTAATTTTAGTTAACCACTCAATAATTTCAATCTTAAAGTATATAGATTTAATTTTTGATATATCTATTGTTCCATCTTTTCGAATGATACTTTGTATTTTTGTGATAAATAACATTGATATATTACTAACATTCAAAATATTGTACTCTTCTAGCACTTTCCTATTCATGTTATAAATATCAGCACTGTGCAGTGACTGTTTAATACAATAGCGCATTTCTGTTGTATTACCAATTTTTACATGTATTAAATCTTCTTCGTCTCTATTGTATAAATCTGCAAATTCAACACTCTTGAAACTTGAATGGTCATTCTTTCTATCCAATAACTCATAACCAAATTCATGTTCTAAATAAATATTATATGGATATTCAGCATATTTTACTTGGTCATAAGTTTGCGGACTTAACTTTTGAATTTTTCTTCCTTTTTTTAATACCGATGCATTTAAATTAAATTTCTCATCGTAAATAATAAAGTCATTGACTTTTGAGATTTCTCTGTTGATAAAATCCATATATGATTTGTTAAAGCTTGCCCACTTCCCTTTATAAAGACAAAAAGTTTTTCCTCGAAAGTCGATACTATAATCAATTAATTTCATTAAAAAAACTTTCGTTGTATTTTCTGTGTTTAACCTTATCGATACTTTTGAAATATCTTCACACTCTAGTGCCTCTAAAGCAGTTGCTAAGGAATCAATTGAAAAACTCTCCAACTCATAACTTTTCTTATATACTATTTCGATGTTATCATCATTTTCTGGGTTAATGAAAACCTCACCATTATCCTCCATAAAATATGATAATGAAACATTCGTTTCTTTCTTCAAAATTGAGTTTAGTAAACGTCGATTTAAATCTGAAATTAGCGGTAAATTATCTTCATTTTCTTTAATAAGAATCATACGTGATAACCCACCTACCGCACTCTCATTCCGCAGTAAATAATCTAATTCGTGAATAATATCTAATATTTCAGTTGGTTCATATGAATTAACACTCAGTCTTACTGATGTTCCAAATTTCATGTTATCGGAATATTTAGACAGTAAAAATCTAGAGTACTTCTCCTTAAGTTTAATTTTACTTACTACTAACTCATGACTTTCCCCAACTTCAGAAGAAACGAATGAATCTGCGTGATATTGAGTAAGCGCTCTACTTTTCGATTGATTCAAAAATCTAGCTGACTTCACTTCTATTGAATTATTATCATAAACTCTTTCAGCGATATTAAAACCAAAATCTAAATCAGCCGAAGTATTGACATAACTATGTCCTCTTCCGAGAGAAATAGCATATAGATTTCCGCCTAACTCTGTAATAATAACTCCATAAGCTGATTCTACTATCTTGCTTTGTTTTGAGTTATCGCCAAAATATTCGCCCCAATACTTTGCCCACTTAATCTCCGATGACTCTTCTCTATCTAATTTAAAGAAAAAGTCAACATGTACTTTTACTGATAGTTGCTCATTTTCAATAATTATTTTGCTCGTATGAACTTGCGTTTCACCTTTTCTTACCATTCCCTTTTCTTTTAACTCTCTGATCAAACTTTCTTTAGGAATTATTTGTTTATATATACTAAAATCCATTAACAATCCCCCTTGATTTTAAGTGGAATAAAGGTATGTACGAATCAAAAGTAGAAACAATTGTAAATTTAAGATTTTCAAACTATAAAAAGGTATCATTTGCTAAAATATACAAATGGCAAATGATACCCTTTTCTAATATTCATAAAATAAATGTGAGAAATACTATTTAGTGTTCTCCTCAAAAAACCTTTGAAGAATGCTTGAAGAAGGATAGCTTGACATTGATGCTATACCATTAGCTAATTCTATCGGAAAAAGAGCGCTAGTGTATCGATGGCTAATAATTTCAGGTAAAGTTTTTAGTATTCTTTCTAATCCGATCAAATCATTTTCATTTGGGCCATTCTCATTATTGACATAATGCCCCGTAGGAATATTTAATACTATACAAGTGTTAGGATCCGTTTTTACATAGATTTTCTCTCCCCAATTGGTTCTTTTCCCATACGAATTCATTAAATCGGGAGTTCTATAAACTTCATTTCTAATATACTGATGTGTCAATACAGAATAATAAATAGAGTCTCCTCTAGACATTGGCATTAATTCTTTAGAGATTTGACCAAGGTGATCGACAAATAAACCAGACTTTTCTTGACCAATTATATGAATTGGTCTATCTTCAGACTTAGCAAACTCTAAAAAGTTGCGAATGGAAGGAACTAGCTTAGAATATTGTCCTCTTAATGTAAGTGGTCCATCTTTAATAAATAAGGTATTCGTGACCAACTTTTTATCTTTATGGCTCCACAATAAACGAATCGCTGTAAATAACATAAGGTGTTCTACAATCATCATGTATGCTGAACTTACACTTTCTGGAGCAGTGTCCTCATTCATATCTAAGTGAAAGCCAATGATATCAGTTAAATAAACCACTCCTTTACAAACTTCACATATCTTAGTATCTTCATCTGGGTTGAGACCTGTAATCTTATTTTCACAATATGGACACTGAAAATTTGGAGAAACGATAGGTTGATCTCTCCATTTCTCATAGACTAACCATTTTAAAGTTTCAAAATAAGCACCTTTTTGATCAATTTTTAGTGAGTCTCTAACAATATGTCTTATAGCATTATAATTACTACCCATCGATGATTTGATGTTTCTAAGTGGAAATACTGTAGCATGATGAACTGCACTTTTTGACAAAATGTCTTTCAATAAAATTGGGTGAGGGTGTTCTTTATCAATTTTATCAAGCTTTGACTGTTCAATTGAGATTAATCCTGCCTTTACGAAAGCAACCTCCCTAGCAGGAGTTGCGTTCGAACTAACAGTTACATATGATCCATCCACTGCCCAAAATTGTCTTAAACTACTTACTGCCTCTAATTCAGCTTCATTCCAACCCTCTTTTTCACTTTGTGAAAGTTCATAAGAGTTCGATTCAAAATCTTTAATTAAAGATTTGACCCACTCACTTTCAACGACATCTAGATGTCCCAGTTTAGATGCATATTCAAACGGAGAATTAGATGTACTATTATATGCCATTAATTTATTCACCAACCTTAACTTCAAATTTATTTGCTTGAAGGGGAACAACAAATCTATGTGACATAGTTATCATTCTCATATACCCTGGGGTTTTTGATTTTTGAATATCTTCTTCGACACCTTTGAAAGCTGTTTGAACTTTTGATAATGCTCTTGTCTCATCACTTGAAGATAAATGACCTACAAAAAAATTCTCAGTTTGTGCTAATAGCTCTTTACTAATTGTGGATGGTGATTGAGTAGAATAAACCATTCCAATGTGAAATTTAGCCCCTTCTTTCGCAAATCTTGAATAGATTCCTGTATGATCATCAGTATTTGGTGGGAATAAATTGTGAGCCTCTTCAAAATATAGTTGAATAAATTTTCCACCTAACATATTGTTAATAAATTTTTGTTCTTGATGAGTAAAGACCGATTGTGAAATTAAATCAGAGAAGTAGCGTCTAATTTTATCAGAAGCATTCCCTAAGTCTAATATTACAGTTTTACCTTCATCTACAAATCCTAAAATTTCCTTAGTGAAGTTAGTAGCGTCCTTCGAGTGATATTGAATATAGTTTCTTAATATAATAGGACCACTTCCAGATTTAGGTTTAAAGAAAGCAATTAACGCCTCATCATCTGCATCTAAAAGAGGTTTGCCCGATGATGATTTTAAATTCGAGTTGCCGTTCTCTAAGATGTATGTTGCAAGTGCATCAATTTCTTCCACTAGACTTTGCATACTATTGGGTTGATTCGGTACTTTATCACCAAAAATCAATTTTCGATTACTTTCTGAAAACCCTGGGTTAAAATCGTATGTGTATCTAGTTTTCAACTTTAAGTCTTTTAGATTTTTATCTTCACATGAAAAACCTGCTTTTTTTAAAATCGCCCAAAAAAATTGCACTTTACGAATCATTCTTACTTTGTCCTTATTATCAGCCTCAATGATTTCTTCAATGGACGGAATAACTACACTGTTAAAGCTTTTTACATAATTTGCGTGTTGTTTATCTTGTTCTAGCAAAGTAGAAATAATATCCTTACATGAAGATGGACTCTCATAAAAATTCAAACGTAAATCTTTTGATTCAGTACCGGGACGTTTTGTTAACGCATACACAACACATTGTTCATTATATGCCGATCTAATGGAGGTATTTCCATCTTGTGGATTATCATTTGCGTATTCCCCATTAATATCAAAAATAATTTGACCTACATTATGGTCTTGTTGTGAAGATTTAATTACTGATTCAGCAATTAGTTTTACGATATTAGACTTTCCAAGTCGAGTCTTTCCAAACATCGCAGTTCTTGTTCCTTTAAAATCTTCTACTGATATTTTCACTTCTGGTTGTTGATTCATATCAGTAGTTAAAAGACATTCAGTAGTTCGTAAATTACCTAAAGGATATTGACCATTTCTTTTTACTAAACCATTTACTATCAAATCTAATATTTGTTGATTTGGTGAATATACTTGATAACGATGTGCACTTACTACATTATTTACATCTCCTGAGAATTCTAATTTCTTTGAATCAAAGGGGTTTTGATAAAACATCCCCATTACATCACAGTCTAAGGCTCCCCACTGAAGTTCACTTTGCGTCCACACATCTAGTTCCGGCATTGATTTCTTATGTAGTTCAAAATATGTCTGTTGGACATGATTACTTAAGGGCGTTGGCGAAACACCTGAAACCCTTAGTAAAGTAAAATGAACAGGTACACCTCGGAAATTATTAGGCACTAATATTAAAAATGATCCTCTAGGAATACCCCCTACCGCAATTTTATACGGGTCAGAGGTGATGATTTTAGCGGAATCGTAGTTTAACTCTAGAGTATAACCTACGAATTTCAAGTTTTCCACCTGTCTAGCTTCTTCAAATCGCTTTTGTTCCTCTAAGAAATTAGTTAAAACATTTAAAGGATTGTCACTAACCGAGGCACCGCTAATCAACTCTTCAATATTATTCATCAGTATTTCCCCCTTCAAAGATTACATGAAATTAAATATTCTTTATAATCACTTCTACTATTTTTATTTGCAGATATTGAACTATACCTAGACACATGTTGAATGTTAAAGCCCGCTGACTCGTACAATTGTCTTATAGATGGATGCGCTGCGTTTGTCAGTAAGATCTTTACACCCCTATTTTTAGCTTTAATCAAACACTTTGCCAATCTTTCTTGATCTTCCCATGAAAATAAAACTTCATTGTATTTAACAAAACCATTAGAGTTATGTCTTACAGTATATGGAGGATCTACAAAAACAAAATCTTGTTCTTTAGAGAGGTTAATAATTTTTTCAAAGTCACAGTTAAGTAATTCGACATTTTTTAATGAACTAGCAACATTTTGAAAATCATCGGTATCTAAAAGAACTTGAGTTTTCGATCCAATAGGTACATTGAATTCTCCTTTTCTATTAACTCGATAAATTCCATTAAAACAAGTTCGATTTAAATAAATCATCTTAGCTGCTCTTTCCTCTAAGGAATGATAGCTGGTTGATCTAATATCGTAATAGTAACTTGGACAATGCTTTTCGTGATGCTCTGATAAAAGAGTATAAACACTTTTCCATCTAGATTTTATTGCTTTATACGAATCTATTAAGTCTTTGTTTGTATCATTTAAAATTGCTTTTTCAGGCTGTAAATAGAAAAATACTGCCCCACTACCTAAAAAAGGTTCATAATAAGTGTTGTATTCTACAGGGAATAGATCATGATGTTGATTAATTAACCATCTTTTTCCTCCGGCCCATCTTAAAAAAGGTATTGCTTTAGTCATTATTTTCATCCTACTCATTTTTTGTATATTTTAACATGATTTACATTATGTTTCATTGTGATATTGCTGATTTTGAAGATATTTCACTCATGAAAAATTGGTTTTACTATGGAGACATAATAGCCATAAGTTTGTTTTAAAAGTGCACTATATCGGATTTTGGTTTTAGATAGTTAT